>NZ_JACSLZ010000001.1:0-621558 GCF_018618395.1 Exiguobacterium sp. s149
TTAGGCTACCTCACACCGATAAAATATGGTGTGGTGGCAGCCTAATAAGGTGTTTTTATTAGTGTCTCATATAGCTAGGTCAGTCTAGACACCCTTGGTTTACCCGTTATAGCGGCCCGTGAACTCGCCTGTGCGCGTGTCGACCGTTACTTTTTCGCCTGGCTCGATGAAGAGCGGCACTTGAATGATGTGGCCCGTTTCGACCGTCGCGTTTTTCTTCACGTTCGATGCCGTGTCGCCTTTGACGCCTGGATCGGCTTCGACAATCGTCAAGACGACCGTCGTCGGAAGCTCGATTCCGAGAATCTCACCGTCGTAGTCAGCGATACTTACTTCCATGTTCTCGAGCATGTACGGGAGCGCCGCTTTCACTTGCTCGCCCGTCAATTCGAGCTGTTCATACGACTCTGTGTCCATGAACACGTACGTATCGCCCATCGGATAGAGGTACTGCATGCGTTTCCGTTCGATGTGCGCACGTTCGATGCGCTCGCCACCACGGAACGTCGTCTCTTGAATCGCACCTGTGCGCAAGTTACGCATTTTCGTGCGGACGAAAGCCGCGCCTTTACCTGGCTTGACGTGTTGGAATTCGATGACTTGCCAAATCGAACCGTCAGACGTCTTGACCGTTAAGCCTGTTTTTAAATCGTTAACTGATACCATGTTGATTTCCTCCTAAAATGAGCTGAGACTCAAGCCTCAATCGTAATTAACTCTTTTGGCGACTGCGTGAGACGGATGTTCCCCGTCTCCGTGACGACCACGTCATCCTCGATGCGGCAACCGCCGATCCCAGCAATATAGATACCCGGTTCGATCGTGACGACCATCCCCGGCTCTAGCACCGTCTCCGAACGGAATGACAAGCCTGGTGCCTCATGCACTTCCATGCCGAGACCGTGGCCTGTCGAATGTCCGAAGTATTCACCGTAGCCCGCGTCTTTAATCACGTCACGCGTCAATGCGTCCGCCTCGATTCCCGTGATGCCAGCTTTCGTGCCCTCGACACCTGCGAGTTGAGCCCGGAGCACCGTATCGTAAATCGTCCGCAACTCGTCCGAGATGTCCCCGATAGCGAGCGTACGTGTGATATCCGAGCAGTATCCTTGATAGTAGGCACCGAAATCGAGCGTCACGAGTTCTCCCGCTTCGATGACCTTGTCGCTGGCCACACCGTGCGGCAATGCCGAACGATGCCCTGACGCAACGATCATATCGAACGAAGATGAGTCCGCACCTTGGGCCCGCATGAACATTTCCAGTTCATTCGCGACTTCTTTTTCGGTCCGCCCTGGACGGATGAACGTCTGGATGTGCGCAAACGCCGCGTCCGCAATCGCCGCGGCTTCCTTCATTATCTTAATCTCTGACTCATCCTTAATCAAGCGTAGCTTTTCGACGATACCTGACGTCTCGACGAGCTCGGCTGCGACTTCTTTTTCATACGTCCGGAACTGGCCGACCGTCATGTCATCTTGTTCGATGCCGAGGCGCTTCACCGCTTGCTCTGTCACGACTTCCGCCACCGACTTGATGAGCGACGTCTTATGCTCGATGATGTCGAAGCCTTTTACTTGGCTAGCGGCTTGTTCCGTGTAGCGGAAATCCGTGATGAAGCTCGCCGACTGCGCCGTGATTACGAGGACACCGCTCGACCCGGTGAAACCAGATAAGTAGCGGATGTTTTCCCGTTTCGTCACGAGCAATCCGTCGATGCCGTTCGCTTCTAGCTGACCTTGCAGTTTGTTGACCCGTTCAATCATGTCGATTCCTCCAATGTACGAGCAATGCCTGCAACGCGAGCGTATAGCTCGTCAAGCCGAAACCGCTGATGACACCGAGACAAACGGCGGCAAGTTTCGATTCATGACGAAACGACTCCCGTGCATGCACGTTCGAGATATGTACTTCGACGACCGGGGCTTTGATGGCGGCGATGGCATCCCGGAGCGCAATCGACGTATGCGTGTACGCCCCCGCATTAAAGATGACCCCCGCATAATCGTACGCTTCATGGAGCGCATCGATCAGTTCGCCTTCATGGTTGGATTGGACGAACGTCAACTGAACATCCTCCGGGGCGGCGAGCAATAGCTCCGCCGTCAATCCCTTCAACGAGACGTCCCCGTATACGTCCGGTTCCCGCTTCCCGAGCAGATTCAAATTCGGTCCATTTAAGACGAGTATATGCACAAGTCTTCCCCCCTGTTCGTCAAGTCGCCTCTATTGTAACAAATTTAACGGTTCGTGCGACAATCGACGTTCGTGAGGTTTCGTTTTTTACGTGAATCACGGTATAATTCAACTATATAACTGTAGGAATCGAGGAAATGACATGAAAACTAAACCAATGATTCCCGTCGGTGGCCAGGCGCTCGTGGAAGGCGTCATGTTTCAAGGACGCGCCGAGAGCGCTTCGGCGATTCGACGGAAAGACGGGTCTATCGAGACGTTCCAGCAGCCCCGCATTCTTGTCCCGTGGGTCCAATCGTTAAAAAAAATCCCATTCCTGCGTGGTGTGGTCGCGCTATATGAATCACTCAAAAATGGTTCGGCCCATATGACGTTCGCAAGCGATCGTTATGACGTGGACCCGAGTGAGGACGAGACAACGAAACCAGAAGAGAAAAAACAGAACATCTTGATGGTCGTCATGATCGCCATCGTCGGCGTCATCTCATACGTGTTCGGGAAGCTGATTTTCAACGTCACCCCGGCCCTTCTCGCCGCTATGTTCCAAAGCGTGCCCGCATTGTCCGGTCATGTGATTCAAAACCTCCTCGAAGGGGGAATAAAATTAGTATTGTTGCTCAGTTACCTTTATTTGATTTCCTTGACGCCACTCATCCGGCGCGTGTTCCAATATCACGGGGCCGAGCACAAGGTGATCAACTGTTATGAGTCCGGACGACCGATTACCGTCGATAACGTTCGGGCAAGTTCACGCCTCCACTATCGCTGTGGATCGAGTTTCATCCTATTCACCGTTTTCGTCGGCATCGGCGTTTACATGATCGTCCCGATCGACCCCCTCTGGGTCCGACTCGTCAGCCGCATCGCTTTGTTGCCAGTGGTCATCGGCATCTCGTTCGAGGTGCTCCAATTTACAAACCGCTTCCGTGAACATCGCTTCTTGTCCGTTCTCGGCAAGCCTGGGTTGTCTTTACAATTGTTGACGACGCGCGAACCGAATGACGAACAAATCCGTGTCGCCATCGAGGCGTTCGAGACATGGGAACGTTCAGAACTAGGTCAACCGGCCGTGCAAAGAGAGGGATAAAGAGGAGGAAAGCACCATGATCAGACAAAGAATCGGCTCGACCGCAGCCACGATCGTGTTCATCTTAGGCTTCATCGGTGTCGGACATATGCTCGCGACCGACCCTGGTCGATTGTTCAGACAGTTGCTCTTCATCGGGATTTTCGGGTTGATTTTCTACGTGATTTATCGAGTGTTCATGGCGCCGAAAATTTCGGCTGAGGATATGCGTTACCGGAAGACCGCTCAAGCCTCGAAAAAACGGATGCAACGCCCAGGTGCGAATCCGAAAGTCAAGCCGTCCACTGCGGCCAAGAAGAAAGTGAAGCCCAGTTCAAACGTGACGAAACTATCGAAGCGTCCAACCCGCTCGGTGCATCGCAGCGACGCCCCACACTTGACCGTCATCGAAGGCAAGAAAGGCAAGAAGAAAAAGAAAGCCAATATGTGAAAACGAACCAGGCCATATCCGGCCTGGTTCGTTTTTCATTCTGTCTCGACGAAGCCGATATACGGCAGATTGCGGTACTGTTCGGCATAATCGATGCCATACCCGATGACGAATTCATCTGGAATCTCGAAACCAACATAGTCCGCATCTAACGTGACGAGCCGGCGGGCCGGTTTATCGAGGAGTGTACAAATCTTCAATTCTCCCGGTTGATGCAACGTCATGTGCTGGCATAAAAATTTGAGCGTTTGTCCCGTATCGATGATGTCCTCGATGATGACGACGTATTTCCCTTCGACATCGAGATCTAAATCTTTACGGAGTTGGACGTTCCCGCTCGAGACCGATTTCTTTCCGTACGACGACGTCGCGACTGTGTCGAGTTGGACACTGCCCGTCATCTCGCGCATTAAGTCGGCTGCGAAGACGAGCGACCCTTTCAAGACGGCCACGAGGACGATCGGTGTCCCTGCCGCATCGCGTTCGATTTGTTGGGCGAGTTCCGCCACACGTTGTTTAATCTGCGCTTCGTCAAACAGTTTCCCTTTGATTTGAATATCCATAATGTCGGCGATTGTTCGCCGTCACCCCCTTATCATTCTTACCAGCACCCATTCTATCATAAAAACGGCTTAAAAATAGACTTCACTTGAAAAATACGAAGTCATCGTTCGGTTTTAGGTTAGATTTACGTAAAAAAACGACCGCTTCCGATTCGATTCATCGGTCGCGGTCGTTTATATTCACTCGTCTTCAGAGCGGTTCACCTCTCGAAACGCACGAAACTGTGCCATCAGTTCCGGTTTGTCTTCGAAAAATTCGACGAATTGGGTCATACAGTCGAGCGTATTTGAGCTTAAGTGGTGTTCAATCCCTTCGACATCCTCATAGACGTGAGCTTCGTCGACGCCAATCAAGCGTAGAAATGACTCGAGCATCGCATGCCGTTCGACAAGCCGTTTCCCGATTTTCTGGCCTTTGTTCGTCAGCATGAGACCTCTATATTTCTCATAAATCAAATAGTCTTCCCGGTCGAGCTTTTGCACCATTTTCGTGACAGAGGAGGGATGCACCCCTAAATGTTCGGCGATATCGGATACGCGGGCGTATCCTTTCTCGACCATCAGCAAATAAATTCGTTCTAAGTAATCTTCCATACTCGGTGTCGGCATGGGCATAGCCTCCCCTTATGTTCCGTTCTGCAATCTCTATTTTAACGCAACCATTTAGAAACCGAAAGCAGAACGGGGAAATCCATCAGTCAATCATTGTCTCATGACCTTAAATTCTTTATAATGGATGTTGGTGAAACTTAATAGAGAAAGGGAGAACATCAATGGGAATCGAAACTATCCTCGTCATCATCCTATGGGCTGCGCTCATCGCATACATCGTCTGGCGTTTCTTGCCGGCTCGCGGTTTGAAGAAAATGAAGCAAGAAGAGTTCCGTGCATCGCTCCGTAAAGGTCAATTGATCGACGTCCGTGAACCGAACGAGTACAAGGGAGGCCACATCGTCGGCGCCCGTAACATCCCGGTCGGACAAATGAAACTGCGCATGAAAGAACTTCGCAAAGATCAACCGATCCTCATGTATTGCCAAGGCAAGTCACGTACGAACCAAGCGGCCAAGCTGCTCATGAAAAATGGTTATACGGACATCTACATGCTCGACGGCGGCTTCAAAAACTGGAAAGGGAAAGTCAAAAAAGACTGACCCGCTCACTACGTCCACTCCTTCTAGCGGAGATGGACGTTTTTTTTGCGCCAAAAAACCCGCTCGCTTATAGCGAACGGGTTCGGTTTCAATTGATGGACGACGGTTGGCGTCGTTCGTATTTGAGCACCGGCTTGCGAGCAGCGAGCGTCTCGTCGAGTCGTTTGACGACCGTCGTATGCGGGGCCGTCTGAACGATTTCCGGATTCTCTTCTGCCTCTTTGACGATTTGGAGCATCGCGTCGCAGAATGCGTCGAGCGTCTCTTTCGATTCCGTCTCCGTCGGTTCGACCATGATGCACTCCTCGACGTTGAGCGGGAAGTAAATCGTCGGCGGATGGTAGCCGAAATCGAGCAATCGTTTGGCGATATCGAGCGTACGCACGCCGAGCGCTTTTTGACGTTTTCCAGACAAGACGAACTCATGCTTGCAGAACGTATCGTACGGCACATCGAACGCATCTTTCAAGCGGGCGAACATATAGTTGGCGTTCAATACCGCTTCGCGTGAGACGCGCGTCAACCCTTCCGCGCCCATCGTCTTGATGTAGCTGTAGGCACGGACGTTAATCCCGAAGTTGCCATAGAACGGTTTGATGCGGCCAATCGATTGCGGGCGATCATAATCGAGCGTGAAGCCCGTTTCGGCACGGCGCGCAATCGGCGTTGGCAAGTACGGAATCAAATCACGCTTCACTCCGACCGGTCCAGATCCTGGACCGCCACCACCGTGCGGGCCCGTGAACGTCTTATGCAAGTTCAAGTGGACGACGTCGAAGCCCATATCCCCAGGACGGGCGATGCCTAAAATCGCATTCGAGTTGGCTCCGTCGTAATAAAGCTTACCGCCGGCCTCGTGGACGACTTTGGCAATCTCCAAAATGTCGGCCTCGAACAAACCGAGTGTATTCGGGTTCGTCAGCATGAGCGCTGCCGTATCGGCCCCGACTTTTGACTTCAAGTCTTCCAAATCGACGAGCCCACGCTCATCTGATTTGACGGTCACCGTCTCGAAACCGGCAACGACGGCCGAGGCCGGGTTCGTTCCGTGTGCCGAATCCGGCACGAGTACTTTTGTCCGCTCCATATCACCGTTGTGATGGTGGAACGCCTTGATGAGCATGAGACCGGTCCATTCTCCATGGGCCCCGGCTGCCGGTTGAAGCGTCACTTCATCCATGCCGGTGATTTCGGCAAGTTGTTCTTGCAGGTCGACCATGAGCTCGAGCGCCCCTTGAATCGACTCGACCGGCTGCAACGGATGGATATGGGCGAAGCCGGGGAGGCGGGCCATATCTTCATTCACTTTCGGGTTATATTTCATCGTGCACGAGCCGAGCGGATAGAAGCCGGAATCGACACCGTGGTTGCGTGTCGACAGCGACGTATAATGGCGGACGACATCAAGTTCCGATACTTCCGGAAGCTCGGCCGCTTCTTGACGGATCATCGAAGCCGGTAAGAGCGTGTCCAAATCGACTTCCGGCACGGTCGGTGTCGGTAAGTTATAGCCCGTTCGTCCTGCACGTGACACTTCGAAAATTAATGTTTGTTCGTGTTGCATCACTTCATCCCCCCAACCACTTCAACAAATTGATCGATTTCTTCTTTCGTCCGAAGCTCCGTCGCACAGAGCAACATTTGCGTCTGCCGTTCTGTCTCATACGAGCCGAGTGGCAAGCCGCCGATGATGCCGGCCTCGAGCAGATGACGCGACACATCTTCCGCATCGACTCCGAAGTCGACGACGAACTCATTGAACATCGGCCCTTCATCGATTACCGTGTATCCAGCAGTCTTGAGTGCTTCTTTCATGTAATGGGCCGTTTGAATGTTACGGACGGCCATGTCACGAATCCCGTACTTCCCGAGGGCAGACATCGTGATTGATGCCGCGAGCGCATTGAGCGCCTGGTTCGAGCAGATGTTTGACGTCGCTTTGTCACGACGGATGTGTTGTTCCCGCGCCTGAAGCGTCAAGACGAAACCGCGCTTCCCATCCTCATCGACCGTTTGACCGACGAGGCGGCCTGGAAGTTTGCGCATGAGTGCTTGTTTGACGGCGAAGTATCCACATGAAGGACCGCCGAAGCTTTGCGGGATTCCGAACGGTTGGGCGTCACCGACTGTGATGTCGGCACCGAGCGCACCCGGTGATTCCAGAATACCGAGCGCGAGCGGATTGCTCGACACGACGAACAAGGCGCCGGCGTCGTGCGCTGCTTTCGCGAGGGCTGACAAGTCCTCGACACGACCGAAGAAGTTCGGATATTGGACGACGAGGCACGAGGCATCCGTCAAATCGATGTCAGATATATCGGTCACTCCCGCACTCACGTCCGTATATTCGACCGTGAGCCCTGGCCCACCTGCGTATGTTCGGATGACATCCTTCGCTTCCGGATGGACCGCTCCTGATACGACGACACGTTTTTTCTTTGTATGGGCACTCGCCAGATACGTTGCTTCAGCGAGGGCAGTGATGCCGTCATACATTGACGAGTTGGCCACGTCCATCCCCGTCAATTCGCAAATCATCGTTTGGAACTCGAACATCGCTTGGAGTTCACCTTGCGAGATTTCAGGTTGATACGGCGTATAAGCAGTATAGAACTCGGAACGGAGAAGCATATGGTTCATGACGCTCGGAGAGAGGTGATCGTACATCCCGGCCCCGAGGAAACTCGGAGTCGATTTCGTGTGCACGTTTTTCTCAGCCAGCTTCGTCATATGACGAACGAGGTCAACTTCCGGAAGCGGCGCACCGATGGCCGCTAAAGAAGCAGTCTCCCGGAGCGATGCTGGGATATCCTCGAGTAGGTTTTCAATCGACTCTACGCCAATCGTCTGCAACATGTCACGCTCATCTTGCTCTGTCATCGGTAAATAACGAAACTCCATTCTATTCATTCTGAATCCCCCTGTTTCATTTACGTTTATAAAACGGTGTCGGTACACGTTCGGCTTCTATTTTTTTACCCCGAACTTCAACAATAAAGTGTGTCGCCTCCGCGAAACGGCGATCGACGCGCGCCCAGGCAATTGATTCGTTCACCGTCGGCGGCATCGTACCAGTCGTGACAACACCAATCGTCTCTCCGTCAACTTCGACCGTCGCGCCTTGACGAGCGATACCGCGCCCGAGCAAACGCAAGCCGATCAATCGGCGCGGGATGTCTTCTTTTTGCTTCACGAGGGCGTCCTTACCGATGAACTCAGTATCGAGTTTGACGGCAAAGTTCAAGTTCGCCTCGAACGGAGTGACCGTCTCATCAAGCTCGTGCCCATAGAGCGGGAGGCACGCTTCGAACCGGAGCGTGTCACGCGAGCCGAGCCCGCATGGCGTGACGCCTTCAGCTTCTAACGCTGACCAAATTGCGGCTACGTCTTCGGCGCGGGCATACAATTCAAACCCGTCCTCCCCCGTATAGCCGCTGCGTGAAACGATGGTCGACACGCCGGCCACGTCGCCGGTCATGAACCGGAAAAACTTGATGTCGGCCAGCGGCAAATCCGTCAAACGGCCGAGCACTTGTTCAGCCATCGGTCCTTGGATGGCGATTTGACCATAGGCGTTCGACTCATCCGTCACCGTGACGTCCCCTGTGACATATTCACGGACGTGCGCCACATCTTTTTCGATATTCGAGGCGTTGACGACGAGCCAAAATGCGTCTTCATCGAGTCGGTAGACGAGCAGGTCGTCGATGACACCGCCGTTCGGTAAACAGAACAGATTATACTGCACCTGACCGATCTGTAATTTAGACACATCGTTCGTGACAAGACGTTGCACGTTCTCGAGCGCATCCGGTCCTTCGATGCGAATCTCCCCCATGTGTGACACATCGAACATCCCGACGTTGTTGCGAACCGCTTGATGCTCTTCTTTAATAGATGAGAACATGATCGGCATCTCAAACCCCGCAAAATCCACCATCTTCGCCTTTACGGAAATCAAATCATATAAAGGCGTACGTTTTAACGATACTTTCTCCATATTATCCCCCAATCCCGAACGTAAATAATGTATTTCGTGAAATATTTCGTTTTCTATTCCACTTTATCAATTTTTTGCGGCTCTGCCTAGCCAAAATGGGCAAAAATAAAGAGGATGGAAAACGAAAACGTTTTCATCCTCATTATTTCATATTTTAGTCTCAGTGGAAACGTCTGGGCGTTCGATTCCAGCGGTCCGTTTAATTTCTTTCGTCAAGCCGACGGTCGCTTGTTTCAGCTCCATCGTCTCGTCCTTCACTTTCACCGAATAGGCTTTCATCTGTTTCACCGATGCATTGACCGTATCCACGTGTTGTTTAATCTCATTGACGAGCCCTTGGATGACGTCGGCACGGATTTGGAACCGTTCCGTCAAGCGCTTCACGCGACGAAGGTCTGCCTTCATTTTATTACGGTACAATAAGAAGCCATACAAGCCGAGCCCGACAAGTGCGAGTACGATAATCCCAAGATTAATCCAAATCATCCTTCTACCTCCTTCAACTGATTCAATGTATGCGCGATGGCCTCAGTGCAGAGCGAAGCGTCAAGCACGTGATTTGCGCGCGCATAGAGCGGTCGACGACGTTCGTACAACGTGTGAACGGCCGCTTTTCCGTTACGAACGAGTGGACGGTCTGAGTCTTTAATCCGTTCCCAACACACTTCAAACGGCAAGTCGAGCGTGATGATGACACCTTGCTCTCGCATCC
This sequence comes from Exiguobacterium sp. s149, assembly GCF_018618395.1. Taxonomy (NCBI): domain Bacteria; kingdom Bacillati; phylum Bacillota; class Bacilli; order Caryophanales; genus Exiguobacterium; species Exiguobacterium sp. s149. Next base: position 10,143 of record NZ_JACSLZ010000001.1, read on the forward strand.
ATTCCATATTCGCTTCCCGTTCAACAATCCCTCCGCCCGTCACGATATAGTCAGCGCGCGCATTTTGTAACAGTCGACTCTCTTGGAGCCGAAACGCTGCTTCGCCGTAACGATCGAAATATGCCGGGATGTCCATACCGGTATCTGTTTCAAACAACTCGTCCAAATCGATGACGTGATTCGATTTTGCAAGATATTGTTTTAAGCTTGATTTACCTGTACCCATAAATCCAATGATGTAAAACGGTTTAGTCATCGAAATAAATCACCTCTTTATGTCGTTCACCGGTCTGAAGGCGTACGTCGACCTCAATCGTCCCAGTGCCGAGCGGACGGCATTGGATTGTGCCGGTCGGTCTCGTCAACGCGACCGCGGTCGACCCGCACGTCCGCTCCGCCACCATCACGTGAGCCTCGAAGCGAATCGCCAAGGCATCGAGCGCCAATTGTTCAGTGCTTCGTTCGATATCAGTATACCAAAACATTGCCCCGCCGAGTAACCACGTCAGTACGATTAACGTCGACATCACAAAGTATCCGCGCGCATGCACATCACGTTCTTCTCGCGCGGCCCGGTCGCATCGTTCCATTGAATTCGAAAACCTTCTCCTACCGGTTCGACCCGGTACGCCTCGATTCCTCTTAAAAATAGCAAATTCCCTCCCCCGTCTCCGACCATGACCAAGTTCCGGTCGATTTGTTTGAGCGTCCACGTCCATGTCGTCCCGTCCGGGCGCACATGCGTACCGACGAGACGGCCCGACACGACGTCACAATCGCGGCTCTCGAACAGTTTCCGCACCATCAGTTGCGGCGTCGTCTGGACTTTCGCCCGAGGTTGTTCATAAAATGCTTGTCCGAGGACGAGGAAGTGGACCATCAGCCCGATGAAGAGCGGGATGATCAACATCGTGAGACTCACTTCGAGCAAGGTGAAGCCCGAATCAAAGCGTCGGCAGGCAAAGGTCGCCGTCACAGATTGTTTGGCGTCCGCTCGGGTTCGCGGCATCGCGCAGCACCTCCCCTTGGAGCCGTTCATACGTACGGACGGTCGTCTCGAGGCGCTCGACCCGTTCCGTCGCCGCCTCGATGAATGGGGCAACGACACCGACCCAAGCCAGTAAGAGCGCCAGACTGAGGCAAATCTCCCAAAACGTGACTCCTTGCTCATTTCCCTTCAACGCGCAACACCTCCGGCTCGTACGTCCCCATCCTGAATTTCAACGTCACCATCGTCGTTCCTGAATAGAACTTCCACTGTCCCGCATACGTCGCTGCCGTGCGTGAAAAGACGATTTCACTATTGGTCGGCAAACTCAGATCGACCCCTTCCGGCACCACGCGGGACACGATTGGTGTCGTCCCGCAAGCGATTTGGTAGCGCCGTTCTTTGAGATACCAACGTAAACGCGGCACACACGAGCCGTCGGCGGCGACGTAGGGCGCTTGTCCCACTTCGGCGATGTCACTCACGAGCGCCTCCGTGAAATCGAATAATGCCAACCGGTCCATCGACCGGACGACCGGGGTCGCCATGAGGAGCAGGAGTGCCAAAATGACGAGGACGGCCGCCGTCTCGATTAACGTATAGCCGTCTCGCCTCACTGTTTTGTCAACGTACCGGTCGTCGGCGCATACGTGTACACGAGCGACTGACAACTGTATTCGAGCGGACTCTCAGTCGTGGCACGGTCGATCGCCACTAACGTCTCAGGGTACGCTTTATGTTCCGCGTAATACAAATTGATTTCGGACTCGACGATGCGCACACTGCCCTCGCAACTGACGCTGTCCGCTCGTGACTTCCCGTCTGACATCGACGGGACGAGGAGCAAGAGCAACACCGAGATAATTAGCAAGACGGCGGCCATTTCGACGAGCGTGAATCCTTGTTCTGATTTGAAGTGTGTCATAATCAGATTCCTCCTTGTCATAGTTGAGACATGATTAGTTTGACCGGCAAATAAATCGTATAAAAGATCATCGTGACCATCACCGTTAAAAATCCGTATAACATCTGTTCGGCCTTGGCGATCAGCTGCTTCCAATACAGCTCCATCTCTTCGAACACGAGATCCCGATGAATCATCATGATTGATCCGAGCTCCCCGCTCACCGTCCCGACGCCGAACAGACTGACGACTTCATGCTCGAGCAAACGCTCTTGCCGCGCCGCCGCCTCGAGTTCGCACCCGGCCGACATGCGCTCATGCATCCGTCTCGCGATGCTCGCCACTTCACCGTCTCCTCGTGACAGCCGCTCGATGATGTGACGGACCGAACCCTGTCCTTCACTCAACAAGGCTAACTCACTGACGAACAAGTACGTCACATACAGCCGTCTACCTCTCTCGACGACACGTAGCGGCACGAGTCGGCCGAGTCGGCCGTTCCAATAGAGGCCGGCCCCAGTCACGAGCAATCCGACGAACAGACCTGGGAAAAACCATCGCGACAGAAGAATCGCGTTCAGCCCATCGAGCGTATCGACCTCTACCATCGTCAACAGCTTTGGGAAGATATACAGGGCGTAAATCGCACCGAGCCCGAGCAGCATCGTCAAAATCACGAGCGGGTACCGTGCCAACTGGCTGAGTTCTTGCCGTAGATTGCGGCGCATCGTCGATAAGACGAGCACTTGCTCAAGCCCTTCCAAAAAATGATGACCCCGTTCGGCTGTGACGAGCATCTCTCGCATCCTCGGGTCGATGACGAGTCCCTCGAACACGTTGGCGAGCGGGCGTCCTTGCTCAAGTTGATTCCGCATCTCACGGATGACTAGTTTCATTTTTCCACGTTCATGCAGTTCGAGCGTCTCGAACGTCTTCTTCAACCCGACTCCACGTGACTGGAGTCTGAGGAAGCGGCGAATGATGGCCAACTCCTTGCTCAATTGGTCTCGGACCACGTACAGCTCACCTCGTCTTCCCGGTGCAGGATGCACCAATGCCGTGTGACTTCCATCTTCCCCGTGAGCTGTTCGAGTCGCCGTTCGCCATCGGTCACACTCGCCGTATGGAACGTCGCAATCGTCATATGACCGCTGAGTGCCGCATCATGCGCCACCCTCAACTCCTCACTCGTCCTGATTTCTCCGATGACAATCACATCCGGATCGGCCCGGAGCGTCTCTTTCAGCAACGTGCGATGGTCGAGTCCCGCTTTCGGATTGACTTCGAGTTGAATCACGCCCGGCACTTGCTTCTCCGGAGGGTTCTCAATCGTGACAATGCGTCGACCGGCCAAACTTTGTAAAAACGCATATAGGACGGTCGTCTTCCCCGCCCCGGTCGCGCCCCCGATTAAGAGCAGACCTTGCCTCAACGTCGACCATTCGTTGAACCGATGGACGTCCTTGTCATCTAACAACTCCGCTAAGTGGAACGAGGGGTTCGGAAGCCGCCACGACATGAGCGTACGGTCGAACGATGGTAGGAAAGTAACCCGGATTGCCTCAACTGACCCGGCGTACATACCGGACTGGGGCACGCGATGATCTGTTTCCGTCAATGAGCACCAATACTTCATATGTAAGGTCAATCGTTCATAGTCTGTGTGTGTCATCATCTCCAATCGTTGCAAGTGTGCCCCATGCCGTACTTGAATCATCACCTCGTCCTCTAACGGCATGAAATGGACATCACTTGCCTGCAACGTACGTGCCGCATCAATCACTCGCTCAACTATTCGCATCATCTCCGCCACCTCAACATGAGCATAAAAAAAAGCCCACTCGTTGGAAAGTGGACTTGCGTCATGAAACGTTTGCAGTTGTCGATTCGAAACGGCGGGCATACGCTTCGATTGTCGCCTTGTCATAACCGACAATGACTTCGTTGCCATCCGTCAAAATCGGGCGTTTCAATAGTTTCGGATTTTCGCTCATCAACTTGAGCAACTCGCTCAGCTTTAAATCTTCGACGTCAATGTCTAATTGCTTGAACGCCTGACTTCTCGTTGCGAGAAGCGAGTCGACTCCGTTTTCGCTCAGTGCCAATAGCGTCTTCAATTCGTCCACGGTCGGAGCGTTGCGGAAGATATGGCGCTCGCTTACCTCAAGGTGCTGCTCCTGTAAAAACGCTTTCGTCTTACGGCATGAAGTACAGCTCGGGTACGTGTAGAACATCAATTCATTTGCCATTTCAATACCTCCTCTATAATGTGTGGAACGATTCGTTCGATGTGTGTAAGTTGATTATACAACCTTATACCCGTTTTGTACATAGTTTGTACAAGTTTTTTAATTTTTTTGTACAACCTTGCCCAACGTTTTCATTTCACATATTTTTCACGATTATTTTGCTCAATTCACACGTTTTCATAGCATTTTTCTGAATGTGTTGGTAAAATAGTGAATGAGAATGGAATAATGCACGTATGGGGGGATTAACATGGCGAGAATGTTCCGTGTCCTAGGCTTTTGGACTGGGTTGATCGCGGCGCTTGCTTTCGTAGGCGCACTCGGTGGAGATCAAAGCAGTAGCGAACATAGTGGTGACTTCGTCGTAATGGGTCTTGTCTTTTTAGCTCAAACTATTTTCTTCGTCGCACTAGGCTACTTGAAACTCACTGAAAAAACGTATGTATACGTGTTCGGCGCTTATTTAACTGTCTTCTTCGTCGTCTTCACGTATTGGAGTAACTTCCAAATGTAAAAAAAGATTGTCTCCTCGTGAGACAATCTTTTTTTAGTTATCTGTCGAAAAACGGATTCGTCCGAATCTCGGCCTCGAGCGTCGTCTTCGGCCCATGACCTGAATAGAGCACCGTTTCACCCGGTAATAACTGACGCATGCGATCGATCGATCCAAGCAACGTCGCTTGGTCACCACCGTACAAATCGGTCCGTCCGACCGACTGTTTGAAAATCAAATCCCCACAGAAGGCGATGCGTTCGGTCGGGAAGTGAAGCGTGACGCTACCCGGCGAATGACCCGGCGTGTGATGCAACTCGATGGTGAACGCACCGATTTCGAGCGTCTTGCCTTGATAGATCCGTTCGGCCGGTCGCATCGCCGCACTTGGCAGATGAAACTTCGCCGCCCCGTTCTTCTCGTCGTCCATCAGCCACGTCCGTTCCGCTTCATGGACGTAGACCGGGACGTTGTAACGGTCACGCAAGGCATCGATTCCCCCGATATGGTCAAAGTGGGCATGTGTCAACAGAATGGCGTTCAAGCCACCGAATCGTTCCACTGCCTCGAAGAATTTCGGGTCATCCGTGCCCGGGTCGACGATGAGGACCGTACCTTCTTTTTCGAGTACGTATCCGTTCTCTTGGGCCAGGCCCGATGTGATTCTTACTATGTTCATTCAGAACACCTCCCCCATCATTCTAATCGATATTGTGGCAAAATTGTAGCGGAGGCTTTCTTTTCTCGACAGCGTCTACATTATCGGATAAAATAATAATGATATTTCAGTGAAATTTTTATGAATTTCATGACGTATAATAAAGGGGGAACTCGTCATGCATTTGTATGAACCATTTGGATGGATCTCGCTCATCGTTGCACTCGTTGCAATCTGGGGAATGGCCCGTTCGTTTAAGAAGCGCCAATTCTTTCCACTTGCTTTCGCCGCGGTCACTGTACTCGTATTCGGATTTTTCGGCGTCGCGACATTGATTTACGGTGGAATCCCAGGCTAATGAGCACGAAGACGACTCTGGTCGTCTTTTTTTGTATAACCAATAGCGCCGTCCCGGCTAAGCGGGACGGCGCTATTGGTTATTGTTCGGTCTGCTCTTTGAAGCGGAGCAAATCTGAGTAAATCAAATCATCGTTCATTTGGAGAAGCTTCTCTGCTTCTGCACTATCCGGTCCACAGAGCGAGACGTCCTCGACGACTTCACCGCTCGAAGCGTCATAGCATGTCGATTGCGTCCAGACGTATTCGTCGGTGATGACGGTACCGTCCCGGAAGATGGCGCGGCTCGTCCGGTCTTCCGATAACAAGTCACTTCCGAAACCTACCGTGTCCGACGTGTCAATCCCGAGCAAGTGCAAGATTGTCGGCTTCATATCGACATGACTGCCGATTGTCTCGTGCACTTCACCTTTGTCTTGTCCCGGTAGATGAACCGCGAACGGGACGGACTGGAGCTTGGCGACGTCGTATGGCGTCAACTCGTCTTTGCCGAGCAAGTCGGCCATCGCGTCATTATGGTTCGTCGAGATTCCGTAATGGTCACCGTAGACGACGAAAATCGTGTCGTCCCACATACCGTTCGCCTTCAACTCGTCGATGAACAAGCCGAGCGCGTAATCTTGATACGCGAGCGCCTGTGGGAAGTTGTTAAGCGTCGTCGAACTCGTCTCGAATTTGGGCACGAGTTCGTAGTCCTCGCTCGGCATCGTGTACGGGAAGTGGTTCGTGAGCGTGATGAACTTCGCATAGAACGGTTCTGGTAGCTCCTCGAGCATCGGAATCGACTGTTCGAAGAAACTGTCATCGAGCAGTCCCCATTCAGTCATGTCCTCGGGGTTGCCGAGGTCATAGCTCTTCTCATCGAAGAACCGGTCGACGCCGATGTTTTTATACATCAAGTCCCGGTTCCAGAACGATTTGTTGTTCGCATGAAACACGGCCGAGTAGTAATTATCTTCCTTAATCAATTCAGGGAGTGCCTGATACTCGTTATCGGCGTTCGTGAAGTAGACGGCACCACGCGGAAGTCCGTATAGCGAGTTGTCGAGTGCGAACTCGGCATCCGACGTCTTCCCTTGACCGACCGTATGGTAATAGTTCGGCCAGTAGTGGGACTCTTCGATCAGTTTGTTCAAGTTCGGTGTGATGTACTCACCGTTCGACGCTTTCATATTGTGCGTGAAGTTTTGGGCCGACTCGAACGAGACGACGATGACGTTCTTGCCTTTATATTTCCCGAAGTAGTCCGGGTTCGGTGCTGCATAGTGTTGACGAGTGTACTTCTCAATTTTGGCGAGTTCTGACCCATCAGCCATCGCCTTCTGGGCCGACGTTTTCGTTTGGAGCATCGCATCGTAGACGTGGAAGTTGAACGTCCCGATATTCTTGACCAACAGTTCTCGGTCGAACGAACGAGTCAACAGTTCCGGACGCTCTGTTTCAGCGAGGGACAAGTTGAACAAGAACACGACGACGGCCGTCGCGAACGTCACGAGCGCTCTCCGATGAGAGGCCGCCGTCGCTGTCGCGTTGATGCGCCATAGGATGAACGGCAAGACGAGAACGTCCCCGAGGATAATCAAATCTTTCCATTCCAACAGTGACGTGAACGATGTCGACAAAGTCTCCATGTTCGACGGTTGCAAGATGACCGGCATCGTCAAGTAGTCGGTAAACTCGCGGTAATAGACGGCATCCGCAAACAAGATGAACGATGCTGCGGCATACAGCACGTACAAGACCCATTTCTGCTTATTTCCTTTAAAGAAGAAACTGAACGCGAATAGGAATAGAGTGGAGCTGATCGGGCTGATCAGCAAAATGAATGCCTGAGCGGTGTTTTCAATCGGGATATTGAAGAAAAATTGGTAAACTACGTACGTCTTCGTCCAAAGTAATAGCGAGAAAATCCAAAATAACCGATATTCATGAAACGAAGCGCGGACCGTATCATTCAGTCGCATAGTAAGCTTCGAGAAGCTCTGAGATGACTTCATCTGACGGCCTCCTCCTCTGTTCAACGGGCGACGATATGAACTGATTCGCGTCCCCCTATTTTTTTATAAGTCCAATTGGCTTGTTATCCATTTCACGTACGATAACAGTCCGGTATCAAGTCCAAATCTTACCCCTTTTTTAACAAAAAATCAACTCCGTCATTACAAATTTTACATTATCCCATACCCGTTCCAAATAAAAAACACGCCTGCGTCAAATCGCAGGCGTACATGGACAAACGTTATACACGAGTCGGGATAAAGTGTTTACGAGCGAGCCACGCACAACCGATGACACCCGCATCGTTCTCGAGTTCCGCGATTTTGAACGCCGTCGACGCATAGACGCGCTCGAGGGCGAACCGTTTGAATTGCTCATCGAGCGGCTTGAGGAGTGCTTCGCGTGCTTTCGAGACGCCTCCGCCGATGACGATCATCTTCGGATTCAACGTGTTGGCGATATTCGAAATCGTCAATCCGAGATATTCGGTCATCTCGTTCACGACTTCTGTCGCAACGACATCATTCGCTTTATACGCTTCGAATACATCGCGTGCCGTCACTTCGTTTAGTTCGTTCAATGACGTCGTCCGACCTTTACGTTTTTGGAGCGCCAGACGGGCGACACCTGTAGCCGAAGCAATCGTCTCGATGCAACCTTTACGGCCGCAGCCACACATGACGGCTTTCGACTCGTCACGCTCAACCGTGATATGGCCAATCTCCCCAGCCATACCGGCAGCCCCGTGGACGATATTGCCGTTCGTGATGACACCGCCGCCGACGCCTGTGCCGAGCGTGATGGCGAGCAATTCTGACGCGCCTTCGCCTGCCCCTTTCCACATTTCACCGAGTGCGGCAGCGTTGGCGTCATTTTCTAAGACGGCCGGCAAACCGACCGCTTTCTCGAACTCGCTGACGAGCGCAAAGTTTTTCCAGCCGATATTTGGTGAATATTCGACCACACCCTCTGAAAAATTGACGAAGCCTGGTGCCCCGATGCCCGCTCCTGCGAAATCTTGCTTCGCTTTGCCCGACGTTTCTAAATAGGCTTCGAATGAAGCGGCAATATCAGTCGGAATATGTACCCCGTTCTCACGAATATCCGTTGTAATCTCCCACTTGTCAGAAATAATCCCGTTCATATCGAGGACGGCCATCTTCACCGTCGTTCCACCAATGTCGATTCCTAATAACCACTTCATGTGTTCCACTCCTCGTCTCGATTAAATCGCTTTCATCCCATAGTTTACACTATTAAACCCCTAGTGCAAACCTTTGCACTAGGGGTTTTCTGTCAATCTCTTGAATTTTTCAATTCATGGGTCAAAATAATCTTGGCCGTGTCATATTCCCGTTGTTCAATCATTCCGCCCGCATGCAACTCATCGAGTTCCATCATCATGAGCCCGATCTCGGCATCGCGCTCCCCGATATAAATGATCGTGCCGAACGATTTCAAAAATTGCTGGACGTCATAAAAATTCTTCATCGTTCGTCCTCCATCGTGGTGAGCACGAAACGGTACAGCAGTTCCCGCGTCGCTTCGAGCGATTTGAGATGCGTCCGCTCATAGCTATGGCTCGACTCGATGCCTGGTCCGACGAGCGCGTGGCGCACATCGTAGCCGGCTCCGATTGCAGCCGATGCGTCCGATCCATAGTACGGATAGATATCGACTTTATGGGCAATGTCATGTTCCCGACATAACGCGGTGAATTGACGGCGCAACCCGAGATCATACGGGCCTGACGAATCTTTCGCACAAATCGAAACTGTGTACTCGTCCGAGTGTTGGCCGTCCCCGAGCGCACCCATATCGACAGCGATATATTCAGTCACCGCTTTGGGAATCCCGGCATTGCCCCCGAACCCGACCTCTTCATAGTTCGAGATCAAGTAATGGACCGGGTGCGGCAACTCCGCCCCGACCAGATCTTTCGCCAAATCGAGCAAGATGGCAACGGACGCCTTGTCATCGAGATGACGTGATTTGATATAACCGGCGTCGGTCTGACGGAAGCGCGGGTCGAACGAGACGAAGTCCCCGACCTCGATACCGAGGGTCCTCACGTCTTCGGCTGTATGGACGTCCGCGTCCAAGCGCACTTCGATCGTTGACGCCGTCCGTTCGGCGCTATTCGTGTCCTTATAGACATGAACGCTCGATTGATGAATGAGAATCGTTCCTTCAATCGGCGCACCCGTCTCGGCATGAACCAGACAGTTCTCCCCTTCGATTGCGGTCCAGGCGTATCCGCCGACTTGCGTCAAGCGCAAGCGGCCGCTCGGCAAGATTTCTTTCACCATCGCGCCCAGCGTATCGACATGGGCCGTCAACAGACGGGCACGATCCGATTTGCCCTCAAATGTCGCCAGAAGCGCTCCTTTGTTCAAGCGTTTCGTGGGGATCCCGAGTGCAGTCAGTTCTTGTTCGACGAATCCGATCGCCTCGTCCGTCATCCCGGACGGACTTGGAATTTCAACCAATTGCTTCAACGTTTCAATCATACCCTTACTCCTTTGTCATCGATTGTAGCCGAGCCAAAATAATGCGCCGGACGCCACGAACACGACCCCAGCAAATAGCAAGCGACGTTTCTTCACGTGTTCATCCGGTAAGCCGACCACTCCCGCCATCAGAAAGCCCCCGACGAGTCCACCCGCGTGTGCGGAATGGTCCAAACTAGCGCCAAGGACGAAAGCGAGTCCCACGTTTAATCCTAACATAATAAACAGTGGAGGGCCGAGTGTCTTCATAAATAAGGAGCGGTCGCGAAGTCCGAAATAGAGCAGTGCGCCGACAAGCCCAAACAATGCCCCGGACGCGCCGGCCGAGATGGCTTCGCTGAACGCATACGACGCGACCGTGGCGATGACACCTGCCAACAGATAAATGGTGGCGAAACGCGTCGACCCGTACATTCGTTCCACGAGCGGGCCGAGTGACCAGAGCGCGAACATGTTGATGGCGAAATGGAACCAACCGATATGAAGAAACATCGGTGTGATCAGACGCCACCATTCTCCTTCGTCGATGAGAGGATTCACTTTCGCACCGAAGCGGATGAGCGTGTTCGGATCGAGCGTCGAGCCGATTGATTCGGCGAACCACATGACGAGGAACGTCACAAACATGATCGCATAGACGAACTGAGGCTTCCCAAAGGCGAACCGTTGCTTCAGTTCATTTTTTCGTTGTTGGTCGAGAGCGACTGCACGCGGGCGATATGACGTTTCCGTTTCGGCGCACGGCCGCATCTCGAGCTTCACTTTTGCCGCAATCGGGAACGTGAGCGACGACAGACGCTCTTCATCGACGAGCGGGTCCCCATAAATGTGGACATGGAGCTTCTCGCGGCCGATTCGGGCCAAGCGAAACGAGTTCATGACCGCCTCGACGTCCAAGGCGACATGGTTCGCCCACGCCTTATCTGTCCGTATGTAGAGGTGATAGACATCCCCCGCTTTCGTGTCAAACAATAAAAGTGCCCGCGACGGCTCTAAGACGCCCTCGATGCGTCCTCCTGCTTCGACGGCACGATATACATCTTCCCAAAAACAAGCTGGTTCTGTCATGTTGGCTCACCTCCTTCCATACTTTCATTCTAAAGGAATTTAGGCGGGACGACAAAATCGAGCATCGCCCCAATCTGCCCCGCTCTTCCGTCAGCCAAAAAAAAACCGTAGTGGCGGGAGCCAACTACGGTCATGACAGAACGAGTAATCGTTTTTATAAGACAGGCTGCATCGTTTTCAATAACACTTCTGCCGAATGATGCATCTTTTGTTTTTCTTCGTCTGACAACTCGATTTCCACGACTTGACGGACTCCTTGGCGGTTGATGATGGCCGGTACACCGATATGGATATCGTTCAAGCCGTATTCACCATCTAAATGTGCGCCGACCGTCAACAACGTGTTCTCGTTACGGAGCACGGCCTTGACGAGACGGAGCAAACCGAGGCCGATGGCGTAGTACGTCGCGCCTTTGCGCTCGATGATGTGGTACGCCGCGTCCCGAACGTTGACGTAGATGTCTTCGAGGTCTTCCCATGTATACTCGTCGTTCTCTTCAAGCAACTGCTCGACCGACTTCCCGTAGATGCGGGCGTTGCTCCAGGCCGCGAATTCCGTGTCTCCGTGCTCACCCATGATGTAGGCGTGGCAGTTGCGTGGATCGACGTTGAAATAGTCACCGAGCATGTACCGGAGACGTGACGTATCGAGTACCGTTCCTGATCCGAACACGCGGTGCTTCGGTAAACCTGAGTATTTCCAAGCCAAATGTGTCATGATGTCGACCGGGTTCGAGGCGATGATGATGATGCCGTCGAATCCAGATGCCATGATGTCCCCAATCATCGATTTCATGATTTTGGCGTTCTTCTCGACGAGGTCGAGGCGAGTTTCACCCGGTTTTTGTGGTGCACCGGCAGTGATGACGACGATATCTGCTGCACCACAGTCCGTATAGTCCCCTGCCCAGACGCGCATCGGTGAAGAAGCGAACGAGACGCCGTGGTTCAAGTCCATCGCTTCGCCTTCCGCCTTCGATTTGTTGATGTCGATAATGACGAGTTCCTCACAAAGACTTGCTGTCGTCAATTGGTACGCAAAGCTGGCACCGACCGCTCCGGCACCGACGAGCGCGACGCGTGTTACTTTTGCATGATTTAATGTTTCCATATTGATTCTCCACCCTTCGAACAATCTGTTTCATGTTTTTGTTATGTCTGTTACATAAAGATTGTAACATCATTCACAAACACTCACTACTAAGGAAACCGTTTTCACTTTGGCGATATTGTGACGAAATTCACATTCGTTTGAAACATCTACATTTTCTGTACTACCCTCATCGTAACAAGAGGAAACTAATCGTCGCGGCCGCGGCGATCGACAAAAAGTTGACGGCGTCATTGCCGAGAAAACGCCAGCCCGACACATAAGCCGCCGGCTCACGATGATGCATTTTCTTCTCGGTCAACTTGCCGCACACACGGCATCGGTATTTCCGTTGCACCGTGGCCCCTAACAATGTGTCGACGACGCTGCCGCTCAATCCAAGGGCGATCAAGACGAGCGCGAACGTCACATCGATCTCGATAAATGGAAGCAAGGCGAGGATGATGACCGTTGCCCCGACAATCGACATGACCGTACCGAACACGGACACCCCACCACTCGTTCCCGGTTCGACTTCACGGAACGTCCGAATCGAGCGCGGTTTCTGCTTGGCGAGGACGCCGAACTCAGATCCCCACGTATCACTCGTCGCCGCGGCAATCGAGGCGACATAGGCGAATAACCAGGCGTCGTTTGGCGCAAGAATCATTCCAAGCGCCGTCACCATGCCGACACCCCCATTGGCGAGCACCTGCACGAAATCACGGGGACCCGATTTCTCAACAATCTCATCGACAGGCGCCTTGTCCCGGGCACGATATTTCGAGGCGAGCGACGATGTCGAGAAGAAGACACCGAGTAAATAGAGCCCGAACCAACCGAAACTGTAGCCGATGACCGTCCCAGTCACGACCGTTAAGACGGCACCGGAGCGGGTCAACGAGCGCAATCGATAGCCGGCAAAGGCCACCAAACAAGTTACAACGAAGATGGCGAACATAAAATCGTTTCCCTTTCCGTCACGATGAATTCGACAGGAATGTCGTGTGGCTCAATCGGGATCTCATCGAGCAGTTGAACGTCATAGGCCAACGCGATGGTCGTCCCATTGTACGTGGCGAGGTAGCGATCATAATAGCCGCCTCCCCATCCGATTCGATAGCCGGACCGGTCAAACACGCGGCCGGGGACGATACATACGTCAATCGAGCGCATCGTCGCTTCAGTCGTCGGCTCCAATATATTCATGACGCCCGGCTCGAGGTCTTCTAGCGAATGAATCTCATGGAACGTGAGTCCCTGTTTCGTAACTTTCGGCACAAACACTGATTTTCCTGCCTTCCATGCTAAGCGGATGAGCGGCAACGTATCAATCTCTAAATCGAGGGCGAGCGTGACAGCCACCGTGTCCGCCTCTTGCCACGCCTTCAGTTCGGTCAATGTATGTATGATGACGCGGTCCCGGTCCGACCGGTCGTCGAGTTCACGGATTTGACGATGTACGTCTTGCCGAAGTTGTTTCTTTTCAATCACTTCAATTCCCCCTTGTTCAAAAAAAAGGCCGCCACATGAGTGACGGCCAGTCTCATTATTTCACTTCGCGGTAAAGCGTGTGACGACGGAGACGTGGGTTGTATTTGCGCAATTCGAGGCGCTCTGGGTTGTTACGTTTGTTTTTCTTCGTGATGTACGTGCGATCGCCTGTTTCTGTGCAAGCTAGTGTGATTTTAACGCGCATTTCTTTCACTCCCATCTTACTAATGTTGTATCAAGTGCTTTTGCTTTACAGTCTAAGCATACTCAATTATCCTACCAATTTTTATTTGAAAAAGCAAGGTTATTTCGTGTTCTTTTTCAAACGTTTTTGCCCGTATGGCGAAGCATCGAGCGGCAGGCAGGTTTTTACGTTATCACCAATCGCATAGCGCATTCCGACTTCCTCAGTCGATAGTTGTTCGCAGATGTACACCGTGTCGGCTTCAGCGAGGACGCTGTTCTCGATTCGGTGAATCGCATCGAACAGACCGCCGTGTCCGTGCGGATTGCGGGTCGTTTCAAAGGACAACATAGTTGAGTATAACGGAACTTGTAGTGCTTTCGCAAGCGAACGTGCCGCAGGAATCGTCATCCAATCAAATTGATGGATTGCTTTGAACGGAACTTTGGCCACGAGCTCATGCGCAAGTTTGACGTATGCCACGTTTTGGGCCGCGACTTGGTTCATCACGTGCTCTAAGAACGGGCTCGTCAGACGGACGCGGTACACGTGGACGTGGTTGTGACGTTCATACTCCGGTAACCCTTCCTTGAACGGGGTCAAGACGTACACCGTCTCGCCTTCCGCCGCCCGGGCTTCGACCTCGTCGATGACACGGCGTCCGAGATCACCGATGACGTTGCCTGTATATTCTGGCGTCAAGACGAGAATCGCCTCGCCTTCACTGCCACGTTCCTCAGTCACGTAATAGTCGTGCGGAGACAGGAACGTGTCGATGTCAATGTCCACATCATCAAGGAACGGATACGCGCGATAATGGTCGGCGAGCAGTTCATCCGATAACTTGTCTTGATACAGGGCGGTCTCGAGCTCAGCGAACAGGCGTGTGTGCTCGCGGAAGCGTTCGGCTGCATATTGGGCCGTCGTCTGTCCGTCGAGGATGAAGGCCCAGTCACTCGATACGGCGAGGACGTAATGTCGCACGAGTTGAATGAGCGCCCGATCGACGAGCGGTGAAGCGTGACGATAATCGGCCACGTCTTTGACGAGCTGTGTCTCCATCATGTGCAAGTGACGGAGCATCCACTCGTTGCGCTCGTTGATCCACACATCACCATAGCCTTTGCGTCCCCACGTGTTCATCGAGACGTGGACCGTCTCGAGGTCTTGGAAGTGGCGCTCGAGGAACAGCGCTGGCGTAATCGTCTCAATCCCGAACTCTTCGAGCCGCTCGGCGACTTTGCCGAGGAATTCAGGTCCTTCAAACCACCAATGACCGAACAGCTCGGCGTCAAACGGTGCCGTCACGAGGAACGGCGGGAACATTTGTCCACCGTGGGCCTCGAGATGCCCTTCGAGCGTCTGTGCGAAATCAAGGGCGTGGTTGTCGATTTGATGTTCGGCCCAGGCACGGACATAATAGTCTTTCTCATCCGTGTCGCCGGTGATGCGGTGCATCTTCAAGCCTGTATCAAAACGAATGCCTTCCGGGTGCATGAACTTTTCGATATACGTCCAGTCACGATCATAGGCGAGGTCACGATAAAACTCGCGATAGTCAGGATGGCCCGGATACCCGATCATCGAGCTCCAAATTTTCCCGGAGATGATTTGGTCACGCGGGAACAAAGCGACGCCATGCGGCGAGTAGACCGGTGCCCCGATGCCTTTGTCCGGCGTCGGATCGGCATCGAGCAAGGCGTGCTCATCGACGAACGTATAGCGGACACCTTCTTCATACAAGATGCGGTCGACACCCGGGGTATAGGCACACTCCGGTAACCAGATTCCGGTCGGGCGGAACCCGTAATGACGCTCGAAACAGTTCAAGCCGGTACGGATTTCCGCGCGAGCGGCCTGTTCCGTGAACAAATGCGGGTTGAAGCCGTGTGTCGCCGTACACGTGACCATATCGATGAACCCTTGCTCACGATATGTACGGAACGCATGGTTCAAGTTCTTTTCCCAATGCAGGAACGTGTTTTTCAAATCGGTGTAGCGCTGACGATAAAAGTGAAGCGTCTCGATTTCTGGTTCGCTCCGCTCTTCAGCGAGTTCGATGCCAATCAATTCGAGCATCTCATCCAAATGTTCCACGTAACGGTCTTGGACGAGCGGATCGGCGAGCATCTCGACGACGGGCGGTGAAATGCTGACCGTCCAATGGAGCGGCTTTTGCAGACGGTCGACTTGCCAAAGAATCGGGATATATGTCTCGGAGATGGCTTCATACACCCATCTCTCTTCTAAGCGATGTTTCTCTTCATGTCGCACGTACGGAAGGTGGGCATGAAGGACGAGTGAAAAATAACCTGGTTTCATCAAATAAATCCTCCTCAGCGCACGAATCGGTATGCAGAATATTTAGGTAGCGTGTCGAGCAGTTCAGGAGACTCGACTTCCCCGTATTGCCAACGTCGAACCGGTTCGGCGAAACGACCATGGCCGGCCGGCTCCGCCCGTGGCGTGTCGATCGGTGAAGTTGCGAGCAACGGAAGGAACTCCCCTTCCATCGTCCGAATCCCAAACTCGAACACGTACGTCGTGTTCGGATCGAGCGGTCGAACGAACCAGCTGTTCGTCATCTCCGGCAATTCGAACGTATACGACCGGTTCGCATGTCCGCTCGCGTAATCGAGCAATGTCACGTCGAGGATCCGGAACGCCTTCGGCAAATCTTCCCACGGACGCATGAACTGCATCGACAACGTCTCTTTGACGCTGTCCGACACTTCCCAGAAGACGTAGACCGCGTTCGGCGATTGAACGACCGCATGCATCACATCTTGATCGTAGCGGTCTGGGAGCTTCCAGAATCCGTCTGGACCTTTATCTAACAGCGGTGATTGGACTGGCAGCTCATGTTGCAGCGTCGAAGCGACCTGCGTCCCAGATGAGGCGGGTACTTGCTTCGATTTCGGTGTCATTGCTTTCTTCCCTTCGGTCTTTCTTTTTGGAGCGGCGGCTACAGGCTTGGCTGGTTCACCGTGTTGGGAACGCCATTTGCGCCAAGCGTACTGGACTTTCCCGATTGGCATGTCTAATTGTTCTGCAATCTGTTTTAACGTTAGTCCTTGTTGTTTCAAGGAAACGATTTTCTCTTCCATCTATTTGTGGCTCCCTTCCTAAAAAAAATCCATGTGTTCTACTATTCGCCTCCAACCCGTGAATTCCTGCACAAAAAAAAGTAAAGAACAACTGGTCTGTTGTTCTTTACCACTCTTCTTACTGGTTTAAATCATAATGTTTCCCTTTTTCGAGGAAAATGAGGTGTTCCCCAAAATTTGTCACGTGATCGCCCATGCGTTCTAAATAGCGTGCGATGTTCGAAAACTCATAAACATCGTTCGTCCCGACAGCCATCGTCGGCACAGATCCCATGTATTGTTTGATGACCTGCAAGTTCAAGTCATCGATGACTTTGTCCATCTCGTTCAAGTCACGCACCCGGCTGACCTCGCCTTTACGATAAGCACGAGTCGCCAGCTCGAGCATGTCAATCAATTGCTCGGCCATCTGTTTGAGCGGCTTGATATCTAACACGTACGGGACGTGCTCGATGCGCGCAACGGCTTTGGCGATGTTTGTCGCATAGTCCGCGATGCGTTCAAGGTCTGTCGCCGACTTCATCGTCACGATCAAGCGACGAAGGTCGGTCGCGACCGGTTGTTGTTTCGCAATCAACAGAATCGCCTCGTCATTGATTTCGAGCTCGAGGTCATCGAGTTCGTTATCGTTGTCGATGACCGCCTGAGCGAGTACGAGGTCATGTTTTTCAAGCACTTCGATAGCCGTAGCCGTTTGACGCATCGTCAAATTCGCCAAGCGAACGACCTTGTCTTCTAATTCGTTTAACTTCGTATCAAAAAATGTGCGATTTTGTGCCATGATTGTCTCCCCTTCTTAACCGAACCGGCCAGAAATGTAATCTTCAGTCCTTTTGTCCGTTGGATTCGAGAAGATTTTATCGGTCGCATCGAACTCAACGACTTCTCCGTTCAAGAAGAACGCCGTCTTATCCGATACACGAGCTGCTTGCTGCATGTTGTGCGTGACAATGATAATCGAGTACTGCTCTTTCAACTCTTGGACGAGCTCTTCGACTTTTAATGTCGAGATCGGGTCGAGCGCTGACGTCGGCTCATCCATGAGGATAACGTCCGGTTCGATGGCGAGTGTGCGGGCAATGCAGAGACGTTGCTGCTGTCCACCCGAGAGGCCATAGGCGTTCTCGTTCAAGCGATCTTTCACTTCATCCCAAATCGCGGCGCCGCGAAGCGAGCGCTCGACGATTTCATCGAGTACTTTTTTGTTTTTGATGCCGTGTGTACGTGGCCCGTACGCCACGTTGTCATACACCGATTTCGGGAACGGGTTCGGCTGTTGGAACACCATGCCGACCGACGTGCGAAGATCTTCGACTTTATAATCGCGGTCAAAGATGTTGCGACCATGATACAAGATTTCACCGTTCGTACGGACAGACGGCACGAGCTCTACCATCCGATTCAACGTCTTGATGAACGTCGACTTCCCGCAACCCGACGGACCGATGATGGCCGTCACTTCGTTTTTCTTGATGTCGAGGTTGACGTCGATCAACGCTTGATCGTCGCCATACCATAAATTCAAGTTGTTCACGACATAGGCACTTTCTTTTTGCATCACCGTTTCGTTCGGTTGAGTCGTCGTTGTATTCACTTCATGATCTCCTTTGAGTTCTTTTTGTTTCATCATCTCGAGAGTCCTCCTCGTTTACTGCTATGACTTAATGTCGGTTCGTGTACTTGTTACGGATATAGATGGCAGCCGAGTTCATGATGATCAACATCGTCATCAATACAATGATTCCGGCAGCGGCTAAGTTTTGGAATTCGGCTTGCGGACGGCTCGTCCAGTTGTAGATTTGAATCGGGAGCGCTGTGAAATCAGAGAACACATTGCTCGGCGTCGTCGAAATGAACGTCGCCGCTCCGACCATGATCAATGGGGCTGTTTCCCCGATTGCTCGCGATATGGCCAAGATGATTCCCGTGATAATCCCTGGAATCGCCGATGGCAAGACGACGTTGAACGTCGTCTGCCACTTCGAGGCTCCGAGTGCGAGCGACGCGTGGCGCAATTCCATCTTGACGGAACGGAGCGCTTCTTGTGACGCGACGATAACAATCGGTAAACTCATCAGCCCAAGCGTCAAGGCACCGGCCATAATCGAGTTTCCGAGTTCCATTACACGCACAAAAATCGTCAACCCGAGCAATCCGAAAACGATTGACGGAACACCAGCCAAGTTCGAAATATTCACTTCGATAAATGACGTGACACGGTTTTTTGGCGCGTACTCTTCAAGATAAATCGCGGCACCAACACCGACGATAAATACCATCGGCACTATGAGGAACATCAACCATAACGTCCCGATCAAGGCTGGATAGAGACCGGCCTGTTCCGGACGACGGGATGGGAAGTTGCGGAGGAAGTCCAAGTTCACCCAGCCGCCACCTTTAGAGACGACGTCATAAATCAACGTCGATAATACGAGCAGGGCAAAGACGAGTCCTGCTAAAAAGACGTACTTAAAGATTTCATTTAATTGGAGACGACGTTTAATCCGTTGTGAAACGGAATCACGGTCCATCAAGTTCTTCGTATTCTTGAACTCACTGTTCGGCAATGCCATATTAGTACTCCTCTCTGAAGCGGCGCGTCACCCAGTTCGCGAATAAGTTCATCACGAGCGTAAAGATGAACAACAATGCGCCGACCGCATAGATGCTATAGTATTCGATTGTTCCGTAGCCTGCATCACCTTTGGCGATTTGGACGATATAAGCCGTCATCGTTTGAATCGCGTTCAGCGGGTTGAACTCGAAGTTCGGTTGTGACCCACCCGCGATTGTTACGATCATCGTCTCACCGACGGCACGGCTCATCCCAAGGACGATTGAGGCGATAATCCCTGACAGCGCGGCCGGCATGACGACTTTGATGGCAACTTCCAAACGTGTTGCGCCAAGGCCGAGCGCACCTTCACGAATCTTTTTCGGAACGGCGCTCATCGCGTCTTCCGAAATCGATGCAATCATTGGGATAATCATAATCCCGACGACAATCCCCGGACTAAGCGCGTTATAAATCTTTAATCCAGGAATGATTGCTTGCAAGATTGGTGTGACGAACGACAAGGCGAAAAATCCAAAGACAATCGTCGGTACACCGGCGAGTACTTCAAGAATCGGCTTCAAAATCGTGCGAGCACGTTCAGACGCATATTCGCTCAAATAAATCGCTGACGCCAAACCAAGCGGTACAGCAACAATCATGGCAATGACCGTAATCTGGAGCGTTCCCATGACGAGGGCCCAGACGCCGAAACGTTGATCGGCACTAAGCGGATACCATTCCGTCGAGCCTAAAAACTCGGCGACCGGTACGCGCTCAAAAAACTTGAACAGTTCGAAACCGAGTGTGAACGCGATGCCGACCGTCGTGACGACCGAAACGAATGCGCTCAAGAATAATAAGAACGGCATGACTTTATCAAACACGTTCGTCGTACTATATTTCTTTTTCTTATTGGTTTCAATCATCTCTCGAATTGAGAACCCTTTGTTTGGTTGATTCATCTCGTGTATCGCTCCCTACCTCTTCATACTAGAAAGCACGGCGAGAAGGCGAGAGCGACTCTCACCTTCTGCCTTCTGCGCTATTATTCGCCAGCAATCTCGTCGATTACTTCAGCGTTCTCATCATATCGTGCTTGTTCCATTCCGACATACCCGACTTCTTCAGCAAGTACCGCCGCATTTTCATTCAAGAAGCGTGTGTAGTCGGCGACTTGTGGCTTGTCTTTCAATGACGCATTGTTCACGTATGTGTAAATCTCACGTGAGAGCGGGTAAGACAAATCGTTGATCGTATCAGTCGTCGGCTCGATGCCTTCGACGTTCAACGCGCGAAGCGTATCTTGGTTTTCAATATAGTATGCGTAACCGAAGAATCCGATTGCACCTTTCGTGCCGGCGACACCAGTCACGAGGACGTTGTCGTCTTCTGACAACTGTGCGTCTTCACGGATGTCCGTGTCTTCAAGGACCGCTTCGTTGAAGAAATCGAACGTACCTGAGTCTTTACCTGGTGAGAAGAATGAGATTTCTTCATCCGGCCAGTCTGAGCGAACGTCTTTCCATGTCTTCACATTTGTATCTGTCCACATCTTGTTAAGTTCTTCAATCGTGATATCTTGCGCCCAATCGTTCTCTGGGTTGACGACGAGCGAAAGACCATCGAGTGCGACAGCGAGTTGCGTGTACTCGACACCGTTCTTCTCGGCTTCAGCCGCTTCTTCTTCTTTGATTTCACGTGATGCGTTCGAGAAGTCCGTCTCGCCTGTTACGAAACGTTTGAATCCGCCACCCGTACCAGAGACACCGACCGTGACTTCAACGTCTGGCTGTTCAGCTGAATATTCTTCGGCTACGGCTTCCATGATCGGGAAGACTGTTGACGAACCGTCCATGACGACTTTACCTGAAAGTCCTTCACCGTCGGCTGCGCCGCCCTCTTCATTGTTCCCACACGCGGCACCGATAACGGCCACCGAAGTAATTGAAGCGACTAAAGCTGATTTTTTCATCCAAGACATTTCTGACGTCCTCCTTGAGTTTGCTTTGATTTATGTTGTGGCTTCGTTGTTCTGTCCTACAATTAACATCCTAATAAACTACTATTAACGAGAAATAAACGGAACGTAAAAGAATTGTAAAGACGAAAAAAAGAAGCCACCGAAGTGACTTCTTTACTGAATCTGTGCTTGGACGTCTTCTAAATCAAAATACGCCTTCATGATATCGTGCGCGACACGGGTGTTGATTCCTTCCGCCTCGAGGCCTGGCATGATGATGGCCCAGGCGATTTCCGGGTCATCATACGGCGCCCAACCGACGTGGTTCGAGTTGAGTGTCTTAATCGGTTCTCCGTTCGCATTTCGCTTCGCCTGGCCATCTGGCCCTTCCGCGATTGCCTGAGCGGTACCGGTCTTACCGGCCGCCGTGATTCCCGTCTGTTGCAGGATGCGTGACGTTCCGCTCTCAACTCCTTGCCGGAATCCTTGACGCGCCCGTTGCAGAAATTCATCGCGAATATCGACTTTATTGAGCGCGTTCGGTTGGAACGTGCTGACGACTTGCTTGTTTGACTCGTCGAGCGAGCCCGGTTCGATGATTTCTTTCAATAGATGCGGTTGAATCCGGTATCCGCCGTTCGCGAGCGTCGATGTATACTGTGCCAGCTGAATCGGCGTGTACGAGATGAACTGGCCGATCGACATATCCATGAGGAGAGTGACACGGTCCGGTACGCTACGGAATCCAATTGATTCATAAGGGAGGTCGATCCCAGTCTCGATTCCAAGTCCGAACTGCTTATAGTAATGTTCCATCGTATTGAATGCCTCGGTCACGTTCTCTCCGACGATTTGGCCGGTCGAGTAGTAATCGGCGAGCCGCAGGGCGATTTGGAACATATAGATGTTCGATGACAAGGCGAGGGCATCAAGGTCGTTGATGTTGCCCATGTTCCGGTACGACGACTTGAGTGACGAACCGATACGGATCGGCGTGTCATAAATATACTCACCCGGTTGGATGACTTCTTCTTCAAGTCCGAACGCGACCGTCGCTCCCTTGATTGTCGAGCCGATTTGACTCGCCCGCAGGACCGTCCCGGTCGAGACGTCTTTGAATTCGTTCGTTTCATAGTCGAGCTCTTGTCCCGAGAGGGCGAGCAATTCTCCCGTCTGCGGGTTCATGACGACGGCGAAGGCTCGGTCAAAGTGCGGGCTGCCCGAACGGCCGGCTCGAATCGCTTTCTTCAAAATCTCATCGATTTCTTTTTGGAATTCGATGTCCGTCGACAAGATGATGTCTTTCCCTGGGTTTCCGCTGACGCGGGTCGGTTCTCCGACCGGTTCCCCTTTATACGTCGTGAAGACGTCATAGGCTGGTGTCCCACGTAGCACGTCCTCATACTGTTGTTCGAGATAAGACGTTCCGACCCGATCATTCAAACCGTAACCTTTCGCTTGATACGAGGCGCGTTGTTCGGCCGGGATTTGACGATAACTTCCGAGGAAGCTTTGGAACGTCTCGCCGAACGGATAATCCCGTTGGTAATACGGTTCGACACTGACGCCTGGAAGCAACTCCAAGTTTTCTTCAATCAGTGCCATCTCTTTTGGAGACGCCCCGATTTTAATGACTTGTGGGTCGAGCGCATAGCCCGACTCCATGTTATGTTTGATGGCGATGATTTCTTCGGTCGCATCATCGAACGTGATTTCGGCGTCCGTGATTGAATCGAGCAACAACTGGTCGACGTCTTGGTTCGACAAGGCGGCCCGTTCCTCTTCCGATAAATCAGCCAGTAGGTTTTGGACTCGTTCTTGCGAGCGCTCCGGATCGATGGCAATCCAATAATCCTTGCGGTCCCGCTCCGTCACTTTGCGGTCCTTCTCCGGCACATCGACGATTTCCGCGAGCTTGATGGCGACTTCGAGGCGCTCTTCCGTCTTCGTCACTTGCGACCGGCGATACATGACCGAGTAGTTCGAGATGGTGTCGGCGAGCACTTGGCCGTTGCGGTCATAAATTTTACCGCGCGGTACCTCGTACTTGATTTTGCTTGATTCGGTCTTCTGAACTTCACGGGCAATCAACTCACCGTTGACGATTTGGACGACGCCTAAACGGAAAATGAGTGTCGCGAATAAGATGAAGACGATAAAGAACAATAAGTTCAATCGCAACGGAAGGTGGTTGCGCCGTTTCTTCGGCACTTTCACACGGTTTCTGGCCAATTCAGTTGTCTCCTTTCTGATTCAATTCCTTCTATAAGTATAGGTGACGTATATGTCAGTGTTATTTCTATTTTTCGACTCGATTTTCACTATATCATAATTTGTTTACAAAATAATGAAATGTAGAAAAAATCCCGAGATTCAATCGAATCCCGGGACTGTGTCATTATTTTGCGTCTGCGTAGAGCTTCGCGACGTAATCCCAGTCGATGACATGGAAGAACGCTTGAATGTAATCCGGACGACGGTTTTGGTAGTTCAAGTAGTACGCATGCTCCCAAACATCGAGACCGAGGATTGGCTGAACGCCTTCCATGATCGGTGAATCTTGGTTTGGAGTCGATGTGACTTCGAGTTTGCCGTTTTTCACGACGAGCCAAGCCCAACCAGAGCCGAAGCGTGTTGTCGCTGCTTTCGTGAACTCCTCTTTGAACGCGTCGAAGCTGCCGAACGCTTCGTCGATTGCAGAAGCGAGTTCGCCCGTCGGAGCACCTTTCTCGTTCTTCTTCAACAATTTCCAGAAGAATGAGTGGTTCCAGTGACCGCCACCGTTGTTGCGGACCGCTGTTTGAATGTCAGCAGGAAGTGAATCGAGGTTTTGAAGCAACTCTTCGAGTGAAGAGTAGTTCACGTCTTTTCCTTCGAGTGCATTGTTTACGTTCGTGACATACGTGTTGTGGTGTTTCGTGTGGTGGATTTCCATCGTGCGTGCGTCAATGTGTGGTTCAAGTGCATCGTATGCGTAATCAAGTTGTGGTAATTCAAATTTAGCCATAACTAAAATCCCCCTTAAATTGGTTTGAACAACGTTCGTTTTAAATGTAACAGATTTGTGACGGTCGACTCAATTGTAATGCTTCACTCGACGTCTTGTTCAGGTAACGCCCAAACCGAAATCGAACCTGCCGCTACTTTAAATACCCCATTTCCATCTTCATCAATCTCAACGACCTCATCGACGGTCTGTGTCAAATCGACCCATTTCTCGCCGGCACGGTGCTCGCCGACGAACATCTGTTTCTCGGCTGCTTCACTGTTCGAGATGAGGACAGCACAACCCGAACGCTCGATCTCCTCGACACCTTGACGGACCCAACCGATGACGTGTTCGTCATCGAAGTAGTCGTCCTGTTGACCGTACGCTTTCTCCCGGCGTGCATAAAGGAGCGGATCGATTGCCACTTTCTTCCCATCGGCCGGGTGCGGTCCGTTGATGCCGTAGTAGTCCCCATAGAACACACAAGGGTACCCGTCTTGGCGAAGCAAGATTAAACCGTAGGCGATTTGTTTGAACCAATCTTCGACCCATGACTCGAGTGCTTCCGCCGGTTGTGAATCGTGGTTATCGACGAACGTCACCGAGTGGAGCGGGTGGGACTGGACGAGCGTATCGTCAAAGATCGTCCGCATATCGAACGATTCCCCTTCCGTCGAGGCACGCTGCAAGTTGTAATGGAGCGGCACGTCGAACAAATCGACGTGATAATCGATGTTGTCGAGGAACTCACGGCATGCATCGAGCTCTGACTTCCAGAACTCACCGACCAAGTAGAAGTTGTTGCCTTTTTCGGCTTTCATTTTCTGGCTGAACTCTTTTACAAAATCATAGTTGATATGTTTAATGGCATCGAGTCGGAACCCGTCGCATTGCGTCTCTTCGATGAACCACTTACCCCAGCTGAGAACTTCTTCACGGACTTCTGGGTGGTGATAATCGATATTGGCGAACATCAAATAGTCATAGACACCGAACTCGTCATCGACGTTGTCGTTCCATTTTTTGTTTTCACCGAGGATGAAGAAGATACCGCTATGGTCGTTCGCAGCGTCATAATCTGTACCGTTAAAGTGATGGAAATTCCATTTGAAAGAGGAATGTTTGTCGTTTCGACCTTCGAAATCAAACTTGGTCCACCCTTCAATCTCGAACGGCTCTTCTGACAGCACTTTCGTGCGATCTTCCGGGTCAACTTCGAGCACATCGAACTTCTCGGTCGCATCAGCCCCGGCTTTATGGTTTAAGACGACATCCATATAGACTTGCATTCCAAGTTCTTGGGCATGCTTCGTCGCCTCGAGTAATTCCTCTTTTGTTCCGTATTTGGTCGCGACCGTTCCTTTTTGGTCAAACTCCCCTAAATCATACAAATCGTACACGCCATATCCCGTATCCTCGTCGCTCTGTCCTTTCGTGACAGGGGGCAACCATAATGCGGTAATTCCGACTTCCTTCAATTCAGAAGCTCGTTCTTTCAATCGCTTCCAATGTTTCTGGTCAGCCGGGACGTGCCATTCAAAAAATTGCATCATCGTATGATTTCGTTCCATCTCGCTTCGCCTCATTTCATATTTTTCAAAAAACAAAATGCTAACGGATATTTACCCAGGACTTCGAGTTTGAAAACTAAAAATGAAAACAAAAAACAGCTTTCATCAGAAAGCTGTTCACAAAATGGACCCTGTAGGACTTGAACCTACGACCGGACGGTTATGAGCCGTCTGCTCTAACCAGCTGAGCTAAGGGTCCTTTATTGGTAGCGGCGGAGGGAGTCGAACCCACGACCTCACGGGTATGAACCGTACGCTCTAGCCAGCTGAGCTACACCGCCACGTTGTTATACAGTAATAATATACTGAATGAACGCGTCACTGTCAATCAAAAGTCACATTGAACCAAAAAGTCCCTCCGTCTCAAATGAGCCGGAAGGACCGTTGGATTAGACTGTTGCTTCGTTTCTATCTTCAAGCGTGATTTCTGTGATGTTCATGGCGTGGTCACCGATTCGCTCCAAGTTCGAGAGCATATCGACGAAGAACATTCCGGCTTGGCCGTCACACTCGCCTGTATTCAAGCGGACGACGTGATTTTTACGGAACTGACGCTCCAGCATATCGAGTTTCGCTTCCATCTCGATGACTTGACGCGCTTCGACCATGTCTCCGCTCGCCAACGTTTGAAGTGACTTCTCGAGCGTGGCCCGTGTCAAATCGTACATTTCCGTCAACTCTTTCTGAGCACCGGTCGATAGTGTGACACGTGTCGCCGTCTTATAATCGATCAATTCGATAATATTCTCGACGTGGTCACCGATTCGCTCGATATCGTTGATGGCATGCATGAGTGTCTTATGTTCTTGTGATTCTTGCTCCGTCAAATCAACGGCAGCGAGTTTCACGAGGTAATCTGTGATTTTTGAGTTAAGCGAGTTGAGCGCCTCTTCAATGTGCGCTGACTTCTCGGCATGTTTCTTATCGCCAGTCGTCATGTAGTTGCGCGCTTCATCAAGGCCAAGTTTTGCGAAGTCGCCCATGCGGATGACTTCAAACTTCGCTTGTTCGACGGCAATCGATGGTGACTGTTGGATGAAGATTGGATCCAAATGCTGTGCTTTCGTATCGACGATTGAATCTTCACCAGGAACCATTTTCGTTACGATCCAAGCAATCGTTCCGATGAACCAAAACTGGATGAACGTGTTGACGACGTTGAACGTCCCGTGGGCGAAGGCGATTTGCATCTTGTCTTCAATCGCTAAAACATCTGTGATCCAGTAAATATATTGTGTGAACGGGATCAACAAGATCATGAAGATCGTCGTCCCGACAATGTTAAAGATGACGTGGGCTGCTGCCGCACGACGGGCTGCTACCGAAGCACCGATTGAAGCGAGTACCGCTGTAATCGTTGTCCCGATGTTGTCTCCGAACAAGACCGGAAGTGCCGCGTCCAAGTCGATTGATCCACCGGCATACAACTCTTGCAAAATCCCGATCGTTGCTGATGACGATTGAACGATGACGGTAAACACCGTACCGACGACGACACCGAGGAACGGGTTGTCACTCATCGATTGCGTCAAGTCGATGAAGTATTCGCTCGAACGGAGCGGCTTCATGCCGCTTCCCATAAGTTCAAGACCGTAAAACAGCATCCCGAAACCGAAGAAGATTTGACCCAAATGTTGCAATTTCTCTTTTTTAAAGAAGAAAAGAAGAATCGCACCGATAGCGATAATCGGCAACGCGTAGGCGCCGACATCGAAACCGATGATGAACGCGGTCACTGTCGTCCCGATGTTCGCCCCCATGATGACCCCGATTGCTTGACGGAGCGTCATGAACCCGGCGCTGACAAGACCGACCGTGATGACAGTCGTACCTGACGATGACTGAATCAAGACTGTTACAATGATACCAGCTAGTACTCCGAGGAACGGATTCGATGTATACTTATCAAGGATGTCACGCAGGCGGTTACCTGCTGACTTTTGGAGGCCGTCTCCCATCGATTTGATACCGAAGAGGAAGATCCCTAATCCTCCAAAAAACATGAATAACATTTCTTGCAAATTGTATTCCACGATTTTTGTACTCCTTTTGATTGTGAATTAGTTGTGTTTGCTTGGTTTTTAATGCCCTACTCATTATGCCCGCATCACCCATTCGATGTAAACAGGTTTAATGTTAAGGTTTTATTAAACCACTGTATGATTTTTGTTTGTTTTTCTAGTTTTGTACTATAACAGATTGGAGTTCCATTTATGTTCAAGACAACGATTCAGTTTATCCGCCATAGCCTTTACCCGTCCAAGCAGGCGTTACGTCTCCGCTTGGCCCCACTCCACGCCTATATGATGGCGAGTTTAGTGTTGACGTTGACCGTCACGGCACTCGATTACATCGTGTTACAACCAAATTTCTTTTGGCCGATGTGGTTGTTCTTACATGCGTTTGCGATTTTCTTCTTCTATATGGGACTCGTCGCCCTCAGTGCCCTCCTCGTCCAACTCGTCACGAAATGGCGTACGAAAAAGATGTGGCCGTATCGCCAAGCTTGGCCGTATGCGGTCGCGATGTCGCTCATTCCGACAGTCAGTCTCGTCGTCCTGTATCACGTTTCGCCGTCCGCGTCGTGGTTCGGGATTCTTCTATTATTCATTTATGTAGTCGTTCCATTATCGCTAATCCCGATTAAACGAACATCATAAAACAAGGCCGGATGAACGCTTCTATGCGCTCGTCCGGCCTTGTTTATTGGAGTGGTGCCAAATCATGCAAGACGTCGTGAAGACGTTCGCTTTGATTGCCGAGATGGGTTCCTGCCATTTGTAAAGCTCGTTGTGTATCCGTCCATTCTTCGACACCGTCTTGTAAGTCATGCAGTTTTTGCTCGAGCATCATTCCGATTTCGGTCAATTGACCATTCGCTTCCGCCATTTCAAGCAACTGCTGTCCGGTCAGCGATGTCTGTTCCGTGATCGCTTGGAATTGGCTCATTTGTTTTGTGACCTCATGATCAATTTTCTCGATCCCCGCTTCGACATTACGCAATGCCGCCCCTAATGATTTAATGTCGGATTCGAAGCGTTCCATTTCCATGAACACTTCGCTTAGTTCTTGCCGAATGGCTTCAATCGTAGCCACAGCGGATAACGTCGATTCGTTCGTTATTTTCGCCAACTGTCCGACTTCGCTGGCGACAACGGCAAATCCTTTACCATGTTCACCGGCACGTGCTGCTTCAATCGAGGCGTTGAGCGCTAACATTTTCGTCGCAGCCGCGACAGAAAGGATTTTCTTTAGCGCATCATCCGCTCGCTCTGATGTCGCCTCGCTGTCTAATAATCGTTGCTGGACCGCTGCCGCTTTGATGGCAAACGATTCACTCGCTCCTTTGACGCTCGAGAACGATTCCATTTCTGACGCAATCGTTCGATTTAGTAACTCTGTCCGTTGATCGATTGCAGCGATATCTTTTTCGAATGAACGAACGTGGGCAGCGATATCGGTAAACCGATGGGTCGACTCGGTCGTGAACGACTGGTAAGACTGACTTGTCAGCGCGACCGTGGCCGCTACTTCCTTAAAGCCCACGATTTGCTGTTCATTCGCCTCCAGTTGTCTTCTGAACAGCGGCAAGCTTGATTCGAATGCTGTTGACGTCTCGGTCATCGTCACGAGCGAGCGCGTCCATAATCCAATTAACGTATTGTATGCCTGCTCTAGACTTCGCATTTCAATTGAGTTGGCGTCTAATGTGACTGCTGTGAATGAGCGCGTCGCCACCGACTCACGCAATCGTTCGGCAAACTGCGTCAACGGCTTGACCTCATGACGAATCATGACGGCAAACAAGCCAATCATGAACACGAGCATACTGATCAGGCCAACGAAGACGATTTCTCGTAGTGCCCACATCGAACCGAGTACCGACTGTTTCGTCACAACAATGATGTAATGAGCCTGAAGTTCAGGAATCGGCGTCGCAACGATAAACTCATCATGTTGATCACTGACACTCACGTCTTCCACTAAAATCTCATCTAGGCGATTGCTAAACCGGTCTTCAACTTTTTTCCCGCTCAATTTTTCGATATTATCATTGGTCACCAAATACTGACTCGCTTCGAGTCCGTCTGCAGCTAGGATCGAAGCCTGTTGCATATACGTCGACTTTAAAGAACGGGTTAACATCTTTTCGTTCGCGACATACGCCCCATACGTCGTCTTGATTGTCTCCCGCATCACAGTCGCTTCTCGATGCAACCGTTTTTCGATTTCGTCGGTCATCAACTGTTCGGCTTTCATGGCGAACCAACCGAATACAATTGAAAATGATATGAGCATGATTGGCATCAACGTCCAAGTCAACCGACTTGCCATCGTCCACTCGTTTCGACGCTTCATCCTCTTCAATCGTTTAAATCGCTTCAACATCCTTCATTCCACCTCTTCACACGTCATTTCATTGAATATATCGGTCTTCAGACGGTGGAAAATTATGAAGCATCTGTTAAGATAACGTTAGCGTTTCGTAAGAGCACACCGATCAAGCGCTTGCTGGGTGCTTTTTCACAAACATTTCGTTATGATAATAAGGAAACCACTCATCTGAAATCGATTGGAACCTTTCCAAAAGAAGGAGATTACGTATATGTCAGAAATTTTGCATCGTTCATTAACCCGTCCGATCCGTGTCGGCAACCTCATCATCGGTGGATCCAATGAAGTCGTCATCCAGTCAATGACGACAACAAAAACTCATGACGTCGAAGCAACCGTCGCTGAGATTTTACGTCTCGAAGAAGCGGGTTGCCAAGTCGTCCGCGTCGCTTGTCCTGACGAGCGTGCGGCTGACGCCCTCGCTGAAATCAAGAGCCGCATCAATATCCCGCTCGTCGTCGATATTCACTTTGACTATAAACTGGCGCTCAAAGCCATCGAGAGCGGTGTAGATAAGATCCGCATCAACCCGGGTAACATCGGTCGCCGCGAGAAAGTTGAAGCGGTCGTCAACGCTGCTAAAGCAAAAGGTATCCCGATTCGAATCGGTGTCAACGCCGGCTCGCTCGAAAAGCAGTTTCTCGAGAAATATGGTTACCCGACGGCCCAAGGGATGGTCGAGAGTGCCATGCACCACGTCAAGATTTTGGAAGATCTCGGCTTCTATAACACGATCATCTCGCTCAAGGCGTCTGACGTAAACCTCGCCCTCGAAGCATACACGCTCGCGGCCAAGACGTTTGACTACCCGCTCCACGTCGGGATCACCGAGTCGGGTCCTCTCTTCTCAGGCTCACTCAAGTCAGCAGCTGGCCTCGGTGCGATTCTCTCGCTCGGTATCGGTTCGACGGTCCGCGTCTCGTTATCGGACGATCCGGTCGAAGAAATCAAAGTTGCCAAAGAAGTGCTCAAATCGTTTGGTCTCGCGGCTAACGCAGCGACACTCATCTCATGCCCAACATGTGGTCGCATTGAGATCGACTTGATTTCAATCGCTAAAGAAGTCGAGGAGTATATCCAAAACATCAACGTCAACATTAAAGTTGCCGTCCTCGGCTGTGCAGTAAACGGACCTGGGGAAGCTCGTGAAGCTGATATCGGGATCGCCGGCGCCCGCAACGAAGGCCTTCTCTTCCGTCACGGGAAAATCATCCGGAAAGTACCGGAAGCCACGATGGTCGAAGAATTGAAAAAAGAAATCGACGCCATCGTCGCCGAAAAATTGGCCGCACGTGAACTTGAAGAGCAAGAGCTCGCCAACCAATCTAACTAATCCTTTGCCCGCTCGGTTGCAACCGAGCGGGCTTTTGGTACAATAAGGGTTATGAGCAAGGAGGGACGAATATGCACATTGGAATTGACCTCGACGGAACCGTCACGGATCCGCAAAGTTGTTTTCATTATATGAACGATGCGCTCGGATACGCCATCGATTATCATCAGGCGACCGAATACGAGCTGCATACTTATACAGATATGACACAAGAAGCGTTTTGGCGCTTCATGATTGAACAAGGTCATGAGGAAGCGATTTATCGTCGCTCACTTCCGCATTCCGAAGTGAACGCCGTCTTATGGAATATGCGCAAGTCGCACCGCCTCCATTACGTCACGGCCCGCAGCGAAGCCGTCCGCGCCGTCACCGAGGAGTGGATTCGGCAGCATGAACTCCCACTCGACTCGCTCATCATGACAGGGAGCCATGACAAGGTCGGCGTCGTCAAACAGCTCGAACTCGACCTATTCATGGAGGACCGTTATGAGAACGCGATCTCGATCCATGAACAGACGACCATCCCGGTCCTATTGTTCGACGCGCCGTATAATCGCAAACCGTTACCGGATGGGGTGAAACGGATCACATCTTGGAACGAGGCGCTCCACATCGTCAATCGCTTCGAGACGACCAAGTCCATCACCATTTAAAAAAAGCCCCATATACGTTGGATAGGAATATCCACTGTATACAGGGCTTTTTTATATGTGTCCGATTGCTTCGATGACGTCTGTTGCGAGGACACTCGCCGGATGCATCTGCCGACTCGCGGCTTGTGCCGCCAAGGCGTGCCATAGGACGGCTTGTTCGTTCGGGGACGACTCGGTGTCAATTCGGTCCGTCCGCGCCCAGAGCGCGAGCAACATTCCGGTCAACACGTCGCCGCTCCCTCCTTTCGAGAGCGCCGCGGCTTGAATCGTATTGACCGCTCCCGTCCCGTCTGGTTTGACAATGAGCGTATGCGTCCCTTTCAAGATGAGGTGAATCCCATGTTGCCGTGCGAAGTCTGACGCGATACGGAACCGGTCCGCTTCAATCTC
Source organism: Exiguobacterium sp. s149 (assembly GCF_018618395.1). Taxonomy (NCBI): domain Bacteria; kingdom Bacillati; phylum Bacillota; class Bacilli; order Caryophanales; genus Exiguobacterium; species Exiguobacterium sp. s149. The sequence goes on from NZ_JACSLZ010000001.1 coordinate 43,091, forward strand.
GGCGACGGACCGTCCCGTCAAGCGAGCGAACTCTCCCGGGTGCGACGTCAACGTGAGAGGACCTTCCGCTGCGAGATGTTCCGTCGTCAAGGCGCCCGCATCGACGATGAGCGGTTTCGATTGACGACTGACGGTTTGCCATAAACGGTCCGACCGTTCATCGTCGACGAGACCTGGCCCAATCGCCGTAGCTGCATACTCCTTGTCCGGCAACTCATCGATGCCATAATACATCGCCTCAGGTAAACTCGATGCCATGATGTGCGCCTCCGATGGGATGGCCAAGTCCAGTAAGCCAATGCCAGTCCGTAACGCCGCCCGGGCCGCCAAGAACGGGGCTCCAATCAAATGACGGCTCCCGCCAATCAAACATCCATGCCCATATCGATTCTTATGACCGTACGGGTCGCGCTCGAGCAAATCCCGGTCAAAGTCTGACTCCGTCAACACGCGCCATTCAGACGTGTGAGGCAGTCCGATATCGACTACCTCGACCGTCCCATAATATGGGGCCGTCTGTGTTAAAAAGGCACTCCGCTTATAGCCGTGTAGCGAAAACGTCGTATCCGCCTTAACCGCATGTCCGTCAAATTCTGACGCCTCATCACTCGGGACACCGGACGGCACATCGATCGCCATGACCGGCGCCGACTGTTCACGCATCCAAGTGATGACGTCCCTCGCCTTTCCGGTGACCGGACCACGGAATCCGACCCCGAACAAGGCGTCGACGACATAATCGGCGTCTCGGGGCTCCTCGACGATGGTGACGAAACGGCGCGCATACGCCGCATGCCGTTCCCCTTCCGAAGACTTCGGTTCGCCAAATGGGGCATAGACAAAGACGTCACACCCTCGCTGTGCCGATTCTCGAGCCACGACCCAGCCGTCCCCACCGTTATTGCCGGCGCCGCAGATGACGAGCACCGACGAGCGTGGCCGGAAGGTCAGACGGGCCGCCACGGCCGATGCTGCCCGTTCCATTAACACGTCGGCCGGCATCCCTTGCCGGAGCGCCGTCGTATCGGCTTGTTTGGTTTCGGCTGCGGTGTAAATCATCTCGACTCCCCCTCTCTTGATTCGACAAAAAAGGGATTGCATCCACAATCCCTTCTCGTCACTTACATTGTTTACAATACCCGTAAATCTCGAATTTATGATCGACGACCTCAAAATCAGGATCGAGCGTCTCGACATAGCGCATCGGGCAGAGCTCGAGCAGCTTCGTCTTACCGCAACCGCGGCAAATCAAATGGTGATGATGATGATTCGACCCGCACGTGACGCGGAACGCCTTCTCTCCATTCAATTCGGTCGCTTCGAGCAATCCTTCCTCGGCGAATGACTTCAAGTTGCGGTACACGGTGTCAAAACTCATCGTCGGATGTTTCGCGCGCATATAGTCGAGCACATCCTTGGCACTGACGTAACGCTCTTCCGCCGCGAGAAAGGCAAACATCTCAATCCGTTTCGGTGTCACTTTGAGCGACGACGATTGCAGACGGGTCAATTGTTCAGTTTCCTTCATAACGAACCTCCTTCTTCCGAGCGAGTCCGAGTCGTTCAGCCAGCATGACGACGGCTAAAATCATAACGGCGAGCAGAACGATGACACCACCCGGGGCGACATCGAGCTCATAGGCGAGGATGAGTCCGCCAATCGTCGCGACTTCTCCGAACACGATTGACCAGAGAATCGTTTGCTTGAAGCTGCTCGTGAACCGGAGCGCAGCCGCTACCGGTAATGTGATCAGACTCGAGACGAGCAGTGTGCCGACGATGCGCATGCTGACGGCGATGACGAGCGCGACGACGAACATGAACAGCACGTGGAGCATCGTACTCGGCAGCCCCGACACTTTCGCCTGTTCTTCATCGAACGACAAGAACAACAGCTGTTTATAGAACACGATGATGACGAGCAGCGTGAAACCAGCCACCGCCAAAATCATCCAGATGTCTGATAGACTGACCGCTGAGATTGACCCGAACAGGAGCGTCGACAAATCGATGGAAAACCCGCGCGACAACGAGATAAAGATCGCACTGAGCCCCATCCCAGCCGACATCATGATCGGAATCGACAACTCTTGGAAATGGACGTATTTTCCGCGGAGCCAATTGAGGCCGAGCGCGGCGAGCACGGAGACGAGCGTCCCCAAGTAAAGCGGGTTCAAGTCGCTGAACAGCAGAATATACTGTCCGAGGAACAGACTGAACGAGATTCCGGCAAGCGTCATATGGGACAACGCGTCGGCAATCAAGCTCATCCGTCTGACGACGACGAACGAGCCGATGAGCGGCGCAGTGAACCCGATGACGACAGCTGCGATGAACGCATAACGTAAAAAGCTGTACGTGAACAGATCCGTGATCATGACGTACCTTCATGGACGAGCACTTTGACCGGGTACGGTTTAATCGCCGTCAATTCGCCGAGCTCACTATATTCTTTCAAGCCACAGTTGCAGGCCATACGTCCGTGATCGAGATGGACGACTTTCGTGACGAGGTCGGTGACGACGTTCAAGTCATGGGTCACGAGAATGAACGTACATGACGTGTGCTCGCGCAACAGATGGAGCACCTCATAAAAATCACGCAAATGTTTTTGGTCGACCCCGACCGTCGGCTCATCCAAGATGAGCAAGTCCGGTTGGTTGACGATCGCTCGAGCGATAAAGACGCGCTGTTGTTGCCCGCCGGACAGGCTGCCGATTTTCCGATGTCGAAACTGCCACATATTGACCGTCTCGAGTGCATTTTGAATGGCCGCCTTGTCTTCGATGTTCAACCGTTTGAACAGACCGAGGCGTCCGTAACGGCCCATAGCGACGACTTCCTCGACTGTCACCGGAAATCCTGAGTTAAACGACGCGGCTTTTTGGGAAACGTAACTGATACGAGACTTGTCTTTGAACTGTCCTTGGGGACGGCCGAACAGTTCGACCGATCCGGTTTGCGGCGATAACAATCCGAGAATCGTCCGAATCAGCGTCGATTTGCCGGAACCGTTCTCCCCGACGACGGCGACAAAGTCGCCTTGTTTAATATCGATGGACACGTCCTGTAGCGCGGCGGTCCCATCGTAATGATAGGAAACATGATTTAATTTTACGACGGATGTCGTCATAAGCTACCCTTCTCTCGTGTGATAAATCGTAATCATTTCTACTTGCTTGGCGTCTGTATTATACAGAATATCAGTCTATGCTTCAAGTATAGAGGCAATGCGAGCCGATTGGCGGCGCACGAACTGAAATCCGTATGTAATTTTATGATCTTCGTTGTACACTAGAGATAACGCAGAGGGGGTTTTTCCGTGGAGAAAAAACTAGCAGTCATCGATATCGGGTCCAACTCGATTCGTAACGTCATTTTTGAAGTGAACGGCCACGGTCAGTATTTTGAACGGTTGAACGTGAAAGAAGTGGCACGGCTGTCGAGCCATATCACCGATGACAATGAACTGTCCGATTCTGGCATCGAGGCGCTCATCGAGACGCTGAATCACTTTAATCGCTTGAACGAGCATCACGAAGTGAAAGAAGTGTTGCCCGTCGCGACGGCCGCCATCCGCAACGCCAGCAATTCCGAGGCCATTTTAGAAGAAGTGCGGCAAGCGACCGGCATGGAGATTCGGTTGTTGAGCGACTATGAGGAGGCGTTTTACGGCTACTCGGCCATCATCAACTCGACGTATATCGAGGACGGCTATTCAGTCGATATCGGCGGTGGTTCAATGGAAGTGACCTACTTCAAAGATCGTGAACTCGTCTTCTATCACAGCTTCCCGTTCGGAGCCGTCACATTGACCGAGGACTTCATGAAGGGTGACACGCTTACGAAAGACGAGCATAAACAATTGACGACGTTCTTGAAAAAGTCGTTCAAAGAGATCGACTGGCTCGAGCCGCACGGTATACCGCTCGTCGGTGTCGGAGGCACGGCTCGAAACCTCGTTCGGGTCGAACAGTCGATGTCCTTGTTCCCACTCGAGGGAATTCATCAATACACGCTCGGGGCCGACCGCCTGCATGATGTCGTCGACGAACTCATTCAAATGTCGCCGAAACAACTTGGGCGTCTCGACGGTTTGTCGAAAGACCGGATGGACATCATCGCCCCGGCCGTGACCGCCATCGATGAACTGGCGAAGTATTTGAAAGTTCCTGAGTTCATGATGAGCAACAACGGACTACGCGAGGGCTTGTTCTATGAGTACTACTTAAAGGAAAACAATCTGGTCCGTTTCGGTGACGTCAAAGAAGAAAGTTTCCGTCATTTCGAGAAGCAGTATGCCGTCGACCCGGTTCGTCATCAACACTTGATTCATCTCGCCCGCCAAATTTACACCGGTTTGATTGAGACGAAGACGATTAAGCCGAAACCGTTCGAACCCGGTCTTTTAGAAGGGGCGTGCCGGCTCGCTTATTTCGGGGAATATATCGACCATAATAACAAGAGCGACCACACGTTCCACTTGATTACGACGAACGATTTTAAAGGGATGAACAACGAGGACCGGCTCGCCCTCGCCTTGGTGACGTCATATAAATCACGACGCCTGCTCGAACAACATATCGAAGGCTTCCCCGAATGGTTCGATTCGAAGATGTTGAAGAGCTTAGAGCTGCTCGGCTCCATCGTCAAGCTCGTCGACGCGCTCGATTTGACCGAACGTCAAGTCGTAGAGAACGTCGACGTATCCTCGACCGAGGAAGGACTTGTCTTCACGCTTCATACGCACACATCCCCGCGCTTTGAACTGCAGCGCGGCATCCGCCATAAAAAACATTTGGAACGTGCGATTGACCAATCAATCGAGTTACGCGTAGAGGAGAGAGATTCATGACCATCTACTTACCCGAACATTTCAATAACCGTGAGCTCAGCTGGCTGAGCTTCAACGAACGCGTCTTGCAAGAAGCGATGGACGAGCGCAATCCGCTCATGGAACGGCTGAAGTTTCTCGGCATCTTCAGCTCGAACCTCGATGAGTTTTATATGGTCCGTTTCGGCGGATTGAAAGATGAAGTGCTCGCCGGCTTCAACCGTCCGGAAGACAAGGCCGGGTTGACACCGAAACAGCAAATCAAAGCCATCTCCATCAAAGCTCAGGAACTCGTGGAGGTCCAGTACGCGACATATAAGAAAATCGTCAAACAGCTCGCCTCGGAGAACGTCCGCTTCCTACGGCCGAAACATTTGAACAAAGAACAGCTCGACTTCGTCAAGTTATACTTCCGGACCCACGTCTTCCCGGTGTTGACGCCGATTGCCGTCGACGCTTATCGACCGTTCCCGATGCTGTTGTCCAAATCACTCAATATCGCCGTCGAGATCGCCTCGACCGATGAAGGCAAAAAACGGCTCGCCCTCGTCCAGGTACCTGCCGTGTTGCCGCGTTATCTCGAATTGCCGACAGAGGACGAGGACCATACCGATTTGATGTTGCTCGAGGACGTCATCATCCAGTTCATCGACTCGCTGTTCAAAGGTTTTGAAGTCGAGTCGACTATGCCGTTCCGGATCACACGGAACGCGGATATGCCGTTCCATGAGGAAGGTAGCCGCGACGTCTTGAAACAAATCGAGAAAGAGTTGAAGAAACGACGCTACGGGGTCGCGATTCGGCTCGAGGTTCAGCAACGGTCGCTCAGTAAAGAGCTGTTTTTCATGCTCCAGGACGTGCTCGACCTTCATGACCGGGACATCTTCCTCGTCGATGGTCCAATCGATTTGACGTTCTTGTTCGGTGTCTATAATAAAATCGGGATTGAGTATGATGAGATGATTAACGAGACGCTCATTCCGTTCGTCCCGGAAGGACTTGAACCGGGGAAAGATTTGTTCCAAGCGGTACTGAAAAAAGATTACTTGCTCCACCATCCGTACCATTCGTTCGACCCGGTTGTCCGCTTCATCGCCCAGGCGGCCAAAGACCCGAACGTCCTCGCCATCAAGCAGACGTTATATCGGGTGTCCGGTGACTCGCCGATTATCAAGGCGCTGACCGATGCCGCCGAGAGCGGGAAGCAGGTGACGGTGCTCGTCGAATTGAAGGCCAGGTTCGATGAAGAGAAGAATATCCAATGGGCAAAACAGCTCGAGAAAGCCGGCGCCCACGTCATTTATGGCTATAAAGAGTTAAAGACGCACTCGAAAATCACGCTCGTCGTCCGTATTCTTGAAGGCGGTGTCTTGCAACGGTTCGTCCATCTCGGTACCGGCAACTATAACGACTCGACCGCCAAGCTGTACACGGACATCGGCTTGTTGACAACGAACGAAGAACTCGCCGAGGACGCGACCAACTTCTTCAACTGGCTCTCGGGGTACGGAGAACGTCCGTCGTGGCATAAATTCGAGACGTCACCGGACGACATGCACGACTTCTTCCTTCAAAAGATTGAGGACGAGATTAAGTTGCACGAGAAATACGGCAACGGCCGCATCGTCGCCAAGATGAACTCGATCACCGACAAGCCAATTATCACGAAACTATATGACGCCTCACAGGCCGGCGTCAAAATCGATTTAATCATCCGCGGCATCTGTTGTTTGCGTCCAGGCATTAAAGGCATCTCGGAAAACATCCGTGTCACCTCCATCATCGATCGCTATTTGGAGCACTCACGCATCTTCTACTTCTATCAAAACGGGAAAGAAGACTTATATTGTTCCTCTGCCGACTGGATGACCCGTAACATGCGCAAACGGATTGAGATTCTCTTCCCAATCCTCGATGCGGGACATAAGTCGTACATTAAAGACATGCTCGCGCTGCAACTCGTCGATAACGTGAAAGCCAGAATCCAGCGTGCTGACGGCAGTTATGTGTATTTGAAACAAGAAGCCGGACAAGAACAAATTCAATCACAAATCATCATCCATCAATATACGGGCGGTCGTTGGAACAACATTCCGAGCGTGTTCGAACGGGAACCTTCGAACTGGGCCGAACGGGAAGTCCTTCGCTTACGAGCTGAAAATGAGAAAATGACAGATGACTGATGTTAGACTTCTCAAACGAGAATGAACATTGTATAATGAACTCGGTTACCTGTTAATAAAGCGTTTTCATTTCGATTATGGAGGAATCATTCATGCAAGAAATCCTATTGTCATTGCTCGCTGGTCTTATTTGTGGCATGATTTTCACCGCTTTGAAGTTGCCGCTCCCTGCTCCACCCGTTTTACCTGGTGTCATCGGCATCTTCGGCGTGTTTCTTGGGATGAAAGTATATCAATTCGCACTCGCGAACTGGCCATTTTAATTCAAAAAACGAAGCCCCTGGGCTCCGTTTTTTTTTTACATATCGTAATGTCTTGCTTTGTGACACGTGGGGCATAGCCATGTGCCGCTTCCTGCTTCAAAATGATACTCCATCAGACGAACCCCGAATGCTCCAAAACGATTCAAATCATCCCCGCATGCCTCACAGACAGTCGTCGGGGCGAGTTGTAACATCGCCTGTTCGTTTGCCAAGTGGGCGCGAAACGACTCCCGGGTCCACTTGGCAGAAGGCACGCGGTATCCTTGTTCCCATTTCGCGCGGATGACATCGTTAGTATCCCCGTCATACATCCCGGCTCGGAGGAGCGGATGATGGAAGTCGAGGCCGACCACATCAACGAGACTATACGCCGTCACCTCGGGCGTTGCCTCCATCCGCCAATAACGGTCAAACGGGCGCTGCGTCGTCTCTACGAGCATGACTTCGACTTCGGCCACGATTCCATACTCGAGAATCTCGATCCATGCTGTCGCCTCGTCAATTTGCCCTTCCACATAAAACGGGCTCGCTTCTTGAAAATATGTCGGAAGCGCAGACCAGACATCATATACGTTCGGGTCGATCCGAATGAGGCTCATCTTATTGGTGCGCGAGCGTAAACTGTTCGCGCCATTCGGCGTCAAAGCGGTTCGCCCGGAACATCTCGATTTCCTGCTTGTATGGTGCCACTTTCGTCTTCTCACTGATTGGAATATATGGTGTCTCTAAAATTTTCGGCAAGTGGGTGAACGCCTCGTGATGAATGATGCGGTTCAACGTCTCGAATCCGATTTCCCCGTATCCAATATTCTCATGTCGGTCTTTCTTCGCGCCACGAACGTTCTTCGAATCGTTGACGTGGATGACACCGAGACGCTCGAGTCCGACGATTCGGTCGAACTGTTCGATGACGCCGTCCAAATCGCCGACGAGGTCGTAACCTGCGTCATGAACGTGACACGTATCGAAGCAGACCGACAGGCGATTGTTATGCGTCACCCCATCGATGATGGTCGCCAGCTCCTCGAACGTCTTGCCGAGCTCGCTGCCTTTCCCAGCCATCGTCTCGAGCGCGATTTTAACTGTTTCATCGCCAGTGAGCACTTCGTTCAAGCCCTCGATGATGCGGGCGAGTCCGACCTCTTCACCGGCACCGACGTGGGCACCGGGATGGAGCACGACATGGCGCGCGACTTGGAGCGCCTCGGCCCGTTTAATCTCGGCTGCTAAGAACGACACGGCGAGTTCAAACGTCTCGGGTTTCGTCGTATTGCCCAAGTTGATGATATAAGGGGCATGGACAACGATTTCCTCGATGTCGTGCGCCACCATATGAACGAGCGCCGCCTCGATATTCAAGTCTTCAATCGGTTTGCGACGCGTGTTTTGGGGCGCACCCGTATACACCATCATCGTGTTGGCACCGTAAGATACGGCCTCTTCACTTCCTGCGAGCAACATCTTCTTACCGGAAACTGAAACGTGGGAACCAATTTTTAACATAGTCATTTCTCCTTCATTCTCATCTGTCTTTAGTGTACACAAAAAGAAGAATCGACTCCACGAAGTCGATTCTTCTTTTGCTTAGCGACGGTTCTTCTTACGAACTTCGCGACGTTCCTGACGTTGGCTCTGCATATGCTCACGTGAGGCCGTCTCTTTCAACTTATACTTGAACTTCTTCTTGTAACCAGGCTTGACCTTTTTCTTCGCCTTCTTGATTTCGCCCGCCATCCGGCTGTGCGCCGTTTGCGAGACTTTCATCTTCCGGTCGGTCGTGCGGCGTTTGCGTGTCTTAATCTCTTGAAGTGACCCGTTCTTCACATCGACGTGCTTGAACGTGAAACCACGCTCTTCGAGTCGATTGATCGGACCGTTCTCGTGATCTTCATACAACGTGTACGCTTCACCCGTCTCACCGGCGCGGCCCGTCCGGCCGACGCGGTGCGTATAGAAGTCAAGGTCTTTTGGAATCCCGAAGTTGATGATGTGCGACACACCTTTAATATCGATGCCGCGCGCCGCCAAGTCGGTGGCGATGACGAACTGATATTTCGCGTCGTTAATGTCTTTGATGGCTTGCTTCCGGCGACGGGCTTGCATGTCCCCATGAAGCGTGCCGACGTTGAGTCCCGCCTCGCGGAACGACGTCTCCAACTCATCTGCATCTTGTTTCGTGTTTGTGAACACAAGACAGACGAACGGGTTAATCGTTTTTGCAATTTCGACCGTCAACGCCTTACGGTCACGGTGACGGACCGGGATGACGTGATGCTTGATTTTCGGAACGACACGGTGCTCTTCACTCGCTTCCGCGTAGCGTGGGTCGTGCAAGTATTTCTTCAAGAACGGCTGTAACTTCTCAGGGATTGTCGCTGAGAAGACCATCGTTTGAAGTTTCTCTGGCAACGCCTGCGCGATGCGGTCGACTTCAGGCAAGAAGCCCATGTCGAGCATTTGGTCAGCTTCATCGACGACGAAGTGCGTGACTTTGTGCGGGAATAACGCTTGGACTTTCATCAAGTCGAGCAAACGACCTGGTGTCCCGATGATCAGTTGTGGTGGGTTTTTCATCTTGTCGATTTGTCGTTCCCGGTCAGTTCCTCCGACAATCAGACTTGTCTTAATATAGTCCGGCTGTTTGACGAGGAGTGTTTTCAACTCTTCGTGAATCTGCCAAGCGAGTTCGCGCGTCGGTGCGACGACGATGGCTTGGACCGATTCTTCTTTCGGATCGATTGCTTCTAAAATAGGTAAAAGGAACGCAAGCGTCTTCCCCGTCCCGGTTTGTGATTTCCCAATGATATCGCGGCCATTCATCGCAGCCGGAATAATCCGGGCCTGAATGTCCGTCGGTACTGTGATGCGCTTTTCTGTCAAGGCATCGACGATAAACGGTAACAATTTGAACTGTTGGAAGCTGTTCAATCGATACACCTCCTGTTTCTTTCCACTTTTCCTAGCATAGCGGAATCTAATCATTTGTCAATTAATCTTTTGCGAGCCCTTCATATAAATAGCTCGATGTGTAGTAGTGTGGTGCGATTTTTTTGCCGCTCAAATGTAGTTCGAGCGCTTTAAATCCGACCTCGATCATCTCGTTCGGAGATTGGACGACCGTCGCATTCACTTTGCCGTTGTGGATGAGCGGATAAATTTCTGTCACCCCGTCAACCGACACGAGCGTTTTGTCGCTGAGCCCATGACTTTCAAGGGCACGGACGACACCGAACGTATTGTCATCGTTATGCGAGAAGACGGCATCGAACGGGATGTCAGCCTCGAGCCAACGTGACATCTCAATCTCCGCTTGGAACGTATCATAGTTTCCGGTGATGGAAGCGACGACTTGAAGGTTGTCGTTCGCCTTATCATATTCCGTCAATCCGAGGCTTCGGTCAATCGTCGAGCGGACTTTGGCCGTCCCGCGCACTTCGACGACTCGAATCGGACGGTCGAGCCCGGCGTGTTGGGCGGCGATATGGTTCGCCGCCATGCGGCCGATCTCGACGTTGTCGGACATGACGGACGTCAAGACGCTCTCATGGTCAATCATGCGGTCAATCGCGATAATCGGGATCCCTTCCCGCTCGGCACGCTCGAGCGACGGACGAATGAACGCCTCGTCGAGCGTCGTCACAAAAATCGCTTCGACCCCGCGGTCAATCAAGGCGTCCAACTTCTCTTTCTCTAACACCCGTGAATCCTCGCTCGTCGTCGGGACAGGGATGAACCCTTTTTGATTCGCCGTCCTGACAAAAGCGGCCAACAATTTATTGGCGTGCTCATGCTTTTCACTGACGAAGACGAAACCGACTTCGTTATTCTCACTCGAACGTTCCGGCAATTGAATCGAGGTGATCAGTAAAATCGTCAACGCCCAGACGACAGGTAGCCATAACCAGTAATGTTTGAATCCTTTCGTCATGGGTGCGACCGCCTTGGGATTTTAATTATCATGGCCGTACCTTCTCCTTCAACGCTCTCGATGTTCATGTCACCGTTCACGGCTTTCAAGTATTCGCGGATCATGTAGAGACCTAAGCCGTTGCCGTTCTCTTTCGTCGTGTAAAACGCCGATCCGACCGATTTGACTTGAGCCTCGGTCATGCCGATGCCGTTATCCTCAATCAAGAAGCGATAATCCCGCTCCGTGAACTGAATGGTGACCGTCACATTCCCGTCGGCCCCTTTCGAGTCGACGGCTTCAACCGCATTTTTGAACAAGTTGTAAATGATTTGAATAAGCATGTCGCTCGAGCAGTAAAACGGCGGCATGTCGTTCGGGAAGTTCAACTCCCAATTCGTGACCCGTTTATAACACTCGGCGTCGAGCAAGAATTCAAGGCGACTCGCAAACTCTGTCATATCGAGCCATTCTTCTTGCAGTTTCGCCTGATCCGGCTTGGCGAGCGTGAGCATCGTCGTAATCAAATGGTTGGCCCGGTCGAGCTCTGAGAGGGCGAGGTCAAGCATTTCTTGGCTGCTATGCCCCTCTTTCACCATCTGTAACGTGATTTGGACCGGTGTGAGCGGGTTGCGGATCTCATGAGCGATTCCGGCCGCAAGCTGTCCGAGCGAGGCGAGCTTCTCTTGCTGAAGCAACAATTGTTGCTGGCTAAGCTGTTCCCGTCGTGCCGTCTCCATGCGGCGGGAATAGTCGTTATACGTATCAAGCAACGTCTCGACTTCTTTGGAGCCGGTCCGTTCTAGTTGAATCGGTTCGAGCGACTGCTGCTTCTTGATGTTTTGCACGAGCTCGAGGAGCGGGCTCGTCAACGTCTTCGACAAGAGCAAACCGACCATGATACTTAAAAAGAACGTGACGAGCGTAATCATTAAATATTGCCAGCGCGTCGCATAGACCGCCTCGTACACAGAATCAGTACTATGTTTGGCGAGGACGCTCCAGCCGGTGACGCGGGCGTCCGGTTCATACATGATGACGTCATCCTTAGTGCTGAAAATCGTCCGGACCGCATAGTCGTCCGTCGCCTCGATAATCGAACGAGGCAGACGACGTTCCGCGTCCGTGACGAGATTGAACGACGTCGATAACACCTCGCCCCGCTCGTTCAACAAGTAAAGAATCATATCGTCGTTCGCCGATTCGAGCATGCGTCGATATAAATCGGAATTGAGCACGCTGATGCTGCCGCCGAACATCCCGACCAACCGGTTATCCTCAAGGACCGGTACGTACAAAAACGTCCCGACGTCACCGGAGATGGAAATCGGTTCACTCATGAATAAGTCGTTGCCTCCACCGTTGAGCACTTCGTTAAACTTTGCATCGGCTTTCAGTGTCGTGGTCGGCACTCGACGTTGCGAGTACCATTTAAAGGCATCGTCCTGTAAATCGTAATAAAAAATCGAGGTAAAGCTCGTGCGCTGATTCAAATAGCCGGTTCGAATCCGTTCTTCGATATACGTCTCGTTTCCGACGTAGGCGCCGAGATAGACCAAGTCTTCATACAGTTTACCGAGTCGCGTCTCTAGGTTCTCGATACTCCCGTCAATCGCATAATCAAATTGTTCTTTCGCTAGCTCTTCCGCCCGGGACACCGTCACACGATCGGCAGAGAACGCTAGTGAAGAGATGACAAGTCCTAGTATAATGAAGATAATAAATGTAATCTGAAAGAAGTACGATTTTCGAACTTCAAGCAATGTTCTCAAGCGTTCCACGGTGTCCCTCCTTTCTAACCTTAAGATTATAGCATGAATACACGCAATTCTTTTCGTATTTTCGAAACAATGTTAGACTAATACGTATGAAAGCATCGCGAAAGGAGCGTTCCTTAAAAAATGAAAGTTAAAAAAATCAGTCCACGCGGATACTGCTACGGCGTCGTCGATGCCATGAAGCTCGCCAACGAAGCGATGGCCAACCCAGATTTACCGCGTCCTATCCATATACTCGGCATGATCGTCCATAACCGACATGTCACCCAAGCGTTCGAGGACCTCGGCGTCAAGACGGTCGACGGCGAGGATCGCATGAAAGCACTCGAGACCATCGACCGCGGTACGGTCGTCTTTACCGCTCACGGCATCTCGCCGCTCGTACGTAAACGTGCCATCGAGAAGGGATTGACGATTGTCGATGCTTCGTGCCCAGACGTCTTGGTCACGCACGATTTGATTCGTGAAAAGACGGCCCTCGACTATGAGGTCATCTATATCGGGAAGCACGGACACCCGGAACCAGAAGGTGCCATGGGCGTCGCCCCGGGCAAAGTTCATCTCGTACAATATGAACGAGATTTCGAGGCGTTGCCAGCCCATCTCTATGAGACGAAAATCCTCGTCACGAACCAGACGACGATGAGTCAATGGGACGTCTCGGCCTTGATTGAAATGATTCAAGAGCGTTATCCGCATGTCGAAGTGCATAATGAAATCTGTAACGCGACGCAAGTCCGTCAAGAAGCGGTGGCCGAACAAGCCGGCGATTGCGAACTGTTAATCGTCGTCGGCGACCCGAAATCGAATAACTCGAACCGCCTGGCCCAAGTTTCTAAAGAGATTGCCGGCACGAATGCCTATCGCATCGGTGATTTGAGCGAGCTCGACCTTGCTTGGCTCGATGGTGTCGAGACGGTCGCCGTCACGTCAGGTGCGTCTACACCGACGCCGATCACGAAGAAAGTGATCGACTTCCTGAGCCAATATGACCCGCTCGATTTGAGCACACATGACAAGACCCCTTATCTCGAACTCCGTAGCATCCTCCCGAAAGTGAAGGCGCTCCGTAAGTGACATCAAACCCCGTCCTCGTGAGAGGACGGGGTTTTCGCATAATCAATAGAAACGAAACGGATTCGTATCGGCTTCGGACACGAAGAATTCGACATCGAGCTTCGCACGTTCTCCTTTTTGCCGCATGACGTCGACGACTCCCTGCTTCATGACACTCTCGACATGATGACCCGGGTCGACGACCGAAAGACCGAGAGCCATCGCGTCGTGCGCCACATGGAAATACAAGTCACCCGTCACATACACGTCCGCGCCTTTGAAATGGGCGGCCGACACGTATTTGTTCCCATCACCACCGAGGACGGCCACTTTCTCGATTGTCCGGTTCGGATCGCCAACGATACGCACCGCTTCGACGCCAAAACTCGCCTTGACGTGCTCTGCGAACGCAGCGAGTGTGAGCGGGGTCGATAGACGACCAATGCGCCCGAGACCGAACACACGCCCCTCTATGTCGTCCCGAATCAAATCGTAGGCGACCTCTTCATATGGATGTGCGTCCCTCATTGCCTTGAGTACTCGTTTCTTTTGGCTCTCCGTGACAATCGTCTCGATTTTCACTTCCTCGACATGTTCCGTCTTGCCGTGTTGGCCTAGATACGGGTCCGACCCTTCGAATGGCGTGAACTGACCCTCTCCCGAGACGGTGAACTGACAGTCCCCATAATCTCCGAGACGACCGGCTCCGGCCCGGCCGAGCGCATCCGACACGGCTTGCCGATGCGTCGTCGGGACGAACACGGACAGTTTATATACCGGTTCTTCATACGTCGGGATGAGCACCGTCGGATTGACCAACCCGAGTGCCTCACTCATCCAGTCGTTGACCCCGCCCTCGCAGACGTCCAAGTTCGTGTGGGCCACATAGACAGCGATGTCATGCCGAATGCATTTCATGACGATGCGCCCTGCCGCACTGCGGTCGTTCACTTGTTCTAGGGCACTGAAAATCGGTGGATGATGGGCGATAATCAAGTCGACGTCCCGTTCGATGGCCTCATCGACGACCGATTCGAGCACGTCGAGCGTCACCATGACCCGATGTATGGGCTTATTCAGCGTACCGATTTGGAGACCGATTTTATCGCCCTCGACGGCAAGATGTTTCTGGGCAAACTCGTCAAACAATTGGATGACATGGTTTCCGTTCGCCATTAGTTGCTCACCTCTCTCATTTTGTCACGTAACGTCTTGAACTCCTCCTGCTTCTGGATGAGCGCCTCGGTCTGTGCCCCCTCAGCCATTTGACCAAGCACGTAATCGAGCTTGTCCGCTTCACGTCCCCATTTCAGCTTGAACGCCTCAGGCCGTGTCTCGAGCAAGTAAGGACCGAACATGAGCTGCCAAGCCCGTTCCGCTTCATCCGAACTATAGCGGGTCTCCGTACCACGTTCGCCGACGAGAATCTCATATACTTTATCGTTCTCTTCGACGATGGACTCGGCAATCAACACGAAGCCTGCGTCGAGCAACCATTCGCGGACGTGTTGTCCATCTACATTCGGTTGCAAGACGAGCCGTTCGACCGCGCCTAACTTGTCTCGGCCACTCTCTAAAATCGATCGAATCAAACTTCCTCCCATCCCGCAGATTGAGATACAAGTCGCCTCATCTGCTTCGAGAACGGCTAGTCCGTCACCGAGACGGACGTCAATCTGTTCAGTCGCGCCAATCAACGCGACTTGCGCTTTTGCCGCCTCCATCGGTCCGCGGTTCACTTCGCCGGCGATGGCTCGATTGACGATGCCTTGTTGGACGAGGTAACATGGCACGTAAGCGTGGTCAGATCCAATGTCCGCCACCACGCTACCTTTCGGGATGAAATCGACGACTTGCTTCAGCCGCCGGTCTAACGTCACTTGTTCTTGCATAGGGACAACTCCTTTTTCTACTTCTTCACTATTAGGGTAACGAATATTGATAGTCAGGACAATAAAAAACGTACCCCGCTAGGAGTACGTTTCCCTCTTATTGTTCGAGCAACCAAGTCGCGAGCACGTCCGCCTCTTCGGCAGTGGCGAGGCCAGCTGGCATCGCACCTTTACCGTTGACGATGATGTTCGTGATCTCTTCAGCCGATAAACGTTCGCCGACACCAGTCAAGGCAGGACCGACGCCTCCTTCGAGATTTCCACCGTGGCAACCTGTGCAACCTTTAGCTGCATACAAGTCTTCTGGGTTCATCTCAGTGACAGACGGACCTTCAGCAGCTTGTTGTGCTTGGTTTACGCCAAAATACGATAATGAGACCATGGCAATGATTGCGACGATCGCAATCGCTGCAAACGGTAACAATGGATTACGCATTGCATTTCCCCCTCATGTTCATTCCAAATTTCTACCCATCACTATTTTACTCAAAAAATAATAAAGAAGGAAGGAAAATCACTCATTTTCCTTCCTTTCTTCTAAAACTTCACACTTTATTCAAAAACACAATTAATCGAGGAAGTCTTTCAAGCGTTTCGAACGGCTCGGGTGACGAAGTTTCCGAAGTGCCTTCGCCTCGATTTGACGAATCCGCTCACGAGTGACACCGAACACTTTACCTACTTCTTCAAGCGTACGCGTACGGCCGTCATCGAGACCGAAGCGGAGACGGAGTACGTTCTCTTCACGGTCCGTGAGCGTGTCGAGCACGTCTTCGAGTTGTTCTTTAAGCAATTCATACGCGGCGGCATCTTGTGGAGCCATCGCATCTTGGTCTTCAATGAAATCACCGAGGTGTGAATCGTCTTCTTCACCAATCGGAGTCTCAAGCGACACCGGCTCTTGAGCGATTTTCAAGATTTCACGCACCTTCTCAGGTGTGAGCTCCATCTCTTTGGCAATCTCTTCAGGCGACGGTTCGCGTCCGAGGTCTTGCAACAATTGACGTTGAACACGAATCAATTTATTAATCGTTTCGACCATGTGAACCGGAATCCGGATTGTACGGGCTTGGTCCGCGATGGCTCGTGTGATTGCTTGACGAATCCACCACGTCGCATATGTCGAGAACTTGAACCCTTTCATATAGTCGAACTTCTCGACGGCTTTAATGAGGCCCATGTTTCCTTCTTGAATCAAGTCGAGGAAGAGCATGCCGCGCCCGACATAACGTTTCGCAATCGAGACAACGAGACGGAGGTTGGCTTCGGCGAGGCGTTTCTTCGCCTCTTCATCGCCTTGTTCAATCCGCTTCGCGAGTTCAGTCTCATCTTTCGCGCTAAGAAGATCGACGCGTCCGATTTCTTTCAAGTACATGCGGACCGGGTCATTGATTTTAATGCCCGGTGGGACAGATAGGTCGTTCAAATCGACCTCTTCGTCTTCTTTTTTCGATGGCGTCTCTTCGGCATCGGCCGCATCTTCTGTGACGCGGATATCTTTACCTTCTAAATCTTCGATGAAGTTATCGATAAAGTCTGAGTCTACCTCAAAATGGCTGAGGCGATCTTGAATCTCCTGCATCGATACGACGCCTTTTTTCTTCCCTAATTTCTCAAGTTCCTCTATGGCGTTAAATAAATCCTCTTTTTTCTTCTCTGCCATCTAGCAGTTCAACTCCTTCCAAACTTCCTCCACGTTCATCGTTCACGAAGCCGACGACTCCGGGTAATCAATTCTTGTAACTTGGATGCCTGGTCTACTATACTTTCGGCATCTTGTCCGATTTCCCTTTTCGCCCGCTCGATTTGACGCTGTTCCTCATAACTGTTTATGACCTTAATGTATTCATCTAAAACCTCTTCGGTCAGTTCATCCGGTGCGGCCATGAGTCGAATCTCGGCATAACGATTCGCAAAGTCCGGACGTTGGTCACAATATCGTTCCATGAACGGGGGGGCGACTTGTTCGAACTCCTCGTGTGTCATGTCCTCGGAGACGATTTCATACAATGCCGTCGCCAACATCCGGTGCACCTCGTCCTGATAGGACAGGCCGAGACGGTCCCGGACGAAACGAACCCGTTCCGGTCCACTCAACATTGCCCGCAGCAATAACTTCTCCGCTTTGACGTAGCGTGGCTCGTTCGCTTTAGACGAACGCCGGCGGACCGGCTCCGGTTCGCGGACGGGCTGTGGGACGGCTTCTTTCGAAGACGTCTTCGGCATCCGCGACAATAACGTCTCGACCGGAATCTCAAATTCGTTGGCCAGCTTCTTCACGTACAGGTCACGGCGAATCGAGTTATCCGTTTTACTAATTTCCACAAGCATAGATTCAATAAACCGTATCCGTTCTCCTTCTCGATTCATGTTTTTCCCACGCCGGAGCGTGCGGTTCATGAAATCGAGGACGGACAACCGTTCCGATTCGACCAATTTACGCCACTGTTCCGCCCCGTTCGTCCGAATGTAATCGTCCGGGTCGGTCTTCTCAGGTAACATCAACACTTGCACGTCGAGCGGATAGCCTTCGAGCAAGCGGACGACTTTCATCGTCGCTTCCTGTCCGGCCGTATCGCCGTCGTAACAGATAATGACTTCTTCGACCATGCGGGCCAAGGCGCGGGCATGTTGGGACGAGAACGCCGTCCCGAGCGAGGCGACGACTTCTTTCGTCCCGGCTTGCGCGACTTGTAAGACGTCGACGTTTCCTTCGACGAGCAAGACACGTTTTTGTTTGCGCATCGTGGCGCGGGCCTGTGAGAACCCGAATAAGAGTTCACTCTTATTGAATAACGGAGTATCCGCCGTATTGACGTACTTTGGCTGTCGCTCATCGATCGCCCGTCCGCTAAATCCGACGATGGTGCCGTCTCGATCCGCAATCGGAAAGACGACTCTGCCTTCGAACCGGTCGAAATATTCACCGGATCTAGACTTAGAAATCAATCCCGCTTCTACCATGACCTCAAGGTCGAAACCTCTTCGTTCTAATGAATCCACGGTGAATCGGCGATGGTCGGGCGCGTAACCGATCTTATACTGACCGATCGTCGACTCCTCTAAACCACGCTGCTGCAAATACGTCAATCCGACTTCGCCCGCCTCGGTCTTCATCAACACCTCGTGATACAAGTCGGCCACGACCCGATGCGCATCGCGCATCTGTTTACGGAGGACTTGGTCACGCGACAATTCCTCGTCGCCCGACACGCCACCTTCGATTGCGATATTCGCTCGCGTGGCGAGGCGTTCAATCGTCTCTGGAAACGATAGTCCTTCCGTCTCCATGACGAACGTGAACACGTTCCCGCCGGCGCCGCATCCGAAACAGTGATACATCCCTTTCTCCGGGGACACGGAGAACGATGGGCTGTTCTCCGAGTGGAACGGGCAAAGCCCGACGAGACGATGTCCTTGCTTCTTCAATTCAACGCGTTCACTAATTAAATCAACGATATCTGTGGCTTGTTTTACTTCCGCAATGACTTCATCCGGTATGCGCGGCAACTTGACCACTCCCTATCCAAACTCGCAACGAAACGGAACGTTCACCACGTTCCGTTTCAATGTCATGTCAGTACTCTATTATACCGTTATCACCAGTCGATTACTAATCCGAGTGCTCAATCCTCTTTTGATTGATCGAGCATCCGTAAAATGATGCCAGCCGTCTCTTCGACGGCCTTGTTCGTCACATCGATGACCTCACAACCGATCCGCTCGTAAATCCCACGGGCGTATTCGAGCTCCCGGTTAATCCGTTCGAGTTGGGCGTAATCGGCCTCGGGTTTTAATCCGAGCGATTTCAACCGTTCCATCCGAATCGAAATCAATTTGTCAGGTGAGATAATCAAGCCGACACACTTGTCAGGCGGCAATTCAAACAGTTCTTCCGGCGGGCGTGACTCCGGCACGAGCGGCACGTTCGCGACCTTATAGCGCTTCAGGGCCAAATACTGCGAGAGCGGTGTCTTCGACGTCCGTGAGACGCCGACGAGGACGATGTCCGCCTTTTTCAACCCGCGCGGATCACGTCCGTCATCGTACTTGACCGCGAACTCCATCGCTTCGATTTTCCGAAAATAATCTTCGTCCAAACGATAGATGAGTCCTGGTTTTTCGCGCGGACTCTCACCGAGTTTACCAGCGAGCACATCGAGCAAATCCCCGAGCAAATCGACCGTCTTCACACCGTACTCTTGTCCGAGACGGACGAGTAACGACCGGTGTTCTTCATTGACCAACGTGAAGGCGATGATTGCTCCTTGGGCACGCGCTTGAGTCACGACGTCGTGAATCGTCTGTCCATCTTCGACGAACGGGATACGAAGCGTCTCAATCGCATTCTCATGGAATTGGATGCTCGCGGCCCGGACGACGAGTTCACACGTCTCGCCGACTGAATCGCTCACGACAAATACGAGTTGTTTTTGTGTCAGTGTCAAACCAGATTCCTCCTCAGAACGACTCATCGTTAGCGAGCGCGATCAATACTTTCGTCATGTTCGTCTTCGTCATGCGACCGAGAACGATCAGCTTGCCATCCTTCTCTTCAACGACCGGCATGGCATCGATTTGCTTCTCGATCAACTTCATTCCGGCCCGAATCAACGTCTCACCCTTCTCGCATACCGTGATGTTCGGCATCCGGGTCATGATGACGTTGACCGGCAATTGATCGAGATCTTGATTACCGATGGCAGCCCGGAGTAAGTCTTTACGCGATAGGACGCCGACGAGCTCATTGTCTTTCCCGACGACAAACAGCGAGCCGACGTCTTCCAAGAACAACGTCACGACAGCGTCATACACCGTCATCTCGTTACTGACGACTTTCGCCGACGACATGAAGTCTCCGACCGTCAACGAGTCAAGCTTTTCCCGAAGCAGGGATGAGTTTCGTTTGCCGACGAACGTGTAGCCGACACGCGGTCGGGCTTCTAGTATTCCAGTCATCGTCAAAATGGCAAGGTCCGGTCGGAGCGTGGCCCGGGTGAGCGATAGCTCTTGGGCGATCTGCTCCCCCGTGATTGGTCCGTTGACCCTTACGATTTCAACGATCTTCTGTTGGCGTTCATTCAGCTGCATAGCCAACCCCCTCAAGTTTGGTCAGAGTACGAGCGCGCTAAAATCGGCGACATTCTCGATTGTCGCAGCGAGTCGCTTCATCTCGCGCAGACGGTTCTCGCGAATCGCCTCGACATCGCTCATGACCATTGTATTTTCAAAATAAGCGCTAATCGGATGTTCTAGGGCGCGCAATGATGTGATTGCTTGATGATAGTCGCCCGCCTCGACCGCGCGTTCCGTCTCCGGTAACGTCGCTTCGATGGCAGCGTGGAGTTCTTTCTCCTCCGTATTTTCAAACAATGACGGATCGACGTCCCCGGCCTCGCCTTTTTTAGCGATGTTGACGACGCGTGTCAATTGTTCGATGAGCAGTTTCGCCTCGCTCGCGAGCATGGCTTGAACCGCATCCGCTCTCGCATCGAGTCGGTCGATCGCAAGGCCAGTCGTCAAGACGGCGTCAATGACGTCATAACGGACTTGTCGCTCTTGCAGACGATACTTCAAGCGAAGCATGAAGAAGTCCTCGAGTTGCGCCTTGACTTGTTCTTTATCGGCATCGTAAAGTCCTGCCTGAAGTTGCGAATCGACAACTTGTGAAAGTAACTTGTCGAGTGGCAAGGCAATCTTCCAATCCGCCAAAATTTGAACGACCCCTTGGGCTTGGCGACGGAGCGCAAACGGATCTTGTGAACCGCTCGGAATCATGCCGATTCCGAAGAAGGCAGCAATCGAATCCAGTTTATCGGCGAGTGCGAGTACAGCACCCGTCGATGTCGCCGGCGAGGCATCACCAGCAAAGCGCGGCATGTAGTGCTCACGGATTGCCGCGGCCACTTCCGCGTCCTCACCTTGTTGGAGCGCATACTTCTCACCCATCACTCCTTGGAGTTCTGTGAACTCATATACCATTTGGCTGACGAGGTCGAATTTATGGATGGCACCGGCACGCGCCACTTTGGCTGCATCCGCATTGAACAATGGCGCAAGCGTTCCTGCGAGCTGTTCGACGCGACGGACCTTGTCTCCTGTCGTACCCAACTTCTCATGGAAGACGATGCGGTCGAGACGGACGAGTTGTTCGTCAATCTTCGTCTTTTGGTCTTCCTCATAAAAGAAGACGGCATCTGCCAAGCGGGCCCGGATGACCTTCTCGTTCCCCTTAGCGACGTTTTGAAGGTATTTGGCATTTCCGTTCCGGACGGTCACGAAATAGTTTTTGAGCGTTTCACCGATATAAACCGGGAAATAGCGCTGATGTTCTTTCATCGTCGTAATCAAGACTTCTTCCGGAAGTTCGAGATAACGGGCATCGAATTCACCGAATAGTGCTGTCGGCCATTCGACGAGGTTCGTCACTTCTTCGAGCAACGAGGCATCGAGTGGAACGGTCCAGCCCTGTTCTGAAGCCAACTCCTCGATTTGACGTTCGATGCGTCCTTTACGGTCTTCGTACGAAGCGACAACGAACTCGCGTTCAAGCGTCTCAGCGTAGGCAGCCGGTTCCGTGATGACGACGTCACCCTTACTCAAGAAACGGTGACCACGCGTCACGTTCCCCGTCTTCACGCCTTCGATTTCGAAATCGATTTGTTCGGCACCGAACAAGGCGACGAGCCAACGAATCGGACGCATATAGCGTAGGCTGCTCGTGCCCCATTTCATGTTTTTCGGGAACGTCATGCCTCGGACGACGTCTTCGAGTGCCGGGAGCAACGTGCTCGTCGGTTGACCTGATTCATGACGGTCGGCGAAGACGTACTCGACACCTTTTTCTTCGGCGAAGTACAAGTCGTCGACCGATAGGCCGCGGCCACGGGCAAAGCCGGCGGCTGCTTTCGACCAGTTTCCTTCAGCGTCTTGGGCAATCTTTTTCGCCGGTCCGCGAAGCGTCTCCGTCAAGTCTTGTTGGTTCTCTTCCACGTCTTTGACGAGAACGGCGAGGCGGCGTGGTGTCGAATAAACGGTGATTGCACCGAATTGGACACGGGCTTCCGTCAAGAAGGTAGTTACGCGTTCCGCCAATTGTTTCTCTGAACGGAGGACGTATTGGGCTGGTAATTCTTCAAGTCCGATTTCTAATAAAAGGTCACGCATCAAGGGCACCTGCTTTCTGTTGGTTCAAAAGTGGGAAACCGAGACGTTCCCGCTCTTCGATAAATTTGGCGGCACATGCACGGGACATGTTACGGACGCGTTGGATGAAACCGGTCCGTTCTGTCACCGAGATGGCACCTTTCGCATCGAGAAGGTTGAACGTATGCGAACATTTAAGGATATAGTCGTAAGCCGGGAAGACGAGGTTTTCGTCCAAGGCACGCTTCGCTTCTTTTTCATACGTATCGAACAATGTGAACAACATATCGACGTCCGAGAGCTCGAACGTATATTTTGAATGTTCGAATTCCGGCTGATAGAAGATATCGCCATATTTGAATCCGTCTGTCCAGACGAGGTCAAACACGCTTTCGACTTCTTGGATATATGACGCAAGACGTTCAAGACCGTACGTAATCTCGACGGCAATCGGATCGCACTCGATGCCACCGACTTGTTGGAAATACGTGAACTGAGTGATTTCCATCCCGTTCAACCAGACTTCCCAACCGAGTCCGGCCGCACCGAACGTCGGGTTCTCCCAGTTGTCTTCGACGAAACGGATGTCGTGCTCGAGCGGGTTGATCCCGATCAACTCTAAGCTCTCTAAGTAAAGCTCTTGGATGTTGCTTGGCGACGGCTTCATGATGACTTGGAATTGGTGATGCTGATACAAGCGGTTCGGGTTTTCTCCGTACCGTCCATCCGCCGGACGACGTGATGGCTCTGTGTAACAGACGTTCCATGGCTCGGGTCCGAGACTCCGTAGGAACGTCATCGGGTTCATCGTGCCGGCCCCTTTCTCAACGTCATACGCTTGCATTGTCAAACAGCCTTTCGACGCCCAGAAATTTTGTAACGTCAAAATAATTTCTTGCACGGTCATGTGCTTCATATGTGACACCTCCAAAAGTATTGAAACGACAAAAAACGCCCCTATGTGCCATGCACATAGGGACGGGATTACCCGCGGTTCCACCCTACTTGCCTCGAGATGAGGCCACTCTTTGGATTGTGGGCGCTCTGGAATTGCCATTCACTTCAACCTGGCGTTCGGCTCCCACCTTCCCGAACTCGCTGCACCCACGGTATAAAAGCTACTTGTTTTCCTTCATTGCGCACGCTATTTCATTTGTCTAATCGTAGATTATGGTATCGAATCTTGTCGAAAAAGTCAATCATCGTTCAAGTACAATCGCTGCATTTGGTCGAGGACCCGTTTCGTCTTCAGCCGCAGACCACTATAGGAGTCCATATACGCATCGAACAGCTGTCTGAGCAGAATTCGTGTCTCTTTCGTGAGCGGAACGTTACTGAATTCGGATAGTTCGTGCCGGCTCATCAAATAGAGCAACTTCGCCAGACGCTCGCTCATGCGAATCGATCCTTCTTCTTGGTGCCGGGCGCAGAGGAAGCCGCCGGCCGTCACCGAGAAGTACATCGGGTCGGTCACATCGTTGCACCGGATGCAACCGGTCAAGACCGGTGCGACCCCGAGCAAGTGCAAAATGCGAAGTTCGAAGTGATGCGTGATCACTTCCGGATCCATCCCTGCATTGAGCGCCTGCAGGGCGTCGTTCAAGATGCGATAGAGCGGACGGTTCGGGACGCGGTCCTCTACTGTCCGGTCGACGAGTTCGAGCCAATACATGGCGTATGCCATCCGCTCGACGTCTTTTCGGATTTCCGGATAAGACGTGATCACATCCGACGATTTCAATTGGCCGAGGCCACGACTCGCCGGAAAAATATATACCGCCTCGACGAACGGCTGACTCGACGAATGCAGACGGCTGCCCGGCTTTTTCGCCCCTCGTGCCATGACGGCAACTTTTCCGAGCTCTTCGGTGAACAAGGTGACGACTTTGTTCGACTCTCCGTAATTGACGGTCCGAATGACGATTCCCGTGACCTTTTGCAACATGGCTTAATACTCGTCGTCGCGGAATCCGAGGTCGCGGAGTTGGCCCATCTTGTTACGCCAATCTTTTTGCACTTTCACCCATAGGTTCAAATACACTTTCGTCCCGAGGAGCGCCTCGATGTCGTGGCGCGCTTCTGTCCCGATTTCGCGAAGCATCGCCCCTTTTTTGCCGATGACGATTCCTTTTTGAGAATCACGCTCGACCATGATCACGGCCTCGACATCAATCATTTCCGAGTTTTCCCGTTTCTTGATTGACTCGATGGCGACCGCGATTGAGTGCGGCACTTCATCACGCGTCTTATGGAGCACTTTCTCGCGAATCAATTCAGAAATGATGAACCGTTCCGGGTGGTCGGTCACTTGGTCGGCCGGATAATACATCGGTCCTTCCGGGAGCAACTTTTTGATTTCTTTAAGGAGCGGTTCGACGTTGTTGCCTTGAAGTGCCGAAATCGGGACGTACGCCGCGAAATCGAGTTGATTCGTATACTGCTCGATGACAGCCGGAATCTCGTCCGGATGAATCAAGTCGATTTTGTTCATGACGAGAATGATTGGCGTATCGAGCCCTTTCAACTTCTCGATGATGAACTCATCGCCGGCGCCGCGCGGTTCCGTGACGTTGACCATGAAGAGGATCGCGTCGACTTCACGGAGTGCGTTCGTCGCGACTTTCATCATGAAATCGCCGAGACGGTGTTTCGGCTTATGAATCCCTGGCGTGTCGATAAAGATGATTTGTGAATCATCCGTTGTATATACACCTTGGACCTTGTTGCGCGTCGTCTGGGGCTTATCTGACATGATAGCAATCTTTTGTCCGATGACCCGATTCAAGAACGTCGATTTTCCGACGTTCGGACGACCGATGATGGACACAAAACCTGATTTAAAATCTTCTTGATACATAGTGCACCTGCTTTCTAAATTTCCAATACGTTCAATCATATAACGAATTTGTCGATTATATAAGGTCCAAAAATGAATAGTGCCGTGATGGCGGCCCCGATCGCTGAGACGAGGACCGACCCGGCCGCGACATCTTTCGCTCGTTTCGCGAGCGGATGGATGTCTTTCGTGACGAGGTCGACCGTGCGTTCGACCGCCGTGTTCATCAGCTCGAGCGCGATGACGAGCACGACCCAGCCGAACAGAATCAAGTTCTCGAGTTTCGTCGTCGGGAGCCACCAGGCAAACACGACGACGAGCAGGCTCGATACGAGATGAATCAGCATGTTGCGTTCGGTCCGCACTGCGTGCACGATGCCGTGCACGGCGAACCAGAACGGTTTCACACTTCGCCTCGTTTCAGCTCGAAGTGAGCGAGCACTTGTTCTTGGCGCGCCGTCATCTCCGCTTCTTCCTCGGGCGTCATATGGTCATACCCGAGCAAGTGGAGGAATCCGTGAATCGCCAAGAACCCGAGTTCCCGTTCGAACGAGTGGCCATAATCGGCAGCCTGTTCGCGACAACGTTCGACCGAGATGAGCAAGTCCCCTAAGAGACGGGGCTCGTCTTCATCGAGCATGAAGTCCATCTCGTCTTCTCCCATCTCATCGAAGGCGAAACTGATGACGTCGGTCGCCGTATCTTTCCCGCGCCATTCGCGGTTGATGGCTTGAATCTCATCGTTCGTCAAGAACGTGACCGATAGCTCACTCGGTTCTTCGACGTCTTCTTCCATCGCCGCATGGACCAATATGGATTCAACGAGCTCGATTTGAGCATCCGACAATAAGCCGTGCTCATCGTTCGAAATGATTTGCATGTAAGTCTCCTTCTTTCTTCAGTTCTGGATACTCGATTCGTTCATGGAACAGGCCGGTCAGCGTCTCACACGCGCTTTCCCCGACGCGCCATACTTCTTTCGTCGTCAACTCGCAGTCTTCGAATTGCCCGTCTTGTAGCTTATCACGAATAATCGCACTGACGAGCTGGCGAATCCGTTCTGGTGTCGGTTGCTTCTGTGACCGGACCGCCGCCTCGATCGAATCGACGATCATGACGACCGCCGCCTCGCGTGTCTGCGGCTTCGGTCCCGGGTAGCGGAACCGTGATTCATTGACGTCACGCGTCTCTTTCGCTTTCACATAAAAGAACTTCAAGAGCGATGTGCCGTGATGTTGCTCGGCGATATCGATAATCTCTTTTGGCAACTTATAACGACTCAACAGATCGGCCCCGTCATATGGATGGGCCATGATGATGTCGGCTGATTCCTCCGGTGTGAGCCGGTCGTGCGGGTTGACGCCGTTCTGCTGATTCTCGATGAAATGCAGCGGACGCTCGGTCTTACCGAGGTCATGATAATAACTGGCGACCCGGGCGAGCAGTCCGTCGGCACCAATCGCCTCGCAAGCCGATTCGGCCAAGTTGGCGACCATCATGCTGTGGTGATACGTCCCCGGAGCCTCCATCAACAACTTACGTAACAGCGGATGCGTCGGACTCATCAATTCGATGAGGCGACCCGACGATAGGACGCCGAACCACGGTTCGAGGAACGGCAAGAAGCCGAACGTGAGCACGATGGACAACAGCGCGCTCGTGATGGCGAAACCGGATAAGTAGGCGACCATCTCCCACGTCACTTGCGTGTTGCGCAAGAACAAGAGCGCGAGCACCATGATGATATTGATAATGCCGAGCAACACACCGGACAAGAATAGTCGTTTGCGCTGAATCTTCGGTTCGACGAGGAAGACGGCCAAGAAACTTCCGGTCGCGAAATAGACGACCGTCATGAAGCTCGTGTTTTGCCCGAAACTCGCCACAATCGACCCGGCAATCATCGTGATCAACGCCGAGGCAAGCGCGACCCGTTCATCGACGAGGATACGCAGCAACAGGACGACGAATGCCGTCGGTGCGAGCACGTACGCATATGTCGTGAACTCGATACCGATATAACCGACACCAAAGAAAATGCCGAGCTGTAACAATAATAATCCATAGACAGTAATCAAGATTTTAGGGCGGAGTAACAGTTGTTGAATTTTCGAACGGATTAACATGAACAGAAAACCGATCGTCAACAGTCCGCTCAGTAAGTAAGCCCCGAACAGCGGTGCGAACGAACGATTTGGATCGATAGCCCCTGTCAATTCGAGTTTGCGGTAGATTTCGCGCGTCACGACCTCGCCTTGGTTGACGAGCAACTGGCCTTCTTGAATGATGACCGGTTCGACCGCATCGACCGCCTGCTGTTCTTTCTCACGTGTCGCTTCAGAGTCGAACACGTAGTTCGGTACGATCAATTGATCGCTCAGGCTGTTAGCGATCGCCCGGAACTCGAGTGAGAGCGGTGATTGGTCGACAAGTGTCTCAGCCCGATCTCTCGCTTCTGAGATGGACTGTGAGCTCGTGTCGATGCGGTTACCCATCACTTCTTGGAGCGCCGTCACGGTGACGTCTTCGACCGTACGACGGGTGTTCTCGCTCGCCTCGAGCAGAAGGTTCAGTTCATCATCGCCGAGGAATCCGTTCACCTCGGTCGAGTTCAAGCGATTTTTGATGTCTGATAGCTCGGTGTCATCTTCCGTCTCTTCGAACGCTGCGAACAGTTGCTCAACTTTGGCGATCTGTTGATCGGCAAACTCGCGCCGCAACGAGAACTGACTGCCGACGCTATTGATCGCATCTTGTCGTAACCGCTCTGTCGCCGTCCGGTCTTCAATCGTGACCGGCGAGCGAATGTCCTGTTCGGCAATCCCGAGCGGCTCGACACTAATGATGGATGGGCGCACCGTAAAGTATAGAATCGCGCCTAAAATGAGAAAAAAGAGGACGGAGATTGTCGCGACCGTCCAATGACGTGCTTGCTGCATCAGTGCCCCCCCTTTTGGTTATGTGAGTTCAGTACTATAGGCGTTAATGATTTTCTTGACGAGCGGATGGCGAACGACGTCGGACGATGTAAAGTGTTCGAAGTGGATTCCATCGACCCCTTCGAGCAGGTGAAGCGCCTCTTGCAATCCTGACGCCTTGCCTTTTGGCAAATCGACTTGCGTCAAATCGCCGGTGACGACCATTTTCGAGCCGAACCCGAGTCGCGTCAAAAACATCTTCATCTGTTCTTTCGTCGTGTTCTGTGCCTCGTCTAAAATGACGAACGCATCTTCAAGCGTCCGACCGCGCATATAGGCGAGCGGCGCGACTTCGATCGTGCCGCGTTCGAGCAACCGGTTCGTCTGTTCGACGCCATAGACGTCAAACAAGGCATCGTACAACGGACGCAAGTACGGGTCGACCTTCTCTTTCAAATCCCCAGGCAAGAAGCCCAAGTTCTCCCCCGCTTCGACCGCCGGACGCGTCAAAATAATCCGTTTGACTTGCCCTTCTTTCAGCGCCCGTGCCGCCAAGACGACGGCCAAGTATGTCTTCCCGGTCCCCGCCGGTCCGATTCCGAACACGAGGTCACGTTTTTCGATGGCCCGGACGTAACGGCTCTGCCCGACCGTCTTCGCCCGAATCGGTTTCCCTTTGTTTGTCGTGAAGACGACCCGCTCATAATGCTCGAGCAATTCGTCGCCTTTACCGACTTTGATGTGTTGAATCACACTGATGGCATCGCTCTCGTTCAAGCGAGCCCCTTTTTTAACGAGTTGTTGCAACGTCTTGATGACGGCCTTCGTCAATTCGAGCGTATCGGCTGTATCGGCCTGAATGATCAATTCTTCTCCACGAGGAGTGAGTGCGACCGCGAGTTCTGCCTCGATGGCTTGAAATACTTCGTCCTTCGGTCCGAGGAGCGCCTGCGCTTCGTTCGCATGTTCCATGACGAACGGAATTTTATCAGTCATAATCAATGGTTGTTTCTCCTCCCCATCAGTAGATTGTTCCTTCTTTACTTTAGCACTATCAAGCCGTTCGTGAAAGAAAGACCGCCCATTCTTCCAACAAAAAGAAGCAGTGACACGGAGTCACTGCCTCAGGTTTACCGACGGCGTTTCGACACCGGCGGTTGCAAAATTTCACTCCATACGACCGCTTGTCGAACTTGCTTCATCGACATGCGCGGCTGTGGCCGTGACTCGGTCACCTCGGTAATCGGTGGAATCTTGACTGACTGTTCGAACTGGGCACTCACGTGCGGCAGTTCTTCACGTCGACGCGGCGCCTGTCGGTCTGTCGTTTCGGCTGGTGCGGCGACACGGCGACGCAGTTTCTGAGGAGCCGGTTTGTCTTGATTGTTGCGCGGCTCGTCGAACGTCGCCTCGACTTCTTTCATCATGTCACCGACCGTATCGAGATACCGCTTCAAATCCGTGCTCGGTGGCCGTTCTCCAGTAGATGATGATTTCTCCATCCGCTTCATGACCGCCGAGGCGATCCCGAAGGCGGCGAGGAGTAGTACCCATAATCCATCCATTCCGGTCACTCTTTGTCAGATTCGACAGGGTGACCGATGGCTTTGCGCATTTCCGTATCGGCTTGGACGTTCAAGTAGTTGACGTAGTCCATGACACCGAGTTTGCCATGACGCAGGGCATCGGCCATCGCGAGCGGAACTTCCGCCTCGGCCGCGACGACTTTGGCGCGCATCTCTTCGACCGACGATTTCATCTCTTGCTCACGGGCAATCGCCATCGCGCGGCGTTCTTCCGCTTTCGCTTGCGCGATTTTCTTATCAGCTTCGGCTTGGTCGGTCTGGAGGACCGCCCCGATGTTTTTACCGATATCAATGTCAGCGATATCGATGGATAGGATTTCAAACGCGGTCCCTGAATCAAGACCTTTCGTCAATACGGTACGTGAAATCATATCCGGGTTCTCCAAGACGTGCTTATGGTTGTGTTGTGAACCGATTGTCGAGACGACCCCTTCACCGACACGGGCGATAATCGTCTCTTCCCCGGCACCCCCGACAAGACGGTCGATGTTGGCACGGACTGTGATGCGGGCTTTCGCCTTCACTTCAATCCCATCCATGGCCACACCGGCGATGAACGGCGTTTCGATGACTTTCGGGTTAACGGACATTTGAACCGCCTCTAACACGTTACGACCGGCAAGATCGATTGCTGCGGCACGTTCAAACGATAATTCGATATCGGCACGGTGGGCCGCAATCAAGGCGTTGACGACACGGTCGACGTTACCCCCGGCCAAGAAGTGACTCTCGAGCTGGTTCGTGTTCAAGCCGATGCCGGCTTTGACCGCTTTGATGAGCGGGTTGACGATTTTCGACGGGACGACGCGACGGAGTCGCATCCCGACCAGTGTGAAGATTGAGACGTGGACGCCAGCGGCGAACGAACTGATCCACAGCCCGACCGGTACGAACGTGAAGAATATGGCGAGCGCAATTAATCCTCCACCTGAGATGAGTAACGCGGATAATATTTCTGGTGTCATTCTGTTACATCCTCCTTCGGCTCTATAAAGCTACGGACGACAACGCGTCCTGAATCGACTTTATACACCTGAATTTTCGTTTGCGAATCGAGATAGCTACCTTCTGTCACGACATCAATCCGTTCTCCATCAATCTCAGCGGTACCCGCCGGGCGAAGCGGCGTCAACGTAACCCCGACTTTCCCGAGCAACCGTTTGCGGTCATCGTGGGACAGATACCCTTTATCTGTTGACGTCGAATCGGTCAAAATCAACCCTTTGTACATGAGCGAACGATTGGACTGAAGGCGACGATATGCCCAAAATCCGAGCCCGGCGACGATGGCCGTGGCCAATCCGATTGACAACCATAATTGTCCGATTGTGGCACCCGCCATAATCAAACTGGCGACGACCGCCCCAATCCCTAGCACGCCGAACAATCCAAAACCGGCAACGAACACTTCAATTCCTAGAAGGACGATTCCGACAAAAAACACCGTCAGAATCACTCCGAGACCAAATGTCATCGTATTGCAACCCCCTTCCGAGTTCACAAGCTACCTCTTATCTCTAGTGTATACGAAACAAGTTCGCTTTTGGTTTCGGAATACGCAAAAAAAGACAGAAACTTTTGGTTTGACCCAAAAATCTCTGTCTCTCTCATTAATTCGTCAATTGTTGTTTGACAATGCGGTTCACAAGACCACCGTCTGCCTTGCCTTTAACTTGAGGCATGACGACGCCCATCACCTTACCCATATCCGACGGGCCTGTAGCATTCGTTTGAGCAATAGCTGCTTTCACGATTGCCGTGACTTCATCTTCAGAAAGTTGTTCAGGCATATAGGCCTCTAGTACGACAATCTCGTCAGCTACTTTAGAAGCAAGGTCTTCACGACCAGCGCTTTCGAATTCTCGGAGGGAGTCTCTGCGCTGTTTCATCTCTCGGTTGAGCACCGTGAGTTCCTCTTCCTCAGTTAGATCTTGTCGACCAAATTTGATGGCCTCATTTTGGAGCGACGCTTTGACCATCCGGATCGTCGTGAGACGATCTTTCTGTTTCGCGCGCATGGCTTGCTTCATGTCGTCCGTCAAGCGTTCTTGAAGACTCATGAGCTAACACCCTCTCTACAAATGAAACTGAAATTAGAATTTCTTACGCTTACGCGCAGCTTCTGATTTCAATTTACGTTTTACGCTTGGCTTTTCGTAGTGACGACGTTTGCGAACTTCGGCAAGAGTGCCATCTTTCGAAACACCGCGTTTGAAACGACGAAGAGCGTCTTCAAGCGATTCGTTTTTACGGACACGAGTTTCCACTAGTTTTCCCTCCCTCCGAATTACACGACTAAGGAAACGTGTTTCACACGTCATAACATATTATAGTGAAAGTAAGTCGTGCGGTCAACCACTAGTTATTAATAGTCGCTGTCTGAACGTCCGCCTGTAACGATGGCGATTCCAGCTGATGCGCCGATGCGCGTCGCGCCTGCATCGATCATCGCTTGTGCGCCTTCAAAATCACGTACGCCGCCTGAAGCTTTAACACCGAGATCTGGTCCGACCGTCTCACGCATGAGGCGGATATCTTCTACTGTCGCGCCGCCTGTCGAGAAGCCAGTCGACGTTTTCACGAAGTCTGCGCCTGCTTTGACTGAAAGCTCAGCCGCTTTTTTGATTTCTTCTTTCGTAAGGAGGCACGTCTCAAAGATAACTTTAACGAGCGTCCCGTTTGCCGCTTCGACGACAGCGCGGATATCGCGCTCAACGAGATCGAAGTCGCCGTCTTTCATAGCACCGATATTGATGACCATATCGATTTCGTCTGCACCGTTTGCAATCGCGTCTTTAGTTTCGAACGCTTTCACTTCTGGCGTGTTAGCTCCGAGTGGGAAGCCGATGACCGTGCATACTTTGACGTCGTCATCTGATTTGAGTTGTTCCGCCGCATACTTCACCCATGTCGGGTTAACACAGACGCTTGCAAATTTGTATTCGAGAGCCTCGGCACAAAGTTTTGTGACTTGATCTTTCGTTGTTTCTGCCTTCAAGGCTGTGTGGTCGATATAACGTGCTAATTCCATCGTAAAATTCCTCCTCTGATGTATCGGTCTGACATATAGGTCTGACATCTAACATATTATCACGTTTTCTTGAAATGTAACAGCTTTCAATTCAGACGAGTTGACGGCGTTTCCGCGTCTGGATCCAACTGTTCCAACTAAAGAAGAAAATGGCAATCCATATACATGTGAACGCAAAAACGTGATAGCCCGTGAACGGTTCATTATAGAGAATGACCCCGATTGCTAGACTGAGCGTCGGTGCGATGAACTGAAGAAACCCGACTAACGTGAACGGGATATGTTGGGCCCCATACCCGAACAAAAGAAGGGGTAGCGCCGTCATCACGCCTGTCCCGACCAACGCGACCCAAATGACCGGTTCGGTCGTCATCGTCAATCCTCCCTGAGACGTCTGCCAACCCAAGAAAATGATAGCGACCGGCACGACCGCGAGCGTTTCAATGCCGAGGCTAACCGTCGAGGCAAGTGGACGGCGTTTCTTCACCATCCCGTAAAACCCGAACGTACTGGCCAAAATGAACGCGATCCATGGGAACGACCCATAGCCGAACGTCAAGACGAGCACGCCGATCGCCGCCACGGTCACCGCCAGCCATTGTACTCGATTTAATGATTCCCGAAAAACAAGCACACCTAACACCATGCTCACGAGCGGATTGATGTAATAGCCGAGTGACGCTTCGATGATATAGCCGTGATTGACCGCCCATATGTAGACGAACCAGTTGGCACTGACGATAAATCCGTTCAACATAAAGGCGTTCCTTGTCGCCCGGTGCCGGAGCGCATAGTTGAACTCGGTCCACTGTTTCGTCCATTTCAAGACAAGTAAGATGAAGAGAAACGACCAGACGATGCGATGGGCCAAGATTTGACCGCTCGGTATTTCCTGCAAAAACTTCCAATAAATCGGTAGGACGCCCCACATGACGTAGGCTCCGACCGTTGGCATGACGCCTTTGTTCACTCTGTTCACCCGCTCTCGTAATCAATTATCGTCAGTGTAGTCGATGCGATTAGGACATTCAAGCGAATTCTTTCACCTTGCACACGACAAAAAAAGGCACGCTCGCGAGCGCACCTCGTATCGCTATGCAACTTAGTTCGGAATCGTCGCCACGGTTGCGAGCGCCTGCTCCAAATCTTCAATCAAATCTTGTACATCTTCAAGACCGACCGAGATGCGGACGAGTCCGTCCGTAATCCCGAGTTCGAGACGACGCTCTGCTGGAATTGATGCATGCGTCATTCGGGCCGGGACGCTAATCAAGCTCTCGACCGCACCGAGACTCTCGGCGAGCGTGAAGTACTTCGTCTTCGCGACGACGAGTTCGGCCGCCTCGGCTGAACCGACATCGAAGGCGAGCATGCCACCGAAACCACGTGCCTGCGACAAGTGGACCCGCTTCGCTTCTTCGCTACCGACACTCGGATGCAAGACACGGCTGACTGCTTCATGCTTCGTCAAGTAGTCGACGAGCGCGAGCGCGTTCGCTTCAATCGCTTCCATGCGGACCGCGAGCGTCTTGATGCCGCGAACAACGAGGAAGCTGTCTTGTGGACCGAGTACCGCGCCGATTGAGTTTTGAAGAAACGCCAAACGCTCCCCAAGCTCTTCCGTGCGGGCGACGACGAGACCGGCGACGACATCGCTATGGCCGCCTAAATATTTTGTGGCGCTATGAAGCACGTAGTCCGCCCCGAGTTCGATCGGGTTTTGGAAGTACGGTGTCATGAACGTGTTGTCGACGACGAACAGGACGTCCGCCTCGTCAGCGATGGCGCGGATGAGGCGCATGTCGGTCACGTTCAACAACGGGTTCGTCGGTGTCTCGACGTAAATCATTTTCGTGTTCGGCTGGAGCGCTTCACGGACCGCTTGCGTATCGGCCGTATCGACAAAAGTTGCCTCCAAGCCAAGTGATTGAAATACTCGATTGAATACACGGTATGTTCCCCCATATACGTCAGAACCGACGATAACGTGGTCCCCTGATTTCATTAACATTAAAATCGTCGAGATGGCTGCCATCCCAGAACCGAACGCAAACCCGCTAGCACCGCCCTCGATATCGGCGATGAGCGTCTCAAGTGCCGTCCGTGTCGGGTTGGCCGTCCGGGAATATTCATACCCTTCGCGGAGATTGCCGATGCCGTCCTGCTTATACGTGCTCGTCTGATAAATCGGTGGTGTGACGGCTCCCGTCAACGGGTCCGTTGTTTTACCGCCGTGAATGAGTGCTGTTTTTGTACGCATATTCTGCCTCCTTGACTATTCCTTGACTTAAATAACGTTCGACGCTGTCCGGTAAAATCGTCACGATGACGCCTTCTGTCATCTGGGCCGCTTCTTGTACGCATGCCGCGATGGCCGCTCCGGATGAACTTCCGACGAGCAAACCTTCTTGTTTGGCGAGGTGGGCGACATAATAGAACGCCTCTTCGTCCGTAATCGTGTAAATCCCGTCGACGAGGTCGCGCGGCAAGAATGCCGGCCACGCCTCGACGCCGATGCCTTCTGTCTTGTGCGGCCCTGGTGCTCCACCGTTCAAAATCGACCCTTTCGGCTCGACGACGATCGTCTTCGTCCCGTTCGGCCGCAACTTGCTCGCGACACCTGTAAACGTCCCCCCTGAGCCGGCCCCGGCGACGAACACATCGATGTTCGGCAGGTCGGCCTGAAGCTCGAGCGCGAGCGTGTCGACGTATGCGTCCGGATTATCCGGATTCGAGAACTGTTCCGGCACATAGGCGTCATGTTCGATGGCAAGCTCTTTCGCCCGCGCGATGGCACCTTTCATCCCGAGCTCCGTCGGCGTGTTGACGACGGTCGCCCCGAGGAGCGCCATGAGCGCTTGCTTCTCTTGACTGAACTTCTCCGGAGTGACGGTCATCAACTTGATGCCGTGACGTTGACAGGCGAGCGCGAGCCCGATTCCGGTGTTCCCGGCCGTCGGTTCGACGACCGTTCCCCCGCGTTCAAGTTGTCCACGTTCAAGCGCCCGTTCAATCAATTGCAGACCGAGCCGATCCTTGACACTTCCGCCCGGGTTCATCATCTCGAGCTTGCCGTACACTTTGACACCAGGAGGAACCGGTAACGTCCGCAATTCGAGAAGAGGCGTCTCCCCGATCAATTCATAGACGCTTTGGACAATCATTTACGCTTCGTCCTTGAAGATGATGTGCCACTCGTCACGCTTAGCAAGCATGTCGGCCGCGAGCTTCTTCGCGCCCTCGAAATCGTGATGGTTCGCACTCCCGCATTGAATCGGGTTTTGCGCTGGAAGTTCTGTCGCATTCGCTGCGTCGCGGAGTGTCGCTTCGACGAGGTCGAGCATCGCTTCGTAATCCCCGTCGTTCAACATCGTCCAATAGAAGCCTGTCTGGCAACCCATCGGCGAGACATCGATGATTTGATTCGAGTGGCTACGGCTGTTTTCAGCAATCAAGTGCTCGAGCGAATGGACGGCGCGCATCGGCATAAGCCCTTCGTTCGGTTGAATGAAGCGAATGTCATATTTATAAATCGTATCGGCCGTCCCTTTCTTCACTCCAGCTAAACGGACGTAAGGCGCTTGTACTTTTGTATGGTCTAAATTAAAGCTTTCGACTTTATAACTTTTCATGATTGAGTCCCTCCTGATTGTTTCGTGGCCACGACGAGCCAGACGAATTTATTTTTTTGCGTGAGCGTAACCGTATAGCCGTTTGCTTCGAGCATCGCTTGAATCGTCTGGGTATATGGATAAAACTCTCGATTCAAATCCTCGAGTAAATCGGTATAGCCGTTCGCTTCGGCCCAGTCCAAGATGTCCCGTTTCGCTGTTTGCGAGGCGAACATCGTATCGAGCAAGACGAAGCGCGGGGCGTCGAGGTGTTCGACGTAACTTCGAATCGCCGTCCGTTTCTCATCATCCGTCAAATGATGGAACGCATAGGATGACACGATTGTATCGACCTGTTGATCTGTCGGATAGTTGAGAAAGTCACCGTCGACGATATCGAGCTGTAACTTCTCGGCCGCGACGGCCCGCATTTCCGGAGACGGTTCGACCGAAATCAATTCGTGGCGCTCCAAGATTTTTGCACTCAAGTTTCCTGTCCCGCTTCCGAATTCCATGACCCGGCCTTCTAATTGGTCCACGACCTCGTTGAGCATCGTCTCGTACCCGGCGAACACTTCACGATACTGTTCGTCATGTCCGGTCACGGTCGCGTCATATTCTGTCGCCCATTCCTTAAAAATGTCCATGAATTGTAATCCCATGTTGTCACCCCATCATCTTTATTCCGACTATATCGATAAGTTTTATATGATTTATCTACTACAGACTTTACCAACTTTAGATTAAAATCTCAAGCGAATTGCCCATATTGTTTGAGAGAGATGAATTATTTATTGTTAATCCGATGAAAGAGTCAGGAAATGAGAAAAGACCTATCCACATTTCAACGTGGATAGGTCCAAAGTAATTGTCAGAATCTTTTAATTTGTTCAAATTCATTACCCTATCGTTTAAAAAATAGGAAGAATTCTGGTTTGAAATCCGCTATCATTTTCCACAAATGGATTTATTTTTTCAAAAAACGATTGGAGGATACTAAATTGCCACAACCGAAATTTTATTTGAACGTCTCCCTCGCGACTTGCCTCGCGTTGACGCCCGGCCTACTCGGCCTCGGCGCAGAACCTGTCCTAGCCAAGCCATCTGTCAAACAAAGCGTGAGCTCGACCGACAAACATGAGAAATTACGCGTCGTCGTCGAACTCGTCGGTGCCCCAGCAATCGAACAAGCAAAGAAAAAGGGTAAAAAGTTTAACGAGTTGACAAAAACGGAGAAAGACGGCGCTCAAAAGCTCGTCAAAGCCGAACAAAAGAAAGCGAAAGCTGCCATCTCGAAAAAAGGCGTCAAGGCCGTGACGCTCGAAGAGTTCACGACCGTCTTCAACGGTTTCAGTACGATGCTCACAGCAACCGACGTCAAAAAGGTCGAGGCGTTGCCTGAAGTCGCAAGCGTCCACGTCGTCAACGAGTACGAACGTCCAGAAGTCAAACCGGACATGGTCACGAGTAATGGCATGGTCCAATCACAGCAGACGTGGGGCGATTACGGGTTCACGGGTGAAGGGACGATCGTCGCTGTCATCGATACAGGCGTTGACGCCGACCACCGTGACTTCCGTCTTACGGATGATTCAAAAGCCGAGTTGTCTCAAACTGAAGTCGAGACGGCCGTCAGCACGTTCGGCATGCCTGGAGCTTACATAAACGAGAAAGTCCCATACGCTTATAACTATTATGATGAGAACGATGATATCCGTGACGATTCTCCTGGCGCCTCGATGCACGGGATGCACGTCTCGGGTACAGTTGCCGCCAACGGCGATGAAGCGACCGGTGGCTTGAAAGGTGTCGCTCCTGAGGCACAAGTGCTCGGACTCAAAGTATTCAGTAACGATCCGAACTACGCTTCGACATATGGCGATATCTACATCAAAGCCATCGATGACGCCATCAAACTCGGTGCGGATGTCATCAACATGAGTCTCGGCTCAACGGCCGGATTCGTCGATGCCGACTCGCCGGAACAACAAGCCGTCCAACGTGCCGTCGATAACGGTGTCTTCATG
Source organism: Exiguobacterium sp. s149 (assembly GCF_018618395.1). Taxonomy (NCBI): domain Bacteria; kingdom Bacillati; phylum Bacillota; class Bacilli; order Caryophanales; genus Exiguobacterium; species Exiguobacterium sp. s149. Next base: position 82,159 of record NZ_JACSLZ010000001.1, read on the forward strand.
TCAATCTCGGCTGGAAACTCGGCCTACTTTGGCAACGGGTACGACCTTCCGTACGCCGATAATCCGGACACGGGCGTCGTCGGTGCCCCGAGTGTCAGCTCGGCGTCGACATCTGTCGCTTCGCTCGAGAACGATCAAATTCAATTGGACGCGTTCTCGGTCAAGTCGGGTGACGCAACTGACAAAATCGGTTGGAAAAAACAAGACGGACCTGCCTTCACGCAAGGCAACTACGACCTCGTCTACGTCGGCGACGGCCAACCGAGCCAATACGTCGGAAAAGACGTTAAAGGAAAAATCGTCCTCGCGGTCCGTGACGGCAGTTACTTCTATTCAAATATTCAACAGACAGCCGAAGCGAACGGCGCGGCCGGTGTTATCGTCCGCGGTGCCGTCGGTCACGGCGATTATGTGAGTATGGCATTAGCCAACCCGAAAATCCCGATGGCCTCGCTCAGCATCAAAGACGGCAATACGTTGCAACAACGTCTCCTCGCTGTTGAACAGATGACAATCGGCTTTGCCGGCGATCGCCTCAGCGTTGTCAACGGCGCGGCCGGTCAGCTCTCGAACTTCACGTCGTGGGGCATGACGCCAAACCTCGACTTCAAGCCAGAAATTTCAGCACCGGGCGGACAGATCTTCTCGACGTTGAACGATAACCAGTACGGCTTGATGAGCGGTACATCGATGGCAGCCCCACACGTGGCCGGCGGAGCTGCTCTCGTGCTCGAGCGCGTCGACCGCGACTTCAATTTGACAGGCACAGCACGCGTCACGATGGCGAAGAACTTGCTCATCAACACATCAAAAGCTGTCACGGATATCGGACCGCTCAACAAACAGTTACAACAAAACCTCCCTTACACGCCACGTCGTGGTGGAGCTGGTCTCATGCAATTACATGCTGCCGTCTCGACACCGGCAATCGCGTACGAGAAGAAGACGAAAGAAGCGCAAGTCGCGCTTAAGGAATTGAACCGCAGCAAGGCGACGTTCACGCTTGTCGTCGAGAACTTGTCGGACAAGGCCGTATCGTATAACGTGTCTTCGTCACTCCAGACCGATCTCGCTATCGAGAAGACGGCCGGACTCGTTCAGAACGCGATGGAAGCCCAAGCGCTCGAGAATGCAAAAGTGACGGTCAACGGGAAGAAAGTCAGTACGGTCAAAGTAAAACCGAACGCGAAAGTAGAACTCAAAGTCGCACTCGACGTCTCGAAAGCGCAAGTGCTCAATCCGAAAACGCTCGAAGGTCTCGTACCGGCGAAAGACGTCTTCGAGAACGGTTACTTCGTCGATGGATTCGTCCGTTTGACGGACGTCAACGGTGCTGAGGGCAACCCGTCACTCGTTGTACCGTTCGTCGGTTTCGAAGGCGACTGGGGCAAGGCCCCAATATTCGATGCCTCCATCTATGAAGACGGCTCGTTCTACGAAGTAGCAGGTATGGTCGATCAAACAGGGAACTATCTCGGTTCGAACCTTGACCAATCCGTCGATGCCGACGCAATCGCCTTCTCACCAGACAAAGATGGCTCAAAAGATGTCGCTGTACCGGTGTTCTCGTTGCTCCGTAACGCCAAGGACGTCAAGTATCGCATCGTCGACGAGGCCGGCAATGTCGTCCGGACGTTGTTCCAAGACGAAGAGCTTCGCAAGAACTACTTTGACGGCGGTGCCAACACACCTTATTACTACTCGGCCGCTTACACATGGGATGGTCAGTTGAACGGCAAACCAGCGCCGGCCGGCAAATACTTCTATGAAATCGAAGGAAGCATCGATTACATGAAAAAACAAGCTCAGACGCTTCGCTTCCCAGTCAAAGTCGATTACACGGACCCGACGTTCACGACGAAATGGCAAGGGGAGAGCTTGGCGGTCCAAGCGAAAGATGAATTCTCTGGAGTTCATTCGGTCGAATATTTCTTGAACGGAAAATCCGTCGCCAAGCAAGCTGATGGCAAGGCCTATACGTTCACAGGCGTCAGTGACGCCGATCAAGTCAGCGTTCGCGTCGTCGATCACGCCGGCAACAGCACGACGAAGACGGTCGCTTACTCGACAGACGCGGATAAGCCTGGCGTATTCGTGAACGCCCCGCTCGCTTTGACGCCATACGCGACATCGGTCATCCCGGTGACTGGAACGATTCAAGATGCATCTGCGATCCAGTCGTTCCAAGTCGACGGTGTTGACGTTCCGCTCACATGGGACGATGCGAAGAAAGAACACATCTTCGACACGACGCGGACGTTCGCGGACGGTGTCCATAAGTTACGGTTCGTCGCCGAGGATGCGGCTGGAAACGTCGCCAACTTCCAACGTGCGATTTTCGTGGACACGACACCAGCCAGCATCGAACTTGGAAAACTGCCGAAGAAAATTGGTAAAAAACAAACATCGGTCGACGTCGCGGTGACGGTGAAAGACAACTTCGACGAAGTGAAACTCGTCGTCAACGGCGACTTGAAATTCAGCCAAGCGCTGAAAGCACCGTATGAGATGCGTTCATTTGCGAAAACACAGACAGTCACGCTTCCTGTGACGTCAGGAGAGAACACGTTCACATTCGAGGCGACCGACCTCGCCGGCAACGTGACGACGAAGACGATCACACTCGTCAAATAATAATTCGACAGGCTCGCGCCCAAATCGCGAGCCTGTTTTTTTCTAAATACAAAAACGGCTCTCGCGGATGCGAGAGCCGTTTGATGTGTCAATTCAATTCGAGCGCATAAGAGACAGCGGCGAGCGCATAGAGCGGCGCGGTTTCAGAACGCAAGATGCGCGGTCCGAATGCACAGGCCTTTGCCCCGCGTTCCGTCCACTCCTTCACTTCACTTTCGTCAAAGCCGCCTTCTGGCCCGACGATGAGCAGTAGCTTCGCTCCAGGTCGAAGTGCTTGTAACACCGTCGCAAACGCTGCTTGCTCCCCTTGCTTCGCTTGTTCCTCATAGGCGATGACGACGGCATCGAACGCATCGATGCGGTCCGTCAATTCCCGAGGTGTGATGTGTTGGCACATCGGAACGACGGCGCGGTACGACTGTTCGGCCGCTTCCTGCATGATTTTTTGGAGCCGTTCGACTTTTTTGGGTGCCTTTTTGGCGTCCCACTTGGCGACCGAGCGCTTCGACTCGAATACCCAAAAGTGATGCATGCCGAGCTCGGTCCCTTTTTGGGCGACAAGTTCGACTTTATCACCTTTCGGGAGCGCATAGGCGAGCGTCACGTCGACGGGAAGTTCGGTCGTCGCTTGACGACGTTCGAGGACACGGGCCGTTCCCGTCTTCTTCTCGAGCGTCACGACCTCGGCCTCATATTCAAGACCGGTACCATCTAAGAGTACCATGCGATAACCGGGCGTCTCCCGGAGCACGGTTCCGATATGATGGACGACGTCGGCCGGTAACGTGGCCGTGTCATTGACAAATGATTCGCGCGGTAAGAAATAACGTTGCATGGCTTAGTCCTTCTTCGCGATGATGGCGACCCAGTCTTCCATGACCCGTGTCTCTTCAATCACGAATCCAGACGCCTTGAGCGCTTCCGTCACCTCGGCCCGCTTCTGTCCGATGATGCCCGACGTGATGAAATAACCGCCTGGCTTGACGCGTGCGTATGCGTCATCGATGAATAGCATGATGACATCGGCCAAAATATTGGCGACGACGAGGTCGTACTCGCCCGTCATCCCTTTCAACAAGTCACCCGTCTTCACGTCGATGACGTTGCCGACACCGTTCGTCTCGACGTTTTGGCGTGCCGATTCGACGGCGACCGCATCCAAATCGAGCGCCTCGACCCGTTCGGCCCCGAGCTTCGCAGCGGCGATGGCAAGGACGCCCGACCCCGTACCGACGTCAATCAATCGGTCACCCGGTCGGATATAGTTCTCGATCGCCTGAATGCAGAGCATCGTCGTGGGATGCGTCCCCGTCCCGAACGCCATGCCCGGATCGAGCAAGATGACGTTCTCTTCCGGTTGTGGCTCGTAATCTTCCCAAAGCGGGACGATTGTCAGATGTTGCGAGATTTTAACGGGCTTGTAGTACTGCTTCCACGAATGGGCCCAGTCCTCTTCATCCATCTCGACGACCGTCACGTCACCAGTGCCGATATCGAGCACATGGCGCAAGCCTGCCACTTCTTTTTTGAACGCGGCGAGCGTGTCTTGGAAATCACCTGAAGCCGGGACGTATGCTTTCACATACACACCCGACGTCGGGTACGATTCGCGACCCGACACGTCCCAAATCTCGCCGAAATGGTCTTCAGCCATCATCTGGTCGTAATCTTCAACGTCCTCGATGACGACCCCTTGTGCCCCCACTTCATGTAGTAAATTCGATACGGCTTCGACTGCCTGTTGTGTCGTGTGGACACAAATTTCAGACCATTTCATTGTTTGAACACGCTCCTTTTACTGGCTAAAAAACTTCTTCATCTTTTGAAACAGGCCATGTTGTTCTTCGACGCCTGCTTCTCCGCTAATCTCTTCGAATTCACGGAGCAATTCTTTTTGACGGTCGGTCATATTCGTCGGCGTCATGATGACGATATTGACGTACTGGTCGCCGTTGCCGCCGCCGCGGACGCTCGGCATTCCTTTACCGCGCAACCGGAATCGCGAACCGGTCTGCGTCCCGGCAGGAACTTTCAAACTCACTTTACCGTGGACGGTCGGAACTTCGAGTTCCGCACCGAGTGCGGCCTGAGCGAACGTGACCGGCATCTCCATCGTGATATGTTGGTCGACCCGTTCAAAGATTTCATGCGCCCGGACCCGAACGACGATATACAGGTCGCCGGCTGGGCCGCCGTTAAAGCCAGGACCACCTTTGCCTGATAGACGGATTTGTTGGCCGTTGTCAATCCCGGCTGGAATTTTGACTTCGACTTGCTTCTGTTTCTTCACATGGCCAGAGCCGTGACACGTTTCACATTTTTCTTTAATCGTCTTCCCGCTACCGTGACATTGGCTACAGGTCCGTTGATTGACCATCCGGCCGAGAATCGTGTTCTGTTCGACCGTCTCGACACCGCTGCCGCCACAACGGCCGCACGTATCCGGTTTTGTTCCCGGTTTGGCGCCGCTGCCCATGCATGTGTCGCATTCAACTTCGATCTCAAGGTCGATGATTTCCGTCTTGCCGGTCACACTCTCCATGAAATCGAGGTCGACGACGTATTGATAGTCTTCCCCGCGTCGTGGAGCGTTCGGGTCTTGACGACGTCCCCCACCGCCACCGAAGAACATGTCGAAGATGTCACCGAAGCCGCCTTGGAAGTCGCCACCGCCGCCGAATTGGCTGGCCCCTTCAAAACCGAAACGGTCGTATTGGGCCCGTTTCTGTTCGTCTGACAATACTTCGTACGCTTCACCGAGCTCTTTGAACTTGTCGGCCGCATCCGGCTCTTGGTTGATGTCAGGGTGATACTGGCGTGCCAGCTTGCGATAGGCACGTTTGATGTCTTGTGCCGAGGCCGATTTATCTAGGCCAAGCACTTCATAATAATCTCGTTTCGCCACGTTACTCTCTCCTCTACACTGTCTAAACTAAAATTCTACCGAATCTACCTTAACATGGAAAGAGCCAAAGCAGAAACCTGCTTTGGCGCTCTCCTCTCTATCGGTTGCCTTATTTGCGATCGTCGAGATCTTCAAACTCAGCGTCGACGACGTTGTCGTCTTTCGCTTCCGTCTGCGTCTCTGCACCTTCAGCACCTTGCTGTTCAGCCATGTTCGCATATACTTTTTGCGTCAACTCTTGCACGACATTCGACAATTCGTCTTTCGCCGTACGGAGGGCTTCGAGGTCTGTGCCTTCGAGTGCCGTTTTCGCTTTTTCTTTCGCAGCTTCAGCGCGCTCTTTGTCCGTAGCATCGACTTTGTCGCCGAGGTCTTTAATGGCTTTGTCCGTTGCGAAGACGAGTTGGTCTGTCTCGTTGCGGAGTTCAGCTTCTTCTTTACGTTGTTTGTCAGCTTCCGCGTTCGCTTCCGCTTCTTTCACCATACGCTCGATTTCAGCCTCGTCGATCCCTGAAGACGATTGAATCGTAATCGACTGCTCTTTGTTCGTACCGAGGTCTTTCGCCGATACGTGAACGATTCCGTTCGCATCGATGTCGAATTTGACTTCGATTTGTGGCACACCACGTGGTGCTGGCGGAATGTCCGTCAATTGGAAGCGACCGAGTGTCTTGTTGTCTGGTGCCATCGGGCGTTCCCCTTGGAGGACGTGGATGTCTACCGCTGGCTGGCTGTCAGCCGCCGTCGAGAAGACTTGTGATTTCGAAGTCGGGATTGTCGTGTTGCGATCGATCAACTTCGTCATCACGCCACCCATCGTCTCGATACCGAGCGAGAGCGGAGTCACATCTAGAAGGACAACGTCTTTGACGTCACCGGCAAGGACGCCACCTTGGATGGCGGCACCGAGGGCGACGACTTCATCCGGGTTCACGCCTTTGAACGGCTCTTTCTTCGTGAAATCGTGAATCGCTTTTTGAACCGCTGGGATTCGTGTCGAACCACCGACGAGGATGATCTTGTCGAGGTCAGACGGTGTGAGACCCGAGTCTTTCAACGCGCGGCGTGTCGGCTCCATCGTGCGCTCGACGAGGTCAGCTGTCAACTCTTCGAATTTCGCACGTGTGAGTGTCGTTTCAAGGTGAAGCGGACCAGCTGCTCCGGCCGTGATGAACGGAAGGCTGATGTGCGCGCTCGTCACACCTGAAAGGTCTTTCTTCGCTTTCTCGGCTGCATCTTTCAAACGTTGAAGCGCCATCTTGTCTTGAGCGAGGTCGATGCCGTTCTCTTTTTTGAATTCAGCTACGAGATAGTCGATGACTTTTTGGTCAAAGTCGTCCCCACCGAGACGGTTGTCCCCTGCTGTTGCGACAACTTCGAATACGCCGTCGCCAAGTTCGAGAATCGAAACGTCGAACGTACCGCCACCGAGGTCATAAATCAAGATCGTGTGGTCTTCACCTTTATCGAGACCGTAAGCGAGTGCAGCTGCCGTCGGCTCGTTGATGATTCGTTTGACGTCGAGACCAGCGATTTTCCCTGCATCTTTCGTCGCTTGACGCTCCGCATCGTTGAAGTAGGCAGGTACAGTGATGACTGCTTCTGTTACCGTTTCACCGAGGTAGTCTTCTGCATCTTTTTTCAATTTTTGCAAAATGATTGCTGAGATTTCTTGCGGTGTGAATTTCTTGCCGTCAACTTCGACCGTATGCGACGTTCCCATGTGACGCTTAATCGATTGAATCGTGTTCGGGTTCGTGATGGCCTGACGTTTCGCTACTTCTCCAACTTGACGCTCTTCGCCTTTGAATGCGACGACAGATGGTGTCGTACGGTTCCCTTCTGCGTTCGAGATGACGACTGCTTCGCCACCTTCCATGACTGCCACACATGAGTTCGTTGTACCTAAGTCAATTCCAATAATTTTACCCATTGTCTATTCCTCCATCTAATTATTTAATGTTATTCTGAGACTTTTACCATGCTCGGACGAATGACTCGTCCGTGCATCGTGTACCCTTTTTGAAGCTCCATCGTCACGATGCCCGATTCGAACTCATCGCTCGGCTCTTGCATGACCGCTTGATGATAGTTCGGGTCGAACGGTTGGCCAACCGCTTCAATCACTTCGACGTTCTCACCGTTCAAGACGTCGAGTAACTGGCGGTGAATCATGTCGACGCCCGCTTGAATCTGCTTGGCGTCGTCTGAAGTCGCCTCGACTTGGAGCGCGCGCTCGAAGTTATCGATGAGCGGAATCAACTTCTCGATGACCGTCTGTGACGCGAACTTCACGCGTTTCGCGTTCTCTTCGTTCGTCCGACGACGGAAGTTATCAAAGTCCGCACGAATGCGGAGCTCGCTCGCTTTGAGTGCGTCGATTTCTTTTTGTAAATCCGTCCCTTCAGAAGTTTCTTCCACAAACTCAACATTTGAAACCTCTTCTGCTTCGACAGCCTCTGTCTGTTTCGGATCAAAATCTTTTTCTTCGAGCACTTCTTCTGGTTCAAGCCCGTTTTGTTTGTCAGTTGTCATAATGAGGCTCCTTTCCATCACTCTTCTAATTTCGTTCGCCTTAACGCCTCAATGATTTGTCCCATCATTTGGACACCGTGTCGATAGTCCATCCGGGTCGGTCCAATCATGGCGATTGTCCCGAACGTCTTCCCGTCGAGCGTATAGTCGGACGTGATGACGCTACAATTTTGAAGCGCGACGATGCCATTCTCGCTACCAATGCTCACATAAATCTCGCGGTTTGGCAACGATTCGAGCCAGTCGGTCAACCGTTCCTGTTCATCAATCCATTCGAGGAACGGACGCAACGTGTCGAGCGTCTGAAACTCAGGTTGGTTGAAGATGTTCTTCTTCCCGCCTAGATATAGCGAAGCAGGATGTTGGACTTCGACGGTCGATTGAATGAGTTGCATCATGAACTCAAATTGTTCCTGGTGCGCGAGTCGAAGTTTGGCCACTTCTTCCCCGATTCGGAACTTTAGCTGACCGAGTGGAGTCCCTTTGAGACGATCGTTCAAGAAACGAATCGTCTGTTCGACCAAGTCAGGCGCCATCGGAGAGTCGAAAACGACCGTCCGATGTTCGACGTGGCCTTGATCGGTCACGATCAAGACGACGCCGCGCCGTTCGTCGAGCGGCATCAAGTCGATTCGGGCCAGACGATTCATCTGGCTGTTCGGACCGAGTGCCACCGTCGTATAGTTGGTCAAATCAGAGAGCAGGTCAGCGGCTTGACGGATGAGCACTTCCGACTTTTGGGCCGAAGCGCGCAGTCGTTCACCGAGACGATACGTCTCGCGCTCGTCGATGATTTTCGTCTCGACGAGATGGTCGACATAATACCGATAGCCGATTTCGGACGGGATTCGTCCGGCCGACGTATGCGGCTTTTCAATCAAACCCATGTCTTCTAAATCGGCCATGTCGTTACGGATCGTCGCCGAACTGAATGATAAATCATCCCGCTTCGATAACGTCCGCGACCCGACCGGTTGGGCCGTCTGAATATAATCATCGATGATCGCTCGTAAAATGAGCAATTGTCTCTCTGTCAGCACAACATCACTCCTCTCTGAAGGATTGGCCTCGCTTTATTAGCACTCATATTTACCGAGTGCTAATCACACTTCAAATATTATCATGTTCTCCTTATTTGTCAATTCATTTGGCTCATTTTTTCCAGTCCGTTCAAGCGTTCAAATATGCATGTTTCGTCAACATTCGGTATGATACGAAATGAGGTGATTAGATGTTTACAACACAACAATTCGACGTATTCACGCAAGACGGACTCGATGCCCGGATGGCCGGGATCCGCTCAGAGATTCAACCACTGTTTCACCGGATTTATGACGAGGTCGGGCCTCAGCTCGAAGCCGACGTCGGCATCCCGCTCTATTTACATGTCGCCAAGCATGCCCGCCGGACGGTCAATCCGCCGAAGGACACGTGGATGGCGATCTGCCATGACAAACGCGGCTATAAGAAGCATCCCCATTTCCAGGTCGGCTTATTCGACGACCGCGTCTTCGTCTGGCTCGCCTTCATCTATGAGATGCCGAACAAGGAAGCAATCGGCCGCCGGCTTATGGCACTCGACTTCAAATCGGATTTCCCTGACTTCCATATCGCCGGGGACCATATGAAGAAAGACGCGTTTTTAATCGAGGATATGTCAGCCGAATCGATTGAGACGATTACGGAACGCTTCGCGACCGTGAAGAAGGCTGACTTCTTAATCGGCCGCCAACTTCCGGCCGATGCGTCCATCCTTCAAAACGAAGCCGCCTTCCTGGCGCTCGTCGAGGATACGTTCAGCCGACTCATGCCGATTTATCGCGACCTCGTCTTATAAACAATCAAGGGCGGACCCAAGTCGGGTCCGCCCTATTTTTATGACAAGGAAGGTTGATCGTGCGCGTCATTCACACGCGCTTCACCGATGAAGGCCGCGAACGCCTCATTGGCGAGCGGGAGTCCCGACTCGGTCAAGCGGACGTGCGTCTCCGTCGTCTCAATCAACCGCTTCGCCTCGAGATCCGTCAAGACGTGCCCGAACACCGAACGCATCGATACACCGTACTTCGACTCGAACGTCGCAAACGACACGCCCTGGCGCATCCGGAGTCCGAGGAACAGCTCTTCTTCCATCTTCTCGAACGTCTCGAGCGTCGTCGTATTGCGGACCGGTAACCCTTCCGCTTTGATATAGTGCGGAATCGGGGCGATGTTCGCCCGACGTTCCCCGTTCAAATAACTGTGCGCGCCGGCGCCGAAGCCGTAATACTCTTCATTGCGCCAGTACACTTGGTTATGACGGCTCTCCCGTCCTTCGAGGCTATAGTTTGAAATCTCATATTGTTTCAATCCACGCCGTTCGAGCGTCTCCATCACTTTCAAATACATCGCGACTTCAATGTCCTCGCCCGGAAGGCGCAGCTTCCCTTTTCGCTCTTGAATCGCGAACACGGTGTGCGGCTCGAGAATCAACGAATAGGAAGACACGTGTTGAATCGGGAGCTGGAACGCCAAGTCGAGGTCGCGCTCAATCTGCTCGAGCGTCTGTTCCGGCAACCCGAACATCAAGTCGATCGAGATGTTATCGAATCGCTTCGCAGCTTCCGTCACGGTCGCAAACACGTCATCGGCCCGGTGCGTCCGTCCGATGCGCTCGAGTCCGCCGTCGTCGAACGTTTGGACGCCGAAACTGACGCGGTTGACCCCTCCTTGCTTCATCGTGTCGAGTTTCTCCGCACTGACGAAGTTCGGGTTCGCCTCGACCGAATACTCCAAATTCGGAGACGCGAGCGGGAGCAGATGACGCGCGACCATGTCCATGAGTCGTTTCATCTGCGCCTCATTGAGCGCCGTCGGTGTCCCACCGCCGATAAAGATCGTCTCGATCGTATCGGTCGGATATTGTTCGAGCGAGAGGATGATTTCCCGTTCAAGTGCATCTAAATAGTCATCAACCGGTTGGTTCTTTAAGAACACCTTGTTGAAATCACAGTAATAACAAATATGTTCACAAAATGGAATGTGAAGATATACGGCTTTAGCCATGGCGGCCACCCCTTTCTTCTCTTCCATTTATAACGCTTTTCACGCCGGGACGCCACTCTGCAAGTTCAATCGAACCGATGAATGAACAGACCGCTCTTCAGTTTCGGTTCGAACCACGTCGATTTTGGCGGCATTTGACCGTTCTCGTCGGCGACGCGCATCAGCTCTTCCATCGTTGTGGCGTAGCACGTCAATACGACGACGTCATCACGTTCAGCCAAGTCGGCGAGTCGTTTCGGTGCGTCCTTGCCGCCGATGAAATCGATTCGATGATCAGTGCGAACGTCCGTGACGTGAAAATATGGTTCGAGCACATCCCGTTGCAACGTCGCGACATCGAGTACCGTCGTCGTCTGTCGTTTTTTGAGCACGTGATGTTCACCGCGATACGACAAGCCGAACGTGCCTCGTTCATTCGGCACTTGCAACTCAGCCACTGGTTCGATGTCATATGAGAAAGCGAGACCATCGAGTAGCGCAATCACTTCTTCCGGGGCCACTTGATTCAAAATCCGGTGATACGGTAAAATCGTCAGCTCATCACTCGGGAACAAGACGCCGAGGAAGTGGTCCCGCTCTTGTTTCGATTCCCCTTCATGAATCGGGCTCCGTGCGACGACGGCTGCGGCTTTGGCCCGGTGATGCCCATCGGCGATATAGATAGCCGGAATGCTGGCCCCGAGCATGATGATGCGTGCTTGATGCTTGGATGGCACGGCATAGCCTTCATGGATGACACCTTCACTGTCCGTGAAGGCAAACAACGCCTCTCCTGTCGTCGCGTCGTCCAAGATGCGACGCAACCCTTCGTCCGGCGCGTGGCTCATCAAAATCGGGCCCGTGTGCGCTTTCGTCGCCGATACGTGCTCGACGCGTTCGCGTTCTTTCGCGGCACGGGTGTGCTCATGAATCTTGATGCGACCGGCCTCATAATCGGTCATCGAGAATGTGGCGACGAGCCCTGTCTGGATACGCCCTTGATCGGTGAGCCGGTAAACATAAAACCCGTGGGTCCGTTCGGTCAACTCGCTCTCATAAAGCCGTTCGAGCTCATGACGGGCCCGTTGTCCCCACGCTTCGAGCGGCATGTCCGCCGTGAACACTTCTGGTTTATCGACCGTAAGGAACGAGTCGGGACGCAGTTTGACGTCCTCACGTGCTTGTTCGACGCTGACGATATCGTACGGGTCGGCGGCGACGTTCTCGGGATGGATTGGCATGTATGGGGCAAATGGTTTGAATACGACCATGATCATTCCTCCTTAAAATTCGCGGACGCGCATGACGCCCTCGATGTCGTACAAGGCGTTCACAGATAGCGTCTCATGTTTATGGTTGTCGATGTCGATTAACGTATAGGCCACGTCGTTGCGGCTCCGGTTGACCATGTTGTCGATATTGATTCCGTTCTCGGCGAGCCGGCTCGCGATTTGACCGACCATGTTCGGGACGTTCAAATGGAGCACGGCCAAACGCCGCTTGCCGACATAAGGGAGCTCCGTGTTCGGGAAATTGGCCGAGTTTCGGATGCTACCGGTCTCGAGATACAGTTTGAGCGTATCGACGGCTTGGATTGCACAGTTCACCTCAGACTCGTGGGTCGAGGCGCCGAGATGCGGAAACGCGACGACTTGCGGATGTCCAAGCAGCACTTGTTTCGGGAAGTCGGTGATGTATGTCGCCACGTTGTCATCGAGCGCTTCTAACAAATCGGCGTCATTCACGAGTTCACCCCGCGCGAAATTCAAAACGGTAGCGCCCGGTTTCATCTGCTTGAACCATGTCGCATCAATCATGTGGCGCGTGTCATCCGTGAGCGGCATATGAATCGTCAGGATGTCGACGTCGGCGAGCAACTCGCTCAACTGCTTCGCCCGTTTTACTTGTTGTGAGATATTCCAGGCCCCGTCGACCGATAAGTGCGGGTCGTACCCGATGACGTCGATGCCGAGATGGAGCAAATCGTTCGCGAGTGACGCCCCGATTGCACCGAGACCGACGATGCCGACGCGCTTGCCTCGCAGTTCGGATCCGACGAAACGCCGTTTCTGTTGTTCCATGGCTTCTTCGAGCGATGTCTGATCGGCAAACGTGTGATTGTTGACCCAGTTCGCCCCTTCCAAAATCGGACGGACCGATAACAGCATGCTGGCGAGCACGAGTTCTTTGACCGCGTTCGCATTCGCGCCCGGCGTATGGAACACGACGACCCCTTGACGGGCGAGCCGGTCGAGCGGGATATTGTTCACGCCGGCACCGGCCCGGGCGATGGCGAGCAAGTAAGGCGGGATGTCCGCCTGATGGACGTCATGGCTCCGAATGACCCAGGCGTCCGCTTGTTCGGCGTCATTGACGGCATACTCGTTCGGCTTGAAACGCCGTAACCCGTCTTCTGCGATTTGATTATACGTTTTTATATGAAACATCTTGTCCCTCCTGTTCAAACTCATGCATCACATCGATGAGACGCTTCACGCCTTCGAGCGGCATCGCGTTGTATAGACTGGCTCGCAGGCCGCCGACCGAACGGTGACCCCCGAGCTCGATTAACCCGCGTGCCTCGGCGAATCGTTGAAACGCCCGGTCCGTCTCGGCATCCCCGGTCGTGAACGGGATGTTCGTCAGCGACCGCTGCTTGCCCGAGACGACGGCATGAAACAGTGGCGATGCATCCAAGGCGTCGTAAAATAGACCACTCTTCTCGACGTTGCGACGTTCCATCGCCTCGACCCCGCCTTCTCCCTCGACCCAGGCGAGCACGCGCTCGGCGACGTATAGACTGAACGTCGATGGCGTGTTGAGCAGCGTATCAACGTGCTTGCTATACGCGAGGTATGACGGCAAGTCACGGTCGACAATCAAATCGCGACGGATGATGACGAGCGTCAATCCAGCCGGCCCGATATTTTTTTGGGCACCGGCATATAATAACCCATAGCGCTTGACGTCAATCGCTTCCGCCAAGATGTTCGACGAGACGTCGGCGACGATCGGGACTCCCGTGTCCGGCAGTTTCGTATAGCGCGTCCCTTCAATCGTGTTGTTCAACGTCACATGAAGATAGTCGACGTCTGAAATCGTCTTCGGCCATGCGGGAAGGTCTCGATACTTGACCGCTGCCGAACTGCCGGCGACGACGACGTCACCGTAGTGTTTCGCATCAGCAATCGCCTTTTTCGACCAAATCCCGCTGTCGAGATAGACGAAGCGCCCCGACTCGCGCAGGTTCATCGGCACCATCGAGAATTGTAGGGTGGCACCGCCTTGTAGAAACAGGACGGCATAGTCGTCAGGAATCTGCATCAACCGCCGCAGTCTCGCCTCGAGCTGCTCGACGATTGTGGCGAACGTGTCGGAACGGTGACTCATCTCGACGATGGACACCCCTTGTTTATAGGAAAGAAACTCGGCTTGCACTTCACGTAAGACCGGTTCCGGCAAGACGCCCGGCCCGGCTGAAAAATTATAGATCACTGCCACTCCTCCTCTATTTCTCTGTAAGTACGTACTATTCCGTGCCTGATGTGCCGAATCCTGCCAAATGACAAAAAACGCCCTTATCCGGAGATAAGGGCGAACGATTATTCTTCGTCCATCGACAAGACGGACATGAACGCTTCTTGCGGCACTTCGACGGAACCAACCATCTTCATGCGCTTTTTACCTTCTTTTTGCTTCTCGAGCAATTTACGTTTCCGCGAGATGTCACCACCGTAACATTTGGCGAGAACGTTCTTACGGAGTGCCTTAATTGTCGAGCGGGCCACAATCTTCGTTCCGACTGCTGCTTGAATCGGCACTTCGAACTGCATCCGCGGGATGAGTGCTTTCAGCTTCTCAACGATGACTTTCCCACGTTCGTAGGCGAAATCACGGTGCACGATGAAGCTCAAGGCATCGACGAGCTCGTTGTTGAGGAGGATATCCATCTTGACGAGTCGCGACGGACGATAGCCGATCAAATCGTAATCAAGCGACGCATACCCTTTCGTGCTCGACTTCAACTGGTCGAAGAAGTCGTAGACGATCTCACTGAGCGGGATGTCGTACGTGATTTTGACGCGGGTCGTGTCGATATACTGCATATCGATGAAGCTACCGCGTTTCTTCTGACAGAGCTCCATGATGGCACCGACATAATCGTTCGGTGTCATGATGGCCGCTTTGACGTATGGTTCTTCAATCGATTCAATTTTTTGCTGTTCTGGCATCTTCGATGGGTTGTCGACGTGGATGACGTCCCCTGCTGTCGTCGTGACGTGATAGATAACCGACGGTGCCGTCGTAATCAAATCAATGCCGAATTCGCGCTCGATTCGCTCTTGAATGATTTCCATGTGGAGCATGCCGAGGAATCCGCTCCGGAATCCGAATCCGAGTGCCTGTGACGTCTCCGGCTCGAACTCGAGCGCCGCGTCCGACAACTGAAGCCGTTCAAGCGCTTCACGCAAATCGTTGTACTTCGCCGCGTCAATCGGATAGAGACCGCAGTATACCATCGGGTTCATCTTCCGGTAACCCGGGAGTTGTTCCGTCGAAGGGTTTTTGGCGAGTGTGATCGTATCACCGACACGAACGTCGCCGACCGTTTTAATCGACGCCGAGAGCGTCCCAACGTCGCCGACATTCAATTCTTTCACCGATAACGGTTTCGGTGTCGAGACGCCGAGGTCCGTGACTTCAAACGATTTACCCGTCGACATCATTTGTACCTTATCTCCGACTTTGACCGAACCATTGACGATTCGAATCGAAGCGACGACGCCGCGATAAGCGTCATAATACGAGTCGAAAATCAACGCCTGAAGTGGCGCTGACGGATCTCCCGTCGGTGCCGGGACGAGTTCGACGATCTGTTCGAGAATCTCTTCAATCCCGATTCCCGCTTTGGCCGAAGCCGGTACGGCATCACTCGCATCCAGACCGATGACGTCCTCAATCTCTTGACGGACGCGTTCGACGTCCGCAGATGGCAAGTCGATCTTGTTAATGACCGGGATGATTTCAAGGTCGTTATCAAGCGCGAGATAAACGTTCGCGAGCGTCTGGGCCTCGATGCCTTGCGCCGCATCGACGACGAGGACAGCCCCTTCACATGCTGCGAGTGAACGTGACACTTCATACGTGAAGTCGACGTGTCCCGGTGTATCGATCAAGTGAAGGATGTACTCTTCTCCGTCTTTTGCGGTATAGTTCAATTTAACGGCGTTCAACTTGATTGTAATCCCACGTTCCCGTTCGAGATCCATCGCATCGAGCGTCTGTTCTTTCATTTCACGCGCCGTGAGCGCACCAGTTCTTTCGAGAATCCGGTCAGCGAGCGTCGACTTCCCATGATCGATGTGAGCGATGATAGAAAAGTTCCGAATCTTCTTCTGACGATTCTCTAATTCTTGTTTATTCATATATGGGTTCACCTATCCTTCTCATGCATACCGTGTCATTATATCAAAATCCTAAGTTAATGTGTACGACCTACTTCAACAATACCACATATAGTTTTCAGAATAATCATCAAGTGGTTGCTTTTCGAATAAGCGTTTGCTACAATTGTGCTTGTTCTGTTGAATGATTACTTGAAGTAATAAGAACATACACTTTCTTGTTTCAGGGGGTGACAAAACAATGGCAAACATCAAATCAGCAATCAAACGTGCAAAAACTTCTGAAAAGCGTCGCGTCGCGAACTCGCAAGAGAAAGCAGCAATGCGTACAGCAGTGAAACGTGTTGACGCTCTCGTACTCGAAGGAAACAAAGAAGCTGCTCAAGAAGCTTTCGTCCTCGCTACGAAGAAAATCGACAAAGCTGCAGCAAAAGGTCTTATCCACCAAAACAAAGCTGGCCGTGACAAATCACGTCTTGCAGCTCGCATCGCAGCTCTCTAATTAGAGACTAAAACGAAACAGCCGCCTCCATTAGGAGCCGGCTGTTTTTTGGGTCCGCATGACGTAATGGTCGCCAATGCCTGGGATGTCAAAAGCGTCACCGACCGTCTCCAATCCGTTCCGTTCATAAAACCGGACCGCGATGGCTCGGGCGTTACACCACCAGTCGGCATCGAGCTCACGATGGAGCGCCTGCAAGAAGGCAGAGCCGATGCCCCTCCCGGCGACATCGGGAGCGGTCGCCATGCCGCGCAATTGAAACGGCACGCGGTCGCCCGCAAACTCACGGCTTTGCCGCATGACGGTCGCAATCGACACGACACGACCATCTTCGACCCAGGCGAAGTGACGCGTCGTCTCCGCGTCATCCCCTTCAAAATAACACGTCTCTACCGGCAACCCCGGCCGCAACACTTCATGCCGAAGCGGAATCACCGCTTCTAACCCTACTTCCTGTAACCCCATGTCCTCACCTCACAGTAATGTCAATTGGCAGACGAGCGTATCAAACACGATCTGCTTGTCACCCCGTCCCGTCTTCATCGCCTCATCCGCGTCGGCAATCAATGTCAGTGCCCGTCCGAGCTGAGCCTCGGAGAAATTTCGGCTCGCTTGCGAGGCCAGTTTCACCGTATACGGATGCGCCCCGATTTTCGAGGCGATTTGCTTCTCGCCATACCCCTTCTCCGTCAGCTGTTTCGCGAGATACATATTCCGATACTGTCGCGCGAGGAGTGCTAACAAACCGATCAGCTCTTGACCTTGCTTCTCTAAATCACGGACGAGCCGAAGCGCCGCATCCGCACGCCGAGCCACTAAGAATTCGGACAGTTGGAACACGTTGTCTTCGAGTGTCCGCGGGACAAGGTCGTTGACGATCTCAATCGGAATCTCTGCCCCTTCACTCGCGTACAGTTGCAACTTCTCGAGCTCGCGGACGAGTTTGCCCCAATCATCCTGACAGAGGAATAACAGCCGTTCGACGGTCGCCCGCTCCATCTTTTGGCCGCGCCGGTTCAATTCGTCGCCTACGTAGCGCATCAGCTCCGACTGGCTCGGCTTTTTCGCTTCGAGCACGATGGCCCGCTCTTTCAAGCGCTTGACGACTTTTTTCCGTTCGTCGAGCTTCTCCGCTTCGATAATAAAGACGAGTACGGAATAAGGCGCCGGTTGTAACGCGTATTCAGTCAATCGCTCGACGTTTTGCTTTTGCTTCTCTTTTGCCCCCGTCAAGAACTGCGCTTGTTTGACGATGACGGTCCGATACTCGCTAAAGAACGGCACCGTCTCCGCCTCATCGAGCGCCGTGTCGAGTGACGTCTCGTGCAAGTCGAGCTGCATGACATCAAAGTGGTCACCAGATGGGTTGGCCGCTTTGATGATGGCCCGCTCCCACGTCTCTAGCAAATATTTTTCTGTCCCAAACAGGACGTACACGTTTGACAACTTTCCGTTATGCAGCCACGGTTCATTCAAAACACACACCACTTTCACAATTTATTCTTATCTAAACATAGATTATCTTTCACTGATTCGCTATACTTAGGACGGAACCATTTCAAGGAGGGACTCACTATGCATATTAACTCTGTTCGCCCACAAAGCGAAAACCCGTTCGAGAACGACGTACAGTGCAAACGTAACGATGCCATCGATTCAGCAATCGGCTTCATCGTCCCGTTCGGCTTTTTCTTCACCATCTTCGCGATTGGTGTCCTCATCAAGTTCTTGAGCTTATAAGTCAGTCAGAAAGCGATTGCCCCGGGGGAGCAATCGCTTTTTTAGTTTATCATAGTTTTTCATGGCGGTACTGCCTTCGTCACAATCCCACGACACCGATTTCGTTCACAGATGACCATCCCGTCCTCGTCCGTCCGTAATACCCGCTTTCCCTCGAGACGTTGCAGCGTGTCAAGATGCGGATGTCCATAACGATTGTTCCTTCCGACACTGATGATGATCCACTCCGGATTGATTCGGTTCAACAGCGCCTCACTTGACGATGTGTTCGACCCATGATGCCCTAGTTTGAACACATCGACGTCAACGGTCGGAATCATATCTTCCCGCGTGTCCGGCAAATCCCCTGTCAATAAATACGTGAGCGCCCCGACCTGCATGAACAGCGACACCGAGTTCGCATTCTCGTCCTCGCCCGCCTCATCCGGTGCGACGATCCACATCCACGGGTACGGCCTGTCCCCGCTCGACAGGAGCCGGATGGGGACTTGATAGGTCTCCAGCTCGGCCAGTAACTCGTCTCGTTTGCCTTGATCCGCTACTTCCGCCGAGAGCCACACCTCATCGACTTCGATGGACGAGAGCAAACCGGACAGTCCGCCGACGTGATCATGATCGGCATGGGTAAGCAACAAGAAGTTGAGGCGCGTCTCCCCTCGCTTCCATATGTACGGGGCGACGACGTCCGCTCCCGGGTCATAGGTGGACCGTTTCGATTCTTTCGGGTCTTGAAACACTCCGCCGACATCGATGACGCCCGTGACCTCGCCGTACTCGACGACGACGGCATCGCCTTGTCCGACGTCTAAAAACGTGACGCGCGGCTCTTCGATCCATTCAAGGACGCCATGCATGAGCAAGAGCGCAATCACGGCAAGCCCCCAACCACTCCATCGTTTCCACTCAAGGAGCATCAATCCGCCCCACAGGACGACAGCGAGGCCAAGAGCGTGCCAAAACGTAAACTCATGCAACGGGAGCCAAGGTCGCCAGTCGTGATGCAGGGCGAACGTCCCATTCAGGCCATCGAGGATCGGATGCAGGAGTGGTTCAGCGGTCGGCACGATATACGCGAACAGGGCGAGCGGAATGACGATCCAGGAAATTAAGAAAGCGCCGACGACGTTATACACGGGTGCCAACACCGATATAATCGGTTGAACAGGCCATAACAAGATGAGCCCGAACCATTGAGCATATACGGCCAGCCCAAACGGTCCTGTCCAAATCGAACGAGTCACGAGCAAGAACAACGTCATCGCAACCGTCAACTGAAATCCTAAATTCCATAGCAAGTACGGTTGCAAGACGAGCAAGAACGCCGCGCACCAACTGAGCAACCGAATCGGGTCGCGGACACGGTAACCGAACAGTGACAGCCCGAGCAACACGTCGGCGACGAGCACGGCCCGCGCCACTGGCGGCGAAAACCCGGTCAACCATCCGAACAACGTGACCACAACGAGAATCAACATTGTCTTCGTCTCACGTCGCAACGGCAACGGCCGCGTCGTCCAACGCAATCCGAGCACGAGGAGCGCGATATGTGACCCGGAGATGACGAGCAGATGGAGCAGGCCGGTCACCCGGTAAGAGAACGAGGTATCCTCATCGAGTAACCGACTCTCTCCGAACAATAACGCCTCCATATAAAGCGCCACATCCGGCCGATACGTCGTCTCGATTCTCGCGAGCTGTCGTTCCTTCCAACGGAGCATCCGTCCACTCATGCCGTCACTCGGACGACACGCCTCGATGGCGACGTCACTCCCTTTGAACGCAAGTCCGGCCCCGTACGCCCAAGCCGCCTCGTCGAACCCACCCGTATTGCGCAACGGTGCGAACGGGATCTGCGTGAACGTGACGAGGCACGTCTCTCCGGGACGACCAAGCGAGAGGTCACGACCGGTTAATACACCCTTCTTTTCGTCGATTTGTCCATACAGCCGCGCCGATTGGCCATTGTCCCGCCGGCTCTCGATGGCGAACAGAGAGGGTCCGTCCTCCGCCGGCAACGGTTCGGCGTCAGAACGTACGAACACGAACAGGACGAGCAGGACGGCACCGACGTGCGCATAGACGGATTGACCACGCCAAGTGAATGCGATGGCTACAGACAACATGAGGCAGAGGGCGACTGATCCGTGTATCCCGGCAATAAATAGGCTGATTGGCAACAATGGATACAGTGGCATGTCATGGAACCAAGAGATAACCTTCCATGCTTTCTAACGTCTTCTCTCCGAACCCTTTGACGTTGCCGATCTCTTCATATGACTTGAACGGTCCATGCTGTTTCAAATGATTGAGAATCGCCTCGGCTTTGGCCGGACCGATGCCCGGTACGGTCATCAATTCGTCCTTCGTCGCACTGTTGACATGGACCCCGTTCGTCCCCCCGCCCGCTTCTTCAGCGGCCGGCACAACGACCGTCTCCCCTTTTTTCGGGACGCTCACTTTCGTCCCATCGACGAGCAATTGGGCCAAATTCAATTGTTCGGGATCAGCCTCGGCCGTCAAGACGGCGAGAGACAACACATCCCCGACACGGGCCCCTTGCGGCATCGTATACATATCGGGCGCCTCAACCGCCCCGGTCACATAGACGACGATTTCGGTCGGGACGCTCGGCTCGATTTCCGGCTCGGGTGTCGCCACGAACTGTTCGACCACCGGCCTCTCCGGTTCTTTCGAGTAAAACATATAGCCCACCCCAATGAATAATCCGACGAGCAGCACGACGACATACCGTCTCCACTTTTCCATACGTCTCCTCCTCGCGTGAGTCTTCCCTCTAGTATGAGCAAATAGACACCGGTGCGCCCGTTCCGCCTTTGACGTTTCTGACGCGCTTATGACCCTGATGGACGTGTGTCTCATCCGCTTCGAGACGACAAAAAAGAGACAAGCCGAAACTTGTCTCAGTGCTCTTCAAAATGTTGGACTTGACTCGCGAGTGCGGCGGCCTGCCCTTCTAACTCCTGCATCAAGGCGAAAATTTGATCGAAGCTCGCTTGTTGCTCTTTCATCGAGGCCGCGACTTCTTCATTGCCCGCCGCGAGTTCCTCGGTTACGCCGCTCACTTCCTCGACCCGTTTCAAGACGTTCGTGACTTCCGTGCTCGATGCGACCATCTCGCGCTCGATCGTCCCGACGAACGAGGCGACGTGGTCGGTCCGGTCATGGATTCGACTGAACGCCTGCTTCGTCAATCCGAACGCCTCTAGCTGTGCCGTCTGCTCACGACTCGACTCTTCGACCATGTCCGTCAAGCGGGCGACCTCATCGCGAATCGTCTGGACGACCCCGAAAATCGAACGTGTCGCCACGTTACTTTCTTCAGCCAGTTTCTTGACTTCGCTGGCGACGACTGCAAACCCTCGTCCGGCCTCCCCAGCCCGTGCAGCCTCGATGGCGGCGTTCAAAGCGAGCAGGTTCGTCTGGGCGGCGACGTCTTCCACGAGTTTTGCCATTTTTTCAATCTCTTCAGTCTTCCGGGCGAAGTCATCCATCCGATTGACGAGTGATGCGTTGCGCGCGCTCGAGCGCTCTAGAATCGCTTCCTGGTCCGTCAGCGTCTCGATACCGGCCGCGACTTCACGAGTCATCTCGGTCGTCTG
This sequence comes from Exiguobacterium sp. s149, assembly GCF_018618395.1. Classification (NCBI taxonomy): domain Bacteria; kingdom Bacillati; phylum Bacillota; class Bacilli; order Caryophanales; genus Exiguobacterium; species Exiguobacterium sp. s149. The sequence continues at coordinate 104,524 of NZ_JACSLZ010000001.1, forward strand.
TTCAGTCGTCTGCTTCGTCTGGTTCAAACTCGTCTCGAACGAGGTCGCCATGATGCCGACCGATTCGAGCGTCTCTTGCAGTTCCGTTGCAATCGACTGCGCCCCGTTCGCCATCTCATCGACCGCATTCGTGATGTTCGACGTCGTGCTGACCACGGCCTCGTTCTCGGCGGCCGCTGTCTCCGTCATATCGTTCACTTTCATCGACGTGACGCGAATGGACCCGATGACCGTCTGGAGTGACATCGTCATCTCTTGCATAGCCCGCTCTAACCGTCCGATTTCATCACGGCGCGTCGAATCCGGCAACGTAATTAACCGGCCGGCCGCGATCGCTTCCGCCGCCTCAACGTTTCGCTCGAGCGGATGGGTGATTGAGCGAGCGAAGAAGAAGTTATAGACACTGAGTGCGCCGATGACGAAGACCGTCAACAATACCGATACGAGCAAGAGACGTTTCGTCTCGCTCGCCGCCTCGGCCTGAAGCGCCTCATAGAACGTGCCATTTTTCAAGAGGAGTGTGTTCACATCGTTCAATACCCCTTCGAGTTTGGCGGCTTGAATCCGGGCCGCAATTCCGCCAGCCTCGGCCGTCTCCACTTCAGCTTCAATCCGTTCATACTTCGTCGTCGCCCGTTCAAGGTGCGTCGCGAACTCCGGAATCAGATATGTTTGTTCGAGCATCGCAAACGTTTCTCCGTTCGTCGCCCGGATGCGCTCGAGTTGCGTCAGCGTCGATTGACTCATCTGCTCACCGAGCGATGTCCAAAGCGACTGTTCCTGCAAGAGCGACGTCTCGAGCTGTGACATCTCAATCATTTGCGTGCCGTATTGTTCATTGTACGTCTGTAGACGATTGAGTGTCGTCAAAACGTAACTCATCATCAACACAATCAACAAGACCGTGAACACGGTCGAAAAGATAAACCGTTTCCGTAAACTCATTTCAGCGTCCCCTCCATCAACTGTTTCTGAAACGCCTCAAACTGTTTTGTCTCTTCGTCATCCCACTGGACACGACGAAGAGCGGCCAAACCGACACCGCCTTGATCGATTCCGAGTTCGACGTGGGTGTTGAATGCCTCGTTCTCGAGTCGATTCGCGATTTCAACGATGGCCAAATCAACTTGTTTCAACATCGACGTGATGACCGCGTCCGGTGCAATCATCGATTGATCACTGTCGACACCGATGGCCTTCACACCGTTCCGCTCAGCTGCCTCTAGAACTCCGACCCCTGTCAGTCCTGCAGCGGCGTATAACACGTCCGCTCCGGCTTCAATCTGTTTCTCTGCCAATTCGCGCCCGATTTCAGGTGAGGCAAAATCGTTCGCATAGTCGACGAGCATCGTCACGTCATCGTTGACACTTTTCGCTCCGAGTTCGAAGCCAGTCCCAAACTTTTGAATTAGTTCGTTGTCAACGCCCCCGATAAATCCGATTTTGTTCGATTCCGTCTCGAGCCCCGCGACTGCCCCGGCTAGCGCACTGCCTTCCGTCTCTTTGAACGTCACGGACATGACGTTCGGTAACGTCGATACGGCATCAATCAACGCAAACTGTTGCTCCGGATGTTCGGCCGCTACCGCTTCCAAGTCCTCTTGACAAGCGAACCCGAGCCCGATGATGACGTCATGTCCGTCGGCGACGAGCTGTTCGAACCCGGCCTTGTACGTTTCCGTCTCATCCAACTCACGGTAATCGACGAACCATTCCCCCGTCTCACGGAGTTGTCCCATGCCGCGCATCGCAGCATCGCTGAATGACTGGTCCCCGAGACCAACATCAGACAAGACGACGCCCATCGATTGACGGGTTTCAACGGTTGCTTCCGGTTGGTCAATCACAGACTGACAACCTGGCAACCAAGTCACACATGCGGCCAACAAGCCGATGATGAGTGATTTCTTCATAATCGCTACTTCCTCTCTATAATGGTCTGACATCTCACTTATCGTCAGAAACCGATTGAGTTTGAAGCCTTTCGTTTCAAATTTAGGGGAATTTGAGTGAAACAAAAAAAGCCACAGACGATGACTTGTCTGTGGCTCCCTACTTATTCTTCCGTCGCGGCGAACGTTGACTCGCTCAACTCGCGATTCGCACTCGGCTGAACGTTGCCTTTTCCAGCAAAGTTGTCGAGTAAATCTTTCATATCGATTCCTGACGACGCTTTGAGCGTCTGTTGCAGCGATGCCATCAAGTCGGTGGCGTAACCCGTGACTTTGCCGGCTCCGCCGTCTTTGCCGCTGCCCGTATCGACGACCGTAATCTTGTCGATATTGCCAAGCGGTGCTGCGATTTGTTTCGCATAATCCGGAAGCATCTTGACGACCATGTCGAGGATGGCGGCTTGACCATACTGCTCGAAAGCTTCGGCAATCTTTTGTTTCGCTTCGGCTTCAGCGAGACCCGTCAAGCGGATAATATCGGCTTCAGCTTCCCCTTTGGCCCGTTCCGAATCGGCCTCGGCCACACCGGCGAGGCGGACCCGTTCGGCGTCGGCTTTCGCTTCCGCTTCGATGCGGTACTTCTCGGCGTCGGCTGCGGCGATTTGACGTGCCTTGTCGGCTTCGGCTGACTGCTCGATTGCGTAACGGTCGGCGTCGGCTTTCTTCTTCACTTCTGAATCGTACTGCTTCTCACGACGCATGATTTCTTTCTCTTCGAGCTCGATTTGCTTTTGACGTTCGATGATTTGGACCTGCATCTGTTGCTCGGTGACTTCTTGTTTGGCGCGGGCCTCTTCAAGTTCATACGCTTGGTCGGCGCGGGCCTTGGCGACGTCTTGTTCACGGCGATACGCCGCGATGCGAAGCTGATTCTCTTTCTCGGCTTCCGCGATTTCTGAAGCACGTTCAAGTTCTGCTTTCTTCGCGTCCTTCATCGCTTCTGCTTGTTTGATGCGCGTCTCTTTGTCCGCTTCGGCCGTGGCGATATCGGCATCTCGTTTCACTTGCGCGATTCGCGGCTTCCCGAGTGATTCAAGATAGCCGTTCTTGTCACGAACATCTTTGATGGTGAACGAGACGATAACGAGACCCATCTTGGCCAAGTCTTGTGAGGCGACGCGTTGCACTTCTTGTGAGAACTTATCACGGTTCTTATAAATCTCTTCAACTGTCATTGAACCGAGGATTGAACGGAGGTGACCTTCGAGCACTTCTTTCGCCTCGTTCTCGCGTTCGATTTTCGGTTTGCCGAGGAATTGTTCGGCCGCCGTGGCAATCTCACTGATCGAGCCGCCGATTTTGATGATGGCCGTCCCGTCCGCCATGACCGGTACACCTTGCTCGGTATACACTTCCGGCGTCGTCACTTCGAGCTTGCTCGAGAGAAGACTGAGTGGTTCAGCCTGCTGGAACACCGGCAAGACGAACGTTCCGCCCCCACGGATAATCTTCACGCGGTTGCCCGAAGCGTCGCTATGGACGTTCTTTTTTCCTAAATAGCTGCCGGTGACGATGAGCGCCTCATCTGGTCCGACCGTGCGATACTTCAACACGAAGACGAAAATCAAGGCGAGCAAAATCACCCCGACGATAATACTGGCTAAAATGGCTGTGTTCATACGTTAAAACTCCTTTCGGATTGTCGGTTCGTCATACTCCATGACGACCGCAATGTTTCGTTCGACTTCGATGATGACGACGCGTTGTGTCGTATCGATGGCTTTTCCGTCGACACTCTTGGCCGTTTTCAGTACGGATCCCGTCACCGATTCGACGAGCACTTCTCCAAACCCACCTTCTGGGACCGGGACCGTCAAGCGACCAATCAGGCCGACGAGGGATTCATCGGTCATCCCGATTGATTCTTCCGCGTTCGATAGCGGCAAGAGGACGAATAAGTACAGGAGCGTCGTGAGCGCGAATGAACCGACGAGGGCGACGGCAAGCCCTATCATCGGCGACACGTGGGCAAGCGCATTTAAAATCAATCCGATTCCCGCACCGAGTGCTAAAAAGGATAAGATGACGGCGGGATTGAACCAACCATCAAATACATCGAATGCATCTGAAAAAATCATGTACACGAATGTACCGAGACCCGCGATGATGAGTACCCACCAATACAGCTGATCTAACGATTCCATTACCACTCCTCCTCGGCGCGACGCTGTCGTTCGTACGAAAGGACGCGGCGCAAATGTTCGACTTCGAGCGCGAGCGCCTGTTCAATCGTGTCCCACTCTGCCAACGGTCGGGTCGGCTGATCGACCGACTGTCGGACCCGTCCTAACGTCTGCTCGAGACGTAAGCGATCATAGCGGTCGACCGCCTCCATCCGTTCTTGTCGCAGAAGTGACAAATAGTGATCGACTTCCGCTTGTAACGCAATGATTTGCTCGGTCGCCGCTTCCGACGAATCCTGCATGAGCAAGCGACGCACCCTGACTTGATGGGCGATCAGTTTTGCAATCCGAGCTTCTAGCTCGAGAATATGTTTATAGAGAGATTCTGCCTCATCTTCATCCGTGTCATCGCGCCACCACATCTCCGACTCACCTCGCTTCTTTCTTTACTCACTTGTCTATACGTTTAGAGCGAAACTTTGGTTTCAAAATATCTAAAAAAAATGTAAGATTGATTTGCTAGCGTTAGAAAGGAAGTGCTCACATTGGGCAATCAAGTCATTAAATTATCAGCTACCGCCCAGGAGGAACTCATCGCGAGTTATCGGGCCCATTCAGTCAATCCTCCGCCACACGCACGATTCAGTGCCAAAACACCTCAGTGTGTGATTACGGTCTACAATTCGGGTAAAGTCATGTTCCAGGGACGCGATGCCGACACGGAAGCCGCCAAATGGGGAACGAGCATTAAAAAAGAACCGAGCGTTCCGAAAAATGTTCTGCCGGAAGGCTTTTCGGACTGGTCTGTCATCGGGAGCGACGAAGTCGGAAAAGGTGATTATTTCGGACCGCTCGTCGTCGTCGCCGCCTACGTGCCAAAAGAGAAAATCGCTCTCGTCAAAGAGCTCGGGGTCAAAGACTCCAAACTGCTGTCGGACACAGAGATCGTCCGAATCGCCAAAGACTTGCACGTCACCATCACCTATCAGAAGGCGACGTTACACAATCCGGCGTATAATAAAATGCAACGGACGATGACACAAGGCAAAATGACGGCCATCGCCCATAACGCCGCCTTGTCGGCCTTATTACAGAAGCTCGATGCGACACCGGACGCCATTTTAATCGATCAGTTCGCTGAAAAGAACATCTACTATAACCACCTTCGGTCCGAAAAAGCAGTCGTCAAAGACGACGTCTATTTCTCGACGAAAGCGGAAGGACTGCATGTCGCCGTGGCCGCCGCCTCGATTCTCGCTCGCGCCTTGTTCTTAAAAGAAATGGACAAGTTAAGTGCGACACTCGGGGTCACGTTACCGAAAGGCGCCGGCGCCAAAGTCGACCAAGTCGCGGCCGATTTGATTCTTCGTTATGGTCAATCCTGTTTGAACGAGGTCGCGAAAGTTCACTTCGCCAACACGAAAAAAGCAATCCGGTTGAGCGAGTTGAAACGATAGTTCTACATTTGTAGATATGGTATATTGTTTTTAGGGTTTAATGAACTTAAAAATTTTTGGAGGATAGCGTTCATGTTGCATTATAAAACGTACACATTAAGCGACGACCACCCTTGGGTCATCTTCATCCATGGCGCGGGTGGAAGTCTGTCGCATTGGTATCGGCAAATTCGGCCGTTCAAAAAGAAATATAACGTGCTCCTGCTCGACCTACGCGGACATGGGGGCTCTTACAACGCAGAACAGTCGTTGAATCAACCGCTGAACGCGTATACGCTCGATGTCGTTGTCGAAGACGTCGTCGAGGTCATGGATCACTTACAGATTGAAAAAGGCCACATGGTCGGCCTATCGCTCGGGACGATTGTCATTCAAGCGATGTTCGAGCACCATCCGGAACGAATCGCTTCAGTCGTGCTCGGCGGGGCCATCGTCAAGTTCAACGTCCGCTCGACGTTGTTGATTCGCCTCGGTAGCCTCGTACAGAGCTTCGTGCCGTACATGTGGCTATATCAGCTGTTCGCGTGGATTTTATTACCGAAGAAGCGTCATAAGAAATCACGCATGATGTTCGTCCGCGATGCGGCCAACCTGTGTCAACGCGAGTTCATCCGCTGGTTCAAGATGACCGAGAATATGAATCCGTTGCTTCGTCATTTCTCTTCGATCGAGACGAACGTACCGATTCTCTATATTATGGGTGACGAGGACTACATGTTCCTCGAAGCCGTCGAACGGACCGCGAAACATCAGCCGACGGCTCGTGTCCAAGTCGTCACTGACTCGGGCCATGTCGTCAACGTCGACCAACCCGATCATTTCAATTCAATCTCGATGGCATTCATCGATCAACAAGTTGGCTCACTTGCAGCCAGCACGTCTTAATACGAGACGATCCTTCATTGGGTCGTCTTTCTTTTTGAGCGGTTTTCAATTTTTTTCAAATTAATTTTCAGAAAATATTGATTATTGAAAAATATAGTGTTACTCTTAGACAAATCTTAACAAACGGAGGAGCTGGCAATGATGAAAACCCATGCGCAACACGGCCTACTGATTATTATTCGACTGAGGGACTGAAAATCGACTCGATGACCGAGACGAATTTTTGGGCCCTTGTTTCGATGGTTTCGGACGAGGCGCTCATGGTATGACCGACGCGCCTATCCCATCCGGATAGGTTTTTTTATTGGATTGACACACATAGAGGAGATGATGGAAGTGAAACAGTACGCAATGGACCGAATGATCAAAATATCAGCAGGAATGGCAAGCGCCGTCCTCGTCACGCTCGGGGTTGGACTCTTGATTGAAACGATTGGGAAGATGGCCGGCATCGAGACACTCGTCTTGATCGGGCAAGTCGCGAAATCATTGCTCGCCCCGGCACTCGGTGCCGGTGTCGCTTATCAGCTCGGCGGCAATACGCTCATTTTGTTCAGCTCGATGATTGCGGCAACCGTTGGTGGTGCGGCGCTCCAAGCGACCGAGAGCGGGCTCGTCCTCGTGCCCGGTCAACCGATCAGCGCCTTGATTGCAGCAGCGGCTGCGGTCTGGTTAGGCAAACGTGTCCTCGGGAAAACGAAATTTGATATGATGGTCGTCCCGGTCACGGCTGTCCTTGGAGGCGGCATCGTCGGAGTCGGCGCAGCAGCCGTCACGACACCGCTCATCAACTCAATCAGCGCCAGCATCACCGCTTCGGTCAATACGTCACCAATCGCGACATCACTCGTCATCGCGCTCGTATTTAGTGTCATGCTCATGTCACCTGCTTCATCGGCCGCACTCGCCATCGCGCTTCAACTCGACCCGGTCGCCAGTGCCGCCGCGTTGATCGGATGTACGGCCCAGTTCGTCGGCTTCACGCTCATGGCATATCGTCAAACAGATCCGGGCGGTTTGGTAGCCTCGTTCTTCGTCACACCGAAAGTCCAGTTCCCGAACGTCGTCAAAAACCCTCGCGTCGTCATGCCGCCTTTCATCGCGGCGATGATCAGCGCGCCGATTGCGACGCTCGTCTTCTCACTCGAAGTCCCTTATGAAATAGCGGGACTTGGGCTCAACTCATTGATTGCGCCGCTCAACATCCTTGCCGCGCAAGGAATGGACGCGTTTCTCATCTTCGTTGGAACGGGAGTCGTCCTTCCAGCCGTCATCACGCTCGTCTTGTATAAAGTGACATGCCTCGTCGGTTGGACAAAGTTTGGCGACTTGGCGCTTGAAGTCCAGTAAACTCAAAAAAGGTGTCCACACGTGTTGGACACCTTTTTAGGTTATGCGCGAACTTCCGCACCGTGCGCCGCTTGAACGGCAGTGAGAATCGCTTCATACGACGCCGTCACTTCTTCATCTTGAAGGGTGCGGGTCGGATCTTGATACTTGAGCGAGAAGGCGATTGATTTCTCATCGACTCCTACGTTCTCCCCGATATAGACATCGAACAAGGCGAGGTCAATCAAGAGCGGTCCTGCCGCCTGTTTGATGGTCGCTTCGACTTGACCGGCCGGGATGTCCCGTTTCAACACGAGCGCCAAATCACGTGTGATGGATGGGAAACGTGGGACGTCTTCATAGATGAGCTCGGCTGACTGTTGCAACACGTCCAAGTCGAGTTCGAACACGTACACTTCTTTCAATCCATACACGTCTTTGGATACGCCTGGGTGGACTTGTCCGACGTAACCGATGACACGTCCATCGATGAGCACGTTTGCGGTACGACCTGGGTGCATATCCGCAATCACGGCCGCCTCATACGTCGCTTCGACACGTAGCGCAGATAAGAGCGTCTCAACGGCTCCTTTGGCGACGAAATAGTCGACCGGGACACGTGTACCTTGTGAACGGTGATCGTACCAAAGTCCTGTCAATACGCCGGCGACGCGTTCCGTTTCACGTGGCAACGTCTCGCCTTGTTCGACATAGACGCGCCCTGTCTCATACAATCGCACGTTCGCTTGTTGACGCGACGTATTGTAACGAGCCGCCTCCAACAGACCTGGGATGAGCGATGTCCGGAGTACCGAACGCTCTTCGCTCATCGGCATTGCCAAGTTCACTTGCGTCAAGTCGGCTCCACTGAAGCGCGAGGCGTTCCCGACGCTCGTGAGCGAGTACGTGATCGCTTGCGACAACCCTGCGCCTTGGAGGACGCGACGGACGCGACGGCGCAACACGTTTTCTTTCGGGAGGTAACCTTTCGAGTGTGACGCCGGAAGGCTCGACGGAAGACTGTCATAGCCGTAGAGGCGTGCCACTTCTTCCGTGATGTCAGCCGGCAACTCCAAGTCCGGGCGACGCGACGGTACGTGGACCGTCAACGTCTCGTCCCCGGTCACATCGAGACCGAGACGTTCCAAGATGCGGACAATCGTCGCTTGCTCGAGGTCCATTCCGAGTCGATGGTTGATATAAGCGACCGAGACATCAATCGTCCGAGCCGCAGATTCTTTGTCCCCAGCGACGACGATGTCGCTAATTGTGCCACCGCTCACTTCGACGATGAGTTCGGCCGCACGGTCAAGGGCCAATTGCAACCGTTCCGGGTCGACTCCTTTTTCAAAGCGGGCACTCGAATCCGAGCGTAAACCGAGCGTACGGCTCGTCTTACGGACCGATGCCGGTGCGAAGTAGGCCGACTCGAGGATGATACTCGACGTCGTCGCATCGACTTCGGTGTTCGCCCCCCCCATGACGCCAGCGATGGCGACAGGCTGCTCGCCGTTCGTGATGACCATCATCGAGGTATCGAGCGTTCGCGTCACGTCATCGAGTGTGACGATTTCTTCCCCGTCATGCGCTTGGCGAACAGCAATCGTCGTTCCGAGTTTCGCCGTATCGAACGCATGAAGCGGTTGACCGAGCTCGAGCATGACGTAGTTCGTCACATCGACGACGTTGTTGATTGGGCGAACACCTTCTGCGATCAAGATGTTTTTCAACCATTGCGGCGAGTCACCGATGACGACTCCGTCGACACGGCGTGTCGCATAGTACGGACAGTTATCTGTCTCGAGACGAACGCTGACCGTGTTCGCGACATCTGTCGTCACGTCGGCAGTCGGTAATGTGTATGGACGCTCGAGGATGGCCGCGACTTCATGAATGATCCCATAAAGGCTCAAGCAATCCGAACGGTTCGGTGTCAATCCGAGCTCGATCACTTCATCGTCGAGGTCTAACAGGCGGATGACGTCCGCACCGACTTCGACCGGTTCGCGGAACGTGTGAATGCCGTCCTGCTCGTCTTCGCGAATTTGTTTTTTCTCGAACCCGAGTTCCTCGAGCGAGCAAATCATCCCTTGCGACTCGACGCCGCGCAGCTTCGCTTTCTTGATTTTTAGTCCTGGGAGACGAGCTCCGACCGTCGCCACGATGACGTGTTGACCGGCGGCGACGTTCGGCGCGCCACAGACGATTTGAACCGGGCTGTCCGCACCGATATCGACCGTCGTCACGTTCAATTTGTCGGCCTCAGGATGCTTCTCGCAAGCGAGGACATGCCCGACGACGAGTCCCGACAAGCCTTCCGACCGGCTGACGACGCTTTCCACTTCAATCCCGTTTTTTGTAATTAAGTCGCCGAGCGTTTGTCCGCTCAAATCGGATACATCAATATATTGATTCAACCATTTTTTTGATAATAACATGTGTGATCCCCCTTAGAATTGCTCGATGAAGCGTAAATCATTTGTATAGAAGTGACGGATATCGTCCACCCCATGTTTTAACATCGCCATCCGTTCGACACCGATTCCGAATGCGAATCCAGACATCTTCGTCGAATCATAGCCTGCCATCTCAAGCACGCGTGGATGCACCATCCCGCTACCAAGAATCTCAATCCAGCCTGTCTTCTTACAGACGTTGCAGCCTTTGCCGCCGCACTTGAAACAAGAGATGTCGACTTCGACCGACGGCTCCGTGAACGGGAAGAAACTTGGACGGAGACGAATCTCACGCGTCTCACCGAACAACTGCTTGACGAACGATTCGAGCGTCCCTTTCAAATCGGCCATCGAGATATGCTCATCGATGACGAGCCCTTCGATTTGCATGAACTGATGCGAGTGCGTCGCGTCATCCTCATCGCGACGGTACACTTTACCCGGACAGATGATGCGAATTGGTTTCCCTTCGGCTTGGAGCATCGTCCGCGCCTGGACAGGAGACGTATGTGTCCGGAGAAGCGTCTCGTCTGTCACATAGAACGAATCCTGCATATCGCGGGCCGGATGATCTTTCGGGAGGTTGAGCATCTCGAAATTGTATAAATCCGTCTCGACTTCCGGACCTTCGGCAATCGTGTAGCCGAGACCGACGAATAAGTCTTCCATCTCATCGATGATCTGTTGAAGCAAGTGGGTGTGTCCTGGCAGAGACGTCCGACCCGGGAGCGTGACATCAATCGTTTCCGCCGCAAGTTTCGCTTCGAGTTCGACTGCCTTCACTTCCTCGATTCGTGCCTCTAACGTGTCTTGGATTGTCGTCCGGACCGTGTTGACGAGTTCACCGACGGCAGGTCGTTCTTCAGGTGAGAGTTTCCCCATCCCGCGGAGCACCTCGGTCATCGGCCCCTTTTTTCCTAAATATTTGATGCGGATATCGTTCAACTCTTTTTGTGACGACGCCGCTTGAATCTCCTGCAACGCCTCTTGTTGTAATTGTTCCAACTGTTCTTTCATAATTTATTTCCTCCTCTACAAAAAAAGTCCCTTCAGTCGATGACTGAAGGGACGAATAATCGCGGTACCACCCTACTTGGCCGAAATCGGCCCACTTGAGAGCATCGGTATCGGGATGCTGCCCCGGTGTTGTCTCCAACACGACTCGAGAGTGAATTCGGCGCCGACCAAGGCATCGGCTCGCAGTCTCGGCCCATGCTCCCTGTACTCGTTCGGTAGTTCGCGTACTATGCTCTTTCAACGTCTATCCATTATTTTGTTCGATGTAATTAACCTATCACGATTCGTCAGTGCTGACAAGGTTATTGTAGCGCGATCCGATACATGAGAATACCGGCCGCGACGGCCGCGTTCAACGATTCGGCATCGCCGAGAACCGGGATATGGACACGGGTATCACATAATTCGAGCACGTCGTGATGCACGCCTTGTGCCTCGTTGCCGATGACGAGCGCGACCTTCTCACTGAACTTGACTTGCTCGTAAGACGTCGCTTTCGCGAGCGCGGTGCCATAAATATGGAAGCCTTCGCTCTTCAATTCAGGCAACGTCTCGAGTAAATCGACCGAGCTCACATTGACGTGGAACAAGGAACCTTGTGTCGCGCGCACGACCTTGGCATTGAACGGGTCGACCGTCCCTTTACCGAGAAGGACCGTGTCAAAGCCGGCCGCGTCGGCCGTTCGAATCATCGTCCCGAGGTTACCTGGGTCTTGGATGCGATCGAGGACGAGCACATGCTTCATCTTTCGTTCGACCGGGGCCATCTTGACGACAGCGAAAACACCTTGCGTTTTCTCCGTCTCTGATAACAAATCGGCCACATGGTCGGATAGTTCGAGAACAGGCATCTCATCAAGGCGCCATGATCCTTTCGGGGTATACGACTCCCCCATAATCAGCTGGACGAGACGTCCGGCACGGATGGCCTCGTCGACCAAATGCTCGCCTTCGACCAAAAATTGTCCGGACTCTTGTCTGCCTTTTTTCGTCATCAAACGCTTTAAGCGCTTAATCGTCTCACTTTTCGTAGACGTGATTTTCGTCATATTATCCCTCTTTCAACCATTGAACCGTTTCGTGGTCGAGTCGTTTCGTGAGCGCTACGACCAAATCGACGGCTGCTTCATAATCTGCTTTGTGAATGATTGAGACATTCGTATGCAAATAACGGACCGGTACCGTGAGAGCGACGGCCGGCATCCCGACACCTGCCAAATGGAAGCGGCCAGCGTCCGTTCCACCGCCCGGCGTCAAATCCAATTGGTACTTGATGTCGTTCTCTTTCGCCACTTCGACGATCAAATCGATGAGGCGCGGGTTCGTGATGGTCGTCGCATCGAAGAAGATGACTTGAACGCCTTCCCCGAGTTTCGACAATCCTTCAGCCGGTGTCATCCCTGGTGTATCTCCTGGAATTCCCGTATCGACGGCGATGGCGACGTCCGGTTTGACCAGGTTGGCAGCCGTGACGGCACCGCGTAACCCGACTTCTTCTTGGACCGTCGCTCCTGTAAAGACGACACCCGGAACTTCGTCGTCTTTCAATCGTTTCGCCGCCTCGATGGCGATGGCACAACCGATTCGGTTATCCCACGCTTTGGCCATCAAGAAGTCTTCATTTTTCATGACCGTGAACTCACAGTGCGGGACGACCGTATCGCCCGGGCGAATGCCCCACTCCGCGATTTGATCTTTCGACGTCGCACCGATATCGAGGAACATGTCTTTAATCTCGACAGGTTTCTTGCGCGCCTCGAGCGGAAGCACGTGCGGCGGTTTCGCACCGATGACTCCAGGGATTTTTTCGCCCGAGCGTGTGACGACGTCCATGCGTTGCGCGAGCAATACTTGGTTCCACCAGCCACCGAGCGCTTGGAAACGTAAGAAGCCACCTTCTTCGATTCGTGTCACCATGAAGCCGACTTCATCCATATGGCCGGCAATCATGACACGTGGGCCGTCTGCCTTGCCCGTCACCCGTCCAAACAGACTGCCTAGTCCGTCTTGTTCGAACGCTTCCACGTGAGGCTCCAAGTATTCGCGCATCAATGAGCGGACTTCTCCTTCATTTCCCGGGACACCGGTGGCATCCGTCAAGCGTTTCAGCATATGTAATGATTCGTTCATGGGACATCGCTCCTTCGTTTCGATTAGTAACCTTGATTTTGTCGCTCATGGTTCTTTTCATTTTTTGCCATATACGCCATCACCATCAACTCTTCGTTGATGCCGAGCGTATAGCCAAGTTCGAGATAAGCCGCCATCAGCGTCTCGTACATCGGTTCCGTCTTCGACAAACCAAAGTTCGTCACTTTGCGGAACACGTCTAAAAAAGCGTCAGTCGCATCAAGATACGAGCTACCTGCTGGGAACGAATCGCGTTCATACCCGAGGGCAAGACCGAGCGACAATAAGAAATGAATGCCGTCGACATACTCTTCTAAGATCACGTCTTGAGGCGACGGGCCCTTCGTTGACCAAAATTTAAAACTACGGGTCTCATTGGCGAGTTCACCAAGTTCGACGAGCAAAGCGAGCAGCCGCTCATCAAATTGGTTCCCGGATAGTTGATGTTCTTCTTTGATCCGCTCATCTAATTCACGCTGCCGATCAAATAATGTTGTCCAGTTCACCGGTTGCTCCTCCTATTCTGCATTCAAAGCAGTACTAAAATCATTAAAGACCAGCCGACTGCCAAAATCAATACTTGTATTTGAACGCTTTTTGGGGCATGAACCGCCTTTTTCCGCGTCAAATGAAGTCCGAACAGAGCACCGATCGCACCGCCGGCATAAGCATATAAGACGTTGAAATCACCTTCGCCGAGCGTGTAACGTTTCGCCTGCACGTATGTATAGACGTTCAAGACGATGAGTGCCAACGCGACGATGGCCAAGACAGATGGATTCATAGTCCGCCCTCCTTATCTTAAGTTTAAGGAATTAATCAGAAAAAAGAAAGCGCCGAGATAAGGTCTCGGCGCTGTCGATTGAACGATTACGCGTTCAATTTTGATTTAGCTGTATCAGCAAGTGACGCGAATGCCTGTGCATCTGTCACAGCAAGCTCAGCAAGCATCTTACGGTTGATGTCGATTCCTGCAAGCTTGAGGCCGTGCATCATACGGCTGTATGAAAGACCGTTTGTACGTGCTGCCGCATTGATACGTGTAATCCAAAGACGACGGAAATCACGTTTCTTCTGACGACGGTCACGGTAAGCGTACATGAGTGACTTCATGACTTGTTGTTTTGCTACTTTAAATAGAATGTGTTTCGAGCCAAAATAACCTTTGGCAAGCTTGATTTGCTTTTTACGACGTTGACGAGTCGTATAACCGCCTTTTACGCGTGGCATATGGTTTCCCTCCTAAATTCTTTCTGTATTACTTCGCGATCATGTTGCGAATGCGTTTGAAGTCTCCAGCTGAGACGATAGCACCTTTACGGAGCTTACGTTTCGCTTTAGTCGATTTGTTACCAAACAAGTGACTTGTGTAAGCGTGTGAACGCTTGAGTTTACCTGATGCAGTACGTTTGAAACGTTTAGAAGCACCACGGTGCGATTTCATTTTCGGCATGAGTATTTCCTCCCCACTATGACTCGATGATTAATCTTCTTTCTTCGGAGCCAGCACTAAGAACATGCTGCGTCCTTCCATCTTCGGCTTTTGCTCAACTGTTGCCAAGTCGGCACATTCCGCCGCCAATTTTTCCATGACGCGTCGGCCGATTTCCGAGTGTGTGATGGCGCGTCCGCGGAAACGGATCGACGCTTTCACTTTGTTACCATTTTCAAGGAATTTGCGAGCGTTACGCAATTTCGTTTGGAAATCGTTTTCCTCGATTGTCGGGCTGAGGCGCACTTCTTTCAATTGGATGACCTTTTGGTTTTTACGCGCTTCTTTCTCCTTTTTCTGGAGTTCGAAACGGTATTTCCCATAGTCCATGATTTTAGCGACCGGTGGGTTAGCTTTGTCGGCGACCAAGACGAGATCGAGTTCAGCCTCTTCTGCTAAACGTAATGCTTCATTACGCGATTGCACACCGAGTTGTGCACCGTCCGCTCCAATTAAGCGAACTTCACGGGCACGAATGTTTTCGTTGATAAAGAGCTCTTTGCTAATGGTTAGCACCTCCATCGTGCGGTTGCACGAGTTTTAGATTGATAAGACAACATGGCAATAAAAAAAGCGTCGGCAGTTTCCCGCCCACACATCATTTCGGATACAGCAGAGACCAAGGCTCGACTGCTTCACGTACATGATGGACCTGACCGAATCTGTTCGGACGAGGTGAGAAGCGGGCGCTTCTGCTTTGTTGTATTTAATCACTATGTCATCTTAACACCAATAGGATTAAGATGTCAAGAATTCGCGCATGAATAATTGGTAGCTCACACTTTTATGATGATAACAGTCATTTCGCTGTTTCGCAATACCTTTTCCAAGGGAATAAAATAAAAAAGGAGGGATGGACCGTGTCTTGGAGAAAGCAAGTGAAAGACGACCATGATTATCATGACCAAATCAAACACATCGTACAAGAGACGATGCGCCATCATGAGGTGAGTGATGCCAAGCTCGAAGCGATTTTGACGGACTTATTAGAAGAAATGAACCGAATCACATTGAAGATTGTCGACGACCATGAGTCCGCTCGCGACTATATCCATAAACGATGGTATTGAAAAAAGGGCGCTCGCCCTTTTTTCAATACCATTTGTCACGTGGTCAATGTAAATCAATTCGTCAACGACTTGAAGAAGTTGCTGAGTGCATCGAACAAGCGGGCGAAGAAACCTTGGACTTCCTCGGTCTCGAGGAACGCCTGGACGTCTTGTCCGGCACCTTGCAGCCCGTTGCTGATTGCGCCCCAGTCCAGGTTCGCTTGTTGCATGTTTTCGAACAGCGTCGTCAATTGCGTTAACTGCGTATCAGACAATTGGACATTGTTTTGATTCAACACTTGGATGACGATATCGCGAATCTCAATGTTCGTCTCCGGTGCCTTGTTCGCAATCTCAGCTTTGATCTCGTTCATGAGACCGGCCACATCCTCTTGACCGACTGTCTTCCCGATTTCAGACGTGACAGCCAGTTCTTCCTGCGCCAAGTCTTTCCGCTCTTCGGACAATTGGATTCCTGTCTCTTCCGCTGTCTGATCGTACGCTTTCATGATGCCCGTCAAGGCCGACGTCCCGGTGACACGAATCGGAGATGTGATGTAAATGTCGGCATCGGTGACACCAGCGGTCACGAGTGCGTTCGCATACATATCTTCGGTGACCCACGTCACGTTCTCCGTTTTGATATCGAGTCCAGTCCCGTCAGTCAGTTTGATACGGGCTGATGAATACATACCTCCGCCGCGCTGTGCTTGTGGGACGGCATCCCCTAAGTACTTATCTTCATCGGCCGCGGTCGTGATGATCGGTTCAATCCCAGCCGGTGCCTCAACTCGTTCGAGCACCCAATCCCGTTGGCTGGCTGATAATGATTCACCGAGTGTAACAATCGTGTCATCGACGATGGCTTCTGCGTTTACTTTTGGAATCATGCTTGTCGCGACGACCGAACCGATCGTCAACGCCACTAATGGTTTCATATAATTCAAAATGAATCACTCCTTTCTTCTACCTTACGTTTCCATCACTCGTTCCGCATCCGTCTTGAGACCGAAAAAACGACCACCCTTCCGGCGAAGGATGGTCGACCGATTAACGTGAACGGTTCGCGATTTCTTCTGTGAGGGATGCCAAGAACGCATCGAGTGTGGCCGATACTTGTTCTTGCTGTCCGTAGCGGCGGATGTTGACCGCACGCTCATCGCGCTCTTTATCACCGAGGACGAGTGTCATCGGAATCTTCTTCATCTGTGCTTCTCGGATCTTATAGCCGAGCTTCTCGTCACGGAGGTCCGTTTCGACACGGACACCGCGCTTGACGAGCTCTGCCTTCACTTCTGCGACATATTCGTCGTGAACGTGCGAAACAGGAATCAATTTGACTTGAACCGGGGCGAGCCATGTCGGGAACGCTCCTTTATACTCTTCGATCAAGTAAGCGACAAAACGCTCCATCGTCGAGACGACACCACGGTGAAGGACGATCGGGCGATGGTCTTTGCCGTCTGGTCCTGTGTACGTCAAGTCGAATCGCTCAGGGAGCAAGAAGTCGAGTTGGACCGTCGACAACGTCTCCTCTTTGCCGAGCGCCGTCCGGACTTGGACGTCAAGCTTCGGTCCGTAGAACGCCGCTTCGCCTTCCGCTTCGAAATACGGGAGACCGAGCTCATCCATCGTCTCTTTCAATTGACGTTGGGCTGTTTCCCAAATCGCATCGTTGTCGAAGTACTTCTCTTTATCGGCCGGGTCACGGTACGACAAGCGGAAGCGATAATCCTTGATGCCAAAGTCGGCATACACTTCTTGAATCAAATGGACGATATCTTTGAACTCTTGCTTCATCTGCTCAGGTGTGACGAACGTATGCCCGTCGTTTAACACCATGTAACGGACGCGTTGGAGGCCTGTGAGCGCCCCTGACATCTCGTAACGGTGCATACCGCCGAGCTCGGCGATGCGAAGCGGGAGTTCGCGGTATGAGCGCGGCTCATGTTTATAGATCGTCATGTGGTGCGGACAGTTCATCGGACGAAGGACGAGTTCTTCGTTGTCCATCTCCATTTTCGGGAACATATCGTCTTGATAGTGATCCCAGTGACCCGATGTCTTATACAGGTCGACCGAACCGAGGACCGGTGTGTAGACGTGCTGATACCCGAGCTCGAGCTCTTTGTCGACGATATAACGTTCGACCGTACGACGAATCGAGGCACCTTTCGGGAGCCACATCGGCAAACCTTGGCCGACTTCTTGCGACACGAAGAAGAGATCGAGTTCTTTCCCGAGCTTGCGGTGATCGCGCTCTTTCGCTTCCTCTAGCAGACGCAAGTGTTCCGCGAGTTGCTCTTTCGTCGCGAATGCCGTTCCATAAATCCGTTGGAGCATTTTGTTATCCGAGTCGCCGCGCCAGTATGCGCCAGCCACACTCATCAACTTGAACACTTTCAATTTCGATGTCGACGGGACGTGCGGTCCGCGGCACAAGTCGAAGAATTCGCCTTGATGGTAAATCGTAAGCGTCTCGCTCGCCGGGATATCTTCAATCAATTCGATTTTGAGCGGGTCTCCGAGCTGTTTATAGCGCTCGAGCGCTTCGTCGCGCGAGACGACTTCGCGAGTGATGTCCAAGTTCTCATCGACGATTCGTTTCATCATCTTCTCGATTTCTGGAAGGTCTTCCTCGTTGATGCGGCGGTCCATCTCGATATCATAATAGAACCCGTTCTCGATTGTTGGTCCGATGCCGAGGTAGATGCTACCTTCTTCGCCGTACAACCGTTTGATGGCTTGGGCCATCAAGTGGGCTGACGAGTGGCGCATCAAATCGATGCCGTCTTCTGAGTCAGGCATGACGAGCTCGATTTTGCCGTCCTGTTCAATCGGACGACGGTAATCGATCATCTCACCGTCGATTTTTGCCGCGATTGCTTTTTTACGAAGCCCTGGACTGATTGAACCTGCTACTTCTTCTGCTGTGATTCCGGCCTCAAACTCTTTGACGGCCCCATCTGGAAATGTCAATTGAATCATGTGTCAACTTCCCCTCTCTACATTTAAAAATAAATAAAAAAAGCCCATCCCTATGAAAGGGACGAGCTTTGATTCTCGTGGTACCACCCTCGTTCCCAAGCAATCCGCTTGGCTCGAACACACGATAACGAGTGTGAATCGCCGCACGATTGACCCGTACGGTGCTCGGAGGGAGTAAGGCGATCGGCGTGTTTAGGAAGCTCTCACCAGCCTTCCCTCGCTTTGAAACCCGTTACGACGTCTCATGTCCTCTTCAATGCATCGGTTATATGCTTATTAGTATAGTCAACTCGTTCCAGAAATACAATCCCTTTACCGCCGTCGATTCTCACCTTTTAACTCAATTTGCGTCGTCGTCGTCGAGATGCGCTGCATAAGCCGCTGCGCCTTCATTTTGTTCTGTGGCGAACCGTCGATTGAGAAGTGGGTCTCGAGCTCTTCTCCGCTAAAGTTCGAGCTGTAAAGCGTCGGCAAGCGATGCATCATGCGATACTGCAAGATGATCCCGAACAGTTCATCCCGTACCCACGGACTGATTGCCTCGGCCCCGATGTCATCAATCAATAGCACCGGCACGTGTTGGAATGACGTCAAAAACGAATCGAACGAGTCGGTCCGGATTTTCCGTTTTGCTTCCGAGACGAATCCCGGGGCGTGGACAAGGATCGTCTCGATGTCCGCCACTTTCAGCTCATTAGCAATCGCCGCGAGCAAGTACGTCTTCCCGACGCCGAAGCTACCGTGAAGGTATAAACCGTTCACTTTTTGGCGGGTCTTCATGCCTGAGACGAACCGCATCGATTCACGGAGTGCGATTTTACGGGCGTCATCGGACCAGTCGAACGATTCAAAGCTCGCCTCTCGCACTTCCTCCGGCAAGAATAGACTCTTGAACTTCCGGTCCATCTCTTTTTGGCGCCGTGCTTGACGATGCTTCACCGTCTCTTCATAACGGATTGCGATTTGACCGAGGTCGACATAGAGCACCGGCTGATGGCCCGGGATGACGGCTTGCTCCTCGACGAGCTTCTTACCGTCCATCTGTTCCGCATATTCACTGAGCTTCGTAAAGCCGACTTCGACCGCCGTCTCGTCTAACTCCGGATGCGCCTTTAAAAAAGCGACGACTTCTGGATGTTCGAGGGTGCGCCGGCGAATCGATTCGTACGCTTCCCGCACTTCTTTCCGGTTCATCATTTGGGCGAGCGTTTGATTGATGCGTTCCATGTCCCTCATCCTTTCTCTTTCAATTCATTCAACAGCTTAACGAGTTCCGCGTCGTCTGGGACCGATGCCTCGAGCTCTTGTTTTCGTTTTTGATCGTACGTCCGTTGCTCTTTCGCCTCGTCTTCGAGCCATTTTGGCATCTCGGTCTTGTCTTTGCGTCTCGAGCCGACGGTCGTCCGCTGTTGCACATTCTCCCGTTTCTGCTGTTTCTTCTCGATGAGCGCATCTTGTGTTGCTTCTTGTTCCAACGCGTCTTTGGCGTTTAAATAGCCCGCCGTCTTCCAACTCGTCGCAATCCGCATGACATAGTTCTCACTGAGCCGCGTCTGCTTCTTCACTTCGATACAGTAATAGAACAATGCATTGATGACACTTGGTGCGAGCCCGAGCGTATCGACGAGATCGATAATGAGTTGCTCATCACTCTTCGACAGTTGTGGCGTCTTCCGTAACGTCGACACGTATTGATGGGGATGCGCTTCTTCCATGACCGTCACGTCATGCAAATCACCGATTTCTGCTTTTACCGTCTCGTCCAACTTCACTTTCCGATGTCGCGTTTGTTTCTTCTTCAACTGCAACACCATTTGGCGGCAGCCGTCGCGTTTCTCTTGCTCGCTGAGTGGTAGATACGCCTCGTGGACGAAATACTCCTTCAACATCTCGGCCATCGTCTCTTCATCGATTTGTGAGACGTAGGCAAGCTTCGTGATCGTCTCATCGAGCTTCTTCGTGAAAAAGCCGACGGGGAAGTTCGTCAGTTTTTTGACGATTTCCATATCGAACGTATAGTTGATCTCGATTTTGGCGCGGTCGGGTTTCTCGTAGTTCTTTTGGGTGAACGCCATGTGATTGACACCTTTGACGTCGAACACTTCATTAAAGTCTTTCGTCACCTCGATAATCCCGGCCGGCAATGGATCGATCGTGAATCGTCCTTGCAACTGTTTGAAGCGAACTTCCCCGACTTTATAGAAAAGAAAACTCGACAACAGTCCGTCGTTCAAGAACGTATGGGGTGCGAGCGGGACACGCAATTGATATACGTACTGAGTCAAACGCTCGTCTTTCGTCTTATACGTCCGGACGAGACCAATCGCCTCGAGCCGAAACAGACAGTCCGTCAGCTCGTTAATCGAGTAATCTAGCATTTCACAGAGCGCGCTGTGCGACATATAATTCGATTTCATCTTCCCGGGCTTCAGCTCGCTCCAAAGCGTCTGATACATCGCAAGTGCCTTCACACCGATGACCGGCTGATATAAGTGGTACAACGACTGATACGACTCGCGATCGATGAGCCCAGTGCTCATAATCAACAGTTCGTCAGTCCCGTACAAGATTCGTTCTTTTTCCATGATAGGTCTCCCCTGAAAAAAGGCGACCAGCAGGCCGCCCCTCTAGTTGGTCGATTTTTCTTGCTTCATTAAATCTTCAAGTTCTTTAAAGAACACAGAGATATCTTTGAACTGGCGATAGACGGACGCGAAGCGGACGTAGGCAACTTCATCGACACGTGCCAATTCATTCATCACGAGCTCACCGACTTGCTCACTCGGAATCTCGGACTGACCGAGCGCGCGTAACTGTTGTTCGACTTTCGTGACCACGCCTTCGAGTTGCTCTAGCGTGACCGGTCGTTTTTCGCACGCCCGAATAATCCCGCGAAGTACTTTCTCCCGGCTGAACTCTTCCCGATTCCCGTCTTTTTTAACGATGATGAGCGGGGTCTGTTCGACCGTTTCAAACGTGGTGAAGCGATAGCCGCACTCCTCGCATTCGCGACGGCGACGAATCGAATAGAAATCTTGTACTGGTCGGGAGTCGAGCACTCTCGTTCCATTATGATCGCATTTAGGACAACGCATGCTCAGCCCTCCTTATCGTTCAACAGATTGATTCCCGATGGCGCGGAGCGGGAACTTCACTTGTAGCGCCTCATAGTATGCGGTGACGATTTGACCAAGGTCCGGTCCGAGCATCTGGTCACGGTTCAACGTGAAGTCGACAGCCGTGCGTCCGCCATCCACTTGAATGACTGTCGCCAGTGCATCCCAGCCGTCACCGTAAAACGCCACTTCGCCCCGGTCTGCATCGACCCGGCGAACCGTTTGTCCTTGTGCTTCAATCCGTTCGCGGAGCCATGTGAGCACGGCGGTCGGCGATGCTGCTACGTAACGTGTGCGTAGCGCCTCATTTTTATGCAAATCGTCCGTCTGGACATGTGTTTGAAACTTATCCAATAATCCCATTATCCACCTCGACACCTTATTTATATAGGTTAAGCATATCAAAATTAAGCGGTTAACAAAACAATTAAAAGGGCTGACCGAAATTCGGCCAGCCTCAAAAGGTCAATCTGATTATTTGCTGATTGCAACTTGTGCTTCCGGAACACGAATCGGCCCCATTCCGCGATCAAGTTTAACGTCCTCACGAACTTTTGCTTCCAAGCCTTCCGCGATGTACTGCGAAGCTGTGGCCGGATCGATTCGGTCCCCACATGTGAACACATCGACTGATGCGTAGCCATGCTCTGGGAAACTGTGAATCGTTAAGTGTGATTCTGAGATGATAACGACTCCACTTACACCGTGTGGCGCAAATTTGTGGAAAGCGACTTCGCGGACTTCAGCGCCCGAACGAAGTGCTGCATCGACGAACAAGCGCTCGATGTAGTCAATATCGTTCAATTTGTCGGGATTGCACTCCCAAAGTTCTGTAATAATGTGACGTCCCATAGTATCCATATTAGTGGATCCCCCTTTACATCAATGGTCTCAAAGTAGTTGATGATCACTCACTTTGTGCCTGAATCGCCCACAACCACGGGGGCAAGTTAGTCCAAAGAGGTCCTAACCCTTTAAGTTGCGTTTGTCAGACCAATTGAAGTTCACGAGTTAGAGTGTATCGCGTTTGGGACGTCGATACAAGACATTTGTTTCAATTCCTTAAAAATATTTTTGTGTAAATATATTTCTTCAGACGTGGGTTTCTTGTTGCCCGATTTGCAAGTAGCTCGCGACCATATCCAACAGGTCGACGACACGGCACGAATAACCCCATTCGTTATCGTACCAGGCGAGGACTTTGACGTGATTGCCCCCGAGCACCATCGTCGAATCGGCATCGATAATCGACGAACGCTCATCCCCGTTGAAGTCGATTGAGACGAGTGGTTCGTTCGAGACACCAAGGATGCCCGTCATCTCTCCGTGAGCGGCACGCTCGAACGCCTCATTCACTTCATCGACCGTCACGTCCCGTCGTAACTCGACGACGAGGTCGACGAGTGAGACGTTCGGTGTCGGGACGCGAAGCGCCATCCCGTTCAATTTCCCTTGCAGTTCAGGCAAGACGAGTCCGATGGCTTTGGCAGCCCCGGTCGAAGTCGGTATAATGGAATTACCACAAGCACGGGCGCGCCGTAAGTCTTTATGTGGATTATCGATATTGTTTTGATCATTCGTATAGGCGTGCACGGTCGTGACGAGCCCCGTCTCGATGCCGAACGTCGAGTCCAATACTTTCACGACCGGGCCGAGACAGTTCGTCGTGCACGAAGCGTTCGAGATAATGTGATCGTGCTCCGGTAAATAATCACGATCGTTCACCCCCATGACAATCGTCCGCAGCTCACCTTTCCCTGGCGCCGTCAAAATGACTTTTTTCGCACCGGCCGTCAAATGTTTTGCTGCCCCGACGTCTGAATTGAATTTCCCCGTCGCCTCGATGACGATTTCGACGCCGAGCTCGTTCCACGGCAACCGCTCCGGATCACGCTCGGAGACGAGCATGATGCGTTTCCCATCGACTTCAAGCGCATCCCCATGCGCCCTCACCGTGAGTGTGAACGGTCCGTGGACCGTGTCGTGCTTAATCAGATGGGCGAGCGTCTCCGCCGGATAGCTCGCATTGATGGCGACCACGTCGTGACGCCCTTCAAGCATCAATTTCCGGAACACCATTCTTCCGATTCGACCAAATCCATTGATTGCAACTTTCGTCCCCATGTAAAGTCCCCCTTTTTTCTGCGTTACGACACCATTATAACGGAAAAATGGAAGCGTTTTCACTATGAATCGTCACATTTCTTTCACTTTTTTACAGTTTCAGATTTGAAAAAGAGGGAAATTTGGTGTAGAGCTTGGAAAGGAGCTAGGACAGCATGTTCGATTGGACCGATTTAGACAAATTTATCATCTCGTTTTTCATCATTTTGCCGATTGTGACGATTATCCATCAATTCGGCCACTTCTTCTTCGCGAAACTATTTGGGGGTTCGCTCGATATGGAGATTGGGACCGGTAAAAAATTATTCAAAGTCGGACGGCTGCAGTTCAACCGCGTCTATTTCTATGACGCGTGGTGTCAATTCAGCGACTTGAAGTATAGCAACCGCTTGACCCGCAGTCTCGTCTACGCTGGCGGTTCGATTTTTAACTTATCGAGCATCTTGCTCGTGAACGCCTTCATCTTGATGCGAGAGATTGAACCGACGCTCTATACGTATCAATTCGCGTATTTCTCGTTTTATTACGTCTTCTTCTCGCTCTATCCGATTTATTATTCGAACGGTCACCCAAGTGACGGCCGAGCCATCTTCGATACGTGGAAGAAAGGCCGACCGGACTCAGACCCGTTGAACTGAACAAAAAAAGAAGGCGCTCAGCCGCCTTCTTTTTTCATGTCTTCGAATTGTTCGACGAGGCGGGCCACTTGGGCCGACAAATCGCCTAAAGCACCGTTATTGTTGATTAAAAAATCAGCTTGTTGCTTCTTCTCTTCAATCGGCATTTGGGCATGGATGCGCGCGAACGCTTCCGCTTTCGTCAAGCCGTTCCGCTCCATGAGACGCATCAACTGAATCTCTTCGCGGCAATAGACGACGACCGTATAGTCGACGAGGTCGCGCATCGTCCCTTCGAACAAGAGCGGGATGTCGAAGATGACGACGGTCTCCCCAGCCGCCTCGTAGCCACGCATCTCTTCGAGCATCTCCTCACGAATCGCCGGATGCATGAGTTGATTCAGCAACTGGCGTTTGGCGTCATCATGAAAAATCTCACGCCCGAGCGCTTGACGGTTCAACGTGTCACCGGAGAAACATTGTGGGAACGCCTCACGAACGGCCGCGAACGCCTTACCTCCCGGCTCGATGACGATTCGCGCCATCTTGTCGGCATCGATAATCGGGATGCCTTGCTTTCGAAACAGGCGGGATACGGTCGACTTCCCTGTCGCAATTCCACCTGTCAAACCAATCTTCAACATCGTGTCCACCTCTTACTGTTGGCAGTGCGGACAGTAGTGCGTGCCCCGTCCGCCCAATTTCATCTTTTCAATCGGTCGACCGCAACGTTTACACGGCTCACCGGTCTGACCATACACGTAGAGCGTCTCTTGATACGTCCCGCTCGCACCGTCGGGATTCGTATAACTTCGAATCGTGCTCCCGCCGCGCTCAATCGCTTCCGTCAACACCGCCACAGCCTCTTGGTGCACTAAACGTACCTCGTCTAGCGAGAGCGAGGCGGCCGGCCGGGTCGGATGGACACCGGCCCGGAACAACGTCTCATCGACATAAATATTACCGAGGCCGACGAAAATCGACTGGTCGAGGAGTGCGGTCTTGATGGCCCGGACGTTCATCCGCTTCAATCGGGTGTGGAGCGTCTCCGCCGTCACTTCCGGATCGAACGGTTCAAGCGCGAGCAACGACAACGGCGGTGTCACATACAAGTCGTCATTCGTCTTCAGTTCCATCGTGCCGAACTTTCTGACGTCGTTGTAATGGAGCGTCGTCCCGTCCGTGAACGTGAAGACGACGTGCGTATGTTTGACCGGATTGACCATTTCGTCATGCGGAAAGAATTTCCCTTCCATGCGGAGATGCGAAACGAGATATCCGTTCGTCAATTTGAACAAAATAAATTTCCCGCGCCGTTCGACGTCTTGAATCGTCTCACCGAGCAACTGTTGAACCCAAATCTCCGGTTCGTGTCCCCGAATGATTTTCGCGTCGAGCACCTCGACATTTGCAATCGTTTTTCCGGAGACGAACGGTCGCAATCGGCGACAGACCGTCTCCACTTCTGGTAATTCAGGCATATTGATTTCCTTTCTCGATCTTATTTCGTGTCGAACCACGTCTCACCGAACGAACCGTCCGCGCGGAGCGGGACGTCCAATGTGATTGTGTGCTCCATCGCTTGTTTGACGATTTTTTCGAGCGCTTCCGTCTCTTCTTTCGGCCCTTCGAAGATGAGTTCATCGTGGACTTGAAGCAATAGTTTCGACTTAAGTCCCGACTCTCGGAGCGCCACGTCGACGTCAATCATCGCTTTCTTGATAATATCGGCTGCCGTCCCTTGAATCGGCGTATTGATGGCCGTCCGTTCGGCGAAACCGCGCAAGTTGAAGTTGCGTGAATGGATGTCCGGGATATTGCGGCGGCGTTTCAACATCGTCTCGACGTAGCCGTGTTCCCGGGCCCGTTCGATGGCAGCATCCATGAACCGTTTCACTCCTGGGAATTGCTCGAAGTACGTATCGATGAACGTCTGCGCTTCTTTTCGGCTGATACCGAGGTTTTGCGACAGCCCATAATCACTGATGCCGTAGATAATCCCGAAGTTGACTGCTTTCGCTTGACGACGCATGAGCGACGTCACTTCTTCTTTGGCGACCCGGAACACGTTGGCTGCCGTCGACGTATGAATATCCTCGTCATGCAGGAACGCCTCGAGCATCTTCTCATCTTGTGACATGTGGGCCATGATGCGGAGCTCGATTTGCGAGTAGTCGACCGCATAGAGTACCCAGTCTGCCTCGCTCGCTGTGAACGCTTTACGAATGCGACGTCCTTCTTCCAAGCGAATCGGGATGTTTTGCAAGTTCGGGTTGACCGAAGATAACCGTCCCGTCTGCGTCAACGTCTGCGTGTAACGGGTATGGATTTTCCCGTCGTCCTTGATGACTTTTTGTAGCCCTTCGACGTACGTCGACTGCAACTTTCCGAGTTCACGGTAATGCATGATATGTTCGACGATTGGGTGAAGCGGTGCGAGTTTTTCCAGTACGTCCGCCGCCGTCGAGTATCCCGTCTTCGTCTTCTTGACCGGCGGCAACGCCAACTTCTCGAATAGGATGACGCCGAGTTGCTTCGGTGAATTGATATTGAACGTTTCGCCAGCGAGGCTGTGAATTTCGGTCTCGAGTTGAAGCAAGCGTTCGCGGAGATCGTCTTCCATCACCTTCAATGTCGCCACGTCGACGTGAATCCCGGCCCACTCCATCTCAGCGAGCACCGAGGCGAGCGGCCGTTCCAAATCTTCATACAGCGATGTCTGTTCGTTTTGGACAAGCTCGTTACTGACGTTCACGAACAACGTCAAGATGGCCATCGCCTTCTCCCCGAGGTGTTGCTCGAGGACATCTTGTTCCGGCACGTGCATTTTTGCCCCTTTTCCATACACGGGCTCATCTTCCGGCAAGGCGTATTCGAAATGGGCGGCAATCGAGTCGAGCGTCGTCCCGCCTGACAAGTTGAGCAAATAGCCAGCGACGAGCAAGTCCTCGTAGCCTCGGAGCGACACGCCGTGGCGTTTCAATTGAATGATCGTCTGTTTCGCATCGAGACAAATCGTGGCCCGGTTTTCATCCGCCAGCCATTCGCGGACAGCCGGCACGTCTAAGAGCGATACGTCACCGACGGTCACCCCGGCTTTTGAAGCGATGGCCACGCCAATGACCGATTCTTCGAAATAATCGTCGCGAAGTTGCTCGAGGAAGAGGACCGCTTCTGTCAAATCTTGCTCGTCAATCCCGATATGGTTCACATCACGCACTTCCACGGCTTCCTCGCTCGCCGCGTCGAGACTCAGTTTCCCGAGAAGCGACTTGAACTGCAGGCTCATGAACAGCGGCTTCACTTTTCCAGCGTCATACGGATGGAACGTGAGCTCGTCCATGGTAACGTCAATCGGCACGTCGGTAAAAATCGTCGCCAATTGTTTCGACATGAGCGCTTCCCGCTCGTTCGCCTCGACCTTCTCTTTTTGCTTCCCTTTCAGTTCATGCGTATGTTCATATAGGCCTTCCACAGAACCGTAAGCTGTGAGCAATTTGAGGGCCGTCTTCTCACCGACACCGGGGATGCCGGGGATGTTATCGGATTTATCGCCCATCAGACCTTTCAAATCAATCATTTGAAGCGGGGTCAGTCCCTCGTATCGCTCGTGGAACGCCGCTGCGTCCATCGTCTCGACGTCAGTGATGCCGCGCTTTGTCAAATAGACGGTGACACGGTCGTCAATCAACTGCAGTAAATCCTTATCACCCGTGACGACCGTCACTTGGTCGAACGCGGTATTTTTTGAAAGCGTCCCGATGATGTCATCGGCCTCGTACTGGTCGAGTTCGAGCACTTTTATACCGAACGCCTCGCAAATCTCACGGACAATCGGGAATTGCTCGCGGAGCTCACCCGGTGTCTTTTGCCGTCCGCCTTTATAGTCGGCATACGTGTCGTGGCGGAACGTCTTTTTCGACGCATCGAACGCGACCGCGAAATGTGTCGGCTGTTCGTCTTCCATCAGCTTCAATAACATCATCGTGAACCCGTACACGGCGTTCGTGTTTCGACCGCTCGCATCCGTCATCGGAGGCAACGCGAAAAAGGCACGATACGTGAGTGAGTTTCCGTCAAGGAGTAGTAGTTTATTCATTGGACAACCTCCATTCTATCTGGTTCCATCATATCATACGGGTACATGCGTTCGAAAAAAAAGACCCTTTTCTAGGTACTAGAAAAGGGTCGATCTTCCCGATCGAGTGGAGATGAGCACCAATCGGGACACGAGATGATGAAGAGGTCTCATCCATAGAGTAGCATCGCTTTGTAAAGCCGGTATGAATTCACCATGAATTCCTTGTTAAGCACTCGGGAATTTGATGGTGAACGTCGTTCCTTCGCCTTCGACGCTATCGACTTGAATCGTCGCGTGATGGAGATCGACGATATGCTTGACGATGGCAAGACCAAGACCCGTCCCGCCGGAGTTTCGGCTCCGCGCCTTATCGACCCGGTAGAACCGTTCAAAGATTCGGCCCACTTCTTTCGGCGCGATGCCGATGCCGTTGTCTTTGACAATCAAATAAGAGCCGTCCGGTCTCTTCTCGACCGCAATCTCGACCTGGCTACCTTCCGGCGAGTAATTGATCGCATTGGCGACGAGATTCAAGATGACTTGTTTGATTCGGTTCATGTCCGCCTGCAAGACGACTTCCCCATCATGACGCGACTCCAAGTGAATCGATTTCTGCTCCGCTTTTTGACTGAGCACGAGACAGACTTCCTCGACGAGCTGATTGAGTTGGACCGGGGTGAACTCCAAATGGAAGTCTTCCCGTTCGAGCCGCGACAGTTCGAGCAAGTCCTCGACGAGCATCTGCATGCGCGTCGCTTCCTTTTGAATGATATCCAAGAATTGATCGCGTAGTTCCGGCACTTCTTTCGCCCCGTCGAGCAGCGTCTCGCTGAAACCACGAATCGACGTGAGCGGCGTCTTCAGTTCATGACTGACGTTCGCGACGAAATCCTTGCGCATCTTCTCAAGTCGCTTCAACTCGCTGATGTCGTTAAAGAGAAGCGTCGTCCCGCGCAACATGCCTGTATCACTGAAAATCGGTGCGGCCGATACCATATACGTCTTTTGGTTGAAACCGGACCGAATCGATAGTTGTCGGCGATGCGGCTCCTCTGTCAAATAGACGTCTTCAATCAGCGTCTCAACGTCCGGGCTCGGCAAGATCCCATGATAAAACTGACCGACCATCAACTCATCATATTGGAACATGTCGCGATACGAGCGGTTGACGAGCGTCACGATGCCACGTTCGTCGACCAAAAGTAACCCTGCTCCCATATACTCGATGAGCGACTCAAGCCTTGCCCGTTGAACCGATTCCCCGAGTGAGATTGTCTCCAAGTTGCGGGCGAGCACGTTAATCGACCCGGCCAGGCTGCCCGTCTCCTCATCGTTTCGCAACTCGTAGACTCGGGCCCGATAGTTCCCGTCCGCCAGTTCTCGCAAGACGATGGTCGCCTCGTCGATTGGTCGGATGAATTGGTTCGTCAGGTTGTGTAACACGAAAAGGATTAAGAAGAACGAGAAAATCAAGGCTAGCGCGATGGTCAGCCAAATCCGGTCATACACCCCTTCCAAATCGGAGACGTAACGGATAAAACTCAAATATACCGTGTCATCGGATGACAGTTCGATCGGCTTCGTGAACTGAATCAAGTCCTCGCGTGTCTCGTTGCCGAACGTCCCGCCTTCCGGAATCGACGAGGCATCCATCCGGAAATCAAAGGAACCGACCCGAAACGGTGTCCCGGCGATGACTTCCATCCGACGATTGAGGAGCAAGATATCGAAACTGCTCTCATCATCGATTTGACCGACGTAGTCTTGGATGTCCGCAAGGTCGCCTCCGTCTAAATAGAGCGCGGCCAACTCAGCGTCTTCTTTCAACCGGTCGCGTTCAGAATCCAAATAAAAGTCTTTGAACAATTGACCGAGCACGATTCCGAGGGTCAATAAGACGCCCGTCACGAGCAGGATGAGCGTCGTCAAAAACCGCGAGCGGTACGTCTTCATTCGGCCATCGGCTCTTCCATCTTATAACCGAGGCCGCGAATCGTCTTGATATAGGTCGGTTTTTTCGTCACCGGCTCAATCTTCTCGCGGAGGTGGCTGATGTGGACGTCCACGATGCGCGTATCTCCGACGAAGTCGTAATTCCAAATCGCCGACAAGAGCTGGTCGCGCGTCAAGACGCGTCCTTTGTTCTTGGCCAGGTAGGCCAACAGTTCGAACTCTTTCGGTGTCAATTCGAGGCGTTCGCCGTTCTTGAACACTTCATAGTTCGACGCGATGATTTTCACGTCGCCAATCTCGATGACGTCCGTGTCCGTCGCCCGCGCTTCTTGTGGGGCCGAACGGCGTAGGATAGCTTTGACCCGGGCTACGACTTCCCGTGGGCTGAACGGCTTCGTCAAATAGTCATCGGCACCGAGTTCGAGGCCGAGCACTTTATCGAACTCATCGTCTTTCGCCGTCAACATGAGAATCGGTGTGTTCACTTTTTGTTGGCGGAGCCGTTTACAAACCTCAAGACCGTCCATCTCAGGCAACATCAAATCGAGGACAATCAAGACGGCATCTTGTTTCTCGGCCAGTTCAAGTCCGGTCTTTCCATCGTGCGCCGTCTCGACTTCGAACCCGGCTTGTTCTAAATTAAACTTTAATAACGTCGCAATCGACACCTCGTCATCGACAACAATTACTTTATCAGCCACGCTTAGTTCCTCCTCTAATCTATCTGTTCAGTCATGTACACTACCTATTTTACAAATCAATGCCACGTACGACCAACCTCAAAGCAAATCTTTACAAAAACAAAACAAATCCACGTTCTGCTTTCAGTGTAGCATGTGCCACGCATACAAAAAACCTCGTCTGCCATGGCAGACGAGGTAAGCCCTCAGTTGAGGACGTTCAGGACGGAGCGGACCGAGTCGGCTGATCGCTGTAGCGCCGCCGTTTCGGCTTCCGTCAATTCAAGTTCGAGCACACGTTCGATCCCGTTCGCACCAAGAATCGTCGGAACTCCGAGATACATGTCGTGGAAACCGTATTCGCCGTCGAGATACGCGATGGCCGGTAAAATACGCCGTTGATCTTTGAGAATCGCTTCGACCATCTCGACGAGGGCCGCGGCCGGCGCATAGTAGGCCGATCCGTTCCCGAGCAGTTGGACAATCTCACCGCCGCCTTTACGGGTCCGATTGACGATCGCTTCGATGCGGTCGGTCGGCAACAATTTCTCGAGCGGGATTCCCCCCGCATACGAGTAGCGGATGAGCGGGACCATGTCATCCCCGTGCCCACCGAGCACGAATCCAGAGACGTCCTTCACGGATATATTCAACTCCGCAGCGACGAACGTCCGGAACCGGGCCGTATCAAGCACACCGGATTGACCAATGACACGCTCTTTCGGGAAGCCTGACTCTTTGAAGGCGGCATACGTCATCGCGTCGACCGGGTTCGTCAAGACGATGATAATCGCATCCGGTGAGTAACGGGTCACTTCTTTCGTGACCGCCCGCATCACTTTGGCGTTCGTCGAGACGAGGTCGTCCCGGCTCATGCCTGGCTTGCGCGCGATTCCCGCTGTGATGACTACGATATCCGAGCCCGCCGTTTCGGCATAGTCCGACGTCCCTGTAATCCACGAGTCAAACCCTTGAATCGGCGCCGTCTCTTGCATATCGAGCGCTTTTCCTTTCGTCGGGTTCTCGTTTTCTTTGATATCGAGCAAGACGACGTTACCGAGTTCTTTTTGAGCCAAATACAGTGCCGTCGTGGCCCCCGTGAATCCGCTACCGATAACCGAGATTTTATTGCGACGAATCATTGTGCTCTCCCCCTTGGTTTAGCTGATGTCTTACATGTTTTTAATTAATTCATCCGCAAACTCTGAACACTTCACTTCTGTCGCGCCGTCCATGAGACGAGCGAAATCGTATGTGACGACTTTCGAGGCAATCGTCTTTTCCATCGAGTTGATGATGAGGTCAGCCGCTTCGTTCCAGTTCATATGACGAAGCATCATTTCACCTGACAAGATGACCGATGATGGGTTGACCTTGTCGAGGCCGGCATACTTAGGTGCCGTACCGTGTGTCGCTTCGAAGATGGCATGGCCCGTCACGTAGTTGATGTTTGCTCCAGGGGCGATTCCGATTCCACCGACTTGGGCAGCGAGTGCATCCGAGATGTAGTCACCGTTCAAGTTCATCGTTGCCACGACATCGAACTCACGAGGACGTGTTAAAATCTGTTGCAAGAAGATATCAGCGATTGAATCTTTTATGATGATTTTGCCTTCTGCTTCTGCTTTCGATTGCGCTTCATTCGCAGCCGCTTCGCCTGACTCTTCTTTGATACGGTCATACTGCGCCCATGTGAAGACTTTGTCGCCGTACTCTTCTTCTGCAAGCTCATAGCCCCAGTTTTTGAAGGCGCCTTCTGTGAACTTCATGATGTTCCCTTTATGGACGAGCGTGAGCGATTTACGGTTGTTCGCGATGGCGTACTCGAGAGCCGCACGAACAAGACGTTTTGTACCTTCAGACGAGATTGGCTTGATCCCGATTCCAGACGTTTCTGGGAAACGGATTTTGTTGACGTTCATCTCTTCTTTCAAGAATGAGATCAACTTCTTCACTTCGTCGCTACCTGACGCGTATTCGATTCCTGCGTAGATATCTTCTGTGTTCTCACGGAAGATGACCATGTCTGTATCCTCTGGGCGTTTGACCGGTGAAGGGACGCCTGTGAAGTAACGGACCGGGCGCAAGCACGTGTACAAGTCAAGTTCTTGACGGAGTGCTACGTTGAGTGAACGGATTCCGCCGCCGACCGGTGTCGTCAATGGACCTTTGATGGCAATCAAATATTCACGGATTTGATCGAGTGTCTCGTTTGGAAGCCATTCGCCTTTTTGGTTGTAGGCCTTCTCCCCAGCGTACACTTCCATCCATTCGATTTTCTTCTCGCCGCCATATGCTTTTTCGACAGCCGCATCGAAGACGCGTACTGATGCGTTCCAAATATCAGGTCCTGTGCCGTCGCCGATGATAAATGGAATCGTCGGTACGTTTGGTACGTTTAATACACCGTTTTCAACTGTAATCTTTTCGTTTTGTGTCAACATAATGAATCCCCCTAAGTACATTTATGTAGGCCGACGCGAGCGCCGACCTACGTCAATTGTTAGTTTACCAAAGTTTATGTCTAAATTGTGACTCGAACTTCTCGTTCGGCGTCAATTAACGCTCGTTCACCGGGACGTATGACCGGTTCGTCTCGCCGATGTATTCAGCGCGAGGACGGATCAAACGGTTGTCCGCGTACTGCTCGAGGATGTGGGCAATCCAGCCCGACATGCGTGAGACAGCAAAGATTGGCGTGAACAACTCTTCGTCGAGACCGAGCGCGTAATATGTTGACGCCGAATAGAAATCGACGTTCGGTTTCAAGCCTTTTTCCGTCTCGACGAGATGATCGATTTTCTCAGACATCTCGTACCATTCCGGTTCGCCGATTTGGGCCGTCAATTGGCGGCTCATCTCTTTCAAATGTTTCGCGCGTGGGTCGCCGTCCTTATAGACACGGTGACCGAAGCCCATAATCTTCTCACGGCGTTCGAACTTGCCGCGGACGTAGTCTTCGACTTTGTCGACCGATCCGATTTCATGAAGCATCTTCATGACCGCCTCGTTCGCACCACCGTGGAGCGGGCCTTTAAGGGCGCCCATCGCCGCCGTCACACCTGAATAAATATCCGACAATGTGGCGACGCAGACGCGGGCCGTGAACGTCGAAGCGTTCAATTCATGGTCGGCGTGAAGGATGAGTGCCTTGTCAATCGTCTTCTCGGCGACCTCGCTCGGCTCTTCTCCATTCAACATGTACAAGAAGTTGCCCGCATAAGACAAGCCCTGTTTTGGTGCAACCGGTTGTTCGCCTTTACGAAGACGAGCAAATGCCGTCACAATCGTGGCGATTTGCGCTTGGAGACGAATCGCTTTGCGCATGTTCACTTCCGGACTCATATCTTCAGACTCTTCATCATAAAGCGCGAGCTGTGAAAGTGCAGTCCGAATCGTCGCCATCGCATTGGCCGATTTCGGTGCCCGTTCGAGCGTCGCGATGACGTCTTCTGGCAATTTGGCTTCTTTCACGAGCGCTGCTGAGAGCTCGGTTAATTCATCTACTTTCGGAAGGCGGTCGTTCCATAATAGGAAAATAACCTCTTCGAATGTGGCATGATCTGCCAAATCGTCAATCGTGTATCCTCCGTAAGTCAATTGTCCGTCGATAATCGAACTGACTTTTGAGGCCGCTGCCACAATTCCTTCTAAACCTTTTGTCGTTGACATCAATAACTCCCCCTCAGTCTTTAAAAGTGATCGACCGCATATACAGTCTGTGTGTAGGGAATAAGGGCGAGGAGTCGAAGACTCTCCCCAATCCGTTTCGAGCTCGCTCCACCCTGTCCTTTATCTAGTATAAACAATTTACTGAAAAAAAGAAATGTAAGCGTATCCAGCCGTCAAAAAATGTCAAAACCATTTTTGTAACAGGCTAAATCCACCTAAAATCAAGGCGGCGATGCCGGCTCCGACGAGCGGTCCGACCGGCACGCCTTTCATGAAACCGACGGCCAGGATGGTCCCAGCGAGCAATGCCGTCGTCACGACGGGGTCGACCCGCATCAATTGAACCCCTTGGCCGGCGGCGAGCGCGACGAAGATTCCAGAGGCGAACGCGATGATGCCGACTGGACCTTTAATACTATTCCACAATTCCCGGAATCCGATGTCGCCTGTCGCAATCGGCACGAGGACGGCAATTGTAATAATCGTTACGCCCCAATGGATGCCTTTTGAGGCGAGCGTCGGGAACAATTGGTCGCCGAATCCGACCGCTTTAATAATCAAGAGGACACTGCTGGCGATGATGACCGACTGGTTATGGGAGATAACCCCAATCAATACGAGCAACAGCAAGAATAAATAGGCACTCATCACACACTCTCTTTCTGAATGGAAAAAGAACCGACCTCATGAAAAGGTCGGTTCGATTGGCATTCGATTACGCGTTGTAGATTTTACCAGTAAGTGGGTCGATTGAAATCATCTGTCCGTCGCGGAACGTTGATGTCGCTGATTCGACACCGACGATAACCGGCTTGCGGAGTGATGGTCCAACGATACCGGCATGGCTCGTCAATCCACCGTCTTCTGTGATGATTCCAGCCGCTTTTTCAATCGCTGGCATCATTTCTTTATCTGTGAATGGTGCGACGAGGATCATGCCCTCTTTCGCTTTCGCATTCGCCTCGTCTGCATTGTTCGCAACGACGACTTCACCGACGAGACCACGCTCACCGATGCCGCGTCCGTTTGCGAGGGCGTGACCGACGATATGAACTTTCATCATGTTCGTCGTACCAGCTGTCGCAGCCGGGATACCAGCCGAGATGACGACGAGGTCACCGTCTGTAACGAATCCAGCGTGACGAGCTGCTTCTGAAGCTTGTACCAGCATCTCATCCGTGTTGTTCGGCATCGTGTCAGCCACGATTGGGTACACGCCCCAAACGAGGTTCAATTGACGTGCCACACGCTCTGACTCTGTGACCGCGATGATGTTCGCCTCTGGACGATACTTCGCTGTACGAGCAGCCGTGTAACCTGATTGTGTCGGTGTCAAGATCGCTTTCGCGTTCAAGTTGATTGCCGTGTGGGCAACCGCTTGTGAGATCGCATCCGTTACCGTGTGCTCACTGCGTTTCTGACGATCTTTGAGCAAGTTTTTGTAGTCGAGCATTTGCTCAGTACGAACAGCGATTGCTGCTTGCATTTGAACTGACTCGATTGGGTAATCCCCTGCTGCCGTCTCACCTGAAAGCATGACTGCGTCCGTACCATCGAGGATGGCGTTGGCAACGTCAGATGCTTCCGCACGTGTTGGACGCGGGTTGCGTTGCATTGAATCAAGCATTTGTGTGGCCGTGATGACCGGTTTCCCGAGGTCGTTACATTTCTTGATCAATTCTTTTTGAACTGGTGTGACTTCTTCTGTTGGGATCTCGATTCCGAGGTCACCACGAGCGACCATCAAACCGTCAGAAATCGCCAAGATTTCGTCGATGTTGTCGACACCTTCTTGGTTTTCGATTTTTGGATAGATTTTGATGTGTGACGCGTTGTTGCGTTCAAGAAGTTGACGAATCTCAACGACGTCAGACGCACGGCGGACGAACGATGCCGCGATGACATCGATGTCTTGTGAAATCCCGAACTCGATGTCGGCGATGTCTTTGTCTGTAAGGGCAGGAAGGTTTACCTTGACGTTAGGCAAGTTGACACCTTTCTTCGTCTTGATAACGCCTTCGTTTTCGATGACGCAGCGAAGATCACGGTTCGGGAGCTTCTCAACGACAAGGAGACCGATGAGTCCGTCATCGAGCATGATGCGTGACCCGACTTCAACGTCTTCGTAGAGACCTTCGTACGTGACCGAGAAACGATCTTTCGTTCCGACGAATTCTTCTGTCGAGACGATGATGACTTCTTTGCCTTTTTCGAGGAGTGCTTTTCCGTCTTCAAACGTATGTGTACGGATTTCAGGACCTTTCGTGTCAAGAAGGACCGTCACGACTTTGCCGGCAGCTTTTGCTGCTTCGCGGATGTCGCGGATACGTGCGCCGTGCTCTTCATAGTCACCGTGTGAGAAGTTGAGGCGGGCGACGTTCATACCGGCTTCAATCATTTCCGGAAGACGTTTCTCTGAAGCTGGTCCAATCGTACATACAATTTTCGTTCTACGCATAAATAAAAACCTCCTAGGGGATGTATTACATTTACACACAGAAAACGGGGGGTCAACCGACCTGATCCCGTCTCTGTGGAGTTCACTGGTACTCGTTAAATCGAAAGTTGGTTCGAAAGATCGATCAACTGCATATCGAGCGTGTGCTTGTTGTGATCGAGCGCTTCGTCGATATCGAGATCCATCATCTTACCGGCACGAATGCCGACGACACGTCCTGCCTTGCCTTCGAGTAAAATCTCGACAGCGTAAGCACCCATGCGGCTCGCAAGCACGCGGTCCGCAGCAGTCGGGGAACCGCCACGTTGAATGTGTCCAAGAATCGTCACGCGTGTCTCTGAGTTTGTCTTCTCAGCGATCATTTTTCCGATCTCTTCGGCACTGCCGGCGCCTTCAGCGACGACGACGATCGAGTGTTTCTTACCGCGAGCCACACCATGGTTGATGCGTTCCACGATCGCACTCAAGTCTTCTGGACGTTCTGGGACGAGGATTGACTCGGCACCACCGGCAAGACCGGCATAAAGTGCGATATCACCTGCGTCACGGCCCATCACTTCAATGACATACGTCCGTTCATGCGACGACGCCGTGTCACGGATTTTGTCAATCGCGTCAAGCGCCGTATTGAGCGCCGTATCGAACCCGATTGTCGCGTCCGTTCCTGGGATATCGTTGTCGATCGTTCCTGGAAGCCCGATTGTCGGGAATCCAAGTTCCGTCAACTTCTGGGCGCCACGGTAAGAACCGTCGCCCCCGATGACTACAAGCGCGTCGATATTGAATTTCTTCAACTGCTCGACCGCTTTGGCACGGCCCTCTTCCGTTCTAAACTCAGGGCAACGGGCAGAACGTAAGAAAGTTCCTCCACGCTGGATGATATCACCGACAGAACCGAGGTTCAATTCAACGAGATCTCCTTCGATTAGACCTTGATAGCCGTTATACACACCGTACACTTCTAGACCTTCGAAAATCGCTTTTCGGGTCACGGCACGGACTGCAGCGTTCATTCCGGGGGCGTCTCCCCCACTTGTCAATACCGCAATACGTTTTAAATTCACGTCACTCACCTCTTATGTGTTTTAACGAAATCTGAAAATAAAATACCATGTCTGACCTTTGTTTTACAACACAAGTATGTGAAAAAAAAGCATGGGGTGTGCTCAAAAGCAGTCAACCCGTGAGTGATTTAACGTGAACGCAAAGCGATTGTTAACGTTTTCACGAGCCAATTGTGCCAATTTCATGATATTTGGTAGCGCGCCCTTGCAACAACTCGTTTTGAGTCCGTCCTCGCAACTCAGTCATGTGTTGTGCTAATACAGGCTTTAAGAGCGATGACTGTAATGACACATCGATATGGGCCCCACCGAACACCTCGGTGACGACTTCATCGACAATCCCTAAATTCAACAAATCTTGTGCAGTAATCTTCATCGTTTCCGCAGCGCGTTCCGCAAGCTTCGCGTCTTTCCAAAGCAGGGCAGCCGCGCCTTCTGGTGAAATGACCGAGTACGTGCTGTTTTCAAGCATGAGCAACCGGTCGCAAACACCAATCCCGAGCGCACCGCCCGATCCGCCTTCCCCGATGACAATCGAGATAATCGGAACTTTCAACGTCGCCATTTCAAACAAGTTGCGGGCAATCGCTTCGCTTTGTCCACGCTCTTCGGCCGCTTTCCCAGGGTAGGCGCCTTTTGTATCGATGAACGTAATGACCGGACGATTGAACTTCTCTGCTTGCTTCATGAAACGAAGTGCTTTGCGATAGCCTTCTGGATGAGGCATCCCGAAGTTGCGTTTCATGTTCTCTTTCGTGTTCCGCCCACGTTGATGACCGATAATCGTCACCGGGACACCGTCGAGTGTGGCCAATCCCGCTACAATCGCAGCGTCATCGTAGCCGTGACGGTCACCGTGCAACTCAATGAAATCCGGGAACAGGCGATCGATATAATCGAGCGTCGTCGGCCGTTTCGGATTTCGCGCCAGCTGCACGCGATCCCACGGTTTCATATTCCCATAAATGTCTTTTTCTAATCGATGGAGCTTCGCTTCAAGGTGACGGATCTCACGGGATAAATCGATTCCTTTCGTCTCCGCCGTCTCACGCAACTTCCCGAGCTGTTCATTTACTTCTTTGATTGGATCAAACATGATGGACCTCCCCGCCGTGTAACTCAATCATCTTCTTCAAGAACGAACGCATCTGTTCACGATGAACAACGGCGTCCAGTTGACCCGCTTCTAATAGAAACTCGGCAGTTTGGAAGTTGTCTGGCAATTTTTCACGAATTGTCTGTTCGATGATGCGACGACCGGCAAAGCCAATCAACGCTCCCGGTTCGGCAACGTTTACGTCACCAAGCATCGCGAAACTCGCCGACACGCCACCTGTTGTCGGATGCGTCAAGTAGGCGACATACAGAAGACCCGCCTCGTCATGTTCTTTCAAGGCGATTGACGTATTGGCCATCTGCATCAAGCTGACCATGCCTTCTTGCATGCGGGCACCACCCGAGGCCGTGAACAGGACGACCGGCAATCCGTCTTTCGTCGCGGTCCGGACCGCCGAGGCGATCGCTTCTCCGACGTAGGCGCCCATCGACCCCATACGGAAGCGGGCATCCATGACGCAGACGACGACCGGCAGACCGTCGATTGTGGCACGACCGCAAACGATTGCTTCTTCAATCCCAGTTCGTTCCCTGTCTTTTTTCAATTTATCTTCATAATCTGGAAAATCAAGCGGGTTCTCTTTAACGAGCGGTCCCGCAAATTTTTCAAACGATTGACCATCGACCAACATGTGAATCCGCTCATCTGCACTGAGCGGGAAATGGTAGCCGCAATCACACACTTTATGATTCTCGTTTAACTGTTTCGTGTAATGCATATATTTACAAGATGGACATTTCGTCATCAAGCCTTGTGGTGCATCAATCTTTGGTTCTCGTTGACGCAATGGCATATATCGTTTAGGTTTCTTGAAAAAAGCAGTCATCGCTTCCCCCTCGTTCATTCCGGCATCCCCGCCCCACGCCACATCTCCAACAATCGTCTACGTTCGTCTTCCGTATATAGGTCGCCTGCGTCCGTGCCGTCATAAAACCGGTTCACTTCGCTCCAGATTCGAATGAACAGTTCATTCTTTAATCCGAAGATGAGGTTTTGCCTGAAGGCGCGGTCCGTCTCAACGCTCGACTCGAGCAACGCGATGCGTTCCGGGGTCGGTTCGACCTCCGTCAACGCCAAGCGCTCAAGCAAACGCAACATATCGACGATGTCCGACGCCTTCGTCTGTTTCGTGACGATGAACTCTGACAAGATTTCAATGTAACGGTGCCGATCCTGTTCGCACAAAAACGTGCCGCCGCCGTGTTTCGTCTCAACAATCCCAAGGAAGCTGAGAGCCCGTAATGCTTCACGGACTGACGCACGGCTGATGGACAGCGTTTCAGCGAGTTCCCGTTCTGACGGGAGACGGTCGCCCGGCTCGAGTGCGGCCTGGACGATTAACGTTCTGATTTTAGAAATGTTTTCGTGAAATGAGGATGCGTGTTTTCCATGCATCTGACCGTTCAACTCCCTTTTGGATGGCATTATCTCTAAAGTGGTCAGACCAATTAAACAGATTATACCACTTTTTATGACTTGGTACTAGTTCCCGTGCCGGGCAATTTCGAGTCGACCCGTTTCAACACGACATCCGTATCGCCGAACCGCTGCCTCAATCCTTGCAACAATGCTTCTGTCGGATTGACGGCATATGTCGAGGCGAGTTGTTTCACTTCTTTCGAATCAGAGAATCGGCAAATGACGGGGACATCCCCTGGCGCTGTTCGCAATAGTTCTTCAAGGTCGGCGAACGACTCCAGACGCAATCGGACAAACAACGCTTGGCCGTGGAGAGGCCGGACGCGTTCGACGACGAGTTGGCGACGCCCGTCCCGTTCATTCGGATGCACCTCGAGCAAGAGGACGTTCCCGACGTAAAGTGAACGAGAGAATTGGGTGAACACGCGTGGAAAAATCACGACCTCGTCTTGCGAGACGCCGTCATCGACCATGACAACACCCATCTCTTCATTCTTTTTCGTCTTGAACGTACGAATCGCATCGACATAGACGACGATGAATCCCCGTTCGCCGTTCAACACTTCATCGATCGTCACCGTCTCAATCGAGAGCGGGGCGACCGTCGTCAACGGCGAGTGGACGATCCACGTCCCGAGTGCTTCCCGTTCTTCTTCGGACCAATTCGGCTCGATTGGTGCCGAGCGCTTCAAACCGAGTGCGGACAGCTCATCTGGGAGCAGATGCGTCTCTGTCTCCTCGCGAAGCCGTTCAACGGCCTCGAACGCACGGTGGCGATCGCCGTGATACATCCGGTCGAGGGCACCGGCTCCGAGCAGGCGCCGCAACTTCGGCTGGTCTTTCGAGCCCCACTCCATCAGTTCGAGCAGACGTTTTACGTCGGTGAATTCGGAATGGTGTTCAATCAACCGTTCGACGTCGCGTTTCGTCAAGCCTTGGACCGCCTTCAACCCGAGACGGACCCCTGGCCCTTCTAAAAAGGCCCCGGCTTGGCCATGAAGGACGTCCGGCGGATAGACGGGAATTTTCCCTTTTCGCAGCATGCGAACGAGTTGGTTCGTCTTGTCGTACGTGACGAGATAAAAAATCCGTTCGAAGTGCGCCTTCACGAAAGCCAAGCGATAACTGATCAAGCTGTAGGCCACCGCGTGTGAACGGTTGAAGCCGTAGCCCGCGAACTTCTCAATCCACGAGAATACTTGTCGCATCGAGTCGCTGTCGAACCGCTCCGACGAACGTTCCAAGAATCGACTCTTCTCGACGTCGATGGCCGCCACATCTTTCTTGGCGATGGCACGGCGAATCAAATCGGCCTCGGCATACGAGTAGCCGGCAAGTTCTCGCAGGAGGCGCATGACTTGCTCCTGATAGACGAGCACGCCGTTCGTCGTACGCATAATCTCACCGACGACCGGGTGGACCGGCTGATGCGGCATGCCATGCTTTCGCTTCGCATACGTATCGATAAACTGCATCGGACCTGGACGATAGAGCGACATCGTGACGACGATATCCTCGAACGTGGTCGGCTTCACTTGCCGGAGCGCTTGTTTCATCCCTTCCGATTCGAACTGGAAAATCCCGTCCGTGTCACCGCGAGCGAGCACCCGCAACGTCTTGGCGTCATTCAATGGAATTGTCTTCAGCGAGAACAGTTCATCCGTCTCGCGAATGAGCGTCTCCATCTGACGGAGTCTCGTCAAGTTGCGCAGACCGAGCAAATCGATTTTCAACAGGCCGAGCGCTTCGAGATCCTTCATATTATATTGGGTCACTTGCTCCCCTGCTGTCGGCTGTAACGGGGTGACGTCATCAAGCGCGTCGCGACTGAGTACGAGTCCGGCCGCGTGGACCGAGGCTTGACGGGGCAATCCTTCGAGCTGGGCGGCGATGTGTAACAGTTGCGACCGCTTCTGACTGCCGGCAAACCATTTCATCTTTGTCGGATTGGCCAAAATCCCGGCCAACCCGTCGTCTTTCACTTGTTTGCTGGCCGCCTGCCCTTCTTCAAGCGTCAGCCCGAGCGCCCGCGCGACATCACGTAGCGCCGCTTTCGCGCCGAACGTCGCGAGCGTCCCGATTTGGGCGGCGTGGTTGGCCCCGTATTTATCGAGGACATAGCGGACGACCTCATCGCGCCGCTCGTCTTCGAAGTCTAAATCGATATCCGGCATCGTGATTCGTTCCGGGTTCAAAAAGCGTTCGAATAACAGCTCGAACCGGACCGGGTCGACCTCGGTGATGTGAAGCGCGAAACTGACGAGTGATCCGGCCGCGGACCCACGCCCAGGACCGACTTCAATGCCTTGCTCCTTAGCGTAGCGGACGATATCCTCGACGATGAGGAAATACGAGGCGAAACCGGTCCGCGCTATGACGTCGAGTTCATAGCGGGCTCGTTCGATATATTCCTCTTGGAACAAGTCGAGCGCCTTCAATCGTTCGGCGACGAGACGCTTCAGTCGGTCGATCGCATGTTCAATCTCTGGAATCGACGAGGTCGCCTCCGGCAAGCGTGTGACCGAGATGAGGGATTCGAACTCGTCCAACGCCTCAAGCTCGATCGGTTCGAACCAATCGTTCATTTCGCTCGGCAGTCTTACGTACTTTCCTTTCCGATGCACATCTTCTTGTGAGATGAGCTCGCCTTCACCGATGGCGACGATGGCGCGATACGCCTCGAAATCCTCCGGTCTCATGTAACACGTGTCCGGGGCCGGTACGAGTCGTGTCCCCAGTTCGTCACGCATCTCGCGTAATTGCCGGAGCATCAGCGTCTGTTCCGTCGATTGCGGCGCCGGCAACCCGAGCCACAGTCTGTCTTCATTCACGTAACCGAGCAAATGGTTATAGAGGCGGCGGCGGTGAACCGGGTCGTTCGTTTTCCAGTTCTCCGGTAAGATGAGCACGGCCAGTTCGGTCGCTTCGGTCAAGCCATCGGCCTGGACGATGCGATACAGTTCGGGCACTTGTTCATCTGTCAACGCATAGACGAGAACGGAGACATCGAATCCATCCATTCGCAGCGTCGTCCGTAATCCGATAACGGGTTTAACCGCATAGCGTTCACATAATCGGACGAATTGCGGCAAGCCGTATAACGCATCGTCGGCCAAGGCGACTGCTCGACTCCCCCGTTCGGCCATCTGGGCGACATACTGTTCGAGCCGAATCGTACTTTGCATCAAGCTATAAGCCGATC
Organism: Exiguobacterium sp. s149; assembly: GCF_018618395.1. Classification (NCBI taxonomy): domain Bacteria; kingdom Bacillati; phylum Bacillota; class Bacilli; order Caryophanales; genus Exiguobacterium; species Exiguobacterium sp. s149. The sequence goes on from NZ_JACSLZ010000001.1 coordinate 148,905, forward strand.
GTACATTTAAGTGGATCACAAGAGTCCCCCTTTCTTTTTTCACAATTGTCAAACTCATTTTGGCACTTGTCTGATACAATAATTATAGACAAAACTTCTCCTAAAAGGGGGTATAAACCGTATGATTATTAATCGGGGTAAAATCGCACGTGACAAGCTAGAGAATTTACAGAACGGCCAGACCGTCTTCGCCGACAGTCCGGAGATTATCGAACGACTCCGACGTTATATCACCGAGTATCAACTCGATGTCGTCGAGGATGTGACCGACCGTGGTACGTGGTTCATTCCACAAGAAGAGGATAAACGCTGAAGAGAGCTGACCAACCGGTCAGCTCTCTTCTGTTTCGAACGTGAACGGGGCCGCGACTTCATCGAGCGCCGCGATCACCTCGTCCATCTCTTCCCACTTGTCAATCGTGGCACCGGCGGCCATCGGATGACCACCGCCGCGATAGCGTTTCGCCACTTCGTTGATGACCGGTCCTTTCGAACGGATCCGGACACGAATCTCGTCCTTGTTCTCGACGAACATGACCCAACACTTCAGCCCTTCGAGGCCAGAGAAGCTGTTGACGAGCAACGACGCCGCTTCCGGTGTCGCATGGAACGTGCGCAAGACGTCTGCATCGATTTTGACGTAGCCAACACCCGCGTCGGTCACAATGACGTTTTGTAAGACATAGCCTTGGAGTTGCAACGTCGCCAAATTCGTCTTATACATTTGACGATACAGCCGGTTCGTATCGATACCATGGTTAATCAGTTCGGCCGCGACTTCGAACGTACGTGGCGTCGCGTTGCGGAACTGGAACCGTCCCGTGTCGCCTACGATTCCGGCGAACAACAAGAATGCGGACGCCTCGTCAAGTTCAAGCCCCCAAATCCCTGCAAGTTCAGCAATCATCTCTGAGGTTGAACTAACGGTCGTGTCGACGATTTGATGGGTCGCATACGCATCCTCGTCAGGGTGGTGGTCAATTTTGACGACGGTTTTGCCGGTCAAGGCGTGCGGCCCATCGATTCGTTCATGGTTAGCCGTATCGAGCACGATGACGAGCGCCTCTTGATACATCTCCGGTTCGACATGCTCCATCTTACCTAAAAACTCTAAATCACGGACGATACCGCCGACGACATAGACCTGCTTTTCCGGATAGGCGACTTCAAGAATCCGCTTTAATCCGAGCTGACTCCCGAGCGCGTCAGGGTCGGGACGGACGTGTCGATGAATCATAATCGTGTCCGCCGCTTCAATCAATTTCAATATCGTTGCTGCCTCTGGCCAATGTGCCATTGCCATTCCTCGCTTTCTTGAACACTATTCTATGGTATGATGATAACAGATTACACGTCTGAAAGGGGTTTCTTCACTTGGGTCAATTAGTTATGATCGGACTCATTCTGTTTTCGTTAGGTGCTTACTTCGTTTCCAAACGACGCGCTTATTTGACGAAGACACCGTACCGGAAAGCACTGTTCAACACGCAAGCGCTCATCTGGCTGAGCATGTTTCTCGCACTCTTCGCCGTCAACCAAATGGTTGGCGGACTCGGGCTCGGCTCGACGATCGGTTGGATCGTCAGCATCGCTATGCTCGTCTTGGGTGTCGGCAACGCCATCGTCGGGTTCATTCGCTATCGTAAAATCTATCCGCTCGCTAGCGAAGAGCCAATCAACCAATCATAAGAGAAATAGAAACGAGCTGATGATGGCATCAGCTCGTTTTTTTTGTTAGCGGTCAATCAATTGCGCTGTGACGAGCGCCTTGGCGACGAGTTGGGTGCCTTGTGTCATCTCGACATCGACTTTCCCGAACTTCCGGCCAAGGTCGAACACGTTGGCCGAGACGCGAATTTGGCTCTCGATTTGAATCGGTTTCATAAAGTAGACCGTAATATTTTCGACGACGAGGTCGCCTTTTTTCATATGACGTAGACTGCGGGTCGCTCCTTCGACGAGCAACGTCGTCAACACCCCTGACGATGCCGTCCCCATGTGGCTCGTCATCTGTGGCGCGACCTCGACGGTGAACGCCGTCCCGTTCGAAGCTGGGTCTTCTTTCAACTGGTTCGTGATCATATTGTCGAACGTCTCGCCGACTTGCGGTTGGCGGTTGGCGAGTTGGAGCGCCTTCAACACGTCTTGGCGGCTGATGATACCGAGCAGACGGCCATAGTTGTCGACGACCGGGAGCATCTCGATGCCTTCCCAAACCATTTGGTGAGCCGCATTGGTGACGCTCGTCTGAACGCCGACCGTGATTGGGCTCTTCGTCATCACTTTCTCGATTTCGGTGTCGTGCGGACGGTCGAGCAAGTCTTTCGCCGTGATGACGCCGACGACTTTCATCTGCTCGTCGATGACGGGATAACGGTTATGTTTCGTCCGTTCGTTCAGTTCGTGCCACCGTTTGACCGTATCGTCCACTTTCAAATAGAACGTGTCGTGCAGCGGGATGACGATATCCGAGACGAGTAGAATCTCTTTTTTAATCAAGCGGTCATAGATGGCCCGGTTGATCATCGTCGCGACGGTGAAACTGTCATACGACGTCGAGATGACCGGCATGTGATACTTATCGGCCATTCGTTTCACTTCATCGGTCGTGTCGAATCCCCCCGTGATCAACACGGCGCCACCGGACTGGAGCACAAGTTCATGCGCCTTTTCCCGGTTTCCGATGATGACGAGTGAGTCGACGTCGATATATCGCATCATCGCCTCAAGCTTCATCGCCCCGATGACGAACTTCGAGAGCGTTTTATGGAGCCCGTCTCGGCCACCGAGCACTTGTCCGTCGACGATATTGACGACTTCTGCGAACGTCAGCTTCTCAATATTCTCTTTATGTTTACGCTTGATGCGAATGGTGCCGACCCGTTCAATCGTCGAGACGAAGCCTAAATTCTCCGCTTCTTTGATGGCCCGATACGCCGTTCCTTCTGATACTGCCAATTCCTTCGCGATTTGGCGGACCGAAATTTTAGATCCGACATCGAGCGACTCGATATGTGCTATGATCTGTTCATGTTTTGTTGTCATGTCACGAGTCCCTTTCCTCAATACATTTTCTGTCATCTTCAGTATACTGTATCAGTCTTCCTTCTTCAAACTGTACTACTGAAAATGTGACATTTCCTTTCCGTTTTGGAAAACGGTATAATGAAACAGAACGCCAATGAACGAGAAGGAAGGGAAACGAGTTGAATCAACGAACCAACCATATTGCACAATCTTTGGCCACTAAAGGGTTAGACGCTGCTTTTGTCACGTCGAAAGCATCGGTCTTTTATTTTTCGGGAGTATATGCCGAGGCACATGAGCGGCTCATCGCCATCCTCGTCTTAAAGAACGGCACGACCGCTCTCGTCTGTCCGGCACTTGAAAAAGGCATTGTCGAGGCGAGCGACTGGAATGGCGATATCGTCACGTACATGGACCACGAAAATCCATGGGACAAAGTCGTCAAACTGTTCCTCGACCAACAGATTATCCCCGAGCGCATCGGGATTGAAGGCGAGCATTTGACCTACAACCGTGTCGAACAGCTCCGGGCCGGCTTTGCCGGTCTCTCGATCATCGACTTGACCGAAGAGCTTCAGGCGCTTCGCATGATCAAGTCTCCGGACGAGGTCCGCCTGATGAAACGCGCCGCCGAACTCGCTGATATGGCGATTGAGGCAGGAATTCGCGCCTTGCGTGAAGGCGTGACCGAGCTCGAGGTCATCGCCGAGATCGAATATGCGATGAAGAAACAAGGTGTCCGCGAGATGTCGTTCGACACACTCGTCTTGTTCGGCGAGAACAGTGCCGATCCGCACGGCGTACCCGGCAATAACCGCTTGAAGAAAGGCGACTTCGCCTTGTTCGACCTCGGTGTCATTTGGCAAGGCTATGCCTCGGATATCACGCGTACCGTCGTCTACGGCGAAGCGAGCACGAAGCAACGTGAAATTTATGAGACCGTCCTTAAGGCCGAAGAAGCCGCCATCGAGATGGCGAACGTCGGGACGACGCTCGGGTCAATCGACATTGCGGCTCGCCAAGTCATCACGTCGGCCGGCTACGGCGAATACTTTACGCATCGCGTCGGACACGGAATCGGCATCGAGGTGCACGAATTCCCGTCGATGGCTGCTAACAATGATATGACGGCCCAAGTCGGGATGACGTTCACCGTCGAACCAGGAATTTATCTCCCTGGCGTCGGCGGCGTCCGCATCGAGGACGATATCGTCATGACCGAGAATGGTCCGATCTTGTTGACGAGTTACCCGAAGACGCTCCAAGAAATCAATTGAGTCACAAAAAAGACCAGCCGTACGCGGCTGGTCTTTTTCACGGTCAATAAAAGAGTCTGAACATGACGTCACGTTGCGGCACATCATTCCGTTCCATCGTTTCCAGAAATGCCCGCTTGTCATAACGGACCGACTGCGGATGGATGGCGAAGCCTGTCTGATCCCACTCGAGGATGCCGTAACGGGCCAAATCGTCACGGGCGACACCGAGCGCACCGGGATTGAAATAATGTTTCGTGTCGTCATGGAACACATGCTCCGGATGATGGTGCCCGAAACAGATGACGTCCGCTTCATAAGACCCGTACAGCGACTACATGTTCGAGAGCGTCGCCTCGACGATGTCATGGAACGGCTCCTTGGTGATCGGCACGTCCCGCTTCTCGCTCGGGATATGATAATGAATCCCATATACCCGCGTATCCTCGACAACGCGTTCAATCGTACGCGGCAACTTGAAGAGCGCGTCCGCATAGTCAGGCCTGAGCGTGCGCGCCACCCACTCATGATGCGGACGGGTATGGGCATAACTGTCGGGGTGACCCGTCCCGGCCATAAGCGATAAGACGGCCTCATCATGGTTGCCGGTGATCAAGTGTACACCACGGTCGAGCAGACGCGCCATCACTTCGTTCGAGTCGGGCCCCATCGCGATCATATCGCCCAAACTCCAAATCTCGTCGACCTGCTGGCAATCGAGCTCGGCCAGCACCGCGTCGAGCGCTTGGACGTTTCCATGGATATCGGTCAACATGGCCAATTTCATGCGGTTTCCCCCTTATTTTCGGTATTGATGGACGACGTTGACGCCTCCGGTCACATCGATGATGGCACCTGTGACCATATCGGAATTGCGGGCGAGCAGGAATAGAATCATGCGGGCGATGTCTTCGCCCGTCCCGTGTCGTCCGACCGGGGTCTGGTCGTCCGGTTCGGCCGCTTCGATTCGCATTTCTTTTTGCGCGCCGACGATATTGCCCGGGTTAATCATATTGGCTGTGATGCCGTGTGCCGCTTCCTCGAGTGCGACCGATTTCGTCAAACTGACGAGCCCGGTTTTGGCGGCCGCGAAAGCCGACCGATGAACCCAGCCCGGTGCCGTCCCACTCTCCGGGAAGCCATATGTGATGATGCGGCCGAATCGTTTTGCCCGCATACTCGGGATAGCCCGGCGCATCAGCCAAAACGAGGCTGACAAATTGCCGCTGATGACCTCGTCCCACTCCTCGTCCGTCAAATCGACGAGACACTTCCGTTCGAAGATGTAAGGCCCGGCGTTCAAGATGAGCGCGTCCGGCTCTCCGAATTTGGCCACCGCCTCTTCATAGCCACTCAGAACAGCTTCGCGGTCCGTCAACGGGGCCTCGACCATATGTAACCGTTCATGTTGCCAATTGATCGGCTTCCGCTGCAATACACTGACGTGCCAACCTTCCTCCAATAATCGTTCCGTCACAATGCGGCCGATCCCTTTCGCACCGGCCGTGATGACTACATGTTTCATCGTCATCCCTCCTCTGTATCATCTTACCCGTTCCGCTTGCCCATTTCCAAACTTCAACCTGTTCCATCAGAAAGTTGTGAAAATTTCACACATTTCTGAAAGAACCGGGCGTGAATTGAAGCAGAAGTGGTATACTATACATGTAAGCCGCACGTACATTTCAAGCGAAAGGTTGGGATTTACATGGCAATTGTCTACAAACATATTCTATCTGCCGTCGACGGCTCGAAAGAGGCCGAACGTGCATTTGAAACAGCAATCGACGTCGCACTTCGAAACGATGGCAAACTGTATATCGGACACGTCATCGATACACGGACATTCGCCACGGTTGAAGCGTACGACCGGACGATTACCGAGCGTGCTGAGACGTATGCGAAAGAACTGCTCGAGGACTACGTCAATCGCGCGAAAGAACGAGGTGTCAAAGAAGTGGAGACGGTCATCGAGTACGGCTCTCCGAAAGTGACGATCGCTAAAAAAATCGCACCGAATCACGACATTGATCTCATCATCTGTGGAGCAACCGGGTTGAACGCCGTCGAACGCTTCTTCATCGGTAGCGTCTCTGAAAGCATCGTCCGCTACTCGAAGTGTGACGTTCTCATTGTCCGCCAATAACAAACCAAGGGCCAGCGCGCACGCGTTGGCCCTTTCGTGTGGAGTTGCTTATGGTATCGGGTTGTCGGTCGGCCGAAGCGTCTCAGCCGCCAGATTGCTGAACTCGCGAAGATAATCGAGATAGCGGTCGCCCCCATAGTTATAGCGTTTGTTATACATCCTGACAACGACGGCTCGATAGGCGGGAATGACCAATAGCAATGGTCCGGTGTTCCCGAGGATTTGATACGACCCTGTCGGTACAGCCTCCCCTAGTTCGCTCCACGCTTTCGGCACGCCTTGGACATACCAGAACAGCCCGTTTGTCGGGAACGTTGAATTGGCATACTCGGGACTTTGAATCGAGGTCGCGAGACGAATCACTTCTTCCGGCACAATCTGAACGCCTCGATGACGTCCGTTATTCAAATGAAGATTGCCCCATGCAGCGAATTCTCGCGCAGTCGTATGTAGATTCGACCCCATCCCATCATCAAAAGGATACAACTTATACGACGCTTCCTCGTCAGGAACGTCCACGACTTTGACAAGACTCGGTGCCGCACGAGTCGCCCATTCCGTTCGTGAGAGTCCCATCGGCTGAAACACCCGCTCTCTTAATAAGTGAGTGAAATCATATCCGTACAACCGTTTAAACAAATTCGTCACGATTTCGACGTTCACACCCTGATATGCCCATCCCTCACCTGCATCGAACTCACGAAATACCAAACCCGTCTCATCCTGGTTCAATCCGTGCGAGTGCGTGACCAAATGCCGAATCGTCGTCCCTCGAAACGTGCCCACGTCATACTCGTCAAAATAATCAGAGACCAAATCATCGAGATGCCGAATCTTTCCTTCATACAACGCATAGGCAATCGCCAGTCCCAAATAGCTTTTACGGGCCGAAGCGACGTTGAACATCGAATTGACGTCAACCACTTTTGAATCATGATTCGAATGGAAGCCGTCATAATGTTCGAACACGATGCGATCGTCTTGCAGGACTAGCAGCGCGGCGGCACTGCTTTGATTGAGGTGCTGAATATCTTTTACATATGAGATCAATGCACTGTAAGTCGTCTCCACGTCACCTTCCCCCCTTTCAACCTGCATACGGTCTTCTCGACAACCATTCAATTTCCTTCTACTCAAGTCGCCACACCTCGATCTTCATCCGGTGCAATCCGTTTCAGCGAATCAAAAAAAGGGCCACCGCAAATGCGATAGCCCCTCGTTCACGTATTATAACACTTTGACAGTCACTGTTTTGCGACCGAATTTAAGAGCCGCACTTTGCGAGTACATCAAGATGTCGATTTTGTTACCTTTGATGGCGCCGCCTGCATCAGCCGCTGTATATGTGCCCATCAACTTTCCTGCGACATATACTTGTACTTTCTTACCAAGCGGGATGACGCGCGGATCGACAGCGATGACGTTACGTTTTTGCGCACGTACGTTCCAGCCTAGCGCCGTAACGCCTGAACATCCTTTGCAATATGGTGTGTAAGCTGAAGCATTCATTTTATACGTTTTAGACTTCATACTGGTTTTTGCTACCGACTTCGCAGATTTCTTTACTGCTTTTAAGTATTTAGCAGAGACCCAACCCGTTTTCCCTTTATAGTTGACGCGAATCCAAGCTCCTTTTGAGCCAGTACGCTGAAGTTGTTGTCCTTTATTGATCTTCCCAATCACTTTACCGCTGAGCGTCCCTGCCGAGCGGACGTTCAATCCGTTGACTTGGCTTTGTACGTATACTTTTGAAGACGCCTCAACTTGTTGTTGGGGTAAGAGCATAGCGAGTGTCATGACCGTCAGTAGTAAGACCGTTCCAATTTTTTTGAGCATGTGGTTTGTCCTCTCCTAGTCGGTTTGTTCGTAGTAAGTTCGTGTTGTCGAATCTGTGGTGCTGTTCCAGTTGAAACATGTCGTATCGATTACGGAATGTTTCGTCCAGATAACTATATGACGAATCGCATGACCGTGCGTTTACAACTAAAATTCATTTGAGTGTCAGCTAAGTTACGATTACATTACAAAACCGTCATCCTTTAAGCCTGGATGACGGTTTAAATAAAATTCTTTAGGTTTCGTCATATCAATTCCCAATTAAAGGAATAAATATATCTGCTTTGTTACGGAAACCATGTTTTCTTACGCCAAATGTTACAAACAATCACTTTCGATTCGGTCCATCGTCACAAAACCATCTCGTGCCGTATGCCAAAAGCACTAAAAAACGCCCGTGCCGGATGAATCCGGAACGGACGCTGTAACAGCTTAAACGTGTGATTCGACGAGGTTGGCGATGCGAACAGTATCGCGTGCGATGACCAATTCTTCGTTCGTCGGGATAATGATGACTTTGACCGGTGAGTGCGGGTAGTTGATGAACAACTCTTTGCCACGTGCTCCGTTGTTGAGTGATGGATCCCAGTAGACGCCCATGAACTCAAGGCCACGAAGGATGCGCTCACGGATGACGTCAGAGTTTTCTCCGACACCAGCTGTGAAGATGATCGCATCGACACCGTTCATCTCTGCCGCATATTGACCGATATAACCGTGGATGCGGTTCGAGAAGATTTTGAGCGAGACTTCGGCACGGTGGTTGCCTTCAGCCGCTGCTTGCTCGATGTCACGCAAGTCACTCGAGATACCCGAGAGACCGTAGACACCTGACTCTTTGTTCATGACGTTCAATACGTCTTCAGCCGACTTGCCAGTCTTCTGCATCAAGAACGGGATGAGGGCCGGGTCAAGTGATCCCGAGCGTGTTCCCATCGTGATTCCTTCGAGTGGCGTGAAGCCCATCGTCGTGTCGATCGAACGACCACCGGCAACCGCTGCGATTGAAGCACCGCTACCGAGGTGGCACGAGATTAAACGAAGGTCTTCAAGCGGACGACCGAGAAGCTCTGCCGCACGTTGCGTGACGTACTTGTGGCTCGTTCCGTGGAAACCGTACTTCCGGACGCCGTGCTCCGTGTAGTACTCATACGGAAGGCTGTACAAGAAGTTCTCTTCTGGCATCGACTGGTGGAACGCCGTGTCGAAGACCGCGACTTGCGGTACGTTCGGTAAAATCGTTTGAAACGCACGAATCCCCGTCAAGTTTGGCGGGATGTGGAGCGGTCCGAGTTCGACGAACGATTCGATGTTCTTCATGACTTCATCGTCGATAACGACCGAATCCGCGTACAACTCTTTTCCATGAAGGACACGGTGACCGACGCCTGCGATTTCGTCGAACGACTGAATAACATCAAGGTCAATCAATTTTTCGAGCGAGAGCTCGACCGCTTCTTTATGTGAATGAAGCGGTGTGACGATATGGAACTTTTGTCCTTCGCCATATTTAATCGTGAAGATCGCATCTTCTTTTCCGACACGCTCGACGAGCCCGACGGCGAGCATCTTCTCAGATGGCATTTCGAGAAGTTGGAACTTTAATGACGAACTACCTGCGTTGACTGCCATAATTTTTGTCATGTCATACACCTCTTACCTTTCGATTTAAACACGAGTCTTTATCTGTTCTCTTAAAAACCGATAACTGTATCATAATGAAGATACTTGATATGGCATATGTTTTTCAAGTCTTTTGCCCAATAAAAATTATGTTGTTTTAAACCAATCATCAATCTGTTTCACAATATTGGCAACAGCACGTACATCCGTGAACGATGGCAACTCGACGAGGAGTGCTTGTTTCGGGCGTTTGACGCCTTCCCCAAGCTTTTGTAACATCAATAGGCTTTTCGCATACCGCTCATCTTTGAACATCGTCGTCGGCAATTGAAGAACACCTTTGACGACGGCCTCACGGTCCATCCACTGTTTTAATTTCCCTTCGTCATCCTGTTCAAACAAATTGTTCGGGATGACAAAGATCCCGTGACCGCCTGGTTTCAAGTGACGCATCGCCTGCTCGATCAACAAGAAGTGCGAGTAAGAATGGCCTTCATCCCGTTTCAAGGCGTAGCCGGATGCCATGTCGTCGTTCGGATAATAGCCGATCGGCAAATCGACGAGCGCTAAGTCGCTCGGCTCGACGAATAGCGGTGCGAGTGCGTCTTGATGGAAGTACGAAACCGGCTTACCGAGCAAGTTGCTGATTGCGTACGACAGGCGAAGCATCGTCTCGTCGACTTCAACCGCCTGCGCGGTGGCATCTTTCAATTGTGTCAACACGGCGTGGACGAGCGTGCCCGTTCCGCTGCCGAGTTCCAGCACGTTCGCCCCGTCCTTGACGAGCTTCGTCGCCAAGTACCCGATGAACAGGCTGACGGCGTCCGGTGTCGGTTGATGGTTCGGCGGGAGTGTCGTCGTCTCCTCGAGGACGAGCAGACTGACGGCTTTGCGGACATCATCCGTTTTCTCCTGTTCGACATTGACTCGCTCAAACACTTCAATCAATGCCTCGAGCGGCAATAAGTCAAGGTCTGTCGTCAGCTTCTTCGCTTCTTTCTTCCAATCCCGATACAGTTGTTCAAATCGTTCCATCTTCGATCATCCTTTCCATACAAAACCGGCCCTCTTGTGGAGAGCCGGTCGGTTCACTTCTATTAGTGTAAGCGATTCGTGGTCGTTTCGCCAAGCGAATCAGTTCGCAGCGTCAAACGCCTCGAGCGCCGCATCGAAATCAACTTCCTCTGTCATCTCATCCATGTACTGGACATACTGGACCGTACCGGCCGAGTCGATGACGAATACCGAACGTGCGAGAAGACGGAGTTCTTCCATCAATACGCCGTACGATTTCGCGAACGATTGGTCGCGGTGATCCGATAACATGACGACATTATCAAGTCCTGACGCCGCACACCAGCGACGCTGTGCGAACGGTAAGTCGTTTGACACCGTCAAGACGGTACCGCCGAGCGATGACGCCTTCTCGTTGAATGCGCGTGTTTGCGTGTCACAGACACCTGTGTCGATCGATGGAACGACACTAATCAATTTCTTGCCTGGGTATGACGCGAGCGTCACCTCTTCAAGTGCCGTCGTGAGCGCTGTAAAGTCCGGTGCAGTATCTCCGACTTTGACCGGGTTCCCTTGCAGTGTAACGGTATTGCCTTTAAATGTTGGCATCGTTTCATCCCCTTTTGCATGATTTATACTTCTTCATCATAGCGATGGCGCCGTCTCGATGACAAGCATCCTGCCTCAGACGGCCTGATTGTGATTTTCCCTATATCGAGCGTCTAAAACGCTGTATAATGAAAGAGACTCAATTGACAAAGGGGATGACTAGGATGAGAAACAACGTTTTTTTGTACCATCGTAACGTCAACGACTTTACAAAAGAAGTAAAAAAATTAATCGAAATCGGTGAGAAATACGGCTTCAACGTCGTCAATCGCCCTGAAGACGCCAACATCATCGTCGCCATCGGGGGAGATGGCGCGTTCTTGCAGGCTGTCCGCTATACGGGATTCCGTCAAGATGCCATTTACGTCGGGTTTGGCCGCGGCTTGAACGAGTTTTATTGCGATTTCGATATACATAAACTCGACGAAGTCGATCGCTTGTTCTCGGACAACAGCGCCCGTATCGAAGCCGGTCTCGAGGTGCGGAAATACCCGCTCTTGTCGGCATCCATCAATGAATCGACTCCGATGCTTTGTTTGAACGAAGCCTCAATCAAGTCGAGTATCATCAAATCGCTCGCCATCGAAGTGTACATCGACGACCTCCATTTCGAGACGTTCCGCGGCGACGGCATGGTCGTCTCGACACCGACCGGCTCGACAGCGTACAACAAATCACTCGACGGCGCTATCGTCGATCCGCTCATCCCATGTATGCAAGTGAGCGAGATCGCCTCGGTGAACAACAATCGTTACCGCACGCTCGGCTCTTCGTTCATCGTGCACGACTCGCGCAAACTCTCGCTCCGCATCGTTGAGGATGGGAACGACTATCCGATTATCGGCATGGACAACGAGGCGCTCAGCTTGAAATATACAGACCGCATCGATATCGAACTTTCTGATCAGGTCATTAAGACCGTCAAACTGAAAAACAACTCGTTCTGGCACAAAGTCCAGCGTTCATTTTTCTAAACGACAAAAGGCTAGCCGTCCCTCGTGGATGGCTAGCCTTTCCTTATGCGTTGACGACATTGGCCTCGTATACCGGCGTCCCCTCGACGACCGTCATGACGAGTCGATTGTCGAGGATGTCGCGTCCACGCAGGTCGAAGAAGTCCTCTTCCCACACCGTGAACGTCGCGTTATAGCTCTGAATCAACAAGCCGTCGCGTCCGTGTGTGCCTGTGGCGACACGTGGTGCATACGTGAAGCTACGGAGCGCCTCATACATCGATAGGCGTTCCGGCGGGTTGAGCGCCCCTGACTCCTCAAATGACTGACGGGTGACCGCCGCATACAAACCTTTCCGTACATCGACGGTAGAAATCGGGGCGTCACTGCCTCCAAGGACGAGCGCTCCCGTATCGAGCATCGATTTGAAGCGGTAGGCGTCATCGACGCGGTCGTTGCCGAGCCGGTCGAACAACAAGTTCATGTCGTCCGACAAGAAAATCGGTTGGGCATCAATCAACACCGGCAACGCTTGAATCCGTTTCAAGAGCGCGTCGTTCAAGAGTGAGGCGTGAATGATTCGGTCTCTCGTCCCGCGCTTGGCCGGATATTTCTCAAGCAGCGTGATGAACTGTTCGGCGGCGGCGTCCCCAATCACGTGGGCCGCCACGTTCATCCCGTAGGACCGCGCCTTTTTGACAAGCGCCTCGAGATGATCCGGACGATGGACCTCGATTCCCCGCTGTGCCGGATCATCCGTGTACGGTTCCGACAAGAGGGCCGTCCGTCCCCCGAACGATCCGTCGACGAACAATTTCATCGCCCCGAAATCAAAACGCGGGCGCTTGGCGAGCGCATCGTGACGAATCAACGTATCGACGACTTGTTCATGGACGAGCAGATGCGCGTGGAACGGGAGGTCCGCCAACACGTCTTCATACGCTTGAATCGTCTCGAGCGGGTCACCGTGATAGAACAAGTCTTCCGTATGGGCATTGACGATGCCGTGGGCGAACAGAGAGTCGATGGCCCGGTGGAGCGAGGCGACATTTTTCTCGCGATTCCCGCCCAGCTCTTTGTGGAGCAGGTCGAGCGCCGCATCGTACAGCACCCCGTTCAACTTGCCGTCCGCATCGCGTCCGAGCTTCCCGCCTTCGATGACGGTATGATGAATCAAGCCGAGCCGTTCCAACCCTTTCGAGTTGACGACGGCAACGTGGCGACAGACCCGTTTCAAGACGACGGGGCGGTCCGGAATAACGGCATCAATCATCTCACGCGTCGGCATCTCGCCAAGCAGACGGTCATTGAACCCTTCCGCGACGATCCAATCGTCGTTTCCACCCTTTTGCTTCATCGATTCGAGCAGAGCTTGCAAGTCCGTCGTCTCGGTCGCATCGATCCGGTCGAGCGCTTCCCCGTACCCGATCAAGTGGATGTGTGAGTCGGTGAACGCCGGATAGACGCTCTTCCCTTCAAGATTCACAATTTGCTTGATTCTTCCGGCGTATGTACGACGAAGGTGGCCTTCTTCCCCCATCTTCAAGATCCGGCCGTGCTCCACGTACATGGCACGAGCTTGTTCATGCTCTTTGTTCATCGTATAAATCTTTCCGTTAACCCATAGCGTTCCCATCACAAAATTCCTCCTCGATTCAAAAAAGATTGACGTACACGTTAATTCCCGTTTACGTCAATCTTCATGCATCATTATTTTCGTAATAGCTCTTGCTGTTCCAATCCTTTTTCAACGCGTTGGCGAATCTCACGGGCCGCACCTTCATCGAAACGTCCGAGGACACGCTCGCCAATCTCGACGGCCGTCCCATACTCACCATGTAAAAACTTGTTCTCGGCGAGCGTCAAGGCGATATGCACCTCGTTGTCGCGACGGCGATAGCGGTTCGCATACTGCAGAAGCTGTTCGGCGTACGTGACTTGGCGCAAGAGCGCTTTGACCCGGTCCCGGAAGTTGTCCATCGTCTCTTCGACGTCGTGGCTGAGGCCGACGATATACGTCATATTAAACGGTGCTTTCTCGAACTGTTCATCCAACGATTGCACGCCTTTTTGCAACTGGCGCATATCGCTCGTCAAATCAGTCGGAACGACCGGCATGGCGCTCTTCGCGAGCAAACGGCGATGGGCAGACAGTTCGCGCTTCCATGACTCGAGTTTGTTGCGGACTTCGAGTTCTTCTTTGCGAAGGGAGTTCGTGTTCTCGATGAACCGTTCATGCATCGCACTGAACTGATCGAGCGAACGTTTCGCTTCTTGTACTTTCGATTTAATCATGCTGAACGGAATCATCTGGGCGACGAGCGCCTGTTCGATGTCGAGTACGTTCGCTGTGAGCGTCGCACGCTCCCTTTCGAGCTGTTCAAACTCTTCGCCGACACGGGCATTAATCTCGTAATTGCTGACGAGGCGGGTCATCTCTTGATGGAGACGAGCCATGACTTCACTCGTCTGGCGGTCACGTTCTTTCACGGTCGCGAATTCTTTTTTCACGTATTGGCGTGCATCGACTTCGGTCCGGAACGCTTCGAACAGCTGATCGATGTCCGAGCTGAGCTGTTGCATGTCCATCTCGAAATGATCGAAGTCGAGTTGTTCAATCCGGTCCATGAGCGCGGCCCGGCGATCTTCCGCTTGCTCGATCTCTTCCATTAAACCGAGCGGCTCAAGCGCGTAGCCGTCCATTTGCATCTCTTTATGACCCGAGCGCAACTGGTTGAGCTGTTGTTTCAAATCGATTTGCACCGTGCGCACGAACTGCGGGATGACGCCGACGAGTTCACGAATCTTCGTCACTTTCTCAGACAAGACTTGGCCGGCGATATACGCCTCCGACACTTGTCCTTCCTGCTTCAACGTGATCATCTCGGTCCGCTTCGCTTCCGCTGCCGCGATTTCAGACTCGACGAGCTCGTATGTCGGGCCAAACGCACTGTTTTGGGCGACGAGTGTCTTCCGGAATTGATACAACTCTTTCTCGTCTTTTTTGACGATATCGAGAAGCGACGAATGGTGTTGATTGAACTCATCCATCTCATCGAGCATGGCGTGTACCATCGACTCGAGCTCTTCAATCAACTGTTCCGTCGCGTTCAAATCGGATTTCACTTTAAGGAAGCGATATTTGTCCAAATCTTCTTCGGCATGATAGAGCGCCTCATCGATTTGTCCCGTATGTACGCTGACGAGTTCGTCCCACGACTGATGCCATCGTTCGAACTTTTCTTTCGTCTCACCTTCCATCGGCCATTGTTTGAACTTCTGCAGTTCAGCCGGCACACTGGCGCTGAGCACACTTTGTTTGCGCATGTCTAAATCATCAATTTTCTGGTAAAAATTCCTTCGCACGAGCATGCTTCCCAGCATGGCCCCTAATGCGATGACAATGATTCCAATTAAAATTCCGTAGATTCCGTAATCCATCTCTGTCACAACCTCCAAGCCGCTTTCATGGACTTATGTATCTAAATGAATAAATGAAGTATTTTATGAGTATAGATAATACTAATCATATTATAGAACCAATGATTTGCATAGGTTTTCCAACGGTTTAGGGAGAGAATGTTATTTTTCACACGAATCTTTTGAGAAGACAAACCGAAAAAATGCGTGTACCATAATGCTAATTCATCTTGCATTTATTAATAGGAGGGAATCACATGTTCCAAACAACGACTTACACTGGCGACTTGGCCGCTGGTTACGACCTGCTCAATAAACAGCTGGCAGCACTTTTAGAAGGTGAGACGAACCGTGTCGCCAACTTATCGAACGCGAGCGCCTTGCTCAACCAGTTCCTCGACCGCATCAACTGGGTCGGCTTCTATTTAACTGAGGGAGAAGACGCCCTCATCCTCGGACCGTTCCAAGGCCTTCCGGCTTGTGTCCATATCGCGTTCGGCAAAGGTGTCTGCGGCACGGCAGCCTCGACGCAAGAGACACAGCTTATCGCAGACGTCCATCAATTCCCGGGCCACATCGCTTGTGACGCGGCTTCTAACTCGGAAATCGTTGTCCCTCTCGTCCGAGACGGCAAGACGATTGGCGTCCTCGATATCGACAGCCCCGAGTTCGATCGTTTCTCAGACATCGACCGTCAAGGGCTCGAGCAATTTTGCCAGACATTACTTCGCTTCATCTGATTGACAAGCGAATCGTTTCGTCGTATACTGATTTTTGTGCATGAAATGACGATAGCAGTCATTGACAGACGTATCCACCTTTCGGGCCTCGACTGAGTCGGAGGAGCATCTCGTAGCTTCGCTATCAAGTGAAGGTGCTTGAACCTAGAAAGGGGCGTCACCCGTCTTTGACACCGTTGTTCTTTTGTGCAAAATACATGAACAACAAGGAGGAGTCCAACATGGCTCGTTACACAGGTCCAGCTTGGAAACTCTCGCGTCGCTTAGGCATCTCGCTTAGCGAAACGGGTAAAGAATTAGCAAAACGTCCTTACGCACCAGGTCAACACGGAAATGGTCGTCGTAAAATCTCTGAATACGGTCTTCAGCTTCAAGCGAAGCAAGCACTCCGTCACATGTACGGAATCAACGAGAAGCAATTCCGTCGCATCTTCAACGATGCTGGGAAAATGCAAGGTATCCACGGTGAGAACTTCATGTTCTTGCTCGAGTCACGCCTTGACAACCTCGTTTACCGTATGGGTCTCGCTCGCACACGTCGCGGAGCGCGCCAACTCGTCAACCACGGTCACATCCAAGTTGACGGTTCACGTGTAGACATCGCGTCTTACCGTGTAAAACCAGGTCAAGTCATCTCAGTTCGCGAGAAGTCTAAAAACTTCAAAGCGATCGCTGAAGCTCTCGAAGTAGCACCAGCTACAAAAGACTACGTCACATTCGATGCTGAGAAGCTCGAAGGTACATTCGTACGTCTTCCTGAGCGCGCTGAATTGAACGACCAAATCAAAGAGCAACTCATCGTTGAGTACTACTCACGTTAATGCTTTTATCCCCTTCCCTGCCTCGGCAGGAAAGGGGATTTTTTTATTTCTTTAAAATCTGTTCACGAATCCGGCCCATCTGGGTATCGAGCGCATCCGCCATCTTCGCCGCTTCAATCAACTCGAGTTTCGACGCCTCCGGGACGACGTCCTGGTATTTATAATGAAGCTTATGCTCCGTCGCCGCCCAAAAGTCCATGGCGAGCGTGCGAATTTGAATCTCGGCTGGCACCCAGATGACGCGTTCCGCCAAATACACTTTCGTTCGGACGATGAGATGCAAGCTCCGATAGCCGCTCGGTTTCGGATGTTGGATGTAATCCTTAATCTCATCAATTTCTAAATCGTCCCGTTTTTTCAAATGATCGAGGATGGCGTAGATGTCATCACGAAAACTCGTGACGATCCGCACTCCGGCGACGTCAGATATATTGTCCCACAGCGCTTCCACTTCTAGGGGAAGCCCTTTTTGATTCATCTTCCGAATGATGGACGGCAACGTCTTCATCCTCGTCTTCACGTGTTCAATCGGCGAATAGCCGAGCCGCGTCTGCCAATCGAGGTCGATGATGCCGAGATCGCTCTCGAGTTCAGTGATTGCCATCTCGTAGTACCGGAATCGCTCCCGCCATTGATGGAACTGCTCGCCAAAAAATTCTTCGATGTCCATAACAAAGCCTCCTTGTCGTCTATACTTGCTATCGTAGCAGACCGAATCGATGTTGAGTCAGAAAAAAACGTCCATGTTCGCAACATTGGCGGACATGGACGCATGCATCAGACGTGACGGATCACGAAGTATTTTTTCTTACCGCGACGGATGATGGTGAACTCACCTAGCGTATCGGCGCGTGTCACCATTTTATCGAGCGACTGTTCCCGCTCCCCGTTCAAGTAAATCGCCCCGTTTTGAACGTCTTCACGGGCTTGACGTTTCGATGGTGCAATCTTCGCTTCGACGAGAATGTCGACAAGGTTGCGCTCGCCTTCGAGCTCGAACTGTGGCATGCCCTTGAATGCGGCATCCATGTCTTCTGGTTTGAGCGTTTTCAAGTCGCCACTAAAGAAGGCAGTCGTGATACGTTGCGCTTGATCAAGACCCGCTTCTCCATGGACGAGCTTCGTCATCTCTTCGGCGAGGCGACGTTGGGCGGCACGCTTCTCAGGTGCAGCGGCCACTTCTGCTTCGAGCGCCAAGATGTCTTCGTGCGACATGAACGTGAAGTATTTGATGAACTTGATGACGTCAGCGTCGTCGACGTTAATCCAGAACTGGTAAAACTCGTACGGTGTCGTCTTGTCGGCATCGAGCCAGACTGCACCACCCGCCGTCTTCCCGAACTTTTGACCGTCCGACTTCGTCACGAGTGGCACCGTCAACCCGAACGCCTTCTCCGAGTGACCGAAGCGGCGGATGAGTTCGAGACCGGCCGTGATGTTGCCCCACTGGTCGCTGCCCCCGACTTGAAGGCGGCAGTTCTCGTTTTCGTACAACTTCAAGAAGTCGAACGATTGTAACAGCATGTATGAGAATTCCGTGTACGAGATTCCTTTCTCCAAACGCGAGTCGACCGAATCTTTGGCGAGCATGTAGCTGATCGGGAAGTGTTTCCCGATATCACGCAAGAAGTCGATAATCGACAACTCTTCCGTCCACTCGTAGTTGTTGCGGATTGAGATCGGATTTTCACCTTCAAGCGGGAGGAAACGGCTCAATTGGTCTTTAATGCGATCCGAAAATTCTTTGACCGTGTCGAGCGTGTTGAGCGAACGCTCGTCCGAACGACCGGACGGGTCACCGATCATGCCGGTCGCCCCACCGACGAGAGCGATGACGTGATGTCCCGCCTCTTGGAAACGTTTGAGCGTCAAAATCGGGAGCAAGTGCCCGATATGGAGCGAGTCCGCCGTCGGGTCGAATCCCGTGTATAATGCCGTCGGTTTTTTTAGTTGTTCAGCTAACCCTGCTTCGTCCGTCAATTGGTTGACGAGACCTCGAAATTCTAAATCCTTCAATAATTCCATCTGTTCCACTCCTTCGATTGACATAAAAAAACGTCCCTTCTCATATGAGAAGGGACGGAGATTCCGCGGTACCACCCTAATTGCCACAGTTGTGGCCACTTGTAGCGAGAGATAACGGTCTCGACCCGGCCGAACGGCACGCTCCAAAAGTGTAATTCATCGATTGACATTGGCTAGTTCACAGCACCCACTAGCTTTCTGGACAAGCGGTCAGTCGACTACTTCGCTTTCTTCATAGCGTCTTTGTTTATGGACTATGCTTTACATTTTATAAGTTCCATTTCCAAATTGTCAACTGGAAGATGGAAACTTGCATCCGACAGTGGATTGGGAGGAAGGTCGGCAACGAGTTGTGCTATAATCGTATATATTACTGTCCAAAATAGTTTTACACCATATTAAGGAGGCTGTCATGCTGCAAAAGATTCGAGACATATGGAACCAACCTAAGTCCTTGAAAGCCCGCCGTTATGCCAATGTATTTTACGATGTGTCGTGGAACGTCCTGCTCCTAACGATTATATCGGTCGTTCTCATTGGATTTTTAGGCGCCGGGATCGGAGCGGGGTATTTCGCTTCTCTCGTCAAGGATATGCCGGCACCTGCATATAAGACGATGACGTCACAAATCAACACCTACTCATCGACTTCTGACATTTATTTTGGAAGCGGTGAACGAATCGGAAACTATACGACGGATGAAGTACGGGTTCCGGTTGCCGTCGATAAAGTCTCTCCGTTCGTCGTCGACGCGTTGCTCGCCACAGAGGACGTCGAGTTTTACGAACACGATGGTGTCGTCCCGAAAGCGACGCTCCGCGCCATCTTACAAGAAGCGACCGGGTCTGAAGACCGGACCGGTGGCTCAACGCTCACCCAACAGCTCATCAAGAACCAAATGCTGACGAACGAGGTGTCGTTCGAACGAAAAGCGAAAGAGATTTTACTCGCCCTTCGCCTCGAGAAAGCAATGAACAAAGATGAGATCTTGAACGCGTACTTGAACGTCGTCTCATTCGGGCGAAACTCGATGGGACGCAACATCTCAGGGATTGAAGCGGCCGCTCGCGGTGTCTTCAACACATCGGCTGAGAAGTTGACGTTGCCACAAGCTGCTTTCCTCGCCGGGATTCCGAAAAACCCGTTCTTGTACACACCGTACTACCAAGGCGGTGTCATTAAAGAGGACGTGGCACCGGCTATCAATCGTATGAAGACGGTACTCAACCGGATGTACGTGGCCAAGAAAATCACAAAAGAAGAATATGATGCCGCATACAACTACGACATCACAAAAGACTTCATGAAGACGCAATCGAAGCCGCGTGACCGCTATCCATATGTCGTGCAATGGGCTGAAGAAGATGCCCTCATTATCGTTCGGGACCACATGCTTAAACAAGACGGCGTGAACGTGAACGAATTGAGCGCAGAAGAGCGCAAAGAAATTACGAGCACGTACGGACGTCGCGCTCACAACGCACTCCGCCAAGGTGGATACAAGATTCATTTGTCGCTTGATAAACAAGTCCACGAATCGATGCAACAGCCGGCCCGAAACGTCAATAACTTCGGACCTAACAACTCACCGAAAGTCGACCCTGACCAAGGTCCGGAGCAAACGGCAGCCATTATGCTCGAGAACAAGACCGGTCGCATCCTCGGATTTGTCGGTGGTCGCTACGTAAACGGCAAGGCCGATGACTTTAATCGCGCCCGTCAAATGGAACGTCAAATTGGATCGACGGCGAAACCGCTACTCGTTTATGCGAATGCAATCGAGAAAGGATTCATCACGACGGACACCGTCATCATTGATGAAAAGTACAAATATCAAAATGGTTCAAATCCGAACACCGTTGAAATTAACAATGAAGACTTGACGTTCCGAGGACCGATGACAGCTCGTGATGCGCTGAAACAATCTCGAAACGTTCCTGCCGTTAAAATTTACGAAGAACAAGGCGATTTCAGAGGGGCCACGGAGAAACTGCTCCAAATGGGCATGAATGTTCCTGAAGATACGCGTGATGCCCCATCAATGGCACTCGGTGTTAGTTCAGTTAAGTTAGCCTCCCTTGCTTCGGGTTATGCGATGCTCGCCAACGGCGGTGAACACGTCGAACCGTATATCATCGACCGTGTCGAGTACCAAGGCGAAGTCATTTACGAGAAAAATCCGAAGAAGACACGCATCTATTCGGATCGTACAGCCTACTTGATTGTCGATATGCTCCGTGACGTCTACACGTCAGGAACAGCGACGTATGCCAACTCGCTCTTGAACGTCCCAGGTGACTGGATGGGCAAAACCGGAACCACCCAAGATCGTCGCGACTCCTACTTGGTCGGTTCGACGCCAGGTGTCACTCTTGCCGTCTGGACCGGTTATGATAAAGAAAATGGTTTGACAGACGGAGGTGTCTATGGCCGTTACTACCAACGGACACAAGGTATGTGGTCTAAGATTGCCAACAACGTCTATCTCGATCGTCCAGAAGTGTTCAATTCGAACGCTCGCTTCGTACAACCGGCTAGCGTAAGAGCTGGCGACTTCGGTGACTCTGGTTCATTCTCTGAGAAGAAAAAAGTCGAAGAGAAGAAGAAGAAGGAAGAGGAAGCGAAGAAGAAAGCCGAAGAAGAGGCGAAGAAGAAAGAAGAAGCCGAAGAGAAGAAACAAGAGGCTGAAGAACAGAAACAGGAAGCTGACGCTGCTGCGAAGGAAAAGGCAGCGGCTGACGCAAAAGCGAAAGCAGAAGCCGACGCAAAGAAAAAAGCGGAAGCTGATAAGAAGAAAGCTGAAGAAGAAGCAAAGAAGAAAGCCGAAGCTGAGAAAAAGGCTGAGGAAGACAAGAAGAAAGAAGACGCCGAAGCTGCAGACGGCGCCTAATCCGACAAGAAAGGTCGACACGTCGCGTGTCGACCTTTTGTCGATCAATCTTCCATTGTCGATAAGTCACCCGTCTCGAGGTTCAACTCCCATGCTTTCAAGACGCGACGCATGATTTTCCCGCTTCGCGTTTTCGGCAATTTGTCTTTGAACTCGATCTCACGCGGAGCCGCGTGAGCCGCGAGACCTTCTTTGACGAATTTTTGAATCTCCGCCTTCAACTCGTCCGACGGCTCATAGCCTTTACGGAGCGCGATGAACGCCTTGATGATCTCCCCGCGTACCGGGTCCGGTTTCCCGATGACACCGGCCTCGGCGACAGCTGGGTGCTCGACGAGACGGCTCTCGACTTCGAACGGACCGACCCGCTCCCCTGCCGTCATGATGACGTCATCGACGCGGCCTTGGAACCAGAAGTAACCGTCCTCGTCCATATACGCCGAGTCACCCGAGACGTACCAGTCACCCCAGAAGTAGCTCTCATACTTGGCGTCATTCTTCCAAATTTTCCGCATCATCGACGGCCATGGCGTCTTGAGTGCCAAGTTGCCCATCCGGTGCGGCGGGAGTGGTTGACCTCGGTCGTCTAAGATGGCCGCTTCACAACCCGGGATAGCTTTGCCCATCGACCCCGGTTTGATATCCATCGTCGGATAATTGCAAATCATCATCGCACCGGTCTCTGTCATCCACCACGTGTCATGAATCCGCAATCCGAACGATTCGTTCCCCCAACGAATGACTTCCGGATTGAGCGGTTCTCCGACCGACAGGATATGGCGGAGTGACGACAAATCATATTTTTCAAACGCCTCTTCTCCGGCACCCATGAGCATCCGGAACGCTGTCGGCGCGCTGTACCAGACCGTGACACCGAACCGTTCGATGACCGAATACCAGAACTCAGGATTGAATCGTCCCCCGACGATCACGTTCGTCGCCCCGTTTAAGAAAGGTGCGAAAATCCCGTAGCTCGTACCCGTCACCCAACCTGGATCGGCTGTGCACCAGTAAATGTCATCCGGTTGCAAGTCGAGCACCCATTTGCCGGTCATCAAATGCTGCACCATGGCGTTATGGACATGCAAGACACCTTTCGGTTTCCCGGTCGACCCTGACGTATAATGCAAAATCATACCGTCTTCGCGGTCGACCCACGTGATGTCGAGATCGGTCGAGGCATCACCCGCCAATTTGCGGTAGTCGATGATTTTCCCTGCCTCTTTTACCTCGTCACCGACGATTAAAATCGTCTCCAAGTGCGGGAGTTGATCGACCGGTATACGCGGTAGGAGCGCCTCGGTCGTGACGATGACTTTCGCTTCCGAGTCGAGCAGACGGTCGTGGACGGCTTGCTCCATGAACGCCTCAAACAACGGACCGACGATCGCCCCGAGCTTGAGTGTACCGAGCAAAATAAAATAAAGTTCTGGACTCCGTGGCATGAAGATGAAGACGCGGTCGCCTTTCTCCACTCCAACCGATTTCAGAACGTTTCCGGCCCGATTGCTTTCTCGTTTCATGTCCTCATACGTGTAGCGCTCTTCTCGTTCCCCATCGAAATAGAGCAACGCCAGCTTCGTGGCGAGTTCACCTTCTGCGTGACGGTCGATTGCTTCGTACGCCGTGTTGACGTTCCCCGTCAAATCCCAAGAAAATAATGCTTCTGCTTGTGTCCACTCGAACGACTGACAAGCATCTTCATACGACGCCAATTGATGTTCCCCTGATAACGCTTTCAATTTTTCCATCGCTAAAGATTCGCCTCCCCTGTAATGAATGGTATAACCACTTTCAGTATAGTGTTAATATTATGACAAATCAATGAATTTCCAAAATCTCCAAAAGAGTGTGAAACAAGCTAAATGAAAGCGCTATAATAGAAGGTGGAAAAGGTGGTGACTCCATGGAAAAACAATATCATTCAAAGGTGTGGGAAACCTCACTAGGAGCCGTAATCATCGATGGACCGATCGAGAGCGACGTGTTGGCCACGTATAGGCTCGATGAGGGATTGACCGCATTTCGTGAACCTGAGGACCAACACAAGGCGCTCGTCGAAATCGCTGACTTGAAAGAAGGCCGCATCATCGTGGCCCGCGTCGATGACCTCGTCATCGGTTATGTCACGTATTTATATCCGGACCCATATGAACGTTGGAGCGAAGGGAACGACCCCTATATCCTCGAGCTCGGCGCGATCGAAGTGAGCCCGCGCTTCCGTGGCCAACGGATTGGCAAGCAACTGCTCGAAGTGTCGATGATGGACGCGCATATGGATGACTTCTTGATTTTGACGACCGAATATTATTGGCACTGGGACTTGAAAGGGAGCGGGCTCTCTATCTGGGACTATCGGAAAGTGATGGAAAAGATGATGAACCACGGCGGACTCGTCTTCTTCCCGACCGATGACCCCGAGATTGCCTCGCATCCGGCCAACTGTCTCATGGCACGGATTGGCAAGAACGTCCGGCAAGAAACGATCGACCATTTCGATTCGCTCCGGCTGCGGCGCCGATTCATGTATGACTAAGGAGGGAACTGGATGTTGATTGAACAAATGATGAACCGTCATGTCGTGACGATTCAACCGACCAACACGATCGCCCATGCGGCCAAGCTCATGCGTGATCATCAAGTGCGCCATCTCATCGTCACCAACCCGGCCCAACAAGTCGTCGGAATCGTCGGCCAGTTCGAGATGAGCGGAGCGACGAGCGTGTTCCATCCGGAGAGTGAGAGCGCCGACTTCAAAAACCCCGTTTCGAGCATCATGCGTCAAGATGTGACGACGGCACATCCGTACGACTTCTTCGAAGATGCGGCCGCTCTGTTTTATGAGTATCGCCTGACCTGCCTGCCGATCGTCGAACAAGGCAAACTCGTCGGCGTCTTGACCGAGACAGACTTATTGCGTTACTTCGTCCAATTGACGGGCGCGCTCGAGCCGAGCTCTCAGATTGAGCTCTTGGTCGAGAACACGACGGGGACGCTCGAGAAAGTGACCCGGCTCCTCGCCAAGACGAACGTCAACATCATCAACGTGTTCGTTCACCCGACGCCCGACCCATATAAACGCATCATCTCGTTCCGCGTCCAGACGATGAATCCGCTCCGCATCATCGAACGGTTGAAACGCGAGGGTTATGACGTGCTCGGTCCGGAGATGTCCCAATGAGACCGGCCTACATATTCGGGGAGAACGAGAACTCGTACCGCTTCCATGCGGATCATCCGTTCAATCCGGTCCGCCTGGAGCTGACGACGTCCCTGCTCATCGCCTCAGGTAAACTTCAGGCTTCCGAGTGTATCGCCCCGCCCCTCGCCTCGGTCGAGTCGCTCGCGCTCGTCCATGACCTTGATTATATCGAAGCGGTTCAAGCGGCGGCGGCCGGTGAGCTGTCGACATTGAAAGCGAACAAGTTCGGCCTCGGCACTGAAGACACGCCGATTTTCCCAACCATCCATGAAGGAGCGGCCCGGCTCGTCGGGGGCACCGTTCACGCGCTTGATTTGGTCGCGAGCGGTAAACTGGAGCGCGCCTTTCACGTCGGGGGCGGCCTCCATCACGGGATGAGGCGGAAAGCGTCTGGATTTTGCGTGTATAACGACGCGGCGGTCGCCATCGCCCACGTCCGTAAAGCGTACGGCATCCGGGTCCTCTATGTCGATACTGACGCCCACCACGGAGACGGCGTCCAATGGCTGTTTTATGACGATGACGATGTGATGACGTTATCTATCCACGAGACCGGCCGCTACCTGTTCCCGGGGACAGGAGCCGTCACAGAGCGCGGCAACGGGAATGGGTACGGCTATAGCTGGAACGTCCCGGTCGATGCGTTCACCCAAGACGAGTCGTTCTTGCGCTGTTACGAGACAGTGTTCCGGGAAGCGTGCGAATGGTTCAAGCCGGATATCATCGTGACGCAGAACGGTGCCGACGCCCATGCCTTTGATCCGTTGACACACCTTGCCTCGACGATTCGGACGTTCGAACAGATTCCTCAAATAGCCTCTCGACTTGCCGACGAGTATACGGAAGGAAGACTCGTCGCCCTCGGCGGCGGCGGCTATGATTGGTATCGGACCGTACCCCGGGCTTGGGCGCAAGTGTGGGCCGGACTGACGCGCGAGGCGCCGTACAGCGGCGACATTCCGCCCGAATGGATCGAGCAGTGGCAGGACAAAGCGGATTTAGCCTTGCCGACACGTTGGGATGACCATCCGTACACGTTCCAACATATTCCCCGACGCCAACAAATTGAGGAGAAAAATTGGGAAGTGACGAAACGGGCGTTCTGGCCGTTCATTTCGAACGATCGCAAATCACTATATGTCTAAAAAAATCCCCTCGTCCGCGGAGTGACTCCGACAGGCGAGGGGATTTTTATTCAGTCTTGACGTACCGAATCGCGACGTTCGATGCGGTGCGGCAAGACAACGTTCTTCTCTTCGACTTCTTCCGCATTCAAGATTTTCGTCAAGAGACGCATGGCAACGGCACCGATGTCATACATCGGTTGGACGACCGTCGTCAATTTCGGACGAATCATCGTAGCGAGACGCGTGTTATCATGGCCGACGACTTCAAAATCGTTCGGGACCGAGAAACCGGCGTCTTGAATCGCGTGAATGACACCGAGTGCCATCTCATCCGTACCGGCGAAAATCGCTTTCGGGCAATCGTCACGTTCGAGCATCTTCTGCATCGCCTCAAGGCCTGATGCGTACGTGTAATTCCCAAGGACGACGTCACTCTCACGGAACGGGAGTCCGGCGTCGTCAAGGGCACGGCGGTAACCAGAGAATTTCTTCTCGCCATTGATTTGTTGCTCGAGTGGACCTGTGATGAAGCCGACTTGTTTATGGCCGTGGCCAATCAACATTTCGGTCGCATCGTATGCCGCTTGCTCATAATCGATATTGACCGCAGGGAGGTCATACCCTTGGTTGAGTGTCGCCGCGAGGACGATTGGGACCGGTGACTTTTTAAACTCGTTGACGAGGTCTTCATGCAGACGACCGCCCATGAAAATGATGCCGTCGACTTGTTTCCCGAGCAATGTGTTCAACAAATGGATCTCTTTGTCACGGTTCGAGTCCGAGTTCCCGAGGATGATGTTGTACTTGTACATCGTCGCGACGTCCTCGATTCCGCGAGCAAGGTCTGCGAAGAAGATGTTCGAGATGTCTGGGACGATGACGCCGACCGTCGTCGTCTTCTTACTGGCCAGTCCACGTGCGACAGCGTTCGGACGATAGCCGAGACGGTCAATCGCATCCTGGACTTTCTTGCGGGTCGTCGGTTTGACGTTCGGGTTTCCGTTGACGACGCGTGAGACGGTTGCCATCGACACCCCGGCTTCTCGTGCGACATCATAGATGGTTACATTGTTACTATTCATTAAAACTCCTCCTACAAGCAATGATTTTCAAACGATTTTCAAAAAACGTGTCAAAAAAGGAAGACAGGTATCTGTCATCATTTTACCCTGTCTTCACGCTATATAAAACGTTTCCAATTGGAAAGCTTACTTTTTCACCAAATCAAGTTGAGGGAACTGGGCCGTTAGCCCGTCCACGAATTGATCGAACTGATCGAAATCGAGTTGTTGCTGGGCATCCGATAAGGCGATGGCCGGGTTCGGGTGTACTTCCACCATGACCCCGTCCGCCCCGACTGCAAGCGCCGCTTTGGCCGCTGGCAGTAATAAGTCGCGTCGTCCTGTCGAGTGAGTCACGTCGACCATGACCGGCAAATGCGTCTCTTGTTTCAAAATCGGGACCGCGGTGATGTCGAGCGTGTTGCGTGTCGCCCGTTCATATGTCCGGATGCCGCGCTCGCACAAGATGACTTGGCTGTTGCCGCTCGCCATGATGTACTCGGCCGCATAGATGAACTCTTCAATCGTAGCCGATAAGCCACGCTTCAAGAGCACCGGTTTATCCGTCTTCCCGACTTCTTTCAGCAAGTCGAAGTTTTGCATATTGCGCGCACCGACTTGGATGATGTCCACGTATGGAAGTGCCGATTCGACCGCACCAGGCGTCATGATTTCAGAGATGACCCGTAAGTCATGACGATCTGCCGCTTGCTTCAGCATTTTCAATCCCTCGAAGCCGAGACCTTGGAAGTCGTATGGTGAAGTACGTGGCTTGTACGCCCCGCCCCGCAAGATTTTCACTCCGGACAGCGCCAATTTCTCAGCGACGGCGTTCACTTGCTCAAACGATTCGACCGCACATGGTCCCGCAATCAGTTGCGGACGTCCATTGCCGATTTTGACATCATCGAGCGTGACGATCGTGTCTTCGGCTTGGCGTTTCCGTGAAACGAGCAACGTCTTGTCACGGTCTTCGCCTTGCAGTTCGGCCGAAGCTTTAAACATCTCTTTGAACAGATGTTGCAAGCGAGCCGTCTCGAAAGGACCCGGATTCTCTGCCGCGATGAAGTCGAGCATCTCACGTTCACGTACCGGATCGTATCGCTCCACACCTTGCAGACGTTTTACTTTTCCAATCTCAACAGCGAGTGTGCCGCGGCGGCTGAGCAAGTCGAGCATCTCACGATTCAACTCATCCATCTCGCGACGTAATCGATTCAACTGATCTTGTGGACTCATAATTACCCTCTCATTTCTAAGCCGTTCTTTCCAGATTCCTAATTATAACGAACTTTAATCGCTTTGTCATAGGGAAATGGGCTGACGACACAAAATCAACAAAAAAAGCGCCCGGATGGTCCCGGACGCATCATCACTTATTTGTTGCCGTTTTTAAGGTCTTGCTTCAAGTTGTTCAATTCTTGTTTCGACTCATCGTCGAGCAAGTCTTTCACAGGTGCCTCGAAGTCTGACTCATAGTCTTCCGACTGGTCACGGCTGCTCGTTGTGTTTTGTTTGTTTGCAGCCGATTTCGTCGCGTTCGATTTGTTCGCGTTCGGCTTACTGTCTGATTGTTTCGGTTTGTCTGTCGACGCTTCTGACTTCGACGACTCGTTTGACTCATTTGAGGCTTTCGCTTCGTTCGAAGCTTTTGCTTCGTTCGACTGCTCTTCTGAAGCCTTATCGAGTTGCTCTTTCACTTCGGCTTCCGCCTCCGCTACGAGTTGGTCAGCTTTCTCCATCGCTTCTTCGATTGACAATTCGTCTTCATCGACTTGTTGTTTCAATTCAGCCGCTTCACGGGCCTTGTCTTTGACGAGGTTTAAGACCGGAGCCGCTTTATCGCTCGCTACTTTAATCCATTCGCCGACGACCGGTTCTGCTTTTTCACGAACTTCTTTCGACTTGACGGTCAATCGCTCACGCGACGTCGCCGTTTTCTCGTCGAGGTATGTCCGTACTTCACGTCCGCTCTTCGGTGATGTGAGGAGTGCTACTGCTGCACCAATCACGCCGCCGAG
This sequence comes from Exiguobacterium sp. s149, assembly GCF_018618395.1. Lineage (NCBI taxonomy): Bacteria > Bacillati > Bacillota > Bacilli > Caryophanales > Exiguobacterium > Exiguobacterium sp. s149. The sequence continues at coordinate 178,676 of NZ_JACSLZ010000001.1, forward strand.
GACGACACCTGCTAAAAACCCACCGCTTGATTGCTGTTCATTCGTATATGTCTTGTTTTTGTCGTATGTCATCGTTACTTCCTCCTTGTGATAGTTATGATTTGATTGTATCGTCTGTCGCAATCAACCCTGGTGAAACCGTAGTCGGTTCTTGTTTACGGTCCCGACGGCCGCGACGACGTGATGGTCGTTCGTCTGAAGACGTTTCTGTTTTGTTTTTCTTAAATAATTCTACAGCGACCGATCCCCAACGTACCGCTTGGGCAATCTGCTCTTTATTCTCGTCTGCTGCTACGTGAACAGAAGAAGAAACCGTCCGTACCGACTCTGTCACTTCGTTGAGTGACGTGCCGAGCTCATCAAGGGCGTGTGCCACCGGTGCGAGCAATTCCGTTTTCTCTTCGACGTTATCCACGAGACGGTTCGTCTTATGTAAGAGCGCCGTCACTTCCATTGTAATTCCGTCTAATTGACGTTCTAAGTTTTCAGTCGTGTTGGCGACGCTGCCGAGTGTCCGATTGACGTTCGACAAGACACGTGCCAAGAAAAATACGAGTACGACAAATGCGAGTGCTGCGACGAGCCCTGCAATGCCTCCTAATGTGATTTCCATGCATCCATTCCTCCTATTCGATAATGTGGTGGTTTCATTATAGCACCATTATGACTCAAAAGATTTGTCACAACCGTTTTCGCCATCCGGTCTGATTATTCCTTTACCCGTTTTTATGTTTTCGATTACACTAAAATAGAAATAAATTTAAAAAAGTTAAAAGGGGTGTTCGTATGAGAGATCCAAGAATCACGCAACTCGCTGATGGATTAATCAATTATTCAGTCGAATTGAAACCGGGGGAACGCGTTCTCATTGAAAATTTCGGCGTCGAGGAATCGCTTGTCGAAGCGCTCGTCGAAAAGGCGTATGAGGCTGGGGGGCATCCGTTCGTCTTATTGAAAGAGAGCCGCATCTTGCGCAAACTTTATACGGGAGCGAGCCGGGAACAGCTCGAACTCATGGCCGATATCGAACGCAAACAGATGCAAGCGATGGACGCTTACATCGGCCTTCGTGCCGGTGACAACATCAACGAACTGTCAGACGTTCCGGCCGAGCAACAAAAACTCGTCGGGGCCACTATCGGTAAAATGCATACCGAGGACCGCGTCAAAGGAACGAGATGGGTCGTGCTCCGTTATCCATCGCCGTCGATGGCACAACTCGCTGGTAAATCGACTGAGGCGTTCGAAGACTTCTACTTCAACGTCTGCACACTCGACTACGGTAAGATGGACCGGGCCATGGACGCGCTCGTCAGCCTCATGAATGAGACCGACCGTGTCGCAATCAAAGGACCAGGGACGGACCTCACGTTCTCAATTAAAGACATTCCGGCCATCAAGTGTTCTGGCCAAATGAACATTCCGGACGGTGAAGTGTTCACAGCGCCGGTCAAAGATTCGATCAACGGTGTCATCACGTACAACACGCCGTCACCGTATCACGGCTTCACGTTCGAGAACGTGTCGTTGACGTTCAAAGATGGAAAGATTGTCGATGCGACAGCGAACGACACAGACCGAATCAATGAAGTGTTCAATACGGACGAAGGGGCACGTTTCGTCGGCGAGTTCGCCATCGGCGTCAACCCGTACATCCAACATCCGATGAAGGATATCTTGTTCGATGAGAAAATCGACGGCAGTTTCCACTTTACACCGGGTCAGGCGTATGACGACGCTTATAACGGCAACAACTCGTCAATTCATTGGGACCTTGTCAATATCCAACGCCCTGATTACGGCGGCGGTGAGATTTGGTTCGATGACGTCTTGATTCGTAAGGACGGTCGTTTCGTCGTCGACTCGCTCTTGCCACTCAACCCAGAGAATTTGAAATAACAAAAACAAGCGTGCCGATGGCGGCACGCTTGTTTTTTCGTTACAGCTTCGTCTTTTTGCCGAGTGCAGCCGACATCATCCAAATCTCTTTCTCGAGTCGTTCGATATGAGACACGAATGTGTCCTCGATGGCTTCGTCCCCGTCTTCGAAGTTCTCCATCGCGTCTTGCATCTCTTGGCGAATCTGTTTGAAGTCGCTGATGACATCTTTGATCATCTGCTCGGTATCCGCGTGGCGGTCCCCTTCTTGCAGCGTCGAATGTTCGAGATACTCCTTCATCGTCGCATACGGTTCGCCATCGTTCATCAATAGACGTTCCGCCACGTCATCGTACAGTTCGGCGACCAGATTATACAGTTCCTCTAATTTTTCATGATACGTGAAGAAGTGAGGGCCGCTAATGTACCAATGGTAGTTGTGCAGTTTGACGAATAAGAGGCCATAGTTGGCTACCTCTTTGTTCAATGTGTTTAGTGCGCCTTGACTTGCCATCCTTAACATCTCCTTTTCCAAATTCAGTCGCTAGTATTATTACCGTCTTAGCTCGATGTTAAACACAAAAAAACGAACGGCATCAGCCGTTCGCTCTCGATTCACGCTTCAAGTTGGACGTGTTTCTCATATTCGCGTTGATAGGTCTGGATGTCCCCAGCCCCCATGAACAGGAGGACGGCATTGCCATGTGCCTGGAGCACTTGCGTTCCGCCGCGCTTCAACACGTTCGCGCCTTCGATACGCGATTGCAGGTCTTCAATCGTGACCGTACCTTCTTGTTCGCGAGCCGAACCGAAGATGTCACACAAGTAAACGGCATCCGCTTCGGCTAATGCCGCAGCGAAATCATCCATGAATGATTTAAGACGCGTGTACGTGTGCGGTTGGAAGATAGCTACAACTTCACGGCCGACGTATTTTTTACGCGCCGCTTCCACTGTCGCACTGATTTCCCGTGGATGGTGGGCATAATCATCCACTAACACTTGGCTTCCGAGCGTCGATTCGCTGAAACGACGTTTCACGCCGTTGAACGTCTCGAGGCGGTCTTTGACCAACTCTTTCGGTAAGTTCTCGTAGTCACATGTCGCGATGACGGCAAGTGCGTTCAAGACGCTATGGTTCCCGTATCCTGGAATCCGGAACGTCCCATAGAAGTCGTCACGCAAATACACGTCAAACGTCGTCCCGTTATCCGTCGAGTTCACGTTCTCGGCGCGGAAGTCGTTATGAGCGCCAAAACCGTAATAGACGATTGGCACGTTCGCTTGAATGTGTTGAAGATTTTCGTCATCCCCGCAAGCGATGATGCCTTTCTTCACTTGCTTGGCCATCTCTTGGAATGCGTCGATGACATCATCGAGTCCTGAGAAGTAATCAGAATGATCAAAGTCGATGTTCGTCATGATGGCATAGTCCGGACGATAGTATAAGAAGTGACGCTTATACTCACAAGCCTCGAAGACGAAGTTTTTCGAGTCTTCGACACCTTCACCCGTACCATCGCCGATCAAGAATGATGTCGGCTCGATGCCACGCATGACGTGGGCCAACAGACCTGTCGTCGATGTTTTCCCGTGAGATCCAGTGATGGCGACACTAGTATAGTGGTCAGCCAACTCGCCTAGAAACTCATAGTACTTGTATATCGTCAATCCGAGTTCACGTGCCCGAACAACTTCAGGGTGATCGTCTGTGAAGGCGTTACCTTGGACGACGATTTGCCCTTCAGTAATGTTTTCAGGGTCAAACGGAAGGATTTCAATTCCTTTACGGTTCAATGCTTCTTCAGTAAAAAATGCTTTGTCAACGTCCGAACCTCGGACCTCATTATTCATGTCATTTAAAATTTGAGCTAAAGGACTCATGCCCGTTCCTTTAATTCCGACGAAGTGATAACGGTTCATCTGTAAATAGCCCCCCTAATTCATTGCGGTCTGTTTCAAAAATGCGACAAACCTTTGTCATTATAGCAAAACTACCGGAGTCATGCTATTACAGATTATTGTTTTTTTTAGCCAATCGGCGACTCTTGTACATCGCCATCCGGTCTTGCGGTGTCATCATGACGTTGAGCGGAGGGCCATCCGCTTTGTATGACACGCCCATGGCGGGCGTCAATGTTTCTTCATCAGGCACATCGACCGGTTCGTCCGACTGTAATGTTTTCGCAACATCCTCAACAATCGGTGCCACCGTCTCGACCGATGCTTCAGTCGGCAACGATGGTTCGGTCACATCTTGTTTTTCTTCACGAACGGCAATCTTTGACGATTTCAAATCGGTCGACCCCATGAAGACCGAAGCAAATCCGCTCTCTACAATCGAGACTTCCCCGAGGAGCGGTTTTGTGTCTGATTCATCCTGCTCATCTTCCAAGTCGGTCGGACTCTCATCAATCGGTTCCGACGTTTCTGTGGAAATAATCGACGCTTCGATTGGTGACTCTGTTTGCTCGGCCACCATTTCCTCAAGCGTCTCTGCTACTGGCAGTTCGTCCGCTGTGACATCAAAGTCGGACTGTGGCGTCGTCGCTTCGTCCGTGTCCGGCGCCGATTCATCTACTGATTCGTCCACTGATTCGTCTACTGATTCAACAACGGATTCGTCTACTGACTCCATCACCGACTCATCTACAGAATCAATTACCGGTTCGTTCTCAGGCTCAGGCGCTACGCTTGGCGGCACCGCCTCTGACATTTCCTCGACTGGGACGGCCACTCGCTTCGCTTGACGCATCGCTGAATCGTCTCGCGTCTCCGGAGAATGTTCAGTCGGCAGGATGATTTTCGGTTTCGGTCGGGCGTATCCATAAATCGGAGACGGTACATCCGACGGCACAAATTCATCCTTCGGCTCGGGCTTCGGTGCAGGCGCACCTTTCTTCCCTTCTTGGGATAGTTCGCGTCGAATTCGGTCTGCTTGCTGTTTTAATGAACGTTCATATGCATCCATACTTGATTCCTCGCTTTTTCACTCAATCCTATTTAGCAAAAAATCGGTCGAGTTTAGCGACCGATTTCAAATGCTTTACCTACTTCATATTCGTCATCTAATACGAGAATTCCTTTTTCTTGCGGTGCATCAGGCAAGTTCAATTCACGCGCCGAACAGATCATCCCGTGTGAGCTCTCACCACGTAATGTAGACGGGCGAATAATCAAACCTGATGGCATGACTGCCCCCGGTTTCGCGACGACGACTTTTTGGCCGGCCGCGACGTTCGGTGCGCCACAGACGATTTGGACCATACCTTGGTCAGTCTCGACCTGACAAATCGACAATTTATCGGCATCCGGGTGTTTCTCAGCTTCTTTGACATAGCCGACGACGAATTTAGGGGTGAAGTCCACGCCCGACAACTCGGCTTCGATATTTTGTTTGCGCAAGATGACACCGAGCGTCTCAATCAATTCGGCCGTCAATTCGACCGGTCCATGCCAATCGCTGACATCAAAATAGTTGCTCGCGTTGAACACGTTGTAGCCATTGACTTTCCCTGTCGTCGACTTAACGATGGCGACATCGTCTTTCCGTTCAACAACTTGATGATGGCGATCGCCTTCTCTTAACAGGACCATGAGGACATCGCCGATTCCTTCACGGTTATAAAAAGCATTGATTTGCATACGTAAAAACGCCCCTTCTTTCAAACTAGACACAAATAGTTTAGCAGATTATGCGTCGGTTGGTGGGTTCTTTTTTCCGACAATGAAAATTGGCTCGAGTACGCCAGCCTCATAATGGAAAGAAAGAGCCGTCACCGGAATCCGACCGTTCGTGAAAAAGTCGAACATGAGCTGTTGCATCGCATCATAACCCTGATCGTTGCGGATGTCCGCGATAATCATGACGTCTTGGTGCGGCACTCCGACGAGCATATCGCCTTCGATGCGGCGTTCCATAACTCGTAAAAAGTCATCGTTCAAGATACGTGACGCCTCGTAGCCGTCCCGTGCCGCCAGGAAATAGAACGTGTTGCCGGCAACGGTATCTTCTTTTAAATCGGTCGGTAATTTTTTGACGTTATTCCGCGCCAACTCATCAAGGCGTTCGAGCGTCATTCCGCCCAAATGTCGCTCTTCAATCAATCGATAGCCGTTACCCAAATCTAGGGCGTAAAAGACGGCGGTCTCAGCTGTATGCGGCGTCATCGCCAATGTCTCGCCCCGTTTCGTCTCGGTCGAGAACGAAGCAGAACGGATGACAGGATAAAGATTAGCCTCATTACCCGCTAATGTAATGTCATCGTCCGCGGTGAGCGCTGTCTTGATGTAGTCTACGACCTCATCGACAGCGATTTCCCCTCGAACTTTTGTTTTCGCTACGAGCGGGGCGAGACGGATGTTGACGCCGAATCGATCGGTCGCCCGTTCGATGCGCAACACCTCATTCTCGCGGTCGTACGAGGTCCGGTATCCGTCAGTGAACTTACTTTCGAGATGACGACGTAATTCATTCCGCTCCATTTGAATCACCCTAACCCATGAAGGAAGGCTTCGACTTGCTCCGGCGTCTTCCGTTCGCGTCCGACATAGCGGTCGACTTCTTGTCCGCCGTTGAAAGCGACGAAACTTGGAATTCCGAAAATGTCGAGTTCTTGCGCAAGCTCCATCCATTCATCACGATCGACGTAATAAAATGACCAGTCTGAGAACTTCGCTTCAATGTCCGGCATGAATGGGTCGAGGAAACGGCAATCGCCGCACCACGTTGCTGAAAACATGAGGACGCTCTTCCCTTGTTTCGCTGCTGTATATTCGTTCATCGTTGTCAGTTGTTTCATCTTCACCACTCCTGTTCTTTTTTCCTCATTCATGATAGCATAAGTCCGTTGTCACATTCCGCTCTCGTGTTTTATGATAGTCGGGAGTGAAGACTACGTGAAAAAGGTGAAGTCATGACAAAATGGACACGCGAACAGTTGAATCCAGAAATGAAGCATCCACTTGAACAACTCGTCGGCGTCATCGGCATGTTGGCGATTCTACGCTACGGTTATTTGTTCATCGATACGGACAAATCACGAGGCGAGATTTTCATTTGGCTCGTCGTCGGATTCGCCGTGATTTACATACTTGAACGCGTCGGCAAGCGTCTTGTGCGCAGGCTGCCCATCATTCGAAAACGTTTTTTACTCCCCGTCTATGCCGTCTTGCTCGTACTATTCCTCGCGAGCTTCCGCGTCCCGCGGGAAACGGTCGAAATCGTCCGGAATTTTTTCGGGTGGTGAACGAAAGAGAGCGTCCCGCTTATTTGCCGGGACGCTCTCTTTCGTATGTTCAATATTCGATTTTCATGTCGTTCGGTCGAATCCGGTTCATCCGGACCAACACTTGATAGACGGCGTAGCTGAGCACCGCTGGCCCGACGATTAAAAAGCCGAAGACGACGATGAACGTATACCAACTGAAGCCCATCGTTTCGAGCATGACGACCGGTCCGACGAGTCCACTTGTTCCCATGCCAGCGCCTGCCGCGACGCTCTCGAGTTCAAACAACAGAATCGCAATCGGCGCGAGCACGGCGCCGGCCACGGTCGGCGGCAACAGAATCCATGGGTTTTTGACAATATTCCCGACTTGGAGCATAGATGTACCGATGCCTTGGGCGATGGCGCCTCCGATGCCATTGTCCCGATAGCTCGTGATGGCAAACCCGACCATTTGGGCAGCACACCCGACCGTCGCCGCACCGGCGGCAATCCCGCTCAAACCGAGCATGAGGGCGATGGCCGCGCTCGAGATCGGAGCCGTGAGCGCGAGCCCCATCAACGTCGCGACGACGACGCCCATGAACAGTGGCTGCTGTTCCGTTCCCCATTCGATCCATGTGCCGAGCTGTGTCATGAACAACCCGACGTATTTACCGATATAGGTCGCACTTAAATAACCGATGCCGATCGTCGTGAACGGCGTGACCAAAATATCGAGTTTCGTCGACTTCGAGACGAGCTTGGCGACTTCGACGGCGAGCAACGTCGCCACATAACTGCCGGCAGGTCCGAACTCATAGCCGAACGCCCCGACGACGAGTGCCGAGAACAAGATGAGCGGTGGTGCCTGGAGTGCATAGGCGATGGCGATCCCGATGGCAGGCCCGGTCAAGCCGATGGCCACGTCACCAATCTCGATGAGTGTCGAACCAAATCCGGACAGGCTCGTCTCAAGCAACTGTCCTCCGGCCGTCTTCATAATCAAGCCAATAATGAGCGTACTGAATAATCCGAGTGCCATATAACTGAGAGCCGTCACGAAATAGAGCGACGGACTGAGCGTAATCCCTTTTTTCTTAAGCATAGAAATTCCTCTTTTCTGTCTTGTCAGTCGTAAAGTTTCTGTCTTCACACTTTTATCAGTATAAGCGTTTCTCGTGAAATTTCAATATGAAAAAAACGCCACTCCCCGAGTGACGTTCTTCGTTCAATTAGCGTGAAGCCCGGAGCGTCTCCATCGTCGAGCGATCGAGTCGTTTGACGAGTGCCTTCAGGAGCGCTTTCGCCGCGTCGTAGTCGTCCGTATGCAAAATCGAGGCATGCGTGTGGATATAACGCGCCGCTACACCGATGACGGCCGTCGGCACCCCTTCCCCGCTCATGTGGATGCGACCCGCATCCGTGCCACCTGGCGAGACGAAATACTGGGTCTTAATGTTTTCATCAGATGCCGTATCGAGCAGGAAGTCACGCATCTCAGGAGACATGACCATGACCCGATCGAGGATACGAATGAGTGCCCCTTCCCCGAGCTGTCCGAACTCTGTCTTATTGCCTGATGCATCGTTGGCCGGTGATGCGTCGAGGACGAGCGCGACATCCGGACGAATCATTTCGGCTGCTGTTTGGGCACCACGGAGACCGACTTCTTCTTGTACGGTCGCCCCGGCGAACAAGATGTTCGGGTGATCGGCTTTTGTCGTCTCTTCGAGCAACTCGACGGCGAGCCCAACGCCGTAGCGGTTGTCCCATGCCTTGGCCATAATTTTTTTCGGATGTTTGAGCGGCGTGAATTCGCTCGTCGGCACAGCCGGTAGACCCGGACGTACGCCCCACGATTCGGCCTCTTCTTTCGTATCGGCCCCGATATCGATAAACATTTGCTTCATGTCCATCGGCTTGTTCATCGCCTCCGGTCCAAGCAAGTGCGGCGGCGTCGATGCGACGACCCCTGGAATCAATCCATCGGCCGTCACGATGTCAAATCGTTGTGCCATGAGCACTTGGCTCCACCATCCGCCGAGCGGTTGTATGTACAGCATCCCGTTTTCTGTGATTCGGGTGACCATGAATGCGACTTCGTCCATATGACCAGCGATCATGATGCGTGGTCCCGCCTCATCGCCGACTCGTTTCCCAAAGATCGAGCCGATGCCATCCGTCATGACTTCATCGACGTGCGGTGTGATTCGGTCGCGAACAAACCGGCGGACCTCTGATTCAAACCCGGGCGCGCCCGGAAGCTCTGTCAACGTCTTGAATAAGTCTCTCGTTTTTTGTTCCATTTCCATCCATCCCTTCAACCGTTCTTGTTTCATTATATACAGAACTTTTCGACAGATGCGAATGGTTTTCGTTCCAATGGGGTACAGGTTTTGGTACGATGTACATGATAGCCATAGTTCAAGGGGAGGTAGTCATATGAAGAAAAGATATTGGTTAGTTGGAATCGGGGTTGCCATCGCAGCCGCACTTATGACGAAAAAAGTGTTAGATGAACGAAGCTTATCGGCCGAGGATGCGCTTGAGTACACGAAGCGTGCATTTTCAGCCAAAGGTCACGTCCAAGGGGCATGGATCTCGGCATCACCTGAGATTTATACGTATGATGGACGCGAGTACGACGTCTTCAAAGGCGGCATCTCGGTTCTCGAGAACGATGAAGAGAAGACGTACCAATTCACAGTCGATTCAGAGACTGGCGCTCTACTTGAATATGCATGAGATGAGGTCGGCGAATATTTTCGCCGACTTTTTTTGTTTAATTCACCCAAAAGAGTGGAAAATTGAATATGGTACTTTTCAAACTCAAAAAGGAGTGATCCCACGTGAAGAAACTGATCGGTGAAGCAAACGAGCTCGTGTCACAAATGGTCGAAGGTATGGTCCACGCCCACCCTGAACTGTACGGTCGTGTGGAAGGATTCAATGTCATCTGTCGTGCCGACGGGGCCAAGTCCGGGAAAGTCGGACTCGTCTCAGGTGGAGGGAGCGGTCACGAACCAGCGCACGCCGGTTATGTAGGCGATGGGATGCTCGATGCCGCCGTATGCGGTGAAGTGTTCACGTCCCCGACGCCGGACATGGTGCTCGAAGGGATCAAAGCGGCCGATGGCGGCAACGGCGTATTGCTCGTCGTCAAAAATTACGCAGGTGACGTCATGAACTTCGAACTCGCCGCCGAACTCGCGGACGCCGAAGGGATTAAAGTCGATCACGTCGTCGTCGCCGACGATGTCGCTATCACGAATAAAGAAGACCGCCGTGGTGTCGCCGGTACCGTGTTCGTCCACAAGATTGCCGGTGCAGCAGCAGCGAGCGGGAAATCACTCGACGAAGTGAAAGCGCTTGCGGAGAAAGTCGCGGCCAATGTCCGCTCAATGGGGATGGCCGTCGAACCTTGCTATATGCCAGTGAGCGGTAAACCTGGATTCGATTTGAACGAAGAAGAAATGGAAATCGGAATCGGGATTCACGGCGAACGCGGCGTCGAACGGAAACCGACGACGAACGTCGATGCGATTGTCGATGACTTGCTCGATCATTTGAAAAAAGAAGTCAGCCCCGGCGAGGTCGCCGTCATGGTCAACGGTATGGGCGGAACGCCTCTATCTGAACTGTACGTGACGTATCACTTCGTCGCGAAAAAATTGGAAGATGCCGGCTATTCATTGAAACGAAAATACGTCGGCAACTATATGACATCACTCGAGATGCATGGCTTCTCGATCACACTCTTGCCGCTCGATGAAGAGTTGACGGGCTATCTCGATGCACCATCGGCGGCACTCGGTTTCAAACTCTAATCTACGAATGAGGTGTTCATGCAATGTTGACGATTGAAGGATTCAAGCAAGCATTACGGCACGCCCAATCAGAGATTGAGGCGAACAAGGATACATTGACCGATCTCGATCGCGCCATCGGCGACGGAGATCACGGCATCAATATGTCGCGTGGCTTTGAAGCGGTCGTCGCTGTCCTCGATGATGACTACGCAACTCTCGGCGACTTGAGTAAGAAAGTCGGGATGACGCTCATGTCGAAAGTCGGTGGCGCAGCCGGTCCACTTTACGGTTCCGCCTTCGTCAAGGCAGCGCCTAAGTTTGGTGACGCGACCGAAGCCGATTTCAATCTCGTCAAAGAAGCGCTCGTCGAAGCAGCGACAGCGATCAAGGCGCGCGGGAAATCGGAAGTTGGCCAAAAGACGATGGTCGATGTGTGGGATCCGTTCTTGAATGACTTGAACGAGTCCGACGACTTTGACGCGAAACTTGATCAACTCGTCGGTGCGACTGAGGATATGGTCGCCACGAAAGGACGGGCGTCTTATTTCGGTGAGAACTCTCGCGGCACCGTCGACCCGGGGGCCCTTTCGAGTTCAATCGTCTTAAAAGCGATTATGAAGGAGGTTGAGTGATATCGTAGAGATCATCATCGTATCCCATAGCGCCAAAATCGCTGAAGGGATTCAAGACTTGATGAAAGAGATGGCTCCATCCGTTCCGATTCATTTAGCGAGCGGGCTTGAAGACGGCAGCATCGGGACTGATGTGACCCGAATCCTTGAGGCCATTGAAGCCGTCGACAAAGAGGCACTCATCTTATCGGATATCGGTTCGGCCACGATGAACGCCGAACTGGCCGTCGATATGTATGAAGGCGAGAAAACCGTCCAGTTTTATGACGGTCCAATCGTCGAGAGTGCCTTCGTCGCTTCCGTCTCAGCCGGTAACGGCATGGACGTTGCTCAAATCGTCGAACAGTTAAAGATGGCATAAAAAAAGAGCCTCGCGGCTCTTTTTTTAACGTGGGTTATCGTTTTTCTCGTAGATCGGGTTCATGTATTCAGTCGTCGAGTAGAAACGTGGCACGACAACGAACAAGATGACAGCCGGAATCGCGATCATAAGTAACAAGATCAAGACAGGCAACCAATAGACGATTTGTTGTCCGAGCATGTCGATGTTTGCGTCTGCAAATTCAGTCGCGCCTTCGACTTCTGCAAGGTCAGCTGTTGCGAGGATTTTGTTGTCCGTCGCATCATAGTAATGGAACTCCGTCTTACGTGTGATGAAGATGCCGTCACGGACCGTATCAATTTCAACGACCGCCGCGATGACTTCGTTGCCATTCGAGTGACGGAGCGTCTCTTCTTTTACGATTTCAGCCGTTCCTTCTTTGTAATCATAGTGCGTGGCCTTCAAATCCTCTTCAAGGGCGTCCAAGAACGCCTCATTTGCCGAGGTATTAAGTGGTGCGATTGTTAGAATGAAGATTAGTGCAAGCAGGCTTGCCCATGCTTTTTTCAACATCCCCATGTTCCCCCTTCTCTAATTCCAGTTTAGCGTCATTCCTATTGTACCAAGAAGAAAGAAAAAAGTGTGAAGAAAATGCTATTAAAATAAGAAAAAAGCGTGTCAAATTTTCGGACGGAACGCGGCCTCCATCCGATAAATCGGTTGTCCCATGGCGCTGAAGCGCTCTTCGTACTCGGTACGGACGTTATCTGCCGGTTCGTTCGCGTGAAGATCAAGTGAAATATCTGTGAAGTACATGCCGTATTGACTCATGCTTTCGAGTGAATATTCGAACAGTCCGCGGTTATCCGTCTTGAAGTGAATCTCGCCTCCGCGTGGCAACACAGCCTCGTACGTGGCGAGGAATGTCTTATACGTCAAACGACGTTTCGCATGTCGGGTCTTCGGCCATGGATCTGAGAAGTTCAAATAGACGCGGTCGACTTCGCCGGCTTCGAAATAGTCGACGAGTTGCTTGGCATCCACAGTCAAGACGCGGACGTTCGGCATCGGCATTTCGACGAGCTTTTGCACGATCGACACGGCGACGCTCTCGAACAACTCGATGGCGATGAAGTTGACGTCCGGGAACTGCTGGGCCATCCCTAAAATGAATTGCCCTTTCCCCGACCCGACTTCGATGAAGAGCGGATTGTCGTTCTTAAATTCTGATGTCCAGTTCCCTTTTAACGTTTCGGGATGAGTGATAAAGACGTGTTCTTGAGCTTCCATGTATTCTTTAGCCCAAGGCTTGTGACGTAAACGCATGTTTTTCCAACCTTTCGTTCAAGAAATGTTCAAGTTTCAGCTGACTAGCCGCTTCGCGCGAGCAGTCCCCTTGCGATTATACACGAAATCATTGTTTAATGAACATGAATCATCCTTCACAAGGAGGTTATATCGATGAGCACGTTAGATCAATTTCTTATTTTTTACGCGGCTCCGTTGACGTTCTTCGGCGCCGTCATCGCGACGTTCGTATGGGCGTATTTCATGAAACCTGATGATGTCTGATGCATATGGAAAGGGATGGCTCACACTCGTGATCCATCCCTTTTTTCATTGTGTCCGTTCCTCTGCTTCATCGAGCAATTCCCGGAGCACGGTCAATCCTTCTGCTCGGGCGATGCCGTTCTGTTCCCCATATAAGGTCAGAACCGTCTGGGCAATCGCATACCAGTGCATTCGATAGTGTAACTCGGAGGTGAAACGGATGCCGTAATGGCTGAACCACGTCTCCCAGTCTACCTCGTCGACGTAGCTGTAGACGACCATGGCCAAATCAAAGGCACGGTCGGCGATGATGGCGTCATCCCAGTCGGTCAAATATAACAGACCGGTCTCATCCTCAATCCAATTGTTATGGTTCAAGTCTGAATGGCAGACGACGAGTTCACGTTCGTCATCAATCGGCTGATGGACCGACAACCAACGGATTGCCTCATCAATCGTCACGTCCGCCTCGTCTTGCTCGTAAGCGGCACATTGCCGAAGCAACAGTGAGGACGTGACCGGTGTATGATTCAACTGCTGCAACATGAATAATAGCTCTTTCGAATGATGAATCTTCCCAAGCTGTGCCGCCACATCAGCCCGTTTCATATCGGCTGGCGAGAGCTCACGACCTTCGATGAACTGTTGGGCACTGAGGACGTCACCGTTAAACATCCGTTTCGTCCACAGCAATTTGGGGACGATGCCTTCGGCGGAAAGAATGGCTAAAAACGGGGACGAGTTTCGTTTGACAAAGATTTTTTGTTGGCGCGTCGTCGCTACGTACGCTTCGCCTGTAATCCCGCCTGCGGAAGCCACCGTCCACTCTTCACCGAGCGCACCGATTATATCTGAATACATATTCATCACGCTCAAATCTCATTAAGAATTACAAAGATACAATCACCATATTAACACGCGATAATCGTCATTGACAACGACTCGACTTGAATCTGGCTCGGATTTCGTTCAATCGGGACGAGGCTCGCCGTTTCCCCTTGGACGTAGACGTTCCAGTCCCCCTCCGCTTGGAATGTCACATCGTGGAACGTTCCGTTCAGATAGACGCGGACGCGCTGCCAGGCATCATAAGAATGGCTCGCCGTCAGCTCATATGCAATCACGCCCGGGGGCGACGGTAGGAACTTGAACTGTTCGATAACTTTTTGCCGGGTATCGTAGCGGAAACACGTGTGACGGCGCCGTAACTTGAGTAGTGTCTTCACGAACTCGACCTCGCTTTGCCGCTCGTCACGTAAGTCCCAATCGAAGTGATTGATTCGGTCCGGTGCATTATAGCTGTTCTCAACCCCTTGTTTTGTCCGACCAAACTCTTGGCCGGCGTGAAGGAACGGGACGCCTTGCGACGTGATGACGATGGCTGTGGCGAACCGTTGCATCCGCAACCGCATCGTCTCGTCCATATCTTCACACGACAAGAGCAATTTATCGTACGTCGTATAATTGTCATGCGCTTCGACGTAGTTGATCGTATACTGCGGGCTTGGGAAACGCCCGACGGTGACGTTCGGGATCTGGACCGCTCCGGTGAGGCATTCACGAAGCTCCCACTCCCGCCACTCGTTCCCGGAGACGAACCCGCGCTCCCGGTCATTGAACGTCGACCCTTTCAAGGCGTCCCGCATCATGTCATTGAAATGACCGATTCGGGGCATGAAAGCCGCGTTATGCGACGAGGCTTTCAATGACGGGCTGAGCGGTGTTGCCAAATCCCATCCTTCCCCGTAAATCAAAATCGAGCGATCGATTTTATCGAGTGCGGCCCGTATTTGATTCATCGTCTCGACGTCATGAATGCCCATCAAGTCGAATCGGAAACCGTCGACGTGATACGTCTCGGCAAAGTACGTCACACAATCGACAATCATTCGTCGCATCATATACCGTTCTGAGGCCGTGTCGTTTCCGACGCCGGTCCCGTTCGCGACCGTCCCGTCATGTTCATAACGGAAATAATAGTACGGGACGAGTGCTTCGAGCGACGATTGCTCACGGATGAAGATATGGTTCATGACGACATCGACGACGACGCGCATGTCATGCCGATGCAAGGCATCGACCATTTCGGCATACTCTAGAATGCGTGATAGCGGCTCGTCAGGTTTCGAGGCGTAACTGCCTTCCAACCCGAACCAATGGATCGGATCATAACCCCAGTTGTAGGGCATCCGGGTCGCTTCGTCGACGCTTCCAAAATCATGGACCGGCAATAACTGCAGGTGCGTAACCCCAAGTTCTTTCAAATAATCGAAACCGGCACTGTTCCCCGCCCGGGTTTTAAGCCCAGTCTCGACGATGCTGGCGTACAGCCCTTGCCGTCGACTCGTCGACGCAGGGTGGCTCGTGAAGTCACGGATATGCAGTTCATAGATGACGGCATCTGTCGCTTTGCGGAGAGGCGGGCGTTCTGCCGGCTCCACGTGCTCAGCGACGGCTGTCTCAACATCGATCAATACGCCAAATTCGCCATTTAGGCTGACGGCTTTGGCGTAAGGATCGACGACCTCGTTCGTTTCGACAGGTGTCTTGACGTACAGTCGATAAAAATAGCCTTCGTACAGTCTAGGAACATCGGCATTCCAGACGCCTCGACCGCTCCGAGACATGCGAAATCGTTCAATCTCACGATGCGTTTCGGGATCATGGATGACGAACCAGATCGAAAACGCGACGGGCGACCAGACATATGCCTCAATTGATTGCCCGGAAAATGAAAGGCCGAGCGGTCCGTCATAGGCATAGCGACGTTCAAACTCGTCCGTATGCACAATTTCGCGGGGTACGACGACAATCGTCTTATGTCCAGGGTGAAACACGGTATAGACCGCTTCGAGCGTAACCGGGCGCGTCAATTGGATATCTCGTTCAATCGTGCCCGCCTCTGTCGTCCATTCGTTGAGCACCACATAATCGACCGGTCGACCGTTTTGTTCGATTTGTACCGGTACGGATTCATATTCGGCAATGACCTCGAGTCGAATCATCTCGAATGAGAGCAAGGAAGCCTGTTCAATCGTCACATGAGACGTCGTTTGCTGATTTGGTGTGTAATGCATACGCGTTCCATCCTCTCCTACCTACTGGTCCAAAAATTGTCGAAACGGCATCTGGGCTGTCGCATCTAGTAGTTTCGCCACATCTCGAATTTGTTGGGCTTTGACGATCGGCGCCCTCGTGTTCACTTGTTTCATCCACGGCTCATAATCCGCGCGTGAGATGAACTGAGTCGACCGAATTTCAGGCACATGATCGAAATAGCCTTGTGGGGCCACCGTCACTTTTTGGATGACCCCGTCATAGGACGGAAGAAACTGTCGAACGATTTCTTCGGTGCGCGTCAACGCGATGAGCGGGTTGACTACACGTTTATTTTCCCCTTTGAGCGGTTGATGAATCCACGTCTTCTGCTTCGATATGTGATAGATGCTGCGGTCGCCGTCGAGCCATTCGACCAGGTAAATATGCGATGGTCCGATGATGAGATGGCTCAGTTCGACCGTCGCCCCGTTCCATTCGACGACCGGACGATACATGAAGAAGTGTTGGTCGTTCCATTCGGATACCATCTTGCGATATCCGTATTCTCGCAAAAACGGCAACAACGGGACGTCCGCCTCGGTCGCCCCTTCACAGGCGTATTGCAGTTTTTGGATATGACGGCGGTTCGTGAGCAACGTCTGGAACTGCGACTCCGAGAGCGGTGTCGGTTCGAGCTCGATGCGTTCCGTACGGCGCCAAAATTTCCACCACGGGTTCTCAAACTCCATGATTTCGGGAGGATTCAACCGATTGGAATCGTGAAGACGACGCATGCGAGCGACATCGGACTCGACATACTCTTGAAAGCGATTGAACTGGTCGAGCATGTTTCGTTCATATTTAGATGTTACGTCAAAAATTTTAATCGGGATCGCCATGTGTCCTCCTCTGACCGCTGTAACGGAAATACTTCGACTGCCTCATAGGCAGGGGTATGGTTTGGATTGATTCGATAAAGTACGACCGTTTCAATCGGCTCCTCGATGGTAAACGTCGGGGCGATGTACGGGATTCGTGTGCCTGTGTCCCACTTCTTCGCGAGTGTGACGTGGGGGACGAACGGTTTACGGTCGAGTGCTGGAATCTCTTCGGATAACTTTCGTCGAAGCTTCCCGGTAAGCGCCGTAAAGTCCACGGACGGTTCCGGGACGATCGTCAAGACACGCGGACGATCCGGTCTACCGAAGTGGTCGATTTGCTGGAACGTCAGCGCGAACGGGGCCGTCGACGTTGTCACTTCACGTGTGAGTTCTTTCACTGCCTCGACTTCATCATCGTCCAATGAACCGAGAAACTGAAGTGTCAAATGAAATTCCTCCGGACGATACGTTCGACGATACGAATAAAACGGCAAGATGTCCCGCTGTACATGTTCGAACTTTTCGTCCTCGATGGGTAGTGCCAAAAAATAATGTGTCGACATGACCATCATCCTTTCACTCGAAAACGTCTCAGTCCAAAGAAGAGGACCGCTCCTACGATGCTGACCACCGTGTACATCCAAAATACACCGATGATGCTGTTATATTCAATAATAAATCCACTGAGGAGGTTGAATCCGGCCGTCGCTAGTCCTGACGTGATGGCCATATAGACACCAATCGCCGTCGAGACGACGTTGCGGCTGACAAGGCTGCGGACAAATTGAAGTGCGACCGGAATCAATAATCCGACGACCAGTCCTTGAACGATGGCAAGAATCCAAACGACCCAAATCGGGGGCTCAAGTGCTAACCAGCCGTTGCGAAGCGCCGAAATCAAGGCGGCTCCCGCCAGCACGTTGACCGTACCTAGACGTGAGACGATTTGGTAAGCCACTTTCATGAATGGAATTTCGCATAATACCGCGACAAGGAACAGTGTCCCGACGAGCGTCGTTGAGCCTCCGATGCTCGTCACATAAATTCCGAAGTAATAGTTATTCGCGTAAATTGGGCCGAAGACGAGCATGCCCCCAATCAAAAAGGCGATGAACGGCCCATTCCAGACGGCCGACCATTGGAACGGTGCCGTCGTGTGCACTTGCTTCGGTTCCTGTTCAGATACGCTCCGCACGAACAGCGTACCGATTGCCAGCATGACGGCGCTGAGTAAAAAAGTACTCGCGAGTCCCCATGTCGTGTCCGAGATGCGACCCATGACGAACACCGCAATCGCAAATCCGGCCGATCCAAACAGACGGATGGCCCCGTAGTCGATTTTGGCGCGTGACGTATACTCGAGTGTCATCATATCGACGAGCGGGATGTGTGCACATTGGAAGATGGACCAGGCGATCATCAACATAATAATCCATACGTAAGACGTCGCGAACAAGAACGTGAGCGATAAGGCAGCCGCCCCGAGCATTGCGATAATCAACCAAGCCCGAACCCGCCCCGTTCGGTCGGCAAGCATGCCCCATAGCGGTTGGACACCGATTGAGAGGATCGGCATGATGGCGACGATTGTCCCGACCTGACCCGGAGACAAATCAAAACGTGACTGGGAGAAGAAAAGCGCCATGTAAGGAATGAGGGCTCCTTGGGCAAAGAAAATGGCGACGTAAATCGATTGAAACGATATTTTTTGTTGGTTCACAGTAAACTTCCTTCCTAACAGACAGAGAGCCGACCGAATCAGTCAGCTCTCACGGGTTATTATTTAGCGAGCTCATAAATCGCTTCCGCATAGATGGCGGCGGCGCGAAGTAAATCTTCAATTTCCATGTATTCATCGACTTGGTGGGCGACGTCTTTCGCTCCAGGGAACAGCGCCCCAAAAGCGACACCAGCCTCGAGCGAGCGCGCATACGTCCCTCCGCCAATGGCCATCAAGTGCGCTGACTCGCCGGTCTGACGTTCATAAACGTCTGCCAACGTTTTCACGAGCGGATGGTCTTCGGCCACATGGTGCGGCGGCATATGATGACGCGTCGACAGTTCAAACCCGAACGACAAGGCGACCTCTTTCAAGTTTTGCAACCGTTCCTCGAATTTCGCGGTATATGGATAACGGATATTCACCGTCGCCGTCCGTTCGTCCCCTTGATAGCGGAACACGCCACCGTTAATCGTCAAATCGCCCGTCTCATCACTTGCTTCGATACCGAGTGAAATCCCGCGTGAATCGGCGAACACGTGACGAATGAACTCGATGTAGCGCTCTCCTTGAATGTCGAGCGGGAGCGTCAACAAGAAGCCAGCGAGGACGTAGGCCGCGTTGACTCCGTTATCTGGTTCCATGGCGTGGGCGGCCACACCTTTCATCGTGAACGTATACGTCCCTTGGTTCCATGTGCACGTGCCGTCCGCTTCATATTTTTCGAGATACGCTTCAAACTTTTCTTCGAGAACGTCTTCAGTCTCAAGTACCGCTGTCGCAAAGTCCGGGACCATGTTCGGCCGTTCTCCACTCACGAACGAGACCAAGTGATGTTTCGAGCCTGGCACCCGTTGAATTGGGAGCTGCTTCAAGACGCCATCGTATAGCCCCTTTTCAGCATTGATAATTGGAAAGTCAGCGTCCGGTGCGAAGCCATATGTCGGCATCGCCTCTTGTTTGAAGTATTCGCGGACACAACGCCATTCGCTCTCCTCATCGCAACCTGCAATCAGGCGGACGCGTTTCGATAGCGGCAATCCAAGTTCCTTCACGATGCGCAGTCCGTAATAAGCAGCCATCGTCGGTCCTTTATCGTCATTGCTGCCGCGGGCGAACAATTTCCCGTCCGCAACGGTAGGATTGAACGCCCCATACGTCCATCCCTCTCCGGCCGGCACCACGTCTAAGTGACAGAGAATCCCAACGATTTCTTCCCCTGAGCCGTACTCCAAATGTCCCGCATACCCGGCGACATCTTTCGTGGCGAACCCGTCTCGCTCTCCGAGTGCGAACATATAATCGAGGGCGCGTCGGACTTCGGGTCCAAACGGCTCGTTCGGGCCAGCCTTCGTCTCATCAAGGACGCTCGGGATTTGTAACAACCCTGTTAAATCTTCTAAAAACGCGTCTTTTCGTGCGTCGACTTCTTGTCTCCAATTCATGTGGATCTCCCCTTTGCGAATGTTCTCTCCCTTATTAGTATATCCAAATGTTAGAAAGACGAACATTCATTTCGAAAATATTTTTTCGTTCGTCTTTTAGCTATTCACATGCATCTTTACATATCCTTCATTCGATATTTACGTTCATAATCGTTTCTTTACATTTCGATTGTTCGTGCTTTTCCCTTGCAATTCTATGTAGGAGCGGTATACTAAAGATGTAATTTTAGAAAATAACAATTTCATATTTCATTTGTCGTCCGTAGGTTTTGTCTTTCATCATTCTACGCATTGGGAGGTCATCCAATGAAAGGTTCAACAGATCGTATGCTAACCCGCATCAAGTCCATTTATTTGTTCATTAACGAAAGGGAATGCGTCACCACTTCTGAACTAGTAGAGGAGTTCGGGATCACATCACGCACCGTACAGCGTGATTTGAACGTGCTTGAATACAACAATCTGGTTGAAAGTCCGAGTCGCGGAACGTGGACGTCGTCAAAACGTTCGCTCAAGACGGCAAATTAAATAACAAGTTACGAGGGATTCCGACAACGGGTCCCTTTTTTTTGCAATGAAAAAGGCACGTGTCGGCTGACACGTGCCTTCATTTCATGTAAAAAACAAGTCGACTTCCTCTTCGCTCAACTCCCGATACGCACCGGGTTCGAGCGTCGGGTCGAGCTCGAGCGCACCGATTTGGACCCGTTCGAGCCGCTCGACGTGTTTCCCGACCGCGGCAATCATCCGTTTTACTTGATGGTACTTCCCTTCCGAGAGCGTCAGACGGACCGTCGAACGACGTCCGGATTTGCTTATGAGCTCAAGGCGGGCCGGTTTCGTCGTATAGCCGTCCTCAAGCTCGACACCCTCTGCGAAGTGACGGACATCGTCTGTCGTCATCTCCCCGTCAACTTCGGCGACATACACTTTGTCGACATGTTTACGCGGTGACATGAGCGCATGATTGAACGCCCCATCGTTTGTGAGGAGCAACAGACCGGTCGTGTCCTTGTCGAGACGTCCGACCGGGAACAACTCGTAATGGGCGTAGGACGGGTCAATCAAATCGACAACCGTCGATTCGACCTTGTCCTCGGTCGCACTGATGACACCTGCTGGCTTGTTCATCATCAAGTAGACGAACGGTTTGTACTCGACGACCTCGCCTTGCACGGTCACCCGTTCCGTTTCAAGGTTGACTTGACGTTTCGCGTCTTTGACAGGTTGGTCATCGACACGGACGACCCCTTGTTTCAGTAAAATCTTGACGTCTTTGCGCGAACCGTATCCCATGTTCGCCAATAATTTATCAATTCGCATTAAGCTTTCCTCCGATACTGGAATCGTTTCCCTAATAGTTTTCCGGCCAAGTGGCTTCTCCACCCGAGATAGCCGTACACGACGAGACCGATTCCGAAACCGACAATTGTGGCAACGATATCATTGCCCCAACTCGGTTCATTCCTGAGCGTGACGAATAGTGAGCCATACACGGCAATAAACATCGCGCCACCCATGGCAAACATGAGCATCGTCCGACGCAACAGTTGCTTATAAGGGAACTGGAGCGCCCGTTGGATTTTCCAAACCATGAGGATAATCGCGACGATATAACCGACAATCGTCGCATAACCAGCGCCGATCCCGCCGAGTGCATACACGAACGGTACGTTGAGCACAGCTTTCGTGATGAGACCCATCGCCGTCGCGAAGATTGTGAAATATTGACGGTTAATCCCTTGCAGGATGGCCGCCGCTACCGAGTAATAAGCGAGGAAGAACGCACTCGGCGCGTAGTGAAGCAGGTAGACCCACCCTTCGCGGTCACCTGGGAACAGCGTCCCGAACAACGGCTCCGCGAGCGCGACCAATCCGATGACGGCCGGAATGGTGACAAAGAACGATACTTGGAAAATATGGTTCACTTGATTGCGGACTTTGTTCATATCGCCGTGCGTGAACGATTTTGTCACGAGCGGAATGGTCGCCATCGACACACTCGCCGCGATCGACACCGGAATCAACACGATTTTATGGGCGTTCCCGGTCAGGAATCCGAACGCGGACGTCGCTTCGGCGACCGACTTCCCAGAGTTGAGCAACGTATTGACCATCGTCAACTGGTCGACGAACTGATAGAGCGGCGTCGACAGACCGACCATGACGATTGGAATCGAGTAGCTGAGCAACTCGAGCAAAAGTGACTTCATCGAGCGGACCGGTGTGCCGGCCGGATTATCGGTTTGACGATGGATGTCTTTCCGTTTTCGCCAGTACATGGCGAGCACGACGATACTCCCGATCGCACCGATAAAGGCACTGAACGTCGCAATCGTGACGGCGAGCACTTTCAAGCCGTTCAACTCCGTCGTTGCCACTGCCGCGGTCCCACCGAGTGAATCGGCGAGCGGACGAATGAGTGCCGAGTCCGAGAAGACGAACAAGACGAGCATCGTCCCGCTGAGTAGGAACATGATGCGGACGATCTGTTCGATGACTTGGGAGATGGCCGTCGGGGCCATATCCTGATGTCCTTGGAAATAGCCGCGCACCATACTCATCGCCGGAATGAGCAAGAGTGCGAAACTGACGCTACGCGTCACGAGCGTCAACGAGTCGATATATTGC
Source organism: Exiguobacterium sp. s149 (assembly GCF_018618395.1). Lineage (NCBI taxonomy): Bacteria > Bacillati > Bacillota > Bacilli > Caryophanales > Exiguobacterium > Exiguobacterium sp. s149. The sequence continues at coordinate 201,794 of NZ_JACSLZ010000001.1, forward strand.
TGATTGTTCTCCGAGTTTCGGACCATGAGTTCCGATAACCACGGTGCTGAGAAGAACAGTAATAAAAAAGCGACGACTCCGGTCACGAGCATCAGCTTCATCCCTTGGCGGAACAAGCGCTGACTCGTGCCATATTCGCCGAGCGCATTATACTTGGCGATGAATTTCGATACGGCCACGGGAATCCCCGCCGTCGAAATGGCGATCATGAGCGCATAATAGGTGTACGCCGCCTGATAGAGCGTGACACCGGCAATCCCGACCATCGCTTGGAACGGGAACGTATAGAGCAGTCCGAGTGCACGTGAAATCAAATTTCCGGCTGATAGCAGCAGCGTGCCTTTGACGAAGGACTCTCGTCCTGAATCTTGTTTGACGCTTGATGACATGAGATACCTCCATCTATTGTTTCACAACTAATGTACCTAATTTTACAAAACGACCGTTTCTCATTATACTCTTACTGTTGCAGATAATAAAGTTACGAATTTGATTTGAAAGAGAAACGAGGGATACCATGATGAAAGATGTAATCGTCATCGGAGGAGGCCCAAGCGGTCTGATGGCGACCTATGCCGCCGCCAAAGCCGGAGCGAACACGCTCCTAATTGATAAAGGTTCAAAGCTCGGACGCAAGCTCGCCATTTCTGGCGGAGGACGCTGTAACGTGACGAACCGTAAGCCCGTCGACGAGTTGATTCAATTCATCCCGGGGAACGGACGCTTCTTATATAGCGCCCTCGCCCAGTTCGACAACCAGTCGATTATCGACTTGTTCACCGGATTCGGCATCCCTTTAAAAGAGGAAGATAACGGCCGGATGTTCCCGGTGACGGATAAAGCGCAAGACGTCGTCAACACGCTCCTCGGGGCCATCGACCAACTCGGTGTCGAGATTCGCAAAAATGCGAAAGTGAAGACGCTCCATTTTAATGAAGCAAATGAGTTCGAAGCGGTCGAACTCGAGGACGGAGAGCGGATTGAGGCCGGTGCTTGCGTCATCGCCGTCGGTGGACAATCCGTCCCTCACACCGGCTCGACCGGGGACGGCTATCCATGGGCCGAGAAAGCCGGCCATACGATCACCGAGCTGTTCCCGACCGAAGTACCGATTTTGTTGAACGATGTGTTCATCGGCACGAAACAACTTCAAGGGTTGTCGCTCCGTGACGTCGCCCTCACCGTTCACGGCAAGAAAGGCAAGCCGATTAAGACACACCGCGGCGACATGATTTTCACGCATTTCGGCATTTCGGGTCCGATTGCCCTCCGGTGCAGTCAATATACGATTAAAGAACGCAAACGTAGCAAAGAGCGCGTCGTCGCCCTCTCGCTCGACTTGTTCCCGGACATGGCACGTGACGAGCTGTATCAAGAGCTTTGGAACCAAGTACAAGACCAACCGAAGCGGGCCGTCAAGAACGTCTGGAAAGGATTCATCCCGGAACGGATGCTCGACTTGTTGTTGGCCGACCTCGCGTTCGGCGAAGAGGACGCGAGCCAACTGAAGAAACAATCGGTCATCGATTTCGCGACCCGATTGAAGACGTTCGAGTTGCACGCCACCGGAACGCTCGATTTCGATAAAGCGTTCGTCACGGGCGGCGGCGTTTCCGTCAAAGAAATCGCCCCACAAACGATGATGTCGAAGAAAGCAGACGGCTTGTTTTTCGCCGGCGAAGTGCTCGATATTCACGGCTATACGGGTGGTTATAACATCACGGCCGCCTTCACGACCGGACACTGTGCCGGTTCACACGCGGCACAGTTCGCGGTACGCACGACCGTATAAAAAAAGAGAGTCGATCGCACGTGCGATCGGCTCTCTTTTTAGTGTCACTGTTTTGCTTCAAGTTGACGTCTTACTTCCGCCTCGAGCTCTGGCTCGGGTGGCAACCAGCCTTCCGGCTTCATGACTTTATTGTCTGACTCACGGAGGATCGGCTTGCCGTCTGGTCCGAGCTTCGCCATATTGGCACGCTGCACGATTTCAAACAACGGAACCGGGTCGAGCCCGAGTTCGACGAAACTGCCCATCACGAAATAGAGGGCGTCCGTGAGCGCATCACCTTGTCCGACGAGGCGAGCGACGTCGTCCGTCGGCGGTGCGTCTTGGAGCGATTTTTGAACCGCCTGTTCGAATCCTTGTTGGAACGTGGCGACGGCAGCAAGGAACTCTTCTTCATTACGTGCCGATTGATGTAAAAATTCGACGACAGCTTCTTCTGCCGTCCAGACCGAACGTTTGACGGCACGGTCTAAGCCGAGCGGTTGCGGTGCACTCGCCTCCGGGTGTCCGAATGTCTCGTGGAACTGGCGAACCTCTTCATAAAAGTAACGTTTGCTCATCTCATTCTCTCCTATCAGTCGACCGAGACGAAATCGTCAAGGTCGAACACATCTGGTCGCACGATGGCGAATATCTCATTGTCTTGCAGGAACATGCCGGTCGAGCCGTAGACGCGGGGTGTCACCATCTGTCCGTTCATCGTCCCTTCGTCCGGGTTGACCGTATAGAGGACGAGTTCTTCCGAATCAAGGACGTAAATGCGTCCTTGGCGTTCGACGAGGCCGACACCGCGGAAGTTCTCGAACTTCTGTTGAATCGAGGCGCTCATTCCTTCGGTCGTGAGCGGTTTTCTCGACTCGACAGCCCATTCCGTCTTCGGTTCCGGTGCTGCTTCAGCATCTGCTTCATCTGTCGTCGATGTCGAATCGTCGTCTGAATCGGTTTCCGACGATGTATCCGTTTCCGCCTCACTGTCGTCGACTGTCTCTTCCTCGAGCGTCCGCTCTTGGACGTACAACAGTTCTACATCCGGCGTGTCCTCCAAACGGCTCATGATAATCAATCGTTTCGTCTCTTCATCGTAACCGAGGCCGAACAACCGATCTGTCGAGGCGATTCCTTTAATCAATTTGCGTCGTTGTTCCGTCCAACAGCCTTCTACCCGCTCGATTGTCACAAGAACCCCGTTCGCCGTGACGGCATATATCTTGTCTTCGGAAATCATGCGCATGCCGATGAACTCGCCGAACCGATAGGGTTGCCCTTCGTTCTCCAATATGAGCGACGAATTCACGCGATTGGCGTTCCCGCTCACTTCGAAGAACTCTTTATTTTTCGTCAAGACGAGATACGATCCGATCGTGTCACTATAGTACACTTCATCAATCTCTTGAATCTGTTCGAGGGCATCGGTCGTATCGATGTCCTCCTCGTCCGGCGATGCTTCGACGGGAGGTACCGAAGTCGATTGATGGCTCGTTTGAATATCGATTTTCTCAAACGTCGAGGCGATTTGGCTTTGGATGTCCTCGTCCGAAAAGACGAACACATAGCATAAAATCACTCCGACGACGACGGCAAATAGCGTCGTATATAGTACGTATGAACGTTTCATGGACGTTTCGTCCCCTTTATATGCAGTATCGCCCTTTAGTGTAACAAACCCGACCCGAAAAGAAAACGACATGACGAAAAAGAAAGGAACGTGTGACAATGTCACACATTCCTTTGCTTATCCAACGACGATATTGACAAGTTTTCCTGGAACGACAATCACTTTGCGGACCGTCTTTCCTTCCGTGAACTCTTGAACGCGTTCGTTCGCAAGCGCATCGGCCTCGAGCGCTTCTTTCGAAGCGTCGCGGGCCACGTGCATCTTCGCACGAAGCTTCCCGTTCACTTGGATGACGACCTCAATCGTGTCGCTGACGAGTTTCGACTCATCGAACGTCGGCCATGCCGCGTACGTCAAGTCTTCTGTCATGCCGAGACGTTCCCATAACTCTTCGGCCAAGTGTGGCGCGACTGGGGAGAGCATCTTGATGAAGTTGACCATCTCTTGTTTTGGAAGCGTGTCTTGTTTGTACGCCTCGTTGATGAAGACCATGAGTTGCGAGATTGCCGTGTTGAAACGGAGCGCCTCGTAGTCTTCTGTCACTTTCTTCACAGTCTGATGGTATGTCCGTTCGAAGTCGGCCGTCGGAGCGCCGTCCGTGAGCTCCGTCTGGTCGAACAAGCGCCAGACACGGTCAAGGAAGCGACGAGCGCCGTCAAGGCCGTTCGTCGACCAGGCGATGGCTGCGTCGAGCGGTCCCATGAACATCTCATAAAGGCGAAGCGTGTCAGCACCGTGCGATTTGATGATATCGTCCGGGTTGACGACGTTCCCTTTTGACTTCGACATCTTCTCGTTGTTCTCACCGAGAATCATCCCTTGGTTATAAAGCTTTTGGAACGGCTCGTTCGTTGGAACAATGCCGATATCATAGAGCACTTTATGCCAGAAGCGAGCGTAGAGCAAGTGAAGGACCGCGTGCTCCGTACCGCCGATATATAAGTCGACCGGAAGCCAGCGCTTCAACTTCTCTGGGTCCGCGATCATGTCTTCATTGTGCGGATCGATGAAGCGAATGTAGTACCAACAGCTACCGGCCCATTGTGGCATCGTGTTCGTCTCGCGACGCCCCTTCTCACCGGTAACCGGATCCGTGTACGTCAACCACTCGTCGGCGTTCGCAAGCGGTGATTCTCCCGTACCCGACGGCTTGATTTCATCGATAATCGGGAGTTCAAGCGGAAGCTCTTCAATCGCAACGGTCTTGAGCGTACCGTCTTCCATATGAATGATTGGAATCGGCTCGCCCCAATAGCGTTGACGGCTGAACAACCAATCGCGGAGACGATACGTCGTCTTCGCACGGCCAGTGCCGGCGAGTTCGAGTTCTTCGATGATTTTGGCGATCGCGTCGGCTTTATTGAGGCCGTCCAAGCTGCCTGAGTTGACGTGGACGCCGTCCTCGACGTAAGCCGCCTCATCCAAGTTGCCGCCTGTGACGACTTCACGGATCGGAAGGTCGAACGTCTTCGCGAACTCATAGTCGCGCTCATCATGTCCAGGTACGGCCATGACCGCGCCCGTGCCGTATGTCGACAACACGTAGTCAGCGATCCAAATCGGAAGCTTCTCCCCGTTGACCGGGTTGATGGCGTAAGCGCCGGTAAATACACCCGTCTTCTCTTTGGCGAGATCGGTCCGTTCGAGGTCTGTCTTTTTCGAGACTTCTTCGACGTATGCTTCGATAGCGACGACTTGTTCCGGTGTCGCGATCGCTTTCACGAACGGGTGCTCCGGTGCGAGCGTGACGTATGTCGCGCCGTAAAGTGTGTCCGGACGTGTTGTGAACACCGTCACGACTTTATCGTGACCGTCGACTTTGAAATCGACTTCGGCCCCGACCGACTTGCCGATCCAGTTGCGTTGCATCTCTTTAACGCTGTCTGGCCAGTCAAGCCCTTCTAAATCATCGAGCAACCGCTCGGCGTATTCTGTGATACGAAGCACCCACTGCTTCATCGGCACACGGTAAACCGGGTGGCTTCCCCGCTCCGACAATCCGTCGATGACTTCTTCGTTGGCGAGTACCGTCCCGAGGGCCGGGCACCAGTTGACGGCGACTTCGTCGACATAGGCGAGTCCGCGGTCATGAAGTTGTGTGAAGATCCATTGCGTCCACTTGTAGTATTTCGGGTCGGTCGTGCTGATTTCACGATCCCAATCGTACGAGAAACCGAGCTCTTTCAATTGGCGGCGGAATGTGCCGATGTTGCGCTCTGTGAACTCGCGCGGGTCGTTCCCTGTGTCGAGGGCATATTGCTCGGCCGGAAGACCGAACGCGTCCCAACCCATTGGATGGAGGACGTTGAAGCCTTGCATCCGTTTCATGCGGGCGATGATGTCCGTCGCCGTGTAACCTTCCGGGTGACCGACGTGAAGTCCCGCTCCTGATGGATAAGGGAACATGTCAAGGACGTAGAAACACTCCTTGTCCGGGTCTTCTGTCGTCCGGAATGCATCTTTCTCGTCCCAACGCTTTTGCCATTTCGGCTCGATGTCTTGATGTTTAAAATAGTCCAACATTCATCCTCCTCTGCATAATAAAAAGCCTTCCGCCCCGGTAATGGGACGAAAGGCTTGAAAGCTTTCCGCGGTACCACCCATGTTGCATTTCTGCCACTTGAGACGCCGGTAACGAGGCGTAACTTCGGTTCACCCTACTCTAGTTCAGGCGAACTGCTCCAAGGCGAGTTCTCGCGGTCCATATACCGGTTTCCACCAACCACCGGCTCTCTATACATATAGACGTCACGATACTATTCCTCTTCAACACATGTGTTTTATCTCACTCGTTCATTTTAGCCCAATCCGTTTTAGAGCGTCAACTTGATTTTTCTGGCATCCGGATGTCCTTCATGAAAATAAAGAACGCGAGTGCGATCGCCGTAAGCAAGAAGAGCATCGTAAAGACAGCGCCAATCCCGAATACGTCATAGACGAGACCCGATAAGGTCGGACCGATCATCCGACCGACCGAGGCCGCGATATTTACGAGACCTTGGAACTGACCAGCTTTCCCGGGCGGTGCGAGTTTCGCCGCAATCGTCGGGACGGCCGGCCAAATGAACATCTCCCCGATTGTCATGACAATCATTGCGACCATGAACATCGTGAAACCACCCGCGAACGGGACCACCGCGAAAGCTGCGAGGAAGATGACAGCACCGACGACCAATTGTTTCTTCAAATCGTCTTCAAAATAACGAAGCGCGCGGTTGAGGAGCGGTTGAGCGAACACAATTAAGGCACCGTTCACCGTCCAAAGGAGCGAATACTGGCTAATCGTCACGCCGAGATCTTTCGAATGGACGGCGATCGTGCCTTGCCATTGCACGTAAACGAACCAAAGCGCCGCGTAACCGATGGCGACGAACCACATCGATTTCATCGTTGCGGCAGAGAGCGTCGTCGCAGCAGCTTCGAGCTGCGATTGAACGACCGGACGGACCGGGTCTTTCAAGTAACGAAGTCCGAACAAGAGCACGACGACGAACAAGACCGACAAGAAGAAGTTCGCATAGAAAATCAACTCGATATCGATGCGCGCAATCTGTCCGCTCATCGCTGTCCCGAGGGCGACCCCGACGTTTTGGGCGACGTAAATCGCGTTGAATGAGCGACGTCCCCCTTCCGGCCAAATCAAGCCGGCAAAGGCGTATACCGTCGGGAAGACGAGACCACCGGAGAAGCCGATTAATCCGAGCCAACCTAAGTAGCCGAGGAACGTGGCATGGAACAACAAGAACCCGAGCGAGCTCACGAGCAACAATCCGACCGAGAGGATGAGCGTCCGCTTCCCGCCGATGCGGTCGAACAGCGTGCCCCCGATATAGTTCCCGGCGATGGCGAGCGCCGAGTTGACGAGGAGTGCCACCCCTGCGAGCGTCATCGACTCGCCTAAATATCCATTTATATAAAGTGTGTTAAATGGCCATAAAAAAGACGCCGCCGTCGTATTGAGCGCCATCGCGATGACCAAAATCCATACCGAAATCGGCATTTTGTTGTTCATACCAGTTACTCCTTTCACTCCCGTTAAACGATAAAAATTCGGCACGACGGCCGAATCAAAAATAAGTCCTCCTCCAAGCTAACGGAACACTCCATAAGTGTCAAGAAAAATTACTTATTATGAAATAACGGTGCCTCGTCTTTGTGATAGCATGAGCAAAGAAGGAGAGGATATTCATGCAACATCCGTTTGGCGAAGCCAGATATCACAAATTAAATGAAGCATATCGCCGCGAGTTCGGCCGGAAAGTGTTCAAAGTACCGCTCGACGGCGGCTTCACTTGTCCGAACCGGGACGGACTCGTCTCGAAGGGCGGGTGTACGTTCTGCTCGGATGACGGAAGTGGCGACTTCGCTGGCAATGCCTGTGATCCGATTTCGGTCCAATTCGCCGAAGTGAAGGCGCGGCTGCACCGAAAATGGAAACACGCCAGTTACATCGCCTACTTCCAAGCGTTCAGCAACACGTATGCCCCCGTCGCCCGGCTCCGGGAATTATTCGAACCCGCCCTTGAGGAGGACGGTGTCGTCGGTCTATCGATTGCGACCCGACCGGACTGTCTGCCGGACGACGTCGTCGACTATCTCGCCGAGTTGAATGAACGGACGTCACTCACGGTCGAACTCGGCCTGCAGACGATTCACGATGTGACGGCGAGGAAAATCAATCGTGGTCACGACTACAGGACGTTCTTGGAAGGACTCGACAAACTCCGGCGACGCCAGATCAGCGTCGTTGTCCATATCATCAACGGCCTGCCAGGCGAGACGACGGACATGATGCTCGACACAGCGCGAGAAGTTGCTAAAATGGACGTACAAGGAATCAAGATCCATTTGCTCCACGTCTTGAAACAGACACCGCTCGCCAGACAATACGAAAAAGGATTGCTCGAGCTCATGGACGAGGCGACTTACGTCTCGCTCGTCTGCGATCAATTGGAAGTATTGCCGCCCGAGATTGTCATCCATCGTTTGACCGGTGACGGGCCGCCTGATCTGTTGATTGGTCCGACGTGGAGCCGGCACAAGATGGCCGTCCTGAACGCCATCGATGCCGAATTAATGCGTCGTGATTCTTTCCAAGGAAAAAAGAAGGATGAGAGCCATGGGATTAATGAGAGTTTTACCGTTCGCAAAATACCTACTTCGTGAACATGTCACGCCTGGTGCCATTGCCATCGATATGACGGCCGGCAACGGGCACGATACATTGTTTTTAGCCGAACTCGTCGAGGAGACGGGACACGTTTATGCGTTCGACGTTCAAGCAGCAGCGGTCGAGGCGACACGCACTCGTATCGAGGAAGCAGCATTGACGGACCGCGTCACTGTTATCCACGACAGCCACGACACGGTCCAAAAAATTGTGGCGGACGAGACACGTCCGATCACGGCGGCCGTGTTCAATCTCGGTTATTTACCAGGGAGCGACAAGACGGTCACGACGTCTGGCAATACGACCATCGACGCCCTCGAGCAACTGCTCGACGTCATGGCCGTCGGCGGCGTCATCGTCGTCGTCATCTACCATGGCCATGAGAGCGGCAAAGTCGAGCGCGACGAGGTGCTCGCGTATACCGAGGCACTCGATCAGAAACGGGCCGGCGTCCTCCGTTACGGCTTCATCAATCAAATCAATCATCCCCCGTTCATCGTGGCGATTGAAAAACGAGCATAAAAAAACAGGCGACTCATGCGAGTCGCCTGTTTTCATTCTCGAATCAATTCATAAAACGTGATGAGCGTCTCCGCGAACTTCGTATTCAACCGTTCATAGCCGAAGTGCGGGAACCCTTCGAGCCGGCGGATATACACTTGGTCGCCACCGATTTTCCGGCAGACGTTGAGTGTCAATTTCACATCGGCGAAACGGTCGTCCGGTGCATAGAAACATGCGAGCGGGAGCCGCGGCAAATGTTTCTTCTCTTCCTGATGCTCGACGATTTCTTCTTCGATCTCACGGTATTGACCGTACGTGATCTCCCCGAAACGCGACGACTCTTCCCCGCCACCCATGAACGTCATCATGCCGAGCGGAAGGTCAGGACGGAAACGGTCGACCGCACTGGCCACGACTTGTTTCAGTCCGCCGATTTGGCGGGACGGATGCCAGTCGAACAGCGGTGAGATGTACGTCAGACTGCCGAGCGGCACGTCATACTCCTGGAGCAAGCGGTTCGTCAACAACGCCCCGAGACTGAACGCGATGACGTGAATCGGCAGCTTGTACTGACTCGCCTCACGTAACGTGTTCTTGATTAACAATTTATGGTCTTCTGCCGTCAAACCGACCGTCTGGCCGGTCACGACGAGGACTTCATACTCGTCCCGCAACCGTCCTAAAAACGCCTCACTCAAACGCGACGTGAACTGGAGCGGATACACGATCACGATGACCCCTTTTCGTGATTCTTCTTCATAAGCCATGCTGTCACCTCATTTTGTTATCACATATCTTTATACTAACAAAAAACATCAGCCGAGACTGATGTTTGGTTGAAAATCCGTCTAGGGTCTTAGCGCGGGTCGTACCGTAAATGAATCAGTTCCATCGGTTGATCGTACACTTCTTCTTGGATTCGATTCAGTTCGATGAACGCCTCATGACTCAAAAAAGCGATGGCTTGCTCGTTCGAGCTTTCGACGTACAGCTCGATCGGTTGGACTTTCCGTTCCCGTAGATGCGACAACAGTGCCGTCCCTAGGCCTTGACGGTGATGAGCCGGATGAAGATAGAGACGGAGTACTTCCCATGTGTCCCCGCGGTCGATGGCGTGATAGAAGCCGATGACGTCGCCTTCGGCCTCACCGACAATGAACAACTGCTCTTTCGCTTCCTCGCTTGAACTGATGGCGCGGACAATCTCTTCTTGTTGATAGGCGCGTTCCATTACTTTCGAACGAACCTCGTCTCGTTCACTGACCGTCGCGAGCGCAATGTCGCGGATGGTGGCGGCATCTTCTGGCACGGCTTCTCGAATCTTCATAACGGCATCCCCCTTTTGGCCAATCTAGTAGTAACATTCCCCATCAACAAAAAAATATCCTGCCCGTTCATTACTTTTTGATGTCGAAATGAGGGAAAACGTTATTTTCCATTTTGTGTCGGGTATAAGAGTATCAATGCCAACTTACAAAAAGGAGTGTTATCATGGAACCGAAATTGCAGCATGACCCACAAGTCGAGCAATCCAATCATCCGAACCGTCAGTTTGAACAAACGAGCACAGGAGGTCCAAAAATCACAGTCGTGACCGGGATGCTCCTCGGCGCCCTCGTCGGCGGCCTGCTCGCCTTACTTAGCACGTCGAACCGTGAGAACACGAAACAGTCGTTCTCGAGCGCGAAGTCATCGGTCGGCGGTCTCGTCGATACGGTCAAGCAAGACCCGGCCGGAACGGCGTCACAGGTCATCGGTCAAGTGAAAGCAGCGACCGAGGTCATTCAAGACGTCGCGACCGACGTGCAAAACGTCTATGAAAAAGTCGCCGGTGAAGTTGATACGGTCAAACAAGACGTGAACAAAGTCGTCGGGACGGCGCAAGAAGCGAAATCGGATTTACAATCAATCGGCGAGAAAGTCGTCGAAGCGAAAGATACGGCACTTGGCAAAGAGAACACGACAACTGAACATAAGCCGCAAACCTAAAGAAAACGACCTTTCGAGTGAAAGGTCGTTTTTCTATGCTTATGCGAAGCGTTTCGCGCCTTCTTCGAGCACTGCCGCTTTATCCGTTTGCTCCCATGGGAGTTCCACGTCTGTACGACCGAAGTGGCCGTAAGCTGCTGTCTGCTTGTAGATTGGGCGACGAAGGTCGAGCATCTTGATGATACCCGCCGGACGGAGGTCGAAGTTCTCACGAACGAGTTCGACGAGCTCAGTCTCGCTCAATTTGCCTGTGCCGAACGTATCGACCGCAATCGATACCGGGTGAGCAACACCGATTGCGTAAGCAAGTTGAACTTCTGCTTTGTCAGCGAGTCCCGCTGCGACGAGGTTTTTCGCCACGTAACGAGCTGCATATGCTGCTGAACGGTCAACTTTGGTAGGATCTTTACCTGAGAACGCGCCGCCGCCGTGACGTGCGTATCCACCGTACGTATCGACGATGATTTTGCGTCCTGTAAGGCCTGCATCCCCTTGTGGTCCACCGATTACGAAGCGGCCAGTCGGGTTGATGAAGTATTTTGTTTCCGCGTCGATGAGTTCAGCCGGGATGACTGCATCGATGACGTGCTTTTTCAAATCAGCTTGGATTTGCTTGAGCGTGATGTCTTCTGCGTGTTGTGTCGAGATGACGATTGTGTCGATGCGAACTGGGTTGTTCGCTTCGTCGTATTCGACTGTCACTTGTGTCTTACCGTCTGGGCGAAGGTAAGCGAGCGTGCCGTTTTTACGAACTTCTGCCAAACGACGTGACAATTTGTGAGCGAGTGAAATCGGGAGCGGCATGAGTTCCGGCGTCTCTTTTGTTGCGTAACCGAACATGAGACCTTGGTCACCAGCACCGATCGCATCGATTTCTTCTTCAGTCATTTGTCCTTCACGAGCTTCGAGCGCTTGGTCAACACCTTGCGCGATGTCTACCGATTGCTCATCGATCGATGTGAGGACTGCACAAGTCTCTGCATCGAAACCATATTTCGCACGTGTGTAGCCGATCTCACGAACAGTTTCACGAACAACTTTCGGGATATCCACGTAAGTTGATGTTGTGATTTCACCTGCTACGAGCACGAGACCTGTTGTGACAGACGTCTCAGCCGCAACGCGGGCGTTTGGATCTTCAGCTAAAATTGCATCCAAAATCGCATCTGAGATTTGGTCACAAATTTTATCCGGATGTCCTTCCGTGACGGACTCCGAAGTGAAAAGTCGACGGTTCAAGTTTGCCATTTCGAAAAACCTCCTATAATAAAGGGTGATGTGTGGACGGTACTCGTTCCCCTTACGCGTTGCTTTGGGACGGTAATGAAAAAAACCTCTCGCCATGTTCAAATGGGAAAGGTTGAATCGTTCTTCCTTACCCTCTTATCGTTCGAAGCTTACGCTTCGCTTCAGGATAGCACCTTTTCCGAATAACAATGAAAAATCGGACGGTTGCTGGGCTTCGTAGGGCCTTGTTCCCTCCACCGCTCAGAATAAGAGTATCCGTTACGAAGACCATCATATAAATGACACCCCGTTCTGTCAAGCGTATCGACCGAATTCGTCAAACTTTTCACAAACGGTCAAATAGTTATGTTTGTGAAATATCAAACATTTTTTTGTCCGTTTTGTTTTTTGTACTATGACCTGGTACAGAATATGTTAGAATGACAATGTAAGAAAGCGCTTACTTTAAAGGGTAAAAAATGCTTGTTTTTGATTAGTATGTCACATATAATAAAAACGTCATACTGATTAAACGCGGAAGTATGCGGATTTCATCCACATCTATTTAGGGGAAAGGTGGGATTCAGGATGGCGACAACGCTCCTGAAAATCGAAGAATTAATTAAAGGTGCCGACATGATGCGGAACTTGACGGTTCCAGAACTGGTGGAAGAAGCCATTCACAACGGTGAGGGCGTACTGACGAAAGACGGGGCTTTATCGGTCAGTACTGGGAAATTCACAGGACGGTCACCGAAAGACAAATTCGTCGTGCAAGATGAAGTCAGCAACCATTTAGTAGACTGGGGTCCGGTCAACCAACCGATCGCGGAAGAGAAGTTCACCGCGCTGCTCGATAAAGTGTTGACGCACCTCGAAACGAAAGACAAGCTTTATTATCTCGAGGCGTCTGCAGGGGCAGACGAGCACTATACGCTCCCGGTCCGTGCCATCACGGAATACGCGTGGCACAACTTGTTCGCCAAACAGTTGTTCTTGCGCGAATGGCCGACGAAAGGTGCCTTCGAGCCATTCACGGTCATCTATGCACCGAGTTATAAGGCCGACCCAGTCGTCGACGGGACGAACTCCGAAACGTTTATTCTCGTCTCATTCGCCAAGCGGACCATTCTGATCGGGGGAACAGAATACAGCGGCGAGATTAAAAAATCGATTTTCTCGGTCATGAACTTCTTGTTGCCGGAACAACATGTGTTATCGATGCACTGCTCGGCGAACGTATCGGACGCCGGCGAGACGGCCCTCTTCTTCGGTCTATCGGGAACTGGGAAGACGACACTGTCGGCCGACCCGGAACGTCATTTGATTGGGGATGACGAGCACGGTTGGTCACCCGACGGCGTCTTCAATATCGAGGGCGGTTGCTACGCGAAGACGATCAATTTGTCGCGCGAGAACGAGCCGGAAATCTACGATGCCATCCGTTTCGGCTCATTGATTGAGAACGTCGTCTTAGACGAGAACCGGGCACCGGATTATAAGAATATCTCGCTCACCGAGAACACACGGGCCGCCTATCCGATTCAATTCATCGATAACGCGATGCTTCCGTCACGGGCCGGTCATCCGAACACGATCGTCTTCTTGACGGCCGATGCATACGGGGTATTGCCTCCAATCAGCAAATTGACGAAAGAGCAGGCGATGTACCACTTCTTGTCAGGGTATACGTCAAAACTCGCCGGCACGGAGCGCGGCGTCACTGAACCACAGGCGACGTTCTCGACCTGCTTCGGGTCACCGTTCTTGCCACTCGCACCGGAGCGCTATGCGGACATGCTCGGTACGCTGATTGAGAAGCACGACGTCGACGTCTATCTCGTCAACACGGGTTGGACCGGCGGCGCGTACGGAGAAGGATCACGGATGAAGCTCGCCTATACACGGGCGATGGTGAACGCGGCGGTCAACGGCAAATTGCGTGACGTCGAGACGACGCGCCACGACATTTTCAATGTCGAGATTCCACGTCACATTGACGGCGTGCCAGGCGACGTGCTCAATCCGCGGGACACATGGAAAGACGGAGCGCGCTACGATGCCGAGGCAACGGCGCTCGCCCGGAAGTTCCAGGACAATTTCAAACGATTCACGAAAGCGCGTGAGGCGGTCGTTGCGGCCGGACCAATCATCGTATAACGGAAAATGAGACGATTGCCGATTCGGCAGTCGTCTCATTTTTTCGAGTTGGCGAGCATCCATTCCATCGCCGCATCGGTCGTCTTCCATTTTTCCCAAAACGGGAGTTGATGGGCGAACGGGACGACCCAAAGTTCGGCCCGCTCCCCCATCCGTTCCGCGACCGCCGTCGCATGGCGCAGGCGGACTTGTTCATCATCGGTGCCGTGAATCAACAACGTCGGTGCATCCCATTCCTTGTAGAGCGGCGAGCGCTCGACATAAGCTGCACGTGCCGCTTCCGGGTCGCCCCCGGTCATACGGCGCAACATCTTCCGCATCGAACGCTGTTCTTCATACGTCCACTCGAGATTGGTCACACCCGCCCATGATGTGACGGACGTGAGCGGTCGTTCCGCGGCGAGCGACAACGCCATCATGCCCCCGCGCGAGAAACCAAGGGCATGAATGAACGTATCCGTTCGACGGACGCGATCGTAGAGAGACAGGACGTCCTCTAGATCGGCGCCGCCGAAGTCCTCTTTGCCGCTCCCGCCATGGTTCCCCCGGTAAACGGGCGCCACGACGTGAAAACCTTTGGCAGCGAACTGCATCAACCGGGGCAAACGCACATCCCCGATGCGTCCTGTTCCGCCGCGCAGATAGAACAGGACGTGTCCGTTCGGCCGTTTCGGTGTGATCGTATAGGCGACGACGTCCTCACCGTCACGCGTCGTATACCAGCCACGATGGACCGGATAACCGGCATATGGCGGCAGGACCTCGACCTTGTCAAACCAATTGTTTTTCATAGAGCACCTTCATCGTTTCCGGGAGCACCCGGTCTTTCATCATGAAGCTGTACCGATTGTTCCGGAGCAGATTCGTCGGCAATTCCTTCATAAGGACGGCCCCATCGGTCTCGTCGACCGCCGGATGATCGTCGAAACGTTCGATTTCGGCGAAATAAATATTTTTAATGACCGTGTCGCCGCGCCCGAGCACGCGATATTGGCCGAGATAATGGAGCGTCTTCACGACACCGCCCGTCTCTTCATACACTTCCCGAATCGCAGCATCATCCTCGTGTTCGCCGGGTTCAACTTTCCCACCCGGAAACTCGAGCCCACGCTGTTTATGCTTCGTCAGCACCCATTGATTTTCAAAGCGAGCGACGACCCAGACGTGGAGCGGCGTATCCGAAAATGGATAGTGCGCAAAGCTCAACTCGACTTTATTGTGATAGTAGTCCGTGAATGTCAACATAGTCCATCCCTTTCTTTCCCCTGTCTACTCTCACTTTACCTTGTCTTCCACTAGTTTCAAACAAAAAAATAGGCCCGCCGGAGCGGACCTACTCAAAATTATTGGTTCAAGCGCTTTTCAAGCTCAGCTTTTTGCTCTTCGTAACCTGGTTTTCCAAGCAACGCGAACATGTTCGCTTTATACGCTTCAACGCCTGGTTGGTTGAACGGATTCACTCCGAGAATGTATCCGCTCATCGCGCATGCCTTCTCGAAGAAGTAGAACAAGTAACCGAGGTGGTACGGCGTCATCTCTGGCAATTCGACGACGAGGTTCGGGACTTCTCCGTCAGTGTGGGCGAGGAGTGTTCCTTCAGCCGCCTTGTCGTTGACGAATTGAATCGTCTCACCAGCGAGGAAATTCAAGCCATCGAGGTCTTGTGAATCTTCCGGCACGTTCATCGCGTGACGGACGTTCGTGACACGGATAACCGTCTCGAACAAGTCACGACGACCTTCCTGAATGTATTGTCCCATCGAGTGGAGATCCGTCGAGAAGTCGACCGCCGCCGGGAAAATCCCTTTGTTGTCTTTTCCTTCTGACTCGCCATAAAGCTGTTTCCACCACTCCGATACGTAATGCAAGGCTGGTTCGTAGTTGACGAGCAACTCGATTGACTTGCCTTTCGCATACAAGGCGTTACGGACGACCGCGTACTGGTACGCTTCGTTGTCAGCCAAGTTCGGAGACGAGTATGCCGTTTGGGCATCGCGAGCACCTTCCATGAGGGCATCGATGTCGATGCCTGCTGCTGCGATCGGAAGGAGTCCGACCGGTGTGAGCACCGAGAAGCGACCTCCAACGTCATCTGGAATCACGAACGTCTCGTAGCCTTCTGCATCCGCGAGCGTCTTCAAGGCGCCACGGGCACGGTCTGTCGTCGCATAAATACGTTCACGTGCGCCATCTTGACCATACTTGTCTTCCATAAACTGTTTGAGGACACGGAACGCGATGGCCGGTTCAGTCGTCGTTCCCGATTTCGAGATGACGTTGACTGAGACGTCCTTGCCTTCGAGCACGTGGAGCAACTCCGTCAAGTATGTCGACGAGATGTTGTGGCCGGCGAAGAAGACTTGTGGTGCGTTGCGTTCTTCCTTAGATAACACGTTGAAGAATGAATGTTGGAGCATCTCAATTGCCGCGCGTGCGCCGAGGTATGATCCACCGATTCCGACGACGACGAGGACGTCCGAGTTTTCGCGGATTCGTTCCGCGGCCGCTTTGATGCGAGCAAACTCATCCGTATCGTAGTTTGTTGGAAGGTCGACCCACCCAAGGAAATCGCTACCTGCCCCGCTGCGGTCGTGAATGACCGAATGCATTGCTTTCACGGTTTCTTGCAATTGATTGACTTCGTGTTCCCCGACGAAAGACAGGGCGTTTGAATAATCGAAACGTACAGTTGACATGTCATTTCCTCCTTATAAATCGCTCATTGACGAGCCATACATGACCCATCATAAACGGAAACGTCGGATTCGTTCAATCATTATTGCAAAATAGGCATCAAATCGCCTTATTTGCTTAATTCAAGAATTGCTGCCACGTCTTCACGTTCAAGCGTACGGAAGCGACCGAATGCGCCTCGTTTCATCGCCGAGTTTAGGATGGCGTCAAATGTCGATTCATCGATGTCATAGTCACGGAGTGAGCTTGGTGCACCGAGCTCGTCGAAGAAGGCGCGGACAGCTGCAATCGTCCGTTTCGCCGTCTCAAGATCGTTACCGGCCGGTTCAACGTTGAACACTTCCGTCCCGAGGCGTGCAAAGCGAGCGGCGTTGTCTTCTTCAAGCACGTGCTCCATCCAGCGCGGGAACAAGATTGCGAGTCCGCCTGCGTGTGGGATGTCATGGACAGCAGAGACCGCATGCTCGATGTTGTGTGACGCCCAGTCGCCCGAGGCGCCCATTTGGAGCACACCGTTCAAGGCGATTGTTCCAGCGAACAAGATGATGGCGCGCAAGTCGACGTTCTCCAAGTCATTGACGAGTTTCGGTGCCGATTCGACGACCGCTTTCAACACGCCTTCCGTCATACGCTCTTGGACCGGCGCATGGTTCGGGTGGAAGTATTGCTCGAAGCAATGGCTCATCATGTCGACGATGCCGTAAATCGTTTGATCTTTCGGTACCGATACCGTATAACGCGGATCGAGAATCGAGAACGTCGGATAGACGAGCGGGTGACCCCAACCATACTTCTCTTGCGTCTCCCAGTTCGTGATGACCGAGCCCGAGTTCATTTCAGAGCCAGTCGCTGCGAGCGTGAGCACCGTACCGAACGGGACCGCTTCTGTCGGAATGTGGTCGCGAAGCACGATATCCCAAGCGTCGCCTTCATACGGGATGGCCGCCGAGATAAGTTTCGTACAATCGATGACCGAACCACCGCCGACCGCGAGCAACGCGTCGATGTTCTCTTCGCGTGCTTTTTTGACCGCGCGACGTACCGTCTCGATGCGCGGGTTCGGCTCGACGCCTGAGAAGTCGACGTAGTCGATTCCGGCATTGTTTAACTCGGTCACGACTTCTTCGTACGTGCCGTTCTTTTTGATGCTCCCGCCTCCATAGACGAGCATCACTTTCTTGGCGTCAAGTGCCTGTAACTCGCTCGCGAGTTTTTCGATTTGATGAGTCCCGAAAATAAGTTTCGTCGGGTTTTTGTATTCAAAGTTGTGCATAATTCATCCTCCTTCGAAAATATGTAACACCTACACTATATACCCTGTTTTTTGTGATTGAAAAGCAATCAGGCCTGAGCATAGATGCGGTCGATGATTGTATGGAGCGTCACCGCCTGTTCCGCTTGCTGGTACGACGGCTCCTGACGACACGCCTCGAGAAACGTGTGAATCTGTCTCGCATACGGGTCTTCGAGCGCGAGGTGAGCCGGTGTCTTGTCGAACAACGCTCCGTGCTCTTCCGTATGGATGACGAGTGGGAACAGAGACGCCCCACCGTTCGTGCCGCGCAGTTCAACCCGCATCGTGTCCGCCGCGTCGACGTTGGCCATGAAACTCGCGTCTAAGAACAAGGATGCCCCATTATCGAACGTGACCATCGCCCGCGCCGTGTCTTCGACCGAGAACGCGTCCGCATCCCAATCGCCCATCAGCCCGACACCAGGTCGTGTCCCGAGATATTGACCGACGTGACCGACCACATCGACCGGCTTCGGATAGTCCATCAAATAGAGAGCAAGGTCGAGCATATGCACCCCGATATCGAGCAGTGCGCCGCCACCCTGCAGCTCTTTATTCGTGAACACGCCCCATCCCGGGATGCCACGGCGCCGAAGTGCGAGCGCGGTCGCGGCATAGACGTGTCCGAGTTCACCGGCATCAATCATCCGCTTCAACAGTTGGGTATCGGACCGATGCCGGTAGTGGAAGCCGTAATGAAGGGTTCGCTCAGCTCGTCTGGCCGCCTCTAGCATCTCGTTCGCCTCGTCGGCCGAGATGGCTGGCGGTTTCTCGCAAAGGACGTGACAGCCGGCCTCGAGTGCGGCAATGACTTGTTGTTTATGTAAGGCGTTCGGTGTACAGATGCTGACCGCATCGAGTGTCTCTTCGGCGAGCATCTCCTCGACCGTCTCGTACACCCGTTCGATTCCGAACTGCTTCGCCACCGCCTCTCCGCGTTCGCGTGTCCGATTCATAACGGCGACGACGTCTGCGCCTGCTGCGATGTATTGCGGGATATGGGCGGTTTTGGCAATCCCGCCCGTACCGATGATTCCGATTTTCATGGTCCTCACTCCTTTTCTGTACTGTTCGTGAACGAGTGGGACATTTCCTGTACAAAAAAAAGACGACCTGCACAGGGCAGGTCGTCTCAATCACTTACTTTTTGAAGTTCGTGTTTTTGATCCAGTCTTCGAGCTTGTCCTTGAGGACAGTGAAGCCTGGTGCTTCTTCTTGCTTGAAGTTTGAAGCTTCGTTGCGGCGTGGTGCGCCACGACGAGCTGGCTTAGCCGACTTCTCGCGTTTTGGAGCTTCTTGTGTCGCTTTCATTGAAAGCTTGATTTTCTTAGATGCTTCATCAACATCAAGAATTTTCACTTCAACTTCTTGACCGACTTGAACGTACTCGTTCACGTCTTTCACGTAGTCATGTGAGATTTCAGAGATGTGGACAAGACCTTGAGTCTCGTCGTCGAGTGCGACGAACGCACCGAAAGGTTGGATTCCTGTTACTTTACCTTTTAAAACTTGATCTTTTTCGTATTTTGCCATTACAAACACTCCTATGCTAAATTCATCAACTTACTATAACATACTTTTTTCGATAAAGTGTACAAATTAGTAAAAAAGATTATTTGGGATTGTTTTTGTGTTTCAAAGTCGACGGGTCGGGTAAATACAAATCAAGCAAGACTTCAAGTATTCCCCCCTGATTCCGCTAGGCTAACGCCTAGCCCTTTTTTTGTTCAAAAACTTGTAAACGGTTGCTGCGCGGCCACATCAAACACCGTTTCCCCCATCATTTCATTCAACATGATTGCGTTTCGATACACTGCCATCCCCAAGTTCGTCGCCGCCGGACCGTGCGAATGTTCTAAATTCGTATGGGTAAATAAACCTCCCGCCAACGTCGTCTTCGTTGCAATCTGATAGCGACTATTGACGCGCCACTGCTGCTCCGCTTCCCATTCAATCTCGAATCGTTCGACCCACGTCGGGATGCGCGGTCGATAGCCGGTCGCCGCCACGACCGCATCATATTCACCCGTGAACGATTGTCCCGTATATTGTTGCGTCCCTTCGACAGTATAAACGATTTCGTGTGCGATGTGCTCGATTTCAATCTGCGTGTACAGGTTCGTCGCTTGCTCACTCCCGTCCGCAGTCCGATGATACAACAGTCCATAAATCGCTCGAAGCGTCTCAGGATTGACCCCGTTCCGGAACCGCTCGAACGCTTTTCCGAGTTGATCCCGCTCCGCATAGGGCAAACGATTGAAATAGTCGACGTACGGCAAACTGAAAATTTCCTCGCCGAGCTTCCCACTCTCGAGGGATTCGAACACATCCGAGCGCGTCACCCAATCGATTCGTTGGCGCATTTTATCGGACCGGGTCAATAAATCGAGATATACCTCGGCCGCACTTTGACCGCTGCCGATGACGACGATGCGGTCGGTTTCAAGCAAGCGCTCCCGCTCCATCCGATACGAACTCGTATGGACGACGTCTTGGAAGACGTCTGGGACGAGCGGTTCTGCTCCCGTGCCGATGACGACGTGACGTGACGACAGCACCGTTTCCCCATCAGGTGTCTCGACCGTGACGAGAAACCCATCCGCCGCCGGACGGACATCGGTGACCCGGTGCGAGAACTTGATCGTGTCGAGCGAGGCGGCGACCGATTGTAAATACCGGTTGAACTCCGTCCGCGGAATCGTCGGGCTCTCTTGGACGATGAATGTCTGCAAGCGGCCGTTCTGTTTCAAGTAATTCAAATAACTGTGACGGTTCGTCGGATCGGCAAGCGTCACGAGATCATATAAGTAATGCGTCTGCATCGTCGCCGACTCGAGCAGCATGCCTTCGTGCCACTTGAAGTCCTCCCGTTCCTCAAAACAGACACCCTTCAATGACGTCGCTTCATTGAGCGCCATCAATCCGAGATTGTACGGCCCGCAGCCGATTGCTACAAAATCCACTTGTTCCATTGACTTCACCTCGGTCGTCTTTTCCCACCTATTATACCGCTAAAACGTAAACAGACCCTCATCGCTGAGAGTCTGTTGTTGTCGTCACCTCGAACTGTTTCATAAACCGATCGATGCGACGAATTGCTTCTTGTAACTGTTCGACCGACGTCGCGTAACTGGCACGGACGAAACCTTCGCCACTCGCACCGAACGCGTTGCCCGGTACGACCGCGACCCGTTCCTCGAGCAAGAGACGCTCGGCGAACTCTTCGCTCGTCAAGCCCGTGTGACGGATTGACGGGAAGGCATAGAACGCGCCTCCCGGCACGTGCGTCGGTAATCCGGCGTCATTGAGGGCCTGGATGAAGTAGTTACGGCGCTGTCGATAGCTCTTCACCATCTTCGGTACATGTTGGTCGCGACTACGGAGCGCCTCGAGACCGCCGAATTGGACGAGTGTCGGGGCACACATCATGCCGTACTGATGGACTTTGAGCATCTCTCGCGTCACGACTTCCGGCGCGCATGTGAAACCGAGCCGCCAGCCCGTCATCGCGAACGCCTTCGAGAACCCGTTGACGACGATCGTCCGCTCGCGCATATCGTGGAGCGTCGCGAAACTCGTGAACGGCTCATCGTAAGACAGCTCGGCATAAATCTCATCGCTGACAACCCAGAGATCGTGTTTCGTCGCGAGCTCCGCAATTTCGGTGAGCTCTTCGCCCGTCATCGTGGCCCCAGTCGGATTCGATGGGAAACAGAGGAGCATCGCCTTCGTCCGTTCGGTGATGGCCGCCTCGACATCGCCCCGGTTCAAACGGAACCCGTTCTCCGGACGACAGGCGACAGGAACGACCGTCCCGCCAGCGAGTTCAATGAGCGGTCCGTATGAAACGAAGGCCGGCTCGACGACGATGACCTCGTCACCTGGGTTGAGGAGTGCCCGGAACGCGATATCGAGCGCTTGTGAGGCGCCCGTCGTGACAATCAATTCCGTCGTCGGATCATACGTCGCCCCGAACCGGTCCGTCATGTAACTCGCGATTTCTTGTCGCAACTCGAGGAGTCCTGCGTTGGCGCTATAAGCCGTATAACCTTGCTCGAGCGCTGCATAGCTCGCCTCGCGCACATTCCATGGCGTGATGAAATCTGGCTCCCCCACCCCGAGAGAGACGACGTTTTCCATCGTTTGCGCCAAATCAAAGAAGCGGCGGATGCCGGACGGCTTCATCGAGACGACTTGTTGAGATAGTGACTTCATGGCGTAATGTTCAACCGTTTGTCTTCGACTTGTGGGGTGAACAAGATGCCATCGTGTTTATACGTCTTCAGTTTGAAGTGCGTCGTCGTCGAGACGACCGAATCGAGCGGTGACAGTTTATCCGACACGAACGACGCGACGTCTTGGAGTGAGTTCGCTCGAATGACGACTTGCAAATCGTAAGCCCCTGACATTAAATAGAGCGCCGTCACTTCCGGGAAGCGATAAATCCGCTCGGCGACCTCGTCGAAGCCGCGGCCACGTTTCGGTGTGACTTTGACGTCGATGAACGCCGTGACGTCGTGCCGGTTGATTTTTTGCCAGTTGACCATCGCCCGGAAACCGAGCAAAATCCCGTCCGCTTTGAACTTCTCGAGCATCGCCTCAACGGTCGCCTCGTCGGTCGCCAGCAAGTTCGCCAACAATTTCGTCTCGAGGTAGCCTTTCTCTTCGAGCAACTCGAGCAGTTCTAATTCTTTCGATGTGTACATAATTTATTCTCCTTCCGTTCTACCGGGGAACGCCCCTGTGAACGTTCTCTCTGTCTGTCTCACGTAGTCCCGTCGCTCGGCTTGAACGATATGGAAGTTTTTCATCTCCATATCGACGAGGCCGTGCTTGTGACAAAACCGATCAAAGTAACGACGACGCGTCTCATCTTGTTTGGCCGACAGATTGTCCGTGCCGTTAAACGCGTAGAGCACGGTCGCGCGCGCGGGATGCCGAATCGTCCCGACTTCACTGACACGTAGAATGAAATCCCAGTCCCAGTAGTTATAGACATCCTCGTCGAACGGTCCAATTGTCTCGTGGAGCTGTTTGCGATACAGCGTGCCGGACGGGATGAACGTCGAGTCTTGACGGAGGCGTTCCAAATCGAGGTCGTAGGCGAACGCCTCCCAGTCGGTGACGCGGCGACGTCCATCTTCCCATATGAAGCGGAACAGTTCCGCATCCGTGAAGACGAGGTCGGCCGAGCGGATGTCCGCGAGCGCCAACTCGAGATGTGTCGGCATGAGCAAATCGTCATCGTCGAGCAATAAGATATAGTCGCCGCTCGCCTCTTGCACGCCGAGATTGCGGGCTTTGACGTGATGGTTCTCGCCAAGTTCGATATAACGAATCGACAATCGATTCAAAAAAGGCGCCAAAAGATGCTGTTTTGGCGGCCCATCATTATTGATTACAAGTACTTCGAACTGTTGAAATGTCTGGACGACCAGGCTTTCCAGCAGTTCGGTCAGTTCCGCCTCCCGGGAATAGACCGGGATGACGATGGAAACGAGCGGGTTCATCCGCGGTAAGCAGTTTCGACGTGTGGCAAGATGGTTTCCCAGCTCACGCCATTCTCTTTTGATACCGTGACGAAATCGCCATAGGCGAATACGCTCTCCACACCTTCGATGGCGACGAGTTTCGCGAGAAGCGGTTGGTCCGTCTCTTCGCCAGCTTTTACGCTTTGGCTTTTCGCGCCGAAGACGTTCTCAGGAAGTGTGATTTTCATTGCATTTGGATTCGGTGTTGGATCGATACGTAACATCGTGGTTCCCCCTTATAAGTGACAAGATTCTGAAGACGCGAGTAAGTGTGCCGCCATGGCCCGTGTTTCCGATTCGGTCGGACAGTCGCCGAACGCGTCTGTCAAAATCCGGCGAATCGTCTCATCCAACTCATCGATTGTGTCGATGTGGATGAGCGCCAAGGCGATATCATCAAACTCTGGTCCATACGACCCAAGCCCGTAACCGAGTGGGTCCCATGCTAATAATAAGTCTTCTGCTCTCATTTGTTAAACCCTTCTTTTTACCTTGATTTCAAATCGTACTCCCTCAATCTACCTCACTTTTCAATCTGATGCTAGTGAGCGTTCGAATTTCCCTCGTTTTCAAAAACAAGCGACCACTATATATAGTAATGAATCAGTAGTGGGAAGAAGCAGGATTTTCTCAAAAAATAACGAAGGCGACTGCCGAATGAGGTCGTTCGCTTCTCGATTGACCGCTTACATAAAAATGAATGTGCTGTCGTTTAACCGTCGCTCAAACTTTTTTTCATCTCAAATCTCATCTCAAATCGTATGACAGCGCCGTTTTTGAGTAAAAGTAATTCAAGCGTCTGCAGTTTGCCGAATGTCAAGATTGCAAAACTAAATATAGGTGATTTATGATTAAAAAGACAAGAAAACGTCAATATATAGTTAACGGATATTTATCACGTTCCGCTCACATTGACGTCGTATCGGACAAGTTCCGCTATACCTTTATAATATCTACATCCGAAGAAGGAGTGATCGTTTTGACATCCCCTATCCACCACGAGACGCTGTTGGCTGCGACGCCAACGCTCGCTGACGTCTCTACATTGATCCAATCCCTTAAACAACGCTACCCACAGCTTAGTGTTGAACGATATGAAGAACGGGCCGTTCGGGCGCTCGAAGGAAAGACACTGACACAAGATGTAGTATATGAACTCTTGACGATGCACGCCCTCGACATGTTGCAGGCAGAAGAGCCGGACTGGACGTTCGTTGCCACTGAGATGTACTTAAACCGCCTCTATTTAGAAGCGGCACGAAACCGTGGCTATGACGCCTCGATGCGTTATGGTGCGCTCTATCCGATGATTGAGACGCTCACGACAAAAGGCATCTTCACGTCGGCCCTACTCGATACGTACTCAAAAGAAGACATTGCCTACTTGGAGACGTTGATTGACCCGTCACGCGACCGCA
This sequence comes from Exiguobacterium sp. s149, assembly GCF_018618395.1. NCBI lineage: Bacteria > Bacillati > Bacillota > Bacilli > Caryophanales > Exiguobacterium > Exiguobacterium sp. s149. Next base: position 227,185 of record NZ_JACSLZ010000001.1, read on the forward strand.
TGTTCACCTACATCGGCCTCCGGACGTTGTCGGACCGTTATCTCGGCCGTGACCATGTCAAGAACCTATACGAGTTACCACAAGAGCGGTTCATGGTCATCGCCATGACGCTCATGCAAAAGGAGAACGCCGACCAGCGCGTCAAACTCGTCGAAGAAGCGTACTGGGCACTCTCGAACCTCTATATGACGGTTGCCACACCGACGCTTTCGAACGCCGGGAAATCGTACGGGCAGCTCAGCTCATGCTTCATCGATACGGTCGACGACTCACTCCGTGGCATCTACGATTCGAACACGGACGTCGCCACGCTCTCGAAAGGCGGCGGCGGAATCGGTGTCTATCTCGGTAAGATCCGCTCACGCGGCAGTGACATCAAAGGCTTCAAAGGCGTCTCAAGCGGCGCGCTCCCTTGGATGAAACAGTTGAACAACACAGCCGTGTCGGTCGACCAGCTCGGCATGCGCCAAGGCTCGATTGCCGTCTACCTCGACATTTGGCATAAGGACATCTTCGAGTTCCTCGATGCGAAATTGAATAACGGGGACGAGCGTCTCCGGACCCACGATTTGTTCACGGGCGTCTGTTTGCCAGACTTGTTCATGCGTACGGTCGAAGCCCGCGGTGACTGGCACTTGTTCGACCCGCACGAAATCCGGACGGTCATGGGCTTCAGCCTCGAAGACTTCTATGATGAGACAGAGAACGGCGGTTCATTCACGGAGAAATACATGGCGTGCGTCAATACGCCTGAACTGACTCGCGTCACGGTACCGGCCATCGACCTCGTCAAACGGTATATGCGCTCACAGCTCGAGACAGGAACGCCTTACATGTTCTTCCGCGACGCCGTGAACCGCGCCAACCCGAACAAACACGCCGGCATGATTTACAGCTCGAACCTCTGCTCAGAGATCGCGCAAAACATGTCGCCGACGACAATCGATGAAGAATACACGGAAGACGGAAAAATCGTCATCACGAAGACACCTGGTGACTTCGTCGTCTGTAACTTGAGCTCAATCGCCCTCGCCCGGGCCGTCAAATCGAACGTCCTCGAGCGACTCATCCCGATTCAAATGCGGATGCTCGACAACGTCATCGACTTGAACACGATTGAAGTGCCACAAGCGATGATCACGAACCAGAAATACCGCGCCGTCGGACTCGGCACGTTCGGCTGGCATCACTTGCTCGCACTTGAAGGCATCCGTTGGGAATCGGTCGATGCCGTCCAATACGCGGAGAAGCTGTACGAGAAAATCGCCTACTTGACGATTCAAGCCTCGATGGAACTCGCCAAAGAAAAAGGCGCGTTCGGGGTCTTCGAAGGATCGGAATGGCACACGGGTGAGTACTTCAAGCGCCGCAACTACCGCTCACACGACGAACTCGATTGGGACGGCCTCGCCGCAGCGGTCCACAAAAACGGTGTCCGCAACGCCTATATGATGGCGGTCGCTCCGAACTCGTCGACGGCCATCATCGCTGGCAGCACCGCGTCAATCGACCCGGTCTATAAGAAGGTCTACTCGGAAGAGAAGAAAAACTATAAGATTCCGGTGACGGTCCCTGACCTCAACTCGGAGACGAACTGGTTCTATAAATCAGCGTTCGAAGTCGATCAACTCTGGAGCATCCGTCAAAACGCGGCGCGCCAGCGTCACATCGACCAAGCAATCAGCTTCAACCTGTACGTCAAAAACGACGTCAAAGCGACCGAACTCCTCTCGATGCACCTCGAGGCGTGGTCGCTCGGAATGAAATCAATCTACTACACGCGTTCGACAACTGTTGAAGTCGACGAATGTGAATCGTGTGCTTCATAACGTCACGTAACAGAAAGGTGGGAACGACCATGCACATCGCCATCGTCTATAGTTCCATGAGTGGGAATACAGAAGAAGTCGCCGAGCTGATTCAGGAAAGCCACGCTAATCGGGGCGACCGCGTCGTCTTGTTCGAAGCGGACCGCATCGGCCATCGCGAAGCCCGATCGCTCGCCACGTACGACCTCGTCTATTTCGGGTCGTACACGTGGGCCGACGGCGTCTTACCGGACGAGATGAAAGACACGTTCCGGCTCGTCTTGAAAGAGCTCGACGTGCCGCTTCGCCAAGCCGCCGTATTCGGGACCGGGGACAAGATGTTCGTCCACTTCTGTCGAGCGGTCGATGAGATGGCGTACCACCTTTCGAAATACGGGATCCCCCTCGCCGGTGAAACGTTGAAAATCGAGCAATCACCGCGCAATCAACCGTACAACGTCCGTCATTGGGCCGAACGGTTGGCTAGAAACGCCGAAGAAGGAGTATATGTCCATGAACATTCAAAAGATCAAACTACTGTCGCCCAAACATCCTAACCGGGCGACAGCCATTATCGGGGGCGAGACGAGTTCCATCGTAAATTGGAACGACATCGCCTATCCACAGTTTTATACCATCTATAAGCAACTGCTCTCGAACTTCTGGATCCCGGATGAAATTTCGATGTCCAAAGACATGCAGCAATGGCCGCAGTTGACGGAGCGCGAGCAAGACGCCTTCAAACGCATCATCGGTCTGCTGTCAATCCTTGACTCGGTGCAGACGCGTTACATCCTCGAGTCATCGATGTTCTCATCGGACTCGTCGGTGCACGCCGTGCTCGCCGTCATCGCTCAGCAAGAAGTCGTCCATAACCAATCGTATAGCTACGTCCTCTCAAGCCTCGTCCCGCTCAGCGAACAAAATCGTATTTTCGATATCGCCAAGGACGACGAGATGGTCATGAAACGCAATCAATTCATCTTGGACTTATATGAGGACTTCCGCGCCGATCAAACGGCCGAGACGTTTGCCAAATCGCTCGTCGCCTCGATCATCCTCGAAGGCATCAACTTCTATTCCGGTTTCGCCTACTTCTATAACTTGGCGCGCCATCAGAAGATGGTCGGCACGTCGACGATGATCAGTTACATCCAGCGCGACGAGATGCAGCATTCCTATTTCGTCAGCCAGTTGCTCCGGGCCGTCTTGACAGAAAACCCGGAGATTGACTCGGACGGTAGCTTCAGCCAGTTCGTCTATGACACGATGGCGGAAGCCGTCGACCTTGAAATCGAATGGTGTGAGTACGTGTTGCGCGACCTCGATGGGCTCGACGTCAGCGAGATGCGCGACTACGTCAAATACCTCGCCAACAAGCGCCTCCGTGTCATCGGTTTGAACGATCTGTATGAAGGGTTCAATGAAGATGTCATGCCTTGGATTCGCGCCTATTCAGACGACTCATTGAATGCTACGAAATCTGACTTCTTCGAACAGAAATCACGCTCATACGCCAAAGTCACCGACGCCAATGGCTTCGATGACCTATAAGTACAAAAAATCCCCCGACTCACGATGAGTTGGGGGATTTTTATACTGTGATGAGGTTTAGTGGTAAGCATGTACGTATTGGGCAATGCCTTCTGCGATTCCTTCTGCCATCCGTTGACGTGAAGCATTACTCCTTAAATGTGTAACGTCTTGAGGCGAGGAGATGAAACCGAGTTCGACGAGCGCTGATGGCATCGTATTATAACGAATAACATAATAGTTCGCAGTCTTGACGCCACGGCTCGTCATCCCGGACATGTTCCCCATCAAATTGGATTGGATATTTGTTGCCAGGACACGGCTTTTGCCACTGTGGGCAGATGATGACGAATAAAACGTCTCAACACCTTTGGCGTACGGTGTCGTCGCTGCGTTCGTATGCAAGCTGACGAACAAGTTGCCGCGAAGTGTCTTAGCAGTTTGAACGCGTTGATCGAGCGTCAAATAGACGTCCGTCGAGCGCGTCAACCGAACTTGATATCCATATTTCGAGCGAAGATACGTCTCGACCCGCTTTGTCACGTCAAGCACGATCGTCTTCTCATAGAGGGATTCATTGACAGCGCCCGGGTCACGACCACCGTGCCCTGCGTCGAGCACAATCACTGTCATTTTCGGTTTTGTCGTTATGGTGTGAGTCGATGCGATATAGCCCTCTTTTCCATTGTACTTAATTTTGTAAAAACCACTTTTTGAACCATAATGTTCAACTAATGTACTATGAGCAAGTTTTCCAAGAATAGTCGCTTTAGGAGATGCACTTGATCTCACATTCAATACGTCTCCCGGCGTGTTTGTGTATACACTTCCATGTGGTTTCATGATTGGAGTAGTCTGTGGTTTCTCAGAAGACAAACCCGTAGTTAATGTGTAGAATGACTCTGACCCGATGTATACAATCGACCAAGACGCGTCGTATTTACTGTATACTATTGCCGTAGATTTCGGTAATACACGAGCAATTGGAGATGCTTGAAGCGCCCGCTCATACAGATTTACACTTTGCTTTGTATAACCTTGTTCTTTTTTTACGACCGGAGGTTTTGATGCCGGTGGTTTCGCTGCCGGCGGTTTCGCTGCCGGCGGTTTCGCTGCCGGCGGTTTCGAAGCAGCGCCCTTTTGTGCGATGTATGTTTTAGCAGCGTAATACGTCTTACCGTTCAAATATACTTTCGCCCAAGATGAATTGTGATTCGTGTATTGAACCGAAGTACCTTTTTTTAAAGTCTTAATGATTTTAGCCTTTGTATTAGCGGATGTACGCACATTCAAGTTGACCTTGGTGACGCCTTGCAATTTTGCCATTGGCTTAACTTTTGGGTTTGCATAGCCTGTCGTTCGTTTGATATAGGCTGAAGAAGCATAATAAACTCGATTTTTAACATATACTTTATGCCATGATTTGTTATGCGTTGCGTATTTTACTGTCGTTCCTTTTTTCAAAGTTTGAATCAATTTCCCACCTGTGCTCGGTGAGGCGCGTAAATTTAAATTAACTGTTGTTTTCCCTTCTAACGGAGCAGCTTCCGCTATCGGAATCTGGATAGAAAACAGCATGACAATAAGAATTATTACTGTTTTAAAAAAATTTATAATCATCCAAAACATTCCTTTCTACATGAGACATCAGAACTGATAACATGTTCATATTAGCATACTGCCCGCATTAAAAAAGTGAAAATTTGCATAATAAATTGAATATTTTAACAATAAGGTAAATGTATTTATTTACATTTTCCGAATCACCACAAACGTGCCCGCTTCATTATCCTCCATCTCCACGGTGAAAGACGACGGGATACCGAAATCACCTTTTATCGAATGTTCAATCAAAAATGACGGGTCAGGCTGTTGAATGACGAACCCGTCGAGACCCTCGACTTGGGCAATTTTTAAAAATCGAGCCAAGTGTTGTTCCCGCTCTCTATATCGGCTTGCCGCCTCAGAAGGTTTAGCCGCTACTCCACCCCAATAGCGTCCTTCTACATACGCCACATAGGCGCGGACCGACGCTTCCGTGATCGGGTCCGGGGTATGGTCGAAACGTCCGAAGTCCCGGGATGACTTGTCTTCGATGAGTGAGCCAATCGCTGCATATAAATCAAAGTCGTTTTGGGACGCAAGGTCGAGGACCGCTCGTTGGACAGCCTCGATATGTCGCTGCAACGAACCCGGCGTCGCGGACGCCTTCAGTTTTTTGTCCCCTTCATAGGCGTTTAAAATCCGTCCGACTTCCCCGGCCTCACGAACGAGCCGATAGTACGTCTTGTCCTGCGCCTCCTGACCATTTCCGGCCTCTTGACGCTGAAGCGTGATGGCGTACTGGTTCGCCAGACACGTCGAAATGACAAACACGTCCATCAGTTCTTCCCGTAGCGCCGATTGGTCGTTCGCATACAATGCTCCGCCGACTTCACCGACTTCTTCTAGCAGTCTGGCCAATCCCGACAGCGGCCGCCAATAGCCACCTAAATGAATAATCATTTGATCGATTCGTCGTTGTAATTCCTTCATATTTAATCACCTATCCATCCTCTATATTTACCGCTTGCGTGGTATACTATGCTCAATCCAATTGTTAGGAAAGGGGCAATGCATCGTGTCGCCAGCCAGACTATGGCAACTACTTCGTTTCCTGCTCGTCATCATCGGGCTCATCTTTGTCATCTGGGGACTGAGCGTCCTCTTCACGTACACGTATCCATTCGTGTTCGCTCTCTTGTTATCCTTGTTGACGGTCCCGCTCGTCAACTGGTTCGAGCGTGAGACCAAGTTGCCACGCGCCCTCGGCACTCTCGTATCTTTATTGATTGTCATGAGCATCGTCAGCGGAGTGATTGCCATCGTCGTGACGCAACTCATTCGCTACTTGACGATTGCCGCCGAAAAATTGCCTGCCCAGATTGAAACGTTTACCGAATACATACAACGTCTATTCAATGAAAAACTCGCCCCATGGGTCAACGATGCATACGACAGCATCCAACGACTCAACCCTGGACAGGCGAATTCGCTCGAAGGTGGCATCACCGAAATCGGTGTCCAGCTCGGCGCCGCGATCGGCGTCTTGTCCCGAGGGGTCGCCGGCTTGTTGCAGGGCATCTTGAGCGCGTTGCCGCTCGTCTTGCTCTTGTTCATCGTCATCGTGCTCGCCTGGTTCTTCATCACAAAAGACTGGCCGGACTATATGAAGTCCATCGCTCGCTTGAATGAACGAAAAGGTTTCAAAGAGTTCGAGCTCGTCATGACGAATTTGCGCTCGGCGCTGTTCGGTTACGTCCGCGCGCAATTGACGCTCATCTCGATCACGTTCGGAATCGTCTTAATCGGCATGTTCATCCTTCGTGTCGATAACCCGTTCTCGTTCGCCCTGCTAGCTGCCATCTTTGACTTGTTGCCATATCTCGGTGTCGGGACGCTGTTATTGCCGTGGGCCGCCTATGCCGCCGTCACGGGCGAATGGTTCCTCGCAATCGGGCTCGTCGTCCTCTATATCGTCGTTATCGTGCAACGCAATCTGGCCGAACCGAAAATCGTCGGCTCTCACATCGGCCTCGACCCGCTCGCCGCCCTCATCTCGATTTTTGTCGGGCTCCAGCTGTTCGGTGTACTCGGCTTCATTTTAGGGCCGGTATTGGCCGTCTTGCTCAAAGCCCTCTATAACGCCCAAGTGTTCCACTATATGTGGAAGTTCGTCATCGGGCCGACGACACCAAAAGAGCGATGACACGTCATCGCTCTTTTGTCTTCGGTACCGCCACGAACGGTGCCCCTTCAGTTTGGTCCGGATGCGTCACCATCCCGGTCGTGCCCGCCTCATAGGCGGCAACGGCCAAAATACAGGCGTCGATGATATCATCAACTTGCACGTTCGACATCTTCCATTTCCATGGCGAGCTGTTCGAATAACGGCGCAACAACTCGATCCGTTCGAGCTCTCCCGCCTCGGTCTTCTTGCTGAAGGCCGCCTCGTTCCCCGTCATGACGGCAAAACACACCTCAGGATGCGACTCGTAGACATCCGCATCCGTGATCGTTTGAAACTCACGGATACGCGGTACCAAGTTCCACGCCTGTTTACTGATCCCTTTTCCGACCAGTTCCCGACTCTTCGCATTCGCCTCGGCATAGGACGCCTCCATGAGCACGTCTTGAATCGGCGGCGTGAAGATGGACGACTTCCGCTGCTTCAGTTGTGACCGCATCCAGGCATCACACGACCGGTCCGGCGCATCGATCGTCGCCAAGTCTTTCGGCATGTCGACAAAATGGACGGCCCCTTCAATCAATAAATCTTCCAACTTTTCTGAAATGGTCAAACAGAGCGAGATGCTGTCGTACGTGATTCGTACCCAGCTCCCGCGCGCGCCATCAATTCCTACTCCGACCACGTCGTCCCTCCTGCATCAAAAACAATATTCCGAGCACCGCGCATAAGACGGTCACTCCCAACAACCATTGACTCGGCCAAGCCGTGTATCCGAGTCCGAAGACGACGGCTAAGCCAATCAATAACAATCCTGACTTCAACGTTTCCACTCTTCGAGCATCAATGCGAGCGTGCGTACCATGACCCCAGTCGGTCCTTTTGGTCCGAGATCGCTTGCCGCCGAACGTTCACTCGTCCCGGCGATATCGAGGTGGAGCCAAGGCGTGTCGCCGACAAACTCACCGACGAACGCGCCACCAAAGATCATATGCCCATAACGGCCCGGTGAGTTGTTCAAATCTGCGACTTCTGATTTCCGGACTTGTTTAATGAAGACGTCGAAGTATGGCATTTGCCAGACGAGTTCATTCGTCTCTCGGCTCGCAGCTTCTAAGGCGCCGTAGAGCGACGCATCGTTCGTCAGGCAACCAGTCACTTCTGTGCCGAGTGCGACGAGCACACCGCCCGTGAGCGTCGCCACATCGATGATGGCTTGTGGTTCATACGTCTTGGCAAACGTGACTGCGTCGGCGAGGACGAGACGACCTTCTGCGTCGGTATTGAGCACTTCAATCGTCTTCCCGCTCATCGCCGTGATGACATCATCCGGTTTGAACGCGTCCCCTGAGATCATGTTGTCCGTCGATGGGATGACGCCGATGACGTTCACATTCGGTTTCGTCGTCGCAAGCGTCTCGAATAGGCCGAGCACGGTCGCCGCGCCCCCCATGTCGCCTTTCATGCCGACGATGCCGTCTTTCGGCTTGATTGAGTAACCGCCCGTGTCAAACGTGATCCCTTTTCCGACGACGGCGACCGGCGCCGCATCGCCTGCACCGTGGTATTCGAGGACGATCAACTTCGGCGGGATCGTCGACCCTTGATTGACGGCGAGCAGTGCACCCATCCCGAGCGCCTCCATCTCTTCCTTCTCCAAGATGCGATGGCTGAAGCCATGACGTTCGGCCAATTCGACCGCATAGTCCGCGAGTGTTTCCGACGTCAAAATATTGGCCGGCATCATCGTGAGTGTCCGCGCCACATTGACACCGCGTCCGTAAGCAGCACCCGTCAACGCCTCTTCCTCTATACCAGCTCCGAAAAACGTGATCGTCACGTCTGACTTCGCCGGCTTCGGTTCAGATTTGTATGTAGGGTGCTCATATGTCGCCATCTCATACGCTTCGGCAAACAGTTTCGCCGTGTTCGGTCCGAACGTGTCGAGCGCGATCGCGACGTTTGTGAAGGCGCGTGCTTTAATTTGTTTCGCGACTTTCCCGAACCAATTGCGCACGTTCTCAGGCGTATTCTCGTTGCGTTGTCCAAGACCGACGAATAGGATGCGTTTGACCGTTCCTTCGAACGTCGGGACGATGGACAGTTCCCCTGTTTTCGTCGAGATGTCCGACGCTTGGATGAGCGACTTGACGCGCCCGTTAAACAACATATCGAGGCCTTCGTCAATCGTGTCGGCAGCACCGATTCCGACGACGATCGTGTCATATGAACCGTTCCAATCTAAATCCTTCACTTGATACATGTTTGCCACTTCCCTTCTTTATATATGGTTAGCATAACGAACTTCGGCGAAATAATGAAACAGTATGCGTAAGAGTCATGAATTCTTCGAATTCAGGCGTTAACTCCTCGTTGTGACGATGATTTATTTTATGATAGGATAAGAAAGTACGCAATCAGGCATCCCTCACTGTTGAGGCGAGGCCATTTTGTTCGGTCGAGGCTTCCCCTAGTAGTAGACCGTTGCTACTTTAATCTTCCAGGTTTTCGTTAGTTCCTTTTTCATTTCGGGTAAGAACTAACGAGATAACATTGGAAACCACTATTTCTTTGAAGAGAGGGACTACGCTTATGTCACACATTAAAGGTATTGGCGCATCTGCAGGAATCGCAGTTGCGAAAGCATTCGTCATGGAGACACCTTCATTCGACATCCCGACAAACAAAATCGAGGACGTAGCAGCTGAGAAAGCCCGTTTCCAAGCGGCCATCGCTCAGTCAAAAACAGAACTCGAAGAAATCCGTCAAATCACGCTTCGTGAGCTCGGTGAAGACAAGGCTGAGATTTTCTCGGCTCACTTGCTCATCGTCGAGGATCCTGAGATCGTCTCACAAGTGAACGACAAAATTGAAAGCGAACACATGAACGCTGCGAAGGCGCTCGATGAAGTCGCTCAAATGATGGTCATGATCTTTGAATCGATGGATAATGAGTACATGCGTGAACGCGCTGCCGACGTTCGTGACGTCACAAAACGCGTCATGGCGCATATCCTCGGTGTCACATTCATGACGCCTGCGTCGATTTCTGAAGAAGTCATCATCATCGCTGAAGATTTGACACCGTCTGACACGGCGCAACTCAACCGTAAATACGTCAAAGGTTTCGCGACAAACATTGGTGGACGTACGTCTCACTCAGCGATCATGTCTCGCTCACTCGAGATTCCTGCTGTCGTCGGAACAAAAGTAGCGCTCGAAAAAATCAAGAACGGCGACCTCGTCGTCATCGACGGGACAGAAGGCGACGTCTTCGTCAACCCGTCTGAAGAACTCGTCAATGAATATATTGAAAAACGTGCTTCATTCGAAGCTTACAAAGAAGAGTTGAAACAACTCGTCAACGAAGAGTCAGTCACAGCCGACGGCCATAAAGTCAAACTTGCGGCAAACATCGGTACACCGAACGACCTCGAAGGCGTGTTGAAAAACGGCGCTGACGCCATCGGCCTTTACCGGACCGAGTTCCTCTACATGGACTCAGAAACGTTCCCGACGGAAGAAGAGCAATATACAGCCTATAAAGCAGTACTCGAAGGTATGGACGGCAAACAAGTCGTCATCCGTACGCTCGATATCGGTGGAGATAAAGAATTGTCTTACCTCGACCTTCCAAAAGAAATGAACCCGTTCCTCGGCTATCGCGCGATTCGCCTTTGCCTCGAAGAGACGGACTTGTTCCGCACACAACTTCGCGCCCTTCTCCGTGCCTCAGCGCACGGTGACCTCGCCATCATGTTCCCAATGATCGCGACACTTGAAGAGTTCCGCGCGGCGAAAGCGCTCCTTCTCGAAGAAGAAGCGAAGTTGAAAGCAGAAGGCATCGCTGTCGGTAACTACGAGACAGGGATGATGGTCGAGATTCCATCGACTGCCGTCATGGCGAAGCAATTCGCGAAAGAAGTCGACTTCTTCTCAGTCGGCACGAACGACTTGATTCAATACACGATGGCAGCGGACCGCATGAACGAGAAAGTCTCGTACTTGTACCAACCGTTCAACCCGGCCATCTTGAACCTTCTCCACAACGTCATCACAGAAGCACATAAAGCTGGCAAATGGGTCGGCATGTGTGGCGAGATGGCTGGAGAAGAGCTCGCGATTCCAATCCTTCTCGGACTTGGCCTTGACGAGTTCTCGATGTCAGCTTCAAGCGTCCTTCGCGCACGTAGCCTCGTGAAGCGTTTGACGAAGTCAGAAACAGAAGCGATCGTCAACGACGTCCTCAACATGGATACAGCTGAAGAAGTCGTGAACTTCCTCAGTGAAAAATTCGATATTAAGAAGTAACAAAAAAAAGAAGTTCTCGCAGCTGCGAGAGCTTCTTTTTTGTTTACTCGGCTCCTTTATCATCCGTTCTGAAGTCGAGCGCTTCACCGGCGACGACCGTCTCTCCGAATGGGACGACGACGATTTTACCGTCTCCGTTCGTCCAAATGATCGGCGTGATGAGCGATGGGACTTTGTCACGAATCAAATTGAGGTCAACGTCGAGCAAGACATCCCCCGCTTCGACGCGGTCGCCTTCTTTCACTTTGGCGACGAAACCTTCGCCTTTCAGATTGACCGTATCGAGTCCGACATGGATAAGAATCTCGCGTCCATCGTCCGCAAGTAGACCGATCGCATGTTTCGTCGGGAAGAACGTCGTGATTTGTCCCGTGACCGGCGCAACGACTTGTCCTGAACTCGGTTCGATGGCAAACCCTTCACCCATCATACGGCCCGAGAAGACTTGGTCCGGAACGTCATCGAGTGACAAGATGACACCCGACATCGGGGCGAGGAAGCGATGATCGGCATGTTCGGCCGCTTCTGGTGTGATGACGGCTTTTTCTTTCGGTTTGTATTCGCCGCCCTCGATGATGGCCGCGATTTGCGATTTGAGCGTATCCGATTTCGGTCCGAAGATGGCTTGAATATTATCTCCGACTTCGAGTACTCCGGCCGCTCCCAAATCTTTCAGCAAGTCTTTATCGACTTGTTTCACATCGTTCACGGTGACGCGAAGACGCGTGATACAGGCGTCGAGGTGTTTGACGTTTTCAGGTCCGCCGAGACCCACGAGCACTTCGTACGGTAAATCGTCTCCGACGACGGCACGGGCGCCTTTGCCTTCGGCGACGGTTTCACGTCCCGGCACTTTCAAGTCGAACTTCGTAATGGCGAAGCGGAACCCGAAGTAATAAATGACCGCGAAGACGAGGCCGACTGGAATGACGAGCCACCAGGCTGTCCGGTTCGGCAACACTCCGAACAATAGATAGTCGATGAGTCCGCCTGAGAACGTCATCCCAATCTTAACGTTAAGCAAGTGCATGGTCATAAAGGATAGTCCAGCAAAGACGGCGTGAATACCAAAGAGTAGAGGTGCAACGAAGACGAACGAGAATTCGACCGGCTCGGTGATTCCCGTTAAGAATGAGGTGAGGGCTGCTGAGAAGTAAAGTCCTTCGACGTCTTTGCGACGCTCTTTCGGGACCGTGTGGAACATGGCGAGACAAGCGGCAGGCAATCCGAACATCATGAACGGGAACTTCCCGGTCATATACGTACCGGCCGTAAATTCGACTCCATCACGTAATTGTGCGAAGAAGATCCGTTGGTCCCCTTGGACGAGGTCTCCCGCCTGGTTCGTATATTCCCCGAACTGGAACCAAAACGGAGAGTACCAAATGTGGTGCAGACCGAACGGGATCAAGGAACGCTCGACCAAACCGAAGACAAAGGCTGAAACGGCGACGTTCGCTTCAATGATCGTGCTCGAGAACGTGTTGATCGCTGAACCGATCGGCGGCCAAATGTAGGCGAGCGCAATCCCGATCACCAAGCTGAACGCGGCGGTCGCGATAGGCACGAACCGTTTCCCTGCAAAGAACCCTAAGAAATCCGGCAACTTGATGTTGAAGTACTTGTTGTACGCGAATGCGGCAATGAGACCTGCGATAATACCCCCGAATACCCCCATTTGGAGCGTCGGGATCCCGAGTACCGTGGCATAGGCCGGGTCTCCCTGGGCGATTTCCGCGGTAATACCGTTCCACGTGCTGATAACCTTGTTCATAATCAAATAACCAACGATAGCTGCTAACCCGGCAACACCGTCCCCGTTGGCTAGCCCGATGGCGACACCGACGGCGAACAATAGACCTAGATTGGCAAACACGATATCCCCGGCATCTGTCATAACTTGCCAGACGAGGACGAGTGAATCGTTTGCCAAGAAAGGCAAGAGCGAAACGAGATCAGGATTTTGGAACGCGGTACCAAATGCGAGTAATAGACCGGCTGCCGGTAGAATCGCAACCGGAAGCATGAGTGCCTTCCCGATTCGTTGCAAAACACCAAACACTTTCTTCCACATCATGGTTCCCTCCTTTTGTCAGAATACTTACTTTTCCCCATCTGCCAGTAGGCTGAAACCGTTTCACCCATACAAAAAAAGCCAATCCATAATGGATTGGCTTATAGCTTCATTCAGTTTGCTTTCTTTTCGTTACCTGAAGCGATGACCGCTTGCATTTCTGATTTCAATGCATCCGAACGTGGTCCGAAGATGGCTTGAACGTTGTTACCGACTTCAAGGACACCAGCTGCCCCGAGGCGTTTCAACTCTTCTTTGTTAACTTGGCTCTTATCTTTTACTTCGACGCGGAGACGTGTGATACATGCGTCAAGGTGTTTGATGTTTTGTGAACCACCGAAACCAACGAGGATATCTTGTGCAAGTTCCGAACCTGTAGCAGTTGATTGCTCAACGACTTCATCTTCACGGCCCGGTGTTTTAAGGTTGAACTTACGGATAACGAAGCGGAATCCGAAGTAGTAAACGACTGCGAACACGAGACCGACTGGAATGACGAGCCACCAGTCTGTACGGTTAGGAAGTACACCGAAGAGAAGGTAGTCGATCAAACCGCCCGAGAACGTCATCCCGATTTTGACGTTCAAGATGTGCATGACCATGAATGAAAGGCCCGCGAAGACTGCGTGTACTGCGAACAAGAGTGGAGCAACGAACAAGAATGAGAACTCGATCGGCTCAGTGATACCAGTCAAGAACGATGTAAGTGCTGCCGATGCCAAGAGACCACCGACGACTGCTTTACGTTCAGGACGTGCTTCGTGGTACATTGCGAGTGCTGCTGCTGGAAGACCGAACATCATGAACGGGTACTTACCAGTCATGAACGTACCGGCTGTGAGCTCAGCGCCATCACGAATTTGTGCGAAGAAGATGGCTTGGTCACCACGAACGATGTTACCCGCTGCATCCGTGTACGAGCCGAACTCGAACCAGAATGGTGAGTAGAAGATGTGGTGAAGACCGAATGGAATCAATGAACGTTCGATCAAACCGAAGATGAATGCCGCGAACGTGCGGTTTTCAGTCAACATGAAGTTTGAGAACGTGTTCAAGCCGTGCTGAACTGGTGGCCAGATGAGAAGCATGACGAAACCAGCGACAACTGCCAATACTGCAGTAACAATTGGGACGAAACGCTTACCAGCGAAGAAGCCAAGGAATTGCGGCAACTCGATGTTGAAGTACTTATTATATGCCCAGGCGGCTATCAGACCGACGATGATCCCCCCGAATACCCCAGTTTGGAGCGTTGGAATCCCGAGTACTGATGCGTAAGCCGGATCACCTTGTGCGATGATTTCAGGTGTGAGTTCGAGCCAAACACCCATAACTTTGTTCATGATGAGGAATCCGACGATGGCTGCGAGTCCGGCAACGCCGTCCCCTGCTAAACCGATCGCGACACCGACTGCGAATAAGAGTGCTAAGTTCGAGAAGATAATGCCACCCGCTTGCTCCATGAGCTGAGCGAATTTCACAACGCCTTCGTTCGTTAACCAACCAGCGCGTGATGTAAGGGCCGGGTTTTGCATCGCGTTACCGAATGCAAGAAGAAGACCGGCTGCCGGCAAAATCGCAACAGGAAGCATAAGTGCTTTACCGACTTTTTGAAGAACACCAAAGATCTGCTTAAACATGATAAATCCTCCTTTTTGTGATTGTTTCGTGTGGAAAGACGACTGTAGATGTCAGACAACCGACGTATCTAAACGTTTTCATAATAAACGTTTATAAAAACAGAAACAGGCATGAATAAGGTATAGAACGTAGACCTCTCCTAATAGAGAAATCGTTGCGTTCCACTCCTTACTCATGCCTGATCGAATCAGTAACACGTAAGATACGTGGTATCAGTTATCTACTTGTTAGGCGCTGGAGATGCATCGTCAAATATGTCGCTTCACCTCGCGGGACCGGACGCTTTAATTCGCGTTCCATGATGCCCATCAGCTCCCAAGCAGTACTATAGCATAGCGGATATTCTTCGCGCAATACCTTTTCAATTTTTTGTGGGGCCTCCACCATCTCACCCGTCGCAACCCGCTCAACGGCGTACCTTAAGTGCCGAAGTAAGCGCTTATAATCGAGTGAACTCCGGTCCATTTTGACGTTCAAACGACTCTCAATCGTCTGAACGATCTGCCCGATAATTTGGTTGTGTCGATTGACCTCGAGGACGTTTTTGAACGTCGTCGCCGAATGAATGTGGAGCGCGATGAAACCGATTTCCGCGTCCGGCAATAACACGTCAAGCCGCTCGTGAATCATATCGACGATACGTTCGGCGAGCGCGTACTCGTTCGGATAGAGCGATTCGGTCTCAAGCAAGAACGGATTCGTGACTTCCATCCCTTGTTCAATCCGCTTCATCGTGAAGAACAAGTGGTCAGTCAAACCGATATGAATATGTTGATCGACTTTTTTGCCCGTATTGTTCTCGATAAACCCGACGATTTCTTGCATGAAGGCAATAAAGTCTTCATCGACGTGTTTGACGAGCTCACGGTATTGTGATTGCTCTTCTTTATCTGTCAGTTGATACACTTTCTCCGGGACACTGGCCGGGTCGACGAGATCGCCCGCTTTCTTGCCGAAGCCAATCCCTTTCCCGAGTAGAATGACTTCCGGTTCCGGATCATGTTGGCAAATGACAACGCTATTATTCAACACTTTCTTGATCGTATACATCGGTAATGTCATTCTCATCGCATCCCTTACTAATTAAATCGTTATCTTATCTAGTATATCGGTTCGCCTTCTAAAAAAGTAGGCAGAAAACAAAAAAGACGAACATTTCTGCCGTCTTTAAAACATTGAGTAACCACTCTTACGCAAGTAGCGGATCGTGACGCCGGCCAAAATCGCACCGAGCAGTCCGAAACCAAGCATGAACACATCCAAAAACTGAAGTCCGAGCACCCGTTCGTAAACGTTGGCGAGCGCGGTCGATGTCTCCGTGATGTAACTCGAGAGCTTGACGTTATCAATCATCATAATGACGAAAATCGGATAGATGAACACGAGCGTCCATGTTTTTTTAAGTAGCATGTTCAAAATGAAGCCGATGCTGAAGAAGATGACCAAATAAAGAATCGCCCCAATGACAGCCTGGATGATATGCATGCGATTGCCCCCTTTTCCCGTTGTCTATTATACCGAATCGTCTGCGCTTAGGTCAAAGGTGAACCGCACCCTACCGACAATAAAAAAGTGACCCGCTCCTAGGAGCGGGCCACTCAGATATATGGCTTAGAATTTACCTTTTTTGAGGACGAGACCGTACTTCTTCAATTCGAGGAAGTGTTTGTTGTCGATCACTTTCTTCATGAATGAAGCGTTGCGACCGAAGATCTTTTTGCCCATGACGATACCGATGCCGTCGTTATGGCCAAGTGATGCGACTGTCCCTTTGCTCTCATACGTGAACTTCGAAGTTGATTTCCCGTTGATGAGTGCTGCGATGTTTTTCGCCACGTTGTGCGCTTGTTGTGTCGCGATTTGGGCAGTCGGCGGGTATGGACGGTTTGAGACCGGATCCATGACAGCCGAGCAGTCACCGATGATGAAGACGTTGTCGTGACCAGGGGCACGGTTGTCCGCCTCGACCATGACACGGTTACGGACCGCTTCAAAACCAGACTTCTCAACGATCGGGCTACCGCTGACGCCACCTGTCCAGAGAATCGTGTTCGCTTCAATCGTCTCTGTCGTGTCACCTTGGAGTGGACCGAACGTGACGACACCAGGCTCAACGCCTTTGATGCCGTTTCCGAGTTTCATCTCGACGCCGTTTCGTTCGAGCCATTTCTGCGCATACGTCGTGAGTTCTGGGTCGAAACCAGGAAGTACAGTCGGAGCGGCTTCGATGTTCACGATGCGAACCGCTTCACGTGGCACGTCATACTGTTTGCAAAGCTCAGGCACACGGTTGACGAGCTCACCGAGGAACTCGATTCCTGTGAAGCCGGCGCCACCGACAACGATCGTCACGTACGAGCGGTCAGCTGAACCGTTCGTTTTATATTGAGCGAACGAGTACTCGATATGTTCTTTGATTTTACGGACGCTGTTGAGCGAGCTGATTGTCATCGCATGCTCTTTAAGGCCAGGGATACCGAATGTCTCCGGTACGCCGCCAAGCGCGAACACGACATAATCATATTCAACTGCTGAACCGTCTACGAGCAAGACTTGTTTTGCCGTAGTATCGACGCGATCGACGATCCCTTTGACAAATTTCACACGTGACGGGTTCACGACGTCGTTGATGTAGATGCGAGCTTGATCCGGTTTCATCGTTCCGGCCGCTGGCTCATGAAGCCACGTCGTCTGGTAATGGTAATCATGCTTGTTGATGAGCGTGATGTTCGCGTCGCCAGCTGAGAGCGTCTTCTGGAGGTTGACCGCTGTGATGAGTCCACCGAAACCTGCGCCAAGAATAACAATGTTAGGTCGTTTCATGTTCATTTCCACCTTGTTTTGATAGTTTTGTTTTCTTGAACAATCATGTTGTGTGTTTTTTCACATGAGTGTTCACAATAAAGCCCAAACCTTGTTCAACCAATGTTCACAATTGCTTCTCGTTCATTGTACGCTGTTTGTTTTGTTTTCTCAATGGAAAAGCATATCTTCTTGAAATTTTTTTGAATGTGTAGCATGTTTGTACAGAATGGATTTAATTCACGATTGTCACTATAATAGATGTATACGTTTTGAGGAGGAATTCGATGAAATCGACGAAAGATGTGATCATCATCGGTGGCGGCCCGGTCGGACTGTTCACCGCATTTTATGCAGGTATGCGCCAACTTGATACGGCGTTGATTGAAAGTTTGCCACAACTCGGCGGACAATTGTCGACATTGTATCCAGAAAAATATATTTACGACATCGCGGGCTTCCCGAAAGTGAAGGCCCAAGATTTGATTGACCAATTGAAAGCCCAGGCTGATCAGTTCGAACAAGACTACCGTCTCGGGGAGACCGTTGAAACGGTCGAGCGTCTTGAAGACGGCACGTTCCAGATTACGACGAATAAAGATGAGTACCATACGAAAGCCATCATCATCACGGCTGGGAACGGGGCATTCGCCGCACGACCGCTCGGCCTCGATGGTTGCGAAGACTATGCGAACCTTCATTACTTCGTCGACAACATGGAGAAGTTCCGTGACCGTCGCGTCATGATCGCCGGTGGCGGCGACTCTGCCGTCGACTGGGCACTCATGCTCGAAGGCATCGCCAAAGAAGTCCATATCGTTCATCGCCGTGACCGCTTCCGGGCCCACGAGCATACGGTCGAACAGATGAAAGCTTCGACGATTAACGTCTGGACGCCATATAACATCGAATCACTCTCAGGTGAGACGCACATCGAGTCGGTCGAATTGACGGACAAAGACGGCGAATCGAAATTCGTCGAGATCGATGACCTCATCTGTAACTACGGTTTCGTCTCGTCACTCGGCCCAATCAAAAACTGGGGCATGGAGTTCGAGAAGAACACAATCCGCGTCGACTCACGCATGGAGACGACGGTCGCCGGCATCTTCGCTTGCGGTGACATCGCCACGTATGAAGGAAAAGTGAAATTGATTGCGACCGGCTTCGGAGAAGCCCCAATCGCCATCAACCAAGTGAAGCAGCTCGTCGACCCGACAGCGCGTCACCCGCAACACTCAACTTCGGTATTTGCCGGGAAATAAAGATATGGCCCTCATCATCGCGATGAGGGCCATTTTCATTTACGGATGGTTTGGAGGATGACCCGATCGAGCCAGTCATCGAGTTGGGTAAAGACGAAGCCGGCCTTTTTCGCCTCGGCAATCGACATGTAATAGTCGACGTCCGTATCATATGGCGACGACTCGCCGTCTTTGATGATTTGGACCGGTTTATTTAAATGATGGCCAATCCGCTCCATGAGTGCACCGAGTGAGATGATGCCCTCACTCGCCGCATTGAACGGACCGGTCACATTGGCCCGACCGACCCACTCTAAAAACGACGCCGCCTCAAAACTTGAGATAAAGCCCATCTTTGCTTCGGGATGATGCAGGACGATCGGCTCTTCTCGACGGACGGCATCGATATAAAACTTGAGACGATCCGTATAGTCGTCTGGACCTAAGACGATCGGCAGACGGACGGTCGTGACCGGGAACGAGGCGCGGTGAAAGAAGTAGGACTCGGCTTCTCGTTTACCTTGTCCATAGTCGTGATCGGACTCGAGATGATAGTCATGATGAAGCGGATTGAAGTCACTTTCTTTCAAATCGGCGCCAGGTGCATAGACCGACATCGTCGACGTGAGCACATATTTGCCAACTTGATCCATGAACGCGTCCGATGCGATTTTCGCCTGATATGGATTGAAACAAATATTGTCATAGACGAGGTCGTAACGGTCGCGCGATAAATCTTTCATCGTCGCCACCGACTGTCGGTCCCCTTTGATGGAACGAATGCCTTCCGCCTCTGGCACTTGGAGCTGTCCACGCGTCACAATCGTCACATCATCACCGGTCTCCGCCAAGCGAAGCGCCAACCGCTTTCCAAAATAGCGTGACCCACCGAATATCAATACTTTTCTCATCGTCCCTACCCCTCCTACATAAAAATGACATCTCTTTTCATTTTCCCTTGGTTCCTCTCGACTAATCTTCCACATCCTTGAATTTTTTTGTTATTCTTATATATATGATAGAAGAAAGAGGCGAGACCCATGCATCAAATCATGTTAGAAAAAGGATGGACGTGTGAGTTACCGAAACAATACGCCATCTACCAAAGCTTATCCGATTTCAGCCGCTACTCAGTGCTTGACCAAGAAGAAGAGAGCGTCTGTTCGTTCCAAATCACGACCGACACATGCAAAATCACGGCGTTCCGCCCTTGGCAACATCACATCGAATTGAATGCGACATCCAAAGTGATTCGCTTGATTTTGATGGAAGAAACCGACTGAATCGAAAAAGGCCAATCGTCCACACGATTGGCCTTTCGTTTAGCAATCTCCAGGTGTCCCGGCGTTCGACGCCGTCCGGAAACTCGAACCACATCCACACGTGGCGATGGCGTTCGGATTTTTAATCGTGAACCCGCCTCCGAGCATCGACTGCTTATAGTCGATTTCGAGCCCGTCGACGACCCCATGGTCGGCTTCGGCGACGATGACGCGGACGCCGTGATGGTCGAATTGGATATCTCGATCCGTTTTATCTTCATCGAATCCCATTCCGTACGAGAGACCGGTGCAGCCTCCGCCTTGGACCTTGATGCGCAAGTACTGATTCTCGGGGTGTTCTGTCTGTTTCATCATATCGATGACTTGTAATGCAGCTGACTCTGTCAAATGAATCATCTGAACTCCTCCTTCATTATCTTAACTTCAAGTCAACTGACTTGAGATTTTGTGAAATATCTTGTATAACTAAACTGTAACAAAAAAAATTAAATCGTTCCATCTTCGGGGCAGGGTGAAATTCCCGACCGGCGGTATTGAAGACATGATCTTCTCAGCCCGTGAGCGAGCAAGGCGTTGCTTGCTGATTTCGTGAGATTCGAAAGCCGACAGTAAAGTCTGGATGGGAGAAGATGGCGGCATCCGACCGATATCCGGATGTTTTCTTTGACGTGGTCTCTTCCGCGACGGAAAACATCTATTTCGTATGCGCGTAACCTCTCCCGATTGTATGATGCAATCGGGATTTTTTATGCGACGGGTGCCATTCATCAAGGAGCGACAAAAGGAGAGATTTTGATGAAAACAACGCGCAACAAACGATTGACAACACTGGTGACGCTATCGATGCTCGGGGCCATTTCTTTTGTCCTCATGCTCTTTAACTTCCCGCTGCCTTTCCTACCACCATTTCTAAAAGTGGACTTTAGTGACATTCCCGCGCTCGTCGCCGGGATCGTCTTCTCCCCACTCGCAGGCGTCGTGGTCGTCGCTCTAAAAAACGTCCTCTACTATGTCTTTAACGGTGGCGGCGTTCCGGTCGGTGAAGTCGCAAACTTCTTTGCAGGAGTCGCCTTCATGTATCCGGTCGCATGGTTCTACCATAAACGTAAAACGAATAAAGCGCTCGCTTCAGGTCTCGTGGCCGGTACGATCACGATGGCACTCAGCTTGGCGATTTTGAACTATTTACTCATCTTACCAGCCTACGCGTTCTTCTTCGGCATGACCGAGATGGCGCAACCGGCAGTTAAAACGGACCTCGTCCTCTACGGCATCTTGCCGTTCAACCTCATCAAAGCGTTGTTGATTAGCGCCTTGTTCGTCCCCCTCTTCCTCAAGTTGAAGCCGTGGATCGAACGCCAGCGGATGCAACTCCAGGCTTAATGCGAAAAGCACCTAGAAATAGGTGCTTTTTTGTATGGTTGCGTTATGCTTGAGGAAGAATAAGAGGGAATCACTTGAAAACGATTGAAGAGGTCACTCACTTTTTAGAGAATGATTCGGAATTGAGGGGTCTCTTGAAAGACGTCGCTTCCCTCGAGCTACCCGACTGGTGGATCTGTGCCGGATACGTGCGGGCGAAGATATGGGATGACGTGCATGGCTATCCAACACCAACGCCGACCGAGGACGTCGATGTCATCTACTTTGACCGGTCTCAAATTGACGAGGCGATTGAAAAAGAATATGAGGCACAATTACACGTCCTGTCCCCGACCGTCCCGTGGTCGGTCAAAAATCAAGCGCGGATGCATCTGGTTAATCAATTGCCGCCCTATCAGTCGGCGATCGACGCCTTGGCCCATTTCCCCGAGACCGTCACCGCCATCGGGGTCAGCCTCGATGCGAACGACCGCTTGATCGTGGCCGCGCCTTACGGTGTTGATGACATCATCGAATTGAGGCTGCGACCGACCCCAGCATTTGCAGACGTATCCCCGCATCACCACATTTATCAAGCGCGGATCCAAAATAAGAATTGGCAAGCCATTTGGCCGAAACTTCAAGAAGTGGACGTGACTCGTCACGGACTGTAGAACCCGACCGCCGATACGGTCGGGTTTTGCTGTGCGTTCATAAACGTCTTCACAAAAAAGAGTGACCACCGAAGTGATCACTCTGGGTATATCGGATTTGATTAGAGAAGCAGACCAGCAAGCGTGGCTGACATCAAGTTGGCAAGCGTACCTGCGAGAATCGCGAGGACACCCATACGTGCGATGTCGTTCCGACGGTTCGGTGCCATTCCACCGAGACCACCGAGAAGGATTGCAAGTGACGAGATGTTGGCGAATCCACAAAGTGCGAAGGCGATCATCGCTTCCGTACGTGCTGAAAGTTCACCAGTACCGATGATTGGTGCGAATTCAGAGAAGGCAACGAATTCGTTCAAGACGAGTTTTTGACCGAGGAAGCTACCGAACTGAACCGCATCAGCCCACGGTACACCGATGACGAACGCGAGTGGTGCAAACACGTAACCAAGAATCAATTCAAGTGAGAGGCTCTCAAATCCGACCAAGCCGCCGATTCCACCAAGAATCAAGTTGACGAGCGCAATCAATGAAACGAAGGCGAGAAGCATCGCACCGACGTTCAAGGCGAGGAAGAGACCGTCAGACGCACCGCGAGCGGCTGCATCGACGAAGTTCGCTGCTTTGTCCTCTTCATCTTCAGCGATTTCGATGTCATCATTGTACTCTTCTGTTTCAGGAACGATGATTTTGGCGAACAAGAGACCAGCAGGTGCAGCCATGAAGCTCGCTGCGAGCAAGTACTCGAGCGGTACACCAAGGGCAGCGTATCCAGCGAGAACCGAACCGGCAACCGACGCGAGTCCCCCGACCATGACGGCGAAGAGCTCCGATTGTGTCATCGTTGGAAGGTAAGGCTTGATGACAAGCGGTGCTTCCGTTTGACCGACGAAGATGTTTGCCGTCGCTGAGAGCGACTCTTTACGTGATGTGCCGAGAGCTTTCGCAAGGGCTGTACCGAGAATTCGGATGACCCATTGCATGACACCGAGGTAGTAAAGCAAAGCGATTAAAGAAGACATAAAAATGATAATCGGCAACACTTGGAATGCGAAGACGAAGTTGTCCCCTCCTACAGCTGTACCGAAAACGAAGGCGATTCCGTCATTTGCTGTGTTCAAGACGTTCTGAACGCCTCCTGAGATCCATTCTAACGCGCTACGTCCTGCTGATGTGAAGAGGACGAGGAAAGCGAACGTAAACTGTACCGCGAAAGCGGCAAGAACGGTACGCCATTTGATGGCTTTACGGTTGGTTGAGAAGATGTAAGCGATTCCAATTAGTGCCAAAATACCAACCACGCTCATGATATTCATTGGTGTTGTGCTCCTTTCATATTGGGGAAACCTGATATTGTGATATACCCGAATCGAGATATGTCCTACCGTTTGAAACGCTTTCTTTTTATGTTGTTAAACGTCAGACAACCTACATTCGAACCTCTTTGAATATAACAGACCCTTTTTAAAAATGCAACGGGTCAAAACAGTCAAAATAAAAAAAGTTTGAAGTTGCTTCAAACTTTTTCACCAAGCCATTTCTTCAATTTTTTCATATACGTTCGTCACGAGTTGCTCTGGCGTATCTCCCGTCACGACCTCGCCATCGACTAGGCAAAACAAGTCGAGCGAACAGACGCCACAGTAGCCTGTACAGCCGTATTCAACGACATCCAGGTCTGGATCGGACTCTAGTTTGGCCCGGGCGATTTGCGAGCCCATCGCCAAATTGGAGGCACAGAACTCAATGATCGGATTCATCATGTCATTCACCCTTCCCCTTTCCCTCAAAACAGGAAAATGGTTCTTCTACGGCGTATTATAACATGATACAGTTGAAGTGTAACAAAGGGGGATTTTTATGCGCAAATTAGTCGTCTTGGGAGGCGGTTACGGGGGTATGCGTGTAATCGAACGCGTCCTCGGCCATCAGCTGAAGGATGTATCGATCACACTCATCGACCGTCTACCTTACCATGGGTTAAAAACAGAGTATTATGCACTTGCGGCGGGGACCGTATCGGATCGCGATATCCGTATCGATTTTCCAGAAGAGATCGATTACATATACGGTCAAGTCACCGATATCGACGCAGGCGACAAGATGGTTCTGCTCGCGAGCGGTGAAAAAGTACCGTATGACGACCTCGTCATCGGACTCGGTTGCGAGGACAAGTATCACAATGTGCCTGGTGCAGCCGAGTTCACGTACAGCATCCAAACGTTAGAAGAATCACGTAAGACCCAACAAGCCATCAACGGTCTGTCACCCGGTTCAATCGTCTCAATCGTCGGCGCTGGATTATCGGGTGTCGAACTCGCCAGCGAGCTACGCGAGAGCCGTCCCGATTTGACGGTCCGTTTGTTCGACCGTGGCCCATCGGTCTTATCGTTCCTATCGAGCCGTGTCTCGATGTATGTCCAGTCTTGGTTCGAAGAGCACGGCGTCGAGGTCATCAACCAGTCGAATATCGTCCGGGTCGACGCCGACGGCCTATGGAATCACGAGCAACACTTCCCGTCTGATTTGACGGTTTGGACGGCTGGGATTCAACCGGTCGCCGTCGTCCGAAATCAAGGATGGGAACTCGATGGCGGCGGGCGCGTCAAATTGACACCGCACCATTACGTCCCGGAACAGCCGGACATCTTCGTCGTCGGAGACAACGCCAGCCTTCCGTATGCACCTTCCGGTCAACTTGCGGAAGCGCAAGCGGAACAGATCGTCCAAGTGTTGCTCTGTAAATGGAAAGGCGTCAGTTATCCGGATTTACCAGATATCAAACTTCGAGGAACGCTCGGCTCGCTCGGGAAGAAGGCCGGCTTCGGCGTCTTCATGGGCAAACAGTCGCTCACCGGCAAAGTCGCTCGGCTACTCAAGTCCGGAATTCTTTGGAAACATAAAGTCATTAAATAACATGAACGGGTCGACCTTTACGGTCACCCGTTTTTTTGTGTAACGTGTTCGATTTGACGTTCTGCGGCCATCTCCTTGAGTCAAAAGTCTTGTATCTGAATCCCCTGTATCCTTATCTAAATATTCAGATTTTTAATTCCATTGACATATTCTACCCGATGGGAAAACTTGTTACTCTATGGGCACGGCAGTTCGACATCGCGTCACCTCGCCTACATAACCCGAAGGAGGAAACAAGTTGAAAAAAGTTTGCAGCACTGTCCTCGCCTCACTGCTCGTCTTGTCAACCGTTCCAGGAGGCGCAGAAGCCGCCCCGAACAAAGAGAAAGAACGTGTCATCGTCGTCTTCAAGGAATCGGCGAAGAACATCCCGCTCTCGATTGAAGGCATGGAAGTTCGCCAACAGTACAAAAACCTTCCGGCCGCAGCGCTCGAAGTACCGAAGGCTGCCTTGAATGGCTTGAAGAACAACCCGAACGTCGCCCGCGTGGAAGTCGATCAAACGGTACAAATCGAAAATCAGACGCAAGACTGGGGCATTCCGAAGTTGAAAGCTCCATCAGCTTGGCAGAGTGGCTACACCGGGAAAGGCGTGAAAGTATCGGTCGTTGATACCGGAATCTCGCCGCACCCTGATTTGACGATTTCTGGTGGTGCCTCGTTCAGTACAGTCACGAGCTCATACGCGGATGACAACGGTCACGGTACGCACGTCGCCGGGATTATCGGTGCCCGCAACAACAGCATCGGAACGGTCGGGATTGCCCATGAGGCGAGCATCTATGCCGTTAAAGCACTCGAAGCCAACGGTAGTGGTAGCCTCTCGAGTATCATCGCCGGGATTGACTGGTCGATCACGAACGATATGGACGTCATCAACTTGAGTCTCGGGACGACAAGTCCATCGACGACGCTCCAACAAGTCGTCGATCGCGCCAATAACGCGGGTATCCTCGTCGTCGCGGCAGCCGGTAACAACGGACGCTCTGACGGTACAGGCGACCTCGTCAACTACCCGGCCCGTTACAGCTCGGCCATCGCCGTCGCGGCGACGGACATCAACAATAACCGCGCCTCGTTCTCGGCGACAGGTAGTACGGTCGAAGTCGCGGCACCAGGTGTGAGCATCAACTCGACACTCGCGAACGGCGGCTACGGTCAAATGAGCGGGACATCGATGGCGACACCTTACGTCGCCGGTAACCTAGCACTCATGAAGCAAGCGTTCCCGACGTTGTCGAGCTCGCAACTCCGCACGAAACTATCACAAGATTCAATCGACCTCGGAACGGCCGGACGTGACACATGGTTCGGGAACGGACTCGTGCAAGCACCGACGGCTGGCGGCACGACGCAACCGGTCCAAGCGCTCACGACGACAGTATCGACATCGAAATCAACTTACTACGCTGGTGAAGTCGTCTCCATCTCTTCAACAGTCCGGAATTCGAACGGCCAAGCGGTCGCGAACGCCGACGTCCGTGTGACGGTCACACAGCCAAACGGCGCGACGCTCACAGGAACAGGCAAGACAAGTTCAACGGGCGCCATCACGTTCACGCTCTCAACAACCTCTTCATCACAACGTGGGACGTATCAAGTGAAATCTGATGCGACGCTCACGGGTTACACGTCAGGTTCGGCGACGTCGTCGTTCCGTCTTCTATAACGCAAAAGAGTCGAACGACAATCGTCGCTCGACTCTTTTCATGCTGTCGTCTGTTCGATGGCCGAATAGACTTTCCGAAGTTGGACGACCCCTTCGTCCACCACTTCCCCATCGATGAGCACGAGCGGATAGAACCACTCGTCCTGCTTGATTGCTTCGGCGATGTCATCGTCCGCCGTCTCAAAATCGATATACTCGAATTCGAACGCCTGATTCGGGTACTTCCGTGCCAATGCGCTTTGCAACCATTCATATGTCTCAATCGAGCTCGGCGCCCCGACACAGCTCGCACACTGTACTTCGGCCCCATATACGGTGATTTTCATATCCATTCCCCCTCTTCTTTCCTATTATACAAAAATCAAGAAGGGGCATCGTCACAAAACGCTCAGCGTTAATGATTGAGAAACAATCTCAAACTTGCTAGAATGAAAGAGAACCAGAAAGGGGTAGATACCATGGAAATGTTTGATCAAGTCCAAGAAGTACTCGATAAATTACGCCCGTTCTTGCTTCGCGACGGCGGTGACGTCGAACTCGTTGATGTAGAAGAAGGCATCGTCAAACTTCGTTTGATGGGTGCATGCGGCAGCTGCCCATCTTCAACAATTACATTGAAAGCCGGGATTGAGCGCGCGCTCATCGAAGAAGTACCTGGCATCGTTGAAGTCGAACAAGTATTCTAAACAAAAAGGGAGACAATCATGTCATCCCTTTTTTTCATGCATGCGTCCATTCGTCCAAGCTCTCGACCATATAGGTCGGGAGTTTTTCTTGTTCCTGAATGAAAGCCGGACCATGTACGCCTGAGTTGACGTGGAGCGTCCGAATCCCGCCGTTGATCCCGAACAAGATGTCAGTATGGTAGTTATCCCCGACCATGACGACTTCTTCTTTCGTGAGACCAATCATCTCAAGCGCGATATCGACCATGACCGGTTCCGGTTTGCCAATAAAGAACGGATCTTTTTCCGTCGTCACCGTCAAGACGGACGTGAGCGCACCGTTCCCTGGTAAAAAGCCGCGTTCAGTCGGAATGGCGATATCGCCGTTCGTCGAAATGAAACGAGCGCCGGAGCGGATCGTGAGCGCGCCTTTCGCCAACTTTTCGTATGTGATGTTTCGGTCGAGCCCGACGACGACGTAATCCGCCTTCGCCTCTTCCGTCACATGGAAACCGCGTTCTTCGAGCGCCAGGCGCAGGCCATCTTCCCCAATCATGTAAATCGTCGCCCCTGGCGTCATCTTCTCGATATAACGGGCCGTCGCCATCGCACTTGTCAATACGTGCTCAGGCGTCACATGCACTCCCATCGAGACAAGTTTATCCGCCACTTGCTCCGGCGTCATCGACGCGTTGTTCGTGACGAATAAGTATGGGAAGCCGGTCGCCTCGAGTCGATTCACGAAATCGACCGCTGCTTGAATCGGGGCCGTCCCCGCATACATCGTGCCATCTAAATCAAATAAGTATCCTTTAATCGGATTCATCCAATCACTCGCTTTCTGGTAAAAATGCTGATACAGGACCGAGCTCCACCTCGAGATAGCGTCGGACCTGCTCTGGGAATGCCTCGAACGTTGATTTATCACGGTCGACCCAGGCGTCGAACCGGGCCGAATCTGCCGTGACGAACTCCCTGACATAGTGCGCCCGTAATCCGACGAGCGCTTTCGTCGCTTCGGCCGTCTCGGCGTCGAGCACACGCTCGTCGAGCAAGATGTCGACAATATCCTCATAGCTGCCCGGGTCACGCATGATGAACCCGTCAATCATCGAGTTGCCGACGTCAATCACGCCCTCCATCAAGTGAACGGCCAAACGTTGTTTCGCCAGCTCGATGGTGAACGCGTCCCCCTCTAATTGGTCGAGTCGACTGAGCATCGTTTCCATATGGGTCAACGTCTCGTTAATCTTTTCTCTGTTTACAAAATACATCGCAATCCCCCCTGCCTCCTATAGTAATCCTTTTTCTCGTTCGAGAAAAGAATCTCTCCTATTTACATCATTTACGTAATTGTGATACACTAATCCACGGATTAACACAACTATTAGTATGTCACATTAAATAGATATCATGTGGAGGGTACAACACTATGGAACGAGAATTAGCGTTAGAGATCGTACGAGCAACCGAGGCAGCAGCATTGGCCTCATCGAAATGGATCGGTCGTGGTCAGAAGAATGAAGCGGATGACGCAGCGACATCGGCCATGCGTGAAGTACTCGGTACAATCAATATGGATGCAACTGTCGTCATTGGTGAAGGTGAACTCGATGAGGCACCGATGCTATACATCGGGGAACGTCTCGGGACGACGTTCGGACCAGAAGTCGATATCGCCGTTGACCCGCTCGAAGGGACATCGATCGTCGCCAAAGGACTCGGGGACGCCATGGTCGTCATCGCGGTCGCGGATAAAGGCGCCCTCCTCCACGCACCAGATATGTATATGGATAAGCTCGTCGTCGGCCCGAATTTAAAAGGCAAAGTCTCACTCGACGAACCGCTTGAGTCGATTATCGAGAAAGCCGCCCTTTATAACGGCAAGCGCATCGAGGAAGTGACCGTCATCATGCAAGACCGTGATCGTCATGAACATTTCCGTCAAGCGGCGATGAACATGGGCGCACGCGTCAAGCTGTTCGAAGACGGCGACGTCTCGGCGGGAATCGCAGCAGCCGTCAAGTCGAACCCAATCGATATCTTCATCAGTACGGGCGGCGCACCAGAAGGCGTCATCACGGCAGCGGCCGTCAAAGCGCTCGGTGGCGACATGCAGGCACGCCTCCACCCGATGAATGAAGAAGAGACGGCACGTGTCATCTCGATGGGCATCGAGGACCCGCTCCAATTGCTCACGCTTGACGACCTCGTCAAGAGCGACGACTGCATCTTTGCGGCGACAGGCGTCACATCGGGCGAATTGCTGGACGGCGTAAAATTCTTGACGGACGATATTGTCGAGACGACGTCACTCGTCATGCGATCGAAGACGAAGACGATTCGTAAAGTCGTCGCCGAACACACGTTATCGCTCAAGCCCTACCTTCAAAAACAAGAAGTCAACGCCTAATACAAAACCTCCGCTCTCGATGAGCGGAGGTTTTCGTTTAGAATCCTTGTTCAAAATCTGTCTCGACATGGTTCGTCTGCGGTTGTTCTGCTTTCCGAAGTGAATCGTAGAACGTCGCATACGTCGTCGTGAAGTACGGATAGACGTACAAGAAACCGATGCCGAGTGTAATGACCCCGAGAAGGAACCAACCGATAAACGAGAGGACGAGTTTGAACGCGTCCATCTTATGCCCGTCCATCATCCGGCGTGATTCGGTGATCGCCTCGAGAGCCGATAATTCCGGCTGGTCACGTAAGATGTAATACGTGAGAGAATACGAGAAACTTTTGATGATTCCCGGAATCACGAGGAGCAGCGACCAAAGGAAGATAAACAATCCCATGAAGAACGGGGCGAGCACGTGCTTGACGTATCCCGTTTTGAACGGCTCGAACAACGTCGAGACAGCAGGCTTGTCACCGCGCGATACAGACAGGACGAGCCAAGACCAACCGATTGCGAGCGGCGCAATCAATAATGTGAGGAGGAGCGACAAGAACGTAAGTCCCGTGTCCGCCGCTGTTGGGACCGCTTCAGGGTCTACAGGAGGCGCGAACGATTGTGGAATCCCGTTCAAGACTACGAACAAAATTAATAGCCCGGCGAGTAGCCAACGCTTACCAGTTAACATTTGTTGTGCATGTTGCTTAAGTTGTGCAGTCATTTTCATCATCCTTTTTTTGAGTTCTCTCTTCGGTATACGTCATCACTTCACGAAAAGTTTCAAAAAAACACGAAAAAAGGGAAAAGGTTTTTCCTTTCCCTTCAATACATGATGTTGCCCATGAAAAACTGTGACATCGATACGATAAATAAGAGCACACCTGTGGCCACTACCGCCAACGAAATAATTTTAAAGAGGCGGCTTCTCAAAAACGCCTGACGATATTCAAAGCGGCGGATTAGCAAGACGTGGACAACCTCATAAATCAGGACTGCGGCGGTGAAGTAAAACGTCATGATACTCCCGAACCCGAAGAACAACATCGCCAGTACGCCCAAGCCGAAATTATGAATTCGATTATGGACGTCATCGCGGTCACCGACGGTCGCCGTTTGTACGTGTTGCATACTTCCACCTCACTTCCAAAACCCACAAAAACCCGAACAGAAACAATAACCTTAAATATAAGTTATCACAGATTTCCTATCCCTAAACCTGTCACACCGTCTTTTCACCTAAAAGAAACATTTGGAAAATAAATGTAACAAAAAAGCGCTGATGTCATCAGCGCGTCATGTACCGGTCGAAGGCTCGACTTCTTCCGATTTATTGAATTTGCGTTTCAGTTTGAGCGGTTGTTTCGTGCCACCGAAGACTGGACCGTCTTCCGCCTCATCGATTTCCGTCTCTTTTTTGAGTACAAAGAACGGGCACCCAAAGTTACAGTATTCATACACGTAATCCATCACGTGATCGATTCGATTATCATACGTCGCGAACTTGGACTTCGTCTCATAGAACCCTTTCAACCGAAGTTGTCCGTGGCCCCAATCCCCGACGATATAATCGTATTTATCAAGCACGTCGCTATAGCGTGCGATGAACGCTTCCTCGTCAAAACCGTCACGTTTCTCTTCAATGACGGTATAGCCATGGCGATTCACTCTAATCATGTTTCACACCTCCACTGTTCTATCATAGCATGCCGACCGGTCCCGTCCCTATCCTTTTCGGATGGCATTATGACGGGTCACGATCGTCTCGCGTAACACGTCACGCAGCAGTTCCGGCATAAAGTAACGCTTCGGCTGATCGGCCAAATACGGAAGAAGCGGTCCGAACGTGAACATGTCGACCGTGGCGACACGATACGTCCCGTCTAGCTTGATTTCCTCACCATTAA
The DNA here is from genome assembly GCF_018618395.1 of Exiguobacterium sp. s149. Lineage (NCBI taxonomy): Bacteria > Bacillati > Bacillota > Bacilli > Caryophanales > Exiguobacterium > Exiguobacterium sp. s149. The sequence goes on from NZ_JACSLZ010000001.1 coordinate 259,193, forward strand.
TCGAATAGCGACCGTGTCGGCTGTCGATTCCATGGAGGATCGGGCTACCGAGCACCGTCCCGCGAAAACCGAGGCCACGGACATGCATTGTCGTGAACGCATCTTCTTGGACGTCGTTCAAAAATCGAACGAGGGTAGCCCCGTCAAGCGTCAAGAGACAAGGGTTGATCGGATGCGGACAAATCCGGTGCAACATATTTAGCGTGACGTGGCCCGGGCGCAAACCTTCTAACAAGACACCGGATGGGATGATACTCAACTCGGCGTCACACCAGTCCGCGAGTCCGCTCGCCAATAGGTCTCCGATGGCTGACGGACCGAACCAGTCACTTTCATAACCTGGTGTCTCGGCAATCGTCACATCGAGCAGACGCTCGGCTTGACCATACTCTGCGGCTAGGACCGCGACCGTCGCTTCATCAGGTTCGCGCTCCGATACATCGTGGAGACAAGCCCGTTTCTCGATGACCCGCTTTCCTTCGATAGTCAACTCGATTTGCCCGACGTACTGTCCGTATTTACCGGCCTGCGCGATCAGGACGCCGTTCGTGACGACACCTTCATCGAGTACGTGGTGGGTATGGGCTCCGAGGATGACATCGATTTCTGGGAACGCCTCGGCGAGCCGCTCGTCGGCATAAAAGCCGAGATGGCTGAGCGCGATGATGACGTCGCAGTCTCGAAGTGTCTCGAGGGCACGCGCCGTTGCCCCATGTGGTGCTTCGATGGCCCAACCGAGTTCAGGATAAAGCTCTTCATACGGCGCGGTCACCCCGAACAGCCCGATCTGAATTCCCTCTCGTTCGACGATGAGCGTCTCCGACGCCCATTCTGGCCGTTCACCAGCTGCTTGATAGACGTTCCCTAATAGGACTGGGAACGCGGCCTCGTCATACAGATGGGCGAGCCAGTCGTGCGGGAACGTGATGCCTTCATTATTGCCGATCGTGACCGCCGTCGGTCGAATCCGGTTGAGCAGTCGGACGTTCACTTGTCCGCGCGTCACTTCTGTCGCCGGATGGGTGCGGTCGGCATGGTCGCCGAGATCGAAGACGAGCGTCTCGTCCGTCCGATGCTCATTCAAAAACGAGACGAACCGCGGCCAGTTATGGAATTTCGAATGTAAGTCATTATAATGAAACATCGTAATCGTTCTCAAGACGATCCCCCTTCCTAGAACAGACTGATTTGGCTCGGGGCGAGTTCATATTCGGCACCGAGAATCTCAATCAACCGTTTGGCGTTTGGTACCGCGTCGCCGGCCGAGTTGTTGTTGAAGTAGACGTACACCGACTTCGCTGTTTCGTCGACTTGTTTGAGGGCCGCGGCGAGCTCCTGCAGTTCATCCTCACTATAGCGATACAGGCAGCGTACGTGACGCCATTCCTGGCTCGTCATGCCCGGTTTTCGAAGCCAGCCGGCGGTGTTGCGGCCGTGCAAACGTACGACGGCCACATCCGGATTGGTCACGACCGGGACGAACGGGATGCTGCTCTCTTTCGTTTGCGGCTCATCACAAATCGTATTGATGAAACGTTGTTCCGCCAAGAACGCGAGCGTCCGCTCCCGGAACGCCTCCGAGAACCACGTCGGGTTCCGGAACTCGATGGCGATGTCATAGTCGCGCAACTCGTCACGGATTGTCCGTAAATAATCGAGATGTGGCTTCGAGACATCAAACCAGGGCGGGAGTTGGACGAGCACGGCTCGTAGCTTCCCGGCCTGTTTCAGCGGTTCGACGGACGTCCTGTATCGCTCGAACAGCTCGGCGAGGGGCAGCTTCGGTTCCCGGTCATGCCCGCTCATTTCCCTGGAAACTTTGACGATGAATTGGAACGTTTCCGGCGTTTCCTGGTTCCATTTCTCGTAATTCTTTACCGGTTGAATCGCATAAAACGAGGAATCGATTTCAACGGTCGGGAAATGCCCCGCATAGGTCGACAGTTTATGTTTTCGTTCTTCTGGGGTCGTATACAGTAAATCATGGTCTCCCCACCCCGTCACACCGACATAAATCATCACATTCCCTCCTCAACTTATTGTTCGAACGTGGCCGCCGTGTTACGTTTCGACCAATTCAACGTTCCCGCGAACGTCACGAGCAACAGGACGAGCCCCATCACAAACGGATAGCGCATATCGATATCGAAGGCGATTCCGGCAAGCGTCGGTCCGACGATATTCCCGATGCTCATATAAGCATTGTTCATCCCCATCGCAAACCCTTGCTCTTTATCTGCCATTTTCGATACGAGCGTATTCAATACCGGTCGTAAAATTGACGTCGACAAGAAGATAATCAACGTGACCGCGAAGAAAATCGTGTAAGACCCGGCAAACAGTGAGAACAAGAAGCCGAGCGCAGCGAGCATGATAAAGATGAGCACGACTTTAATCTCACCGAACAGCGAGACAAGACGGTCGACCGCGAACAGCTGGACGATGACGCTGACGATTCCCGTCCCGGTGATCATGACCGCGATTTGTTGCGGCGTTGCGCTGAACGTCTCACTGACGAACAGACCGAGGACCGACTCGTATGCCATCAAACCGAACGCCATGACCAAGTTGATGACGAGCACGAAGAAATACGGTTTCCGTGTCGACGACACGAGTTGACGCGGTAACGATTCACTCTCACTCGTTTGGACATACGGTTCACGGTCCGGTTCTTTCAATAGAATGATTGACGAGATGACGGCAACGAATGATACGATCGCCGATAACAAGAGCGGTGCCTTCAACCCGAATTCGGCGAAGAATCCACCGATTCCTGGGCCGATGACAATCCCGAGCGACATTGCCGCGGAAATATAACTGTTCCCTTTCGCCCGTTGTTTGAGCGTCGTGATATCGGCCACGTAAGCAAAGATGGCCGGAATCAAGAGAGCGGCCCCGACGCCGCCGATTGCTCGTGAAATCAACAGGACGGTCAAGTTGTCTGATAAGTAAAAGACGCCCATCGAGATGGTAAAGCCGATGAGTCCGAGGATAATCATGAGCCTGCGGCCGTAAACGTCCGCCCATTTCCCAGCAATCGGCGACATGAGCAGCTGGGCCCCGGCAAAGACAGAAATCATGAGTCCGGCAGCGGTGCCGCCTTCTCCAATCATCTTCAAATAATCAGGAATAATCGGTATGATAATCCCGAATCCTGCTACAGCGATGAACATGTTCAACATGAGAATCGCCAATTGTTTCTTTTGTTTAGTCGTCAATGTATGTCACTTCCTTTTCATCCTTTCATTTTACTTGTTGATGAATGAAATGAGCAAACGATAAGACAGCAAAACACCCATCCTTGACCAGAGGATGGGTGTTCAAACACTTGCTTATGAGATGCGTGATTGAGCGAGTGCTTGGTTGGAACGATTTTTCGGTAAAAACAGTGTGATCACATACACGATCAATGTTGGAACTGCCCAAGCAAGTCCGATCTCAGCCATCGGCAAGTTCGTGATCCAAGCTGTTGCTGCTGACGGCGCCAATCCGTGTGTCGTCTCGAAGATCGAGAGAACGAGGGCCGTATATACAGTCGCCTTCATGGCGACATGCGGGTTGCGTTGAATCCGCTCCGTAATCGAGACGAGTACGAGTGCGATCATGACCGGATACAAGAGCGTGAGGAGCGGTACTGCGATTTCAATCAACATACCAAGTCCGACGAGTGAAATCATGAAGCCGAACAATGTCGTCGCGATGACGACTTGGTAATACTTGAGTGATTCGAACGTGTTGCTGATGAAGCGTGAGAACTCAGTGATGAGTCCGACCGCTGTCGTCAAACAAGCGAGGAAGACCGCAGCCCCGAGTACGAGCATTCCGACTTGTCCGAAAGATGAACCTGCAAACGCTTGAAGCAAGCTTGCTCCGTCTGTCGTTCCTGTTTGGCCTGTCATGTTCGCTCCAATCGACCCGAGCGAGATATAGACGAGCATCAAACACGTGACAGCGAGCATTCCAGACGTCCGAAGAAGTGAAGATGCTTCTTTCTGGTCCGTCATCCCGTTCGCTTTAAGCGTGACGAGCACGATGGCGCCGAAGACGAGAGCGCCGAAGACGTCCATCGTCAAGTAGCCTTGTTTGAAGCCCTCCCCGAGAGCGCCAATCCACGTCTCATATCCTTCTGCTGGTGCGACCGGCTTCCCGAGTGGAGCCACGAGGTTCGTGATTCCGATTGCCGCAAGCAAGAGCAAGAGAATCGGTGTAATGATGCGTCCGATGACTTCAATCAATTTCTGAGCGCGTAACGTCAAGAAGAACGTCAAACCGAAGAAGACAGTTGAACTGATTGCGAGCGTGAGTGTAGATGGCGCACCGAGGAACGGTACGACTCCCATCTCATACGTGACTGCTGCCGTCCGTGGAATCCCGAAGAACGGTCCAATCGCCACGTACATTAATCCCGTCAAGACGAGCGCAAGTCGCTTCGGAATATACCGAGCGATTTGGTCAGATCCACCGCCTACCCGCGCGACTGCGAAGAGCGCGAGTAATGGTAGCCCGACGCCGGTAATGACGAAGCCGACTAGGGCTGGGACGAGGTTCTGTCCTGCCATCGCACCTAGCATCGGTGGGAACAGCAAGTTCCCGGCCCCGAAGAATAATGCGAAAATCGTGAATGCTAACGGGAATAATGTCGATTTTTTCATACAACTACCTCCACATACATGTAATACCTTCCGTGTTACCAATGAATCAAATGACTAAATTTTCTGACAATAAACCGCTTGGTCTATTCCATTATACACACTTTCATTTTTTTGACCACCCTATCCATAAAAATGATGTTTAATTTTTTAAAATGTGGATTTATTGTATGGAACCGTTCCCTTAATTTACAAATTATCGGTTGGTCGCACTCACTGACTAGCTGTAAATGAGAAAAATGGTCAATAACGGATATCAAACTTCCGGAATGATTCGACCGTCGTGTCTTCCGCTTCAATCCGTTCGACCCCGACAAAACGATTCCCGTTATAGAGGGCGCGTTTATAGGATTCGAGTCTCTCCGCGTCTCCTTCGATTTGAAGTTCAACCGTCCCATCATTCAAATTCCGGACCCAACCTGTGATGCCGTATTCAAGGGCAGTCGCTTGCGCGAAGTAACGGAAGCCGACCCCTTGGACCCGGCCTGATACGATAAGATGCTGTGCCTGTTTCATATAAGTCTCCTCCTCTAATTTGAAAGAATGGGTTTAGCCTCTGTCTCGTTAGGCAACAATATATAAGTAAAATACTGGATAGGAGTGGTGATGTGGAACAACTTGTGACTGTGGTGACGACAATTTCAGATTGGCTATGGGGTGTGCCAATCATCTCGTTACTCGTTTTGTCTGGACTCTATTTGACGATTCGTTTAGGATTCTTCCAATTCCGATACCCCCTCTACATAATGCAACAAACGTTAGGCAGTGTCTTTAAAAAACCAAAAGGTGAAGGTGACATCAGTCCCCGCCAGGCGTTGACGTCAGCCTTATCTTCGACGATCGGTGCCGCCAATATCATCGGGGTACCGGCCGCCATCATGTTCGGCGGGCCGGGCGCCATCTTTTGGATGTGGGTCATCGCCGTCGTCGGCATGGCCATCAAGTTCTCGGAGAGCGTCCTCGCCGTCCGTTACCGCGAGAAGAACGAGGCCGGTGAATTTGTCGGCGGTCCCGTCTACTATATGGCGAAAGGCTTGAAGCTGAAATGGCTCGCCTCATGGTTCGCCTTCGCTCTCATGATCGAACTCATCCCGAGTATCATGGTTCAAGGAAACGCCGTCAGTTCGGCCGTCCGAGAGACGTTCAACGGCAATACCCTTGTGACCGGGATTATCGTCGCCGGGCTCGTCGCCCTTGTTGTCTTCGGCGGTATGAAACGCATCGCGAAAGTGACGGAAGTCATCGTCCCGGCGATGGCCCTCGTCTATGTCGGTGCCGGCTTCGTCATCGTCTTGATGAATTTCTCACAAATCCCGGAAGTACTCGGGCTCATCTTCTCATACGCATTCCAACCGATGGCCGCGCTCGGTGGTTTCGCTGGTGCCGCCATCGCCGAGACGATTCGTTGGGGCTTCGCCCGTGGTCTTTATTCGAACGAAGCAGGACTCGGGACGGCACCGATTGCCCACGCCGCTGCGCAAACGGATCATCCGGTCCGGCAAGGCTTCTGGGCCATAATCGGGATCGTCATCGATACGCTCATCATCTGTAGCACGACGGCGTTCGTTGTCTTGTCGTCCGGGGTATGGACACGGGCCGATGCGATGAACGATCCAGCAGCCCTGACAACAATCGCGTTCCAACAGTACTTCGGTTACACGGGTAGCCTGCTCGTAACGATCTCGCTCATCTTCTTCGTCTTGTCGACGATTATCGTCATCATCTTCTACGGGTCGCGCCAAGCCGAGTACTTGTTTGGTTTGAAGGCCGGCTTCATGATGAAAGTCGTCTATATCGGCTCAATCGTCATCGGTGCAATCGGTGGGGCCCAAATGATTTGGAACTTCCTTGATTTGATGCTCGCGATGATTCTTATCCCGAACATGATCGCTGTCTTGATGTTGAGCGGCGAAGTGAAGCGCTTGACGACCGAGTTCTTCACGTCCGAGAAATATTATAAGAAAGACGTCGCCGAGAAGAAGGCGTCGTAATGACAAACCCGGCTGCATGGGCAGCCGGGTCCTTTTTATGTTGATGATTCGATGTTGTCAATCGCTTGGCGAATCCGTCCGACCGAGGCATCGAACTGTCCCTGTTCCTCGTCCGTCAGTTCAATCTCGATGATTTGGCGGATGCCGGTCCGATCAATCAAGGCCGGTACGCCGATATGGAGACCTGAGGCACCGTATTCGCCATCGAGGTGGGCACCGATCGTCACGACGGAGTTCTCATTCCGGACGATGGCGCGGACGATACGGAGGAGCCCGAGCCCAATCGCGTAGTACGCCGCGCTCTTATATTCGATGATTTGATTCGCCGCATCGCGGACTCCTTGATAGATGGCGTCCAAATCTTCTTGGCGATACGATTCATTCTCCTCAAGTAGCTGCTTCATCGACTTCCCGTAAACGCGGGCGTTGTCCCAGGCGACGAAGCCCCCGGCACCGTGCTCACCCATGTAATAGACGTGACAGTTCCGCGACGACAAGTCGAAGTACTCGCCTACCTTATAACGGAGACGTGCCGTATCAAGGACTGTTCCTGAACCGATAACGCGATGTTTCGGCAAGCCGGACGCCTTCCAGACGACGTGTGCCATGACATTGACCGGGTTCGTCGCGACGACGATGATGCCGTCGAATCCGCTCGCCATAATTTGTTCCGTGACATGTTGCATGACCTTCGCATTTTGTTCGGCGAGGTCCATCTGGGTCTGACCGAGCTTTTGCGCGGCACCGGCCGTGATGACGACTATATCGGCGTCGCGGCAGTCCGAGTAGTCACCTGCCCAAATTCGGACCGGACTCGGGGCGAATGATATCCCGTGATTGAGGTCCATCGCCTCCCCTTCAGCCTTGGCGTGGTTCGAGTCAATCAAGACGAGCTCTTCACAGAGCGCGGCCATCGACAGTTGATAGGCGAAACTGACGCCAACCCATCCGGCGCCGACGACGGCGATGCGGGTGATGTCTTCTGGGTCAATCGTGTTCAAGTGATCCATATGCTTCATCCCTTTCTAAACGTGTTCTCTTTCTTAGCATACCCGACTCTCCTTCGTTTCACGACAAAAAAAGCGAACTCGCTTGTGAGGAATTCGCTTCTAAACAAAACAATGTTTATCACACATATCATTCTCGCTCTCGATAATAGTGCACCGGCCGAATTTCGAGCCTCCATCCTAACGATTCCGCTTCGGGCACTTGGGTCGTTGGATGGAAGCGATTCTGACCGCATCCTCCATATCCAACGCTTCAATCAGGAACGCACTTCCCATGACTTCTTTCGATTCTGTAACAGGCCCATCCGTAATCGAAATCTGATGTAACTCCCGCTTGAGTTGTTTCATGCTCGCTTCAAGCCCCATATCCATCAGCACCTGTTCACTTGCATACAGCTCCTGTAAGTGTGGTTCACACGTCGCCATGATTTGATTGATTTCTAGGTCGGTCTTTTCGTTCATTTTGTCAGCGTTGAAATATCCCGTTACTAAGAACATCATGTGATTTTCTCCTCTCGAATCTACAGGCACGCATCAGCTATCCATGCCCTATTCCCTGTTTACAGGCATAGCCTACACAAAAAGACGGTCGACATGAAATCATGTCAACCGTCTTTCAGTATCTATGCAGGATTATCCGATCGATCCTTCCATCTCAAACTTGATGAGACGGTTCATTTCGACGGCATATTCCATTGGCAATTCTTTCGTGAACGGCTCGATGAAGCCCATGACGATCATTTCCGTCGCTTCTTCTTCCGAGATTCCGCGGCTCATGAGGTAGAAGAGTTGCTCTTCTGACACTTTTGAGACTTTCGCTTCGTGCTCGAGTGAGACTTGGTCGTTCAAGATCTCGTTGTACGGGATCGTGTCCGACGTCGACTGATTATCCATGATGAGCGTGTCACATTCGATGTTCGAACGTGCGCCTTTCGCTTTACGACCGAAGTGGACGATACCGCGATACGAGACTTTTCCGCCTTGTTTCGAGATCGACTTCGAGACGATTGACGACGACGTGTTCGGTGCGAGGTGAATCATTTTCGCGCCCGCGTCTTGGTGCTGCCCTTTACCGCCGAGAGCGATCGAGAGCGTCATACCGCGTGAGCCTTCACCTTTCAAGATGACGGCCGGGTATTTCATCGTGAGTTTCGAACCGATGTTACCATCGATCCACTCCATCGATCCACCCGCTTCACAAACGGCACGCTTCGTGACCAAGTTGTAGACGTTGTTCGCCCAGTTCTGAATTGTCGTATAGCGGCAGTATGCGTCTTTGTTGACGAAAATCTCAACGACCGCTGAGTGGAGTGAGTTCGTCGTGTAGACCGGTGCTGTACATCCTTCGACGTAATGGACAGAAGCGCCCTCGTCGACGATGATGAGCGTCCGCTCGAACTGACCCATGTTCTCCGAGTTGATGCGGAAGTAAGCTTGGAGCGGTTGCTCGAGCTTCACGCCTTTTGGTACATAGATGAACGAGCCACCTGACCAAACAGCCGAGTTGAGTGCCGCGAACTTGTTATCTGTCGGCGGAATCAATTTTCCGAAGTACTCACGGAAGATGGCTTCATCTTCTTTCAAAGCAGTGTCTGTATCTTTGAAGATGACACCTTTCGCTTCGAAGTCTTCTTGCATGCTGTGATAAACGACTTCAGACTCATACTGAGCCGAAACGCCTGCCAAGTATTTTTGCTCCGCTTCCGGGATTCCGAGCTTGTCAAACGTACGCTTGATTTCTTCAGGAACCTCGTCCCACGAGTGCTCTGTCTTTTCAGACGGTTTGACATAGTACGTGATCTCATCGAAATCGAGTGCCGTGAGATCGCCGCCCCATGTCGGCATCGGCATTTTGCGGAACTGTTCGAGTGATTTCAAGCGGAACTCGAGCATCCATGCCGGTTCTTCTTTCATGCGCGAGATCGTCTCTACGATTTCATTCGTCAAGCCGCGGCCTGAACGGAAAATCGAGATGTCTCGGTCATGGAAGCCATATTTATAATCGCCAATGTCAGGCATGTTTTTCGCCATATCGGTCTCCTCCTTCTGCTTACGCTTCCTCGTCGACTCCCTTTTCAAGCGCTTTCCACGCAAGCGTGGCACACTTGATGCGAGCCGGGAACTTTGAGACGCCAGACAACGCTTCGATGTCGCCTAGGTCGAACGTGTCTGTATCGTAGTCTTTCCCTTGGACCATCTCCGAGAAGATGTTCGCCAATTGGAGAGCCTCGTCCACAGACTTGCCCTTCACGATTTGAGTCATCATCGATGCCGAGGCGAGACTGATCGAACAGCCTTCACCTTCGAACTTGGCATCTTTCACGATTCCGTCCTCGACTTGGAGTTGGAGTCGGAGTGAATCCCCGCACGTCGGGTTGTTCAAGTCGACCGTCACGCCATCTTCGATGACGCCACGGTTTCTTGGGTTTTTATAATGATCCATGATGACCTGTCGGTACAACATGTCGAGATTGTTAAAACTCATAATTGAAATACTCCTTCGTTTGACGTAGCCCTTCGATGAAGCGGTCGACTTCTTCTTTCGTATTGTACAAGTAGAAGCTCGCTCGGGCTGTCGATGATTGCTTCAGGAGGCGCATGAGCGGCTGGGCACAGTGGTGGCCGGCCCGGACCGCGATGCCTTGCATATCCAATACGGTCGCAAGGTCGTGGGCGTGCACGTCACCTAAGTTGAACGTGACGAGTCCGACGCGTTCCTCAGGCCCGTAAATCTCAATGCCTTCAATCGTACGCATCTGTTCGATGGCGTACGTCGCGAGCGCCCGTTCGTGGGCCTCGACGTTCTCAAGACCGAGGTCTTCTAAAAAGTCGATGGCTGCTGCCAAACCGACGGCGCCAGCGATAATCGGCGTCCCCGCTTCGAACCGGTACGGGATGTCTTTCCACGTCGACTCATACAAGTCGACATAATCGATCATCTCGCCACCGAATTCGACCGGTTCCATGTGTTTGAGCAACTGCTTCTTCCCGTATAAGACGCCGATTCCGGTCGGACCGAGCATCTTATGGCCTGAGAAGGCGAGGAAGTCGCAATCGAGTGCTTGCACGTCAAGTTTCCGGTGCGGTGCGCTTTGCGCCGCATCGACGACCATGACCGCGCCTTTTTCATGGGCGAGCTTCGCCACGTCGGCGATCGGGTTAATCGTGCCGAGCACGTTCGAGACGTGACTCATGGCGACGATTTTCGTCCGGTCCGACAAGACGGCACGGACCGCGTCGAGCGTGACCCGACCGTCCGGCGTCAATTCGACGTAACGGAGCGTGGCCCCTTTACGCTTGGCGAGCTGTTGCCACGGAATCAAGTTGGCGTGGTGCTCCATCGGTGTGAGGACGATCTCGTCCCCCGCGCCGACGTTGGCATCCCCGTAGCTTGACGCGACGAGGTTAATCGCCGTCGTCGTCCCGCGTGTGAAGATGATTTCTTCTGGGACGGCGGCGTTGATGAATGAACGGACGCGCTCCCGCGCCCCTTCATACGCATCCGTCGCGTGCGTCCCGAGCGTATGGACGCCCCGGTGCACGTTCGAGTGGATGCGGCGATAGTAATCCTCGATCGCCTCGATGACAGCAAGCGGCTTTTGGGAGCTCGCCGCGCTGTCGAGATAGACGAGCGGATGACCGTTGATTTCCTGATCTAAAATCGGGAACTGTTTACGAATCGAGGCATCAATCATCTTAACGTACTTTCCCTTCGATGACTTCACGGAGACGGTCTTTGACCGACTCGATCGCGAGTTGCTCGACGACCGGGTTCAGGAATCCGTGAATGATCAACCGTTCGGCTTCTTTGCGTGACAGACCGCGGCTCATCAAGTAGTAGAGCTGCACGTCGTCGACGCGTCCGACCGAAGCGGCGTGACCTGCCATGACGTCGTCCTCATCGATGAGGAGAATCGGGTTCGCGTCGCCACGTGCCTTTTCAGACAACATGAGGACACGTTCCGTTTGAACGCCGTTCGATTTCGAAGCGCCATGGTGAATCATCGATGTCCCGCTGAAGATGGCCGTGGCCGAATCTTTTTGGACACCGTGAATCAAGATGAACCCTTCTGAAGACTTCCCGAAATGGTCCGTCCGGATGTTGAAGTTTTGTTTCTGTGCGCCACGACCGATCGTGACGGCTTTCGTATCTGAGAACGTGTTGTCTCCGACGAGGTGCGTTTTCGTCTCGACGACCGAGTTGCCGTCGTTCATGTGACCGAGCGCCCATTCGAGGCGTGCGTTCTCATAGACGACACCGCGGCGGTTCATGAACGAGAGGGCCGATTCAGCGAGCTGATCGACACCACCGAAGACGACTTTCGCGTTCGCACCAGCGAATACTTCCGTCACGGCGTTGACCGTGTGCGGCTCGTTCGTGTTCGAGAGGAAGCTCTCGATATACGTCACTTCACTGCCTTCGTCTGCGACGATGATCGTGTGGTGATAGAGCGCACCGTTCGCTTGTTCCATCGTGAAGATGGCTTGGAGCGGGTCTTTCAACTGGACGTTCTTCGGTACGTATAAGAACGCACCGCCGTTCATGAGGGCAGCGTTCAACGCAGACAAACGTTCTTCGTCCACGCGGACACCTTCCGTCATGAAGTATTTCTCAACGAGGTCCGGATGTTGTTCCATCGCTTCGTTGATGCCCATGAAGAGGACACCTTCTGGCGTCGCAAGTTCGTTGTAGACGACATGACCGTTGCGTTCAACGAGCACGTTTGTACGGTGGTCTCCAAGAAGTGCTTCGATTTCAGGCGTCAAGCCGTCGTGCTTCGTGAGCTCGACGTCTCCAGAGACGAAGTCCCATTTATCAATCTTGATCTTTTCAACTTTTGGCAAGGCGAGGGTCGGCGCAAGTTCTGCTGCTTCTTTGCGACGGTTGACCATCCATGAAGGTCCACCGAGCGCCTCTGCACGTGCCGCTACTGCTTGTGCATCCAATTCAAATTGTACGGTCATCGTACAGCCTCCTTACGCTTCTGTGTCTACTGTCATTCCAAGATCTTGCTTCACCCAGTCGTAACCTTCTGCTTCGAGTCGTTGTGCAAGTTCTTTGCCACCTGACATGACGATTTTCCCGTCCATCATGATGTGAACAAAGTCTGGCTCGATATAGTTGAGGAGACGCTGATAGTGCGTGATGATCAAGCAGCCGAACTCTTCTGAACGCATTTCGTTGACGCCTTTGGCGACGACTTTGAGCGCATCGATGTCAAGACCTGAGTCGATCTCATCGAGGATGGCGATGTTCGGTTTGATCATCATCATCTGAAGAATCTCGTTACGTTTTTTCTCTCCACCTGAGAAGCCTTCGTTTAAATAGCGGTGTGCCATTTCTGAAGGGATTTCAAGGACGTCCATCTTCGCATCGAGTTCACGGATGAACTTCATGAGTGAGATTTCTTGGCCTTCTTCACGGCGCGAGTTGATTGCTGAACGTAAGAAATCGGCATTTGTGACACCACTGATTTCAGCAGGATACTGCATTGCGAGGAACATTCCGGCTTGCGCACGCTCGTCGACTTCCATGTCGAGTACGTCTTCGCCGTTCAAATCAACGCTTCCGCCTGTGACTTCATACAATGGATGACCCATAAGTGCCGATGCGAGTGTAGATTTACCCGTTCCGTTAGGACCCATGATGGCGTGAATTTCGCCACCTTTAATTTCAAGATTAAGACCTTTTACGATCTCTTTTCCTTCGATTGAGACGCGGAGGTCATCAATTTTCATGTGTGGTACGTTAGACATTCGGATACCCCTTCCGTTTTCTCGCCATTTTTGGCGTAGATTAGATATATTCTAATCTTAATCTAGGCAATTTTTTATTTCAAGCGACTCACCTTATTATTCATTCTCAATAAAACATAAATGTTGAGAATGAGAATATCGGGAAATCAAGACTTTATCCAACTTTTTCCTCGATTAAGGCTAAACTTGCTTTTCGTTCTTTCAAGGCGCCGGCGAAGAAGAAGGCGCCGCATGCCGTCAATACGGCCAAACTTCCAAACACTGGCAACGCTGCATTGTCGAATCCATCAAGCAACACTCCACCGATGACAGGACCAATCGTCTGACCGAGCGCCGTCAACCCCATCGCCCCGAAATACGTCCCGCGCAGATGGGCCGGTGCCAATTCGTCCGTCAACACGTCCGTCATCGTGAACATGAGCACCTCGCCGACCGTGAAGATGACCATCGCGACGAATAAAATCCACGTCTGGGTCGCGAAACCGATGAGCAGGAGCCCGGTCGATAGCGTGCCGACTCCGAAAAAGAGCGACTTAATCGGTGACACGCGAATCCCGAACCGCATAATCGGATACTGGACGACGAGCACGGTGATTGCATTGACCGTCAACAAATACGCGAACAGACGGGACCCATTCTCGAATCCGTCATGGAACGCGATGAACTGTGGCAACGTCGCATTGAACTGACTATAGCCGATGATGGCAAAAATCATTCCGATGATGACGAAGCGGAACGTCTTATCTTGTTGTAACACACGGAACGTCTCCGTCAAGCGCGGCCGGACTTTGACGCCGTCCCCTTCCTCGAACGGATACTTTCGGAACAGCGTCGAGATGACGAGTCCGTACATCACGTAAACGCCCGTCACGACGAAGAAGGCGCTCTTTGCGCCAGTGAGCGACAAGACGACCGCGAGCAATGGTCCGATTGCCGCCGCAATGTTGATTAAAAAGTAACGGACGTTATAGACGATGACGCGCTGGTCCGGCTGCGTCGTATCACTGATGAGGGCGCGGGACGCCGGTTCGAGGAACGACCGTGACACGCCCATAAGTACCGAGAACATATAAAACCAAAATAACTCTGTCACGAGTGCGAAACCGCTGAACGTCAAGGCGTTCAAGACGATGCCGATCAGCATCAACTGTTTGCGCCCATAGCGATCGGACAGCGTCCCCCCGAAAAAGCTCATGAACAACCCCGATAGCGCCGAGATGGCGAACACCGTCCCGATCACGCTCGCCGAGAAGCCGAGCGTCGCGAGATAAATCGCAAAAAACGGCATGACAAAAAATGTCGACAGCCGGGCAAAAAACGTACCGAACAAGACGCCCAGCGTCAGCGGATGAATGTGTCGTATGTTCATCCGAATCCCCCCTTTTCCTACATATATGTAGTGTACTTCTATTAATGAACCAAAACTACTCCAAACAAAAAAGGCCCGGGATAGCCCGGGCCTTGACGAGATTATTGTTTGACCGGTACGACTGCACCTTTGTACTCATCCAAGATCCACTGTTGTGTCTCTTCTGACGTGAGGACTTCGAGGAGTGCCTTGACGCGCTCGTCATCTTCGTCGCCTTCACGTGTGACGATCAAGTTGACGTAAGGTGAATCTTCGCCTTCGAGAGCGATCGCGTCTTCGAGCGGGTTGAGGCCGGCATCGATCGCGTAGTTCGTGTTGATGAGGACCGCGTCCCCTTCACCGTTGTTGAACGCTTGCGGGAGAAGTGCCGCTTCGACGTCCGTCTTGAACTCCAAGTTTTTCGGGTTGTCGACGATGTCTGAAACCGTCGCGTCCGTTGTCTTGCCTTCCGCGAGTGTGAGCAAGCCTTCAGATTGAAGCATCGTGAGGATACGTCCGTGGTCAGCGACCGACGAGCTCATGATGATTTCAGCGCCTTCTGGAAGCTCATCGAGTGATGCATAGTCTTTCGAGTACACACCGATCGGCTCGATGTGGACGCCACCGGCTGAAGCGAATTTGTAGTCTTTGTTTTCAGCCATTTGCGACTCGAGGTACGGCTCGTGTTGGAAGTAGTTCGCGTCCAATTCACCGTCTGCGAGCGTTTTGTTCGGTAGGACGTAGTCTTGGAACTTCTTAATTTCGAGCGTATAGCCCTTCTCTTCGTACTCATCTTGGACGTGCTCTAAAATCTCAGCGTGCGGGACGTTTGACGCACCGACGACGAGCGTCTTGTCATCGCCCGAACCTGATTCTGAATCCCCGCCGCCGCAAGCCGCGAGAATCGTGAGTGCTGAAGCTGCCGTTAAACCGAGTACTGTTTTCCATGATTTCATTATAAAACCCCTCCAAATTTTCTATTTGATTAAGCGGAACGCTTATCGATTACAGATACGAGTCGATCGCCGATGAACTGGATGACGAAGACGATGACCAAGATTAAGACGGTCGCGACGAACGTGACGTCACTTTGTGAGCGCTGGAACCCTTCGAGGAAAGCCAAGTTCCCGAGTCCCCCGCCGCCAACGACCCCTGCCATCGCCGTGTAACCGACGATCGCGACGATCGTGACCGTGATGCCTGACACGATGGCCGGCAATGCTTCTGGGAACAATACTTTATAGACAATCTGCCATTTTGTTGCTCCCATCGATTCGGCCGCCTCGATGACACCGCGGTCGACTTCGCGAAGCGCGAGCTCGACCATCCGTGCATAGAACGGGGCCGCACCGATGATGAGTGCCGGTAGTGCTGCCGTCGATCCTAGCATCGTCCCGACGACGAGTAACGTGAACGGGATGAGCAAGATAATCAAAATGATGAACGGGATTGACCGGAAGATGTTGACGACCGCACTGATGACCGTGTAAATCGGACGGTTCTTCATCATGAGCGGCTCGTTCGTGACATATAGGAGCATCCCAAGCGCGAGACCGATGACGAACGTCGCGGCTCCGGCGACGAGTGTCATATAGAGCGTCTCCCACGTCTGTTCTAACATGACTTGCCAATCTACATTAGGAAACATCGCTTTCTACCTCCACTTCCACTGCCTGTGATCGGATTGAGGCGATGGCCCGCTCGACTTCAGCCGGCTCTCCGATCAATTGGATGAATAATGTCCCGAGGGCACCGACTTGTGACTGCGTCACCTTTCCGCCGATGATGTTGAAGCCGATGTCATGCTGCTTCAACACTTCCGACAGAATCGGTTGTTCGGCCGTCTCGTTCAAGAATTTGAGCTTGACGATTTGACCGCTCGGATAACGAGCTTTCAAATGTTCGAACGTGAGCGACATGTCTTCGACCGCGCCGATCTGCTTGACGAACTCTTTCGTAATCGGCTGTTCCGGATGTTGGAACACGTCGGCGACTTGTCCGGTCTCGACGACCTTTCCGGCCTCCATGACGGCGACACGGTGACAAATCTTTTGGATGACGTGCATCTCATGGGTGATGAGGACGATCGTCAAACCAAGTTTCTTGTTGATGCTGACGAGCAGTTCGAGAATCGAATCCGTCGTCTTCGGGTCGAGTGCGCTCGTCGCTTCATCGCAGAGGAGCACTTCTGGATTCGTAGCGAGCGCACGGGCTATCCCGACTCGCTGCTTTTGGCCGCCCGATAGTTGTGACGGATAGCTGTCTTCTCGTCCGGCGAGACCAACGAGTTCGACGAGTTCTTGGACGCGGCGTTTGCGCTCGCTCGCCGGTACCCCGATGAGCTCGAGCGGGAAGCTGATGTTCTCAGCGACCGTGCGCGACCATAATAAGTTGAAGTGTTGGAACACCATCGAGACGTTTTTACGTACCCCGCGCAGTTCCTTCGGCGTGAGCTTCGTCAGCTCGCTGCCGGCGACCACGATTTCACCGCTTGACGGTGCCTCGAGTCGGTTGAGCAAACGGATGAGCGTCGACTTCCCCGCCCCTGAATATCCGATTATTCCAAAAATTTCGCCGCTTTCGATCGTAAGCGACACATCATCGACCGCCTGGACCCGACCGTTTTTCGTGTCGAACCATTTGGCCACATTGCGTAATTGAATCAATCCATTTCCCTCCTGACAACAAAAAAAGTACGCACGTTTGAGCAAACGTGCGTACTTTATCGTACGGACAACGATTGCTCTCATCTTCCAAGGTATACACCTTGCTGGAATTAGCACCATTTCGGATTGCTCCGCGGTTGCTGGGCGTCATAGGGCCAGTCCCTCAGCCTCTCTTGATAAGAGTGGTTGCGTATTTGATTAGCTTTATCATAGCGACACATTATTTTCATGTCAAACTATTTTTTTCAGCAAAATAAAAAAAGGTGCCATCCGAGGATGACACAGAACGTAGCACCTTGAGTCACTGAAGGACAACCCATAGATGAACCTCTTTTGCCCGATCAGAGCATTCATCCTTATATGGGGGACTTTTACCCAACCATCACTCGGTCTTCGAACGGACCATGCAATTACGCGACCGGTGCCCCGACGCTTGATTTTTTTGGGGGACAATCGAAGGGAAGGTCCACCTGAAATCGCGTAAGCTCATGCAGCGGTTGTTCGAAAACGTCTTGATGACGGGAAAATCTCGTCCTATGTTGTGTTCAAGTAAGATGTTGTAATGAATATATCATTCGTGAACTTTCTGTGTCAACTGATTATTTAAAATTTTCAGATTATTCTAATCATCCTATCTCACTTAACGAAAGATAGGACGTGCTGGACGTTTTGAAATGCGTACAAACGATCGCGAACTTGGCCATTCTCCAGCTTCAATAGCGCCGGAACGCTCATGACCTGATACGCCTCGAGTTCGTTCGGGATAAAGTTGGCATCGCGTTTTTCAATCTTCAATTCTGGGTCGACCGCCTCGACGACCGAGAGCATCCGCTCGGCCACGGCGCATGTACCGCACATTGGGGCGTATATATATAAGAATCCGTCTGTCATCATTTTACTCACCTCTCTTCTAAGTATATGAATCCAGGCCAATCGGTTCAAAAGTTGTGCTCAAATGGAAAATTCTGAACATTTCAACATTTCTTGTTGACGCTCGGCAGAAAGAGGCATAGTATGGTCATTAACTTTATCGCTTTTGTACATAACAGCAAACCAGTAGAAAAGGACAGGTGAATCCCCAATGACGGAAGAGAAGCTTACCGGAAAACAATTTTTAATGAACGTCTTGAACGGCCTCAGTCTTGCCATTCTCATCGCCCTCATCCCGAGCGCTTTGCTCGGTGAATTAACGAAAGCCATCTTGCCGTATTTTCCGTCCTTGCAGTTCATCTTAGATGCGACGACGATTGCGATGCGCCTCTTACCGGTCATCATCGGTGTCGCTGTCGCCATGCAGTTCGGACGATCGGCGCTCGAGGCCGGGACGATCGGCATCGCGACTCAGGTCGGAAGTGGCGCCATCCGCATCGAGGAAGGCGCGTTCCTCATGGCCGGAATCGGTGACGTCATCACGGCCGGTGTGACGGCCGCTCTCGCGACGTTCCTCGTCATGCAGTTGTCGCCACGCCTGAAGACATACACGGTGCTCGTCTTGCCGATGACGGTCATCGTCGTCGCGGGAGGCATCGGCGCGTTCCTACTCACTTACATCTCACAGATTACGACGTACGTCGGAACGATCATCATGACGATGACTGAACTGCAACCGATCGTGATGGGCATGTTAATCGCGATGGCGTTCTCGCTCATCATCGTATCGCCAATCTCGACGGTCGGAATTGCCACAGCCATCAGCCTGTCTGGTGTCGCTGCCGGGGCCGCCAACCTTGGCGTCGTCGCTGCCGGCTTCGGTCTCGCCATCGCTGGCTGGCAGATGAACGCGACCGGAACGTCGATCGCCCACTTCCTCGGCTCACCGAAGATTCAAATGGCGAACTTCGTCCGTCGTCCGATTATGATGTTGCCGGTACTCGCCAATGCGGCCATCCTTGGAGCGCTCGCAGGTATCCTTCGGATTGAAGGCACACCGATCAGTGCCGGATTCGGCGTCTCGGGTCTAATCGGTCCGGTCAACGCCTTGCATTTGATGCCGGGAGGATTCGCGCTCTGGAACGTCATGCTCGTCGTCGTCTTATTCGGGCTCATCCCAATCACACTCGGGATTCTGTTCTATCGTTTGTTCAACCGGACGTCGCTCATCGAGCCTGATCATTACCGTCTCGACTTCGATTAATCAAAAAAACCCGGCTTCTCGTAAAGAGAAACCGGGTTTTGTTTAGCCTTGAATCATCGCTTCGTATTCTTCGGCTGACATGAGCTTGTCGACGTCTGACGCGTCGTTCAACTCGACTTCGATCATCCAAGCGCCTTCGAACGGTGCTTCGTTGACGAGTTCTGGTGAATCGGCGAGTGATTCGTTCACCGCTGTGATTTTCCCAGAGATCGGTGCATAAAGCTCCGAAACCGTCTTGACCGATTCAACCGAACCGAACGGCTCGTCGAGTAAGATTGTGCCACCGACTTCAGGAAGTTCGACAAAGACGATATCCCCTAGTTCGCTTTGTGCGAAATCCGTGATCCCGATGCGGGCGACGCTTCCATTCACTTCAACCCATTCGTGCTCTTTTGAATAACGTAGATTGGCAGGTACTTTGCTCATCTTAACTTCCCCCTCAAATGAATTAGACTCACACGAGTATTATAGCACTTCGCCCCAAACGTCTGTAAACGACTTTTCTGAAAATCCGACAGTTGATTTTTGACCATCTGTCACGATTGGACGCTTTAAAAGCATACCATTGCTCGCAAGAAGCTCGAGTTGTTCGTCTTCTGACAGATTTGGTAGCTTGTCCTTGATGCCTTCGTTCCGATACACTTGTCCGCTCGTATTGAAGAATTTTTTGAGCGGCAGGCCCGACTGTTTCCATAGCTCAGCCAACTCGTCTTGCGACGGCGTCGCCTCGACGATATGGACATATGTATAGTCGATGCCGTTCTCTTTCAACCACTTCTCTGCTTTTTTACACGTACTGCATGGCGGATAGCCATATAGTGTCACCATGTTCATCACCTCTCCTGTTACTGTAGCATATTCCGCTTCAACCCTTCACGCTTCAAGCAAGCGCACAATCTCATGCTTGAGCGCCGGATTGACCGAGTGGTGCGCCTCGATGTGGTGGAGGATGGCCGCGGCCGCCTCGACCGATTTTCCGTAACCGGGTAACCACTCCTGTAGCCGTGCGACGAGTTCGGGATGCGTCACTTCGACCCGACGTGTCGGGTTGAACGGGTCACTCGTCTCGCCATACGCGATTAACACGTTGTTGACAGCCGCGACTTGAATCAGCTCAAAGCCGGCGAGCTGTTCGCCGCGCCGTTCCCGGAGCAGTCCGACGTATAGGTTCGTCAGCGCCTCCTCGTAACGATGTGCGGCGTCTGCATGGCGTGTGACAAGCTTCGGCGTGGCGAACGTGTCGAGCGCCTCATCACGCTGCCAGACGACACGTCCCGGCGTATAGGCAATGCCAGGCATCTCCACAATCTCGAACACGGCAAACTCGGCGTAAATGCCGTCCTCATACATGACCTTGTGCCCGTCTTTCGTGTTTTGGAACTGGTACGCCAACGGCTCGACCGCGAGCCAGTCCAAGTTGTCGATGAAGCGGGCCTTATGCCCGTCCTCGACGATCAAAAAGAAATCGAGGTCCGAATAGTCGTCGAGCCGATCCATCTCAAGTCCGATTGAACCGAGTGCGAGCAGCATGAGCGTGCCCTCATGCTTGGCGACCGAGCGGCCGATCGCATCCATCCGTTCTAATAAGTCATCTCGTTTCATGCGTATCCCCTCCTTTGTCCATTGTATCGTCCGCAGACAGCAAAAAGAAAGGGCCGACCGCGTCCGGCCACCCTTTCTCTCGCTTGCTTATACGATGAACTTGTTCGCTTTGATGAGGCTCGCTGCGACTTCGCGCTTCGTGCCGATGACGTTGATCGGCTGATAGCGGCTGAACTTCTTCATCGCCGACAAGAGCATGCGCTGCTCGTCGCCCGATGCGGCCGCATACAAGACTTCTTTCGCCATGAGTTCGACTTGCTTGAACACTTG
Organism: Exiguobacterium sp. s149; assembly: GCF_018618395.1. NCBI lineage: Bacteria > Bacillati > Bacillota > Bacilli > Caryophanales > Exiguobacterium > Exiguobacterium sp. s149. The sequence goes on from NZ_JACSLZ010000001.1 coordinate 280,617, forward strand.
CTCGGCGAAGATTTCTGTATAGCGGACTTTCTGCTGGTTCTTCTCAGCGCCTGTACGGGCGATGGCTTTCTCCGTCCGCGCGATGGCCGCTTCAAGCGCATAGATAGCGCTGATGATGTCGGCAATCTTCGCAAGGATTTCTTGCTCGTTCTGGAGGGCCTGCTGATATTTCTGGACGGACGTTCCGGCAATCATCAAGTTGATTTTCTTCATGTTCGAGAGAAGCATCTTCTCGCGTGCGAGCGGTGACCCGTCGAGTTCTTGCGGCATGTAGCTCATGAGCTCTTTTTGGAGCTTCTGCGCTTCCGCGAGGAGCGGCAAGTCGCCTTTCATCGCCTTCTTGAGAAGCGTACCTGGGACGATCAAGCGGTTGATTTCGTTCGTTCCTTCGAAGATGCGGTTGATGCGTGAGTCACGGTACAAGTTCTCGACTTCATATTCCGTCATGAAGCCATAACCGCCGTGGATTTGGACCGCTTCGTCGACGACGTAGTCGAACGTCTCCGAGGCGAACACTTTGTTCAATGAACATTCAATCGCGTATTCCGCGATGGCTTGGGCGACTTTCGACCCGTCACGCATGTTGTCGTCGCCGAGAGCGTCGAGGCTGTCTTGGAACAGACCGCCCGTCCGGTAGACTGAGCTCTCCATCGCATAAATGTTCGCCGCCATCGTCGCGAGTTTCTCTTGGATGAGCGGGAACTGACTGATCGGTGTCTTGAACTGTTTGCGTTCGTTCGCGTACTGAACCGAGAGATCGAACGCACGTTTCGACGAACCGACCGCACCGACCGCAAGTTTATAACGACCGACGTTCAAGATGTTGAAGGCGATGACGTGGCCTTTGCCGATTTCTCCGAGGAGGTTGTCGACCGGGACTTCGACGTCTTCTAAGATGAGCGTCCGTGTCGATGAGCCTTTGATGCCCATCTTCTGTTCTTCGGCGCCTGTCGAGACACCGTTGAAGTCACGCTCGACGATGAAGGCGCTGAACTTGTCGCCGTCGATTTTCGCGTAGACGACGAACACGTTCGCGAAACCGGCGTTCGTGATCCATTGTTTTTCCCCGTTCAAGACGTAGTGCGTGCCGGCCTCGTTCAAGACGGCCGTCGCTTTCGCACCGAGCGCGTCCGACCCTGAGCCTGGCTCTGTGAGCGCGTATGCGGCGATCCATTCACCAGTCGCGAGCTTAGGCAAATACTTATGCTTTTGCTCTTCTGTCCCGAAGAAGACGATCGGGAGCGTCCCGATGCCGACGTGGGCGCCGTAGCTGAGGGCGAATGAACGCGCTTTGGCGAACCGTTCCGTGATGATCGATGACGAGATTTTATCGAGCTGATAACCGCCGTACTCTTCTGGCACGTCCGCGCCGAGGAGGCCGAGCTCGCCCGCTTCTTTCAACAGTTCGACCGAGAGATCGAACTCGTGTTTCTCGATGCGTCCAAGGACAGGCATGACACGGTCGTCGACGAAGCTCGCCGTCGTGTCGCCGATCATCTTGTGCTCATCTGAGAAGTCTTCCGGTGTAAACAAACGATCCGCGTCGAGTGCGTCGATGACGAAGCTACCGCCTTTAATCAATTCGTGTTCTGTACGTTCCATTGTCAATTCCCCCTTATAGTAATTCGAAGACGCCAGCAGCACCCATACCGCCACCGATGCACATCGTCACAACCCCATACTTTTCATTGCGTCGTTTCATCTCATGCAAAATCGAGACCGCGAGTTTCGCGCCCGTGCAACCGAGCGGATGTCCGAGGGCGATTGCGCCGCCGTTGACGTTCACTTTCGACGGGTCGATGCCGAGTTCACGGATGACGCCGAGCGATTGGCTCGCGAACGCCTCGTTCAATTCGAACAATCCGACTTCTTCCAACTTCACGCCGGCCATCTCGAGCGCTTTCGGGATGGCGACGACGGGTCCGATGCCCATCACTTCTGGACGGACACCGCCGACCGCGAACGAGAGGAATTTTGCCATCGGCTTCAAGCCTTGACGTTCCGCTTCTTCGCGCTCCATGACGAGCACGGCTGCCGCGCCGTCTGATACTTGTGACGCGTTCCCCGCCGTCACCGAACCCTTGATTTTAAAGGCCGGGCGCAGTTTACCGAGCGCCTCGAGCGTCGAGTCGGCACGAACGCCTTCATCGTGTTTGACGACGAATTCACGTTCCGCGACTTTCCCGTCTTCACCGAGCACGTGCTCGACGACCGTGACCGGGACGATTTCTTCTTCGAACTTGCCGCCGGCGATTGCTGCCGCCGCTTTTTGGTGGCTGTCGATCGCGAACAAGTCTTGATCTTCGCGCGAGATGTTATATTCGGCCGCGACACGTTCTGCCGTGTGGCCCATGCTCATATAGTATTCCGGAGCCGTCTCCATGATTGTCGGGTTCGGACGGATGACGTGTCCGCCCATTGGGACGAGACTCATCGATTCCATACCACCAGCGATGACCGCCGTCGCTTGACCAATCATGATTTTCGCTGCCGCGTCGGCGATGGCTTGCAAGCCTGACGAGCAATAACGGTTGATCGTGATGGCCGGTACTTCGTGCGACAAGCCACCCCGGACGGCCGCGTAGCGGGCGATATTCATGCCTTGCTCCGCTTCCGGCATGGCGCATCCCATAATGACGTCGTCGATTGGTCCCGTGTAGCCAGACCGCTCGAGCGTCGCTTTAATCGCATGACCCGCGAGTTCGTCCGAGCGAACGTTTCGGAACGAACCGCGTTTTGCTTTTCCGACCGGCGTCCGTGCGCCGGCCACGATGACTGCTTCTCTCATCTGTTAAGTCCCCCTTTTGTCAGTTCCGAAGTGGCTTGCCTTTGACGAGCATATGTTGCATCCGTTGCTGCGATTTCGGTTCCCCGATGAGGCTTAGGAACGCCTCGCGCTCGATGTCGAGGAAGTACTGCTCGTCGACCATCGTGCCGTATGCCAAATCGCCGCCGCTGATGACGTGGGCAAGTTTTTTCGCAATCTTCAAATCGTGTTCAGAGATATAGCCACCGTAGAACATCTCGTACGCCGCGAGTTCGAGCGTCGCTTTCCCCGTTTGACCAACGACCGGCAACTTCTCACGAACCGGTGCGGTATAGCCGTCAGCGAGACCGAGTACCGTCTGTTTCGCATCGAACGTCAAGTGGTCGCGGTTCATCGAGATGCCGTCGACCGGACGGTGATAGCCGAGCGCTTTCGCGTCATAGGCCGACTTCGATACTTTCGCCATGGCAATGTTTTCGAACGTCTGTTGCGCCGCTTTCTCGATGTTTTGCATCGACTTCGGCGTCTGCTCGAGGAGTCGACGGTACGTGTTGACGTTTCCGCCCCCACCTGGGATGAGGCCAACACCGACTTCGACGAGACCCATATATGTCTCGAGCGCCGCCTGCATGCGTGCGGCCGGCAAGCTGATTTCTGTCCCACCTCCGAGTGTCATGCCGTAAGGCGCGACGACGACCGGGCGACCCGCGTAGCGAATCTTCTGGACGACTTGTTGGAACTTGTTGATGATCCAGTCGAGCTCGTACCAGTTCTCGTCTTCCGCTTCCATGAGCATCATCGCGAGGTTGGCGCCGACACAGAAGTTCTTGCCGTCGTTGGCGAGGACGAGTCCTTTGAAGTCGGTCTCAACGAGGTCGATTGACTGTTCAATCATCTGCATAATGTCGACACCAATCGCATTGTTCGGTGACGTGAACTCAAGGGCGACGACGTCGTCACCGATGTCGATGAGGCGGGCCCCGCCGTTCTCGAGCACGATTCCGTTCGATTTGGCGAGCGGTGCGAGTTTCACTTCTTTCGGGTTGACGGTCTTCTCAACGTACGTCTGTGACGCTTGGTCGTAATACTGGTCTCCCTTATAGAATGTCGTGTGTCCGGCAGCGAGCATCTCGTCGATCCACGCCGGGACGTCATACCCTTCCGCTTTCATGCGGGCGACCGATTTCTCGACGCCGAGTGCGTCCCACGTCTCGAACGGTCCGAACTTCCAGCCGAAGCCCCACTTCATCGCGTCATCGATGGCGACGATCGAGTCACTGATTTCGCCTGTGAGACGCGCCGAGTAGACGAGCGTCTTCGCCGTGACCGGCCAGAGCAGTTGTCCAATGCGTCCTTTGTTCAAGATGGCGCCTTTCAACTTCGCCTTCGAGCCCGGGAGCGATTTGATTTGGTCGAGCTCCGGACCTGTAATCGCTTTCAATTGTTCGTACTCGAACGTGTGAAGGTTGAGCTCCTGGATGACTCTGCCGTCTTTCTTATAGAAGCCTTGTCCGGCCTTTTGACCGATCCAGCCCTTCTCGACGAGCGTCTTCATTTCAGTTGGGACGTCGAACGTGTCCTTCTCTTCACCTGCGTCGAGCGTCTCATAGACATTGCCGGCGACGTGGACGAACGTGTCGATGCCGACGACGTCGAGCGTGCGGAATGTCGCCGATTTTGGCCGCCCGATGAGCGGTCCGGTGATCGAGTCCATCTCGCCGATCGAGGCGTTCTGTTTGAGCATCTCTTCGAACGTGACGAGGAGTCCGTACGTACCGATGCGGTTACCGATGAAGTTCGGTGTGTCTTTCGCTTCGACGACGCCTTTCCCGAGACGGTCCTCCGCGAAGCGGGCCATGAAGTCGATGACCGGGCGTGCCGTCTGCTCCGTCGGGATGAGTTCGAGCAGTTTCAAATAACGTGGCGGGTTGAAGAAGTGTGTCCCGAGGAAACGTGTCTTCAAGCCTTCCGGCAATACGCTCGCCATCGCCTCGATCGAGATGCCTGACGTGTTCGAGCTGAGAATCGCGTCTTCACGGATGTAAGGAGCGATTTTCTCGAACAGCTGTTGTTTCACGTCGAGCCGTTCGACGACGACCTCGATGACCCAGTCCGCTTCCTTCAAGCGCTCGAGATCATCTTCTAAGTTCCCCACGTCGATGAAGTTCAAATGATCCGCTGTCGCGAGCGGTGCCGGGTTCTGTTTCAATAGCTTCTGACGGTTCTCGGAAGCGATGCGGTTCCGCACTTCTGGTGACTCGAGCGTGAGCCCTTTCGCTTCTTCTTTCGACGTCAATTCACGTGGTACGATGTCGAGCATTAGCGAACGAATCCCCGCGTTCGCCAAGTGAGCCGCAATCCCCGCCCCCATTACTCCTGAACCGATGACGACCGCAAAACGGATGTTACTCGTCAAACGGAGGTCGGCTGATTGTTCGATGTGACTCGTCATATTGTTCCCCCCTCAATGAGAATGAATAGTGATTCATTTCAAGCGTAAAAAAAATCGCAATCACCATCGTGTTTACTCTTCTATCATAAATGAATGACAATTCATTCGCAAGCGTTCATTTTTCAAATTCGTTCCAATTTCGCTCAGGACGATTACATTTTGATGAGTGTGGTATAGACAGAAAGAGTCAATTTGAGAAAGGGGAATGTATACATGAGTGAGAATCGTTTAAACACAGTGGGGAACCGACACGATTTTGAGTCGTTCAAAAAGGACGGCCAAGAGCAGGCCCATCAACCGGGAATCGACTCGAAGATGGAGCCGTTCCCGATCTATGAGCGTGAAGGATATAAAGGAAGCGACAAACTGAAAGACAAAGTGGCCATCATCACAGGCGGCGACTCGGGAATCGGGAAATCGGTCGCCATCTTCTTCGCCCACGAAGGCGCGAACACGGTCATCGTCTATAAAGATCAAAACGAGCTCGAGGACGCCGAGGCGACGAAAGAGCGCATCGAGGAACTCGGGCAGGCCTGCCTCTTGTTGCAAGGAGACATCGGCGATTCGGACTTCTGCCAAGATGTCGTCAAACAGACGCTCGAGACGTTCGGCCACTTGGATATCCTCGTCAATAATGCCGCCGAGCAACATCCACAAGAGTCGCTCCTTGACATCTCGGATGAGCAACTCGAGCAGACGTTCCGGACGAACATCTTCAGCATGTTCTATTTGACGAAAGCCGCCCTTCCATATTTGAACGAAGGCGCGAGCATCATCAATACGACGTCCATCACAGCGTATCAAGGAAACGACCAGTTGATCGATTACTCGTCGACGAAAGGTGCAATCACATCGTTCACGCGTGCGCTCGCGAGCAACCTTGCCGAGAAGAAGATTCGCGTCAACGGTGTCGCACCAGGCCCGATTTGGACACCGCTCATTCCTTCGACGTTCCCGGCAGACAAAGTCGCCTCGTTCGGTGACTCAGCCGAGATGAAACGTCCGGGCCAGCCGGCGGAACTCGCCCCGGCCTATGTCTATCTCGCAAGTGACGATTCGACATACGTCAGCGGGCAAGTCATTCACGTTAACGGTGGAACGGTCGTTAACGGCTAAGAATGTTTGGAGTCTCAGTAATTTACTGAGGCTTCTTTTTGTGCCATGCATCCCGTCGGTGCCCATACTTTCAGGACGTTGACTGACGCATTTCCCTGACATTGAAAACGAGCAACACCCTCTGTCATTACACATGTACACTAATGCTAACAAGTAAAAATGGAGGCCAATCGATGACAAATCAGCATGACGATGAAGAAGAGTACGACGAAGACATTTTAGAGTTCGACCCGCGTTTTTCCCATGAAGCCAAACCGGAAGTCAATCTGAACGATTCCGGTGTCAATTTCGTCGGCAACGCCGAAGGCTATCTCGCCCTTGCAAGAATGTTCACGTTTTTAGCTGAAACGCATATGTCTATTCGCATGGAAGAAAATCCTTCGCCTGACATAAATACTTCCTATTGGGTATGGTCCATATCATATGACCGATTACATCCGAGATGCGTTCATTCAAAATAAACAGTACCTGTTTACACCAGGCGCCTTGCAAGATGTGAACCCTGAATACGAGAAAGAACTTTTCTTTTGGCTATCCAATCAAATCGGTCCCGATTTTTGGGTGAATGACGACGAGACCAAGAAACAATGACAGGGTACAGTAACGGAATCGTTGTTGTCTTAAGATGTATCCATGCGTTATATGAATTCGACTTAGAAGAATACTCACTTCCAGACGTCGCGCAAAAGAGGAGAATCCATTCATGCGTAATGACACGACCTTCTTTAAAGGACGAATCAGCTTGTTCCTTGTAGCCCCACTCTGTTTCGGTTTAATCGCAGGCTGTTCTTCTACCCAAGACACAGATTATAGTGGGGTTGATCTTCAAGGGCACATTGTAGAGGTGAGTGCTGATAAGTCGATGATGTTAGTTGAAGATCAAAAGCAAGGTCAAATCTGGGTGGATGTGTCTGGCCTGAATGATGAGTTGGAACAGCTGCACAGCCCGGTCGAGATCAACGTCTGGTTAGGCGGTCCCGTCGCGGAAGACCATCTTACTGTAAGGAAGGCCGAACGGATCGACGTCATCAAATAATAGAGAACGCATCAAAAAAGCACGAACGCCCTCGACGGACGTTCGTGCTTTTCTCATTTCTTGACCATTCCTTTTAAGACGAACGCGACGTTCGCCGGACGTTCCGCAAGGCGACGCATGAAGTAGCCGTACCAGTCACGGCCGTATGGCACGTAGACGCGGACTTTGTAGCCTTGGCGGACGAGTTCGAGTTGACGCTCGACCCGGATGCCATACAGCATTTGGAACTCGAATTGGTCGAGTGGGATATTGTTCAGTTTCACATGCTCGATGACCGCATCGATCATGTGGTCGTCATGTGTCGCGATAGAGGCGTAGTTCCCGTTCGCAAGATGGAGTTTGACGAGCTTCAAGTAGTTGTGGTCGACGTCTTCCTTTTCGGGGAATGCGACCGTCGCCGGCTCTTTGTAAGCCCCCTTGACGATGCGAAGGTTCGGCTTAAGCGGTGCGAGATGGTTGATATCATCTTCCGAGCGGTACAAGTACGACTGGATGACCGTCCCGAGGCCGTCGAAGTCTGCTTTCAACTTCTTGAACAAGTCGAGCGTCTTCTCGCAGCGCGTCTCGTCTTCCATATCGATGGCGACGAACACGCCGACTGCTTTCGCCGCCGTCAAGATTTGACGCATGTTGTCTTCAATCAACTCGTCCGAGATGTCGAACCCGAGTGACGTCAGCTTGAGCGACATGTAGGCGTCGAGCTTCTCTTCTGCCATGATTTCAATCGCCCGAATGATTTCATCGCGGTTCTCGTTCGCTTCCGCGACTGTCGTGATGAACTCTCCTAAATGGTCGACCGTGACCGCCAACCCTTTCGCGTTCAACTCGCGAATCGTCGGCACCGACGTCTTAAAATCTTCCCCCGCCACAAAGCGCGAAGCCCCGAACCGAAGCCCGTATTTTTTAGCCAAACTGTTGAGTGTTTTGTTTTGAGACATGTAGATAAATCCATCGCGCAACACTTTTTCCATCTGATTTTCCCCCTTACGTTTACACCCATCTATCTCTATGACGATGTCTGAAATTATTATGACATACAAACGTCAATTCGTCTGTAATTTTGTAATCGTTTTCAGGATTTCATTTCCCTCTATTTAGAAAAAACAGACGCCCCGCAGGACGTCCGTTTCAAAGACCCGTATTCGGTGCCACGTAAAGCAAGATGCTGAGGAAAACGAACACGCTTCCTGCCAGCACGAACAGGTGCCAAATCGCATGGTTGAACGGCAGCTTCTGCCATACGTAGAAGATGATTCCGACCGAATAGGCAATCCCGCCGGCCAGGAGCAACATGAAGCCGTTATGACCGAGCGACTCGTACAGTGGACGGATGGCGATGAGACAAATCCAGCCGAGGCCGAGATAGGTCACGTTCGACACCCACATGTATTTGCCCGTCGAGAACAACTTCCAGACGATTCCGAGCACGGCGACACCCCACACGATGCCGAACAACGTCCAACCGAGCGTCCCTTTGAGCGAGACGAGCGCGAACGGCGTATAACTACCGGCAATGAGTAAGTAAATCCCGGCGTGGTCGAACACTTGGAGCACGCGTTTCGCCCGTGGATGCGGAATCGCATGCATGAGTGTCGAGAATAGGTACAATAAAATCATCGATGCCCCGAACACGCTCACCGCGATGACGTTGCCGGTACTGCCCGTCTCCGTCGCCGTCATGATGAGCAAGACGAGCGCGACGATACTGAAGATGATGCCGAGCCCGTGGGTGATGGCGCTTGCAATCTCTTCCCCAAGCGTATCCGCATGGAGCATCTCTTTTAGTTTCTCTTGTTCCATTCGCGTCCCACCTTCCCATTTATCCCTCTAGTATGGTCATTTCCCGGTTTCAACGCAAATAAAAACATGGGCCGTAGCGACCCATGTCCGTGAATTATGCGACATCCTTCACCGGAACGTCACATTCCATATTTTGTGCCCGCATCGCTTTGGCGCGCATGTGGAACAAGACGAGCAACGTGATTGTGCCGATCGTGGCGATGACGTACGGGATGACCCCGTCCATCTTGAAGCCGATCGGCGCCGTCAAAATGTAGAACCAGACGGCGTACAACATGAACGTCCCCGGGATGAGCGCGATATAGTGATTGCTCCCTTTAATGTACAAGTACATCGCCCCGACGAACAAGGCGATGACCGCCGTCGTCTGGTTGGCCCAGTTGAAGTATTGCCAGAGCATCTGGAAGTCCATGTTCGTGAGCACGTATGAGATCGCGAACAACGGAAGTGCGATCCAAAGGCGTGACGAGAATTTCTTCTGCGCGATGCTCATGTAGTCGGCGATAATCATCCGCGCGCTACGGAACGCCGTGTCACCTGACGTGATTGGCAAGACGATGACACCGAGGATGGCGAGTGTGCCGCCGATGCTGCCGAGCATGAGTGTCGCCACTTCTTGAACGACGAGTGCCGGTGTACCCGTTTGAATCAACCCGAGCAATTCGCCTGGCTCAAAGATGGCCATGGCTGCCGCGGCCCAAATCATGGCGATGACCGCTTCGACGATCATCATGCCGTAGAAGATTTCACGGCCATTGCTTTCTTTCATCGTCGTCCGCGAGATGATCGGTGACTGCGTGGCGTGGAAACCAGACAACGCCCCACATGAGATGGTGAAGAAGAGGAGCGGCCAAATCGGCAAGCCATCCGGATGCATGTTCGTGAGTGTCATCTCTGGAATCTGGTAGCCTTGTGCGAACAGGCTGACAGCGATCCCGACGGCGCTGATCATGAGGAGCGCCCCGAAGAACGGATAGATGCGTCCGATGATTTTATCGACCGGAAGGAGCGTCGCCAAGATGTAGTAGGCGAACACGGCGAAGATGACGATTGTGAGCGTCGTCGCATTGCCGTCGAACAAGTTGTTGATCATATTACTCGGTGATGTGACGAATACTGTCCCGACCAAGAGTAAAAGCAAAAGTGCGAACCCGTTGACGACGTGGCGGAGCGAGCGGCCGAGGAACTTCTCAGCGAGTTGCGGCAAGTGCGCTCCGTTGTTACGAAGCGAGATCATGCCCGTCAAATAGTCGTGTACCGCTCCCGCGAAAATCGACCCGAAGACGATCCAGAGGAAAGCGACCGGTCCGTATAGCGCCCCCATGATCGGTCCGAAAATCGGTCCGACGCCGGCGATGTTCAACAACTGAATCATCGAGTTCCGTTTTTTCCCCATCGGCACGTAGTCGATGCCGTCCTGTGACGCATAGGCAGGCGTCGTGCGTTCTTCTTTGATGCCGAACGTCTTCTCGACATAGCTGCCGTACACTTTGTACCCGACGAATAAAATCGCCAAGGCAATAAAGAATGTAATCATGTGTGCTGTCCCCTTTTGTGCATATGTAGCCGATCCCCGTCGGCCCCGAAAAATGAATCCCGTTGTTTTACGCGTATAATGTAAACGCTTACGTGACTGATTATACAGCAGTTACCACTTTTTTGTAAGGGGTTTCGTTCATTTTTTTGACACTTTTTCGAACACGAAAAAACGGCGCCCCGCAGGACGCCGTCTCGGTTGAATCACTTATTTCAAGGCGAACTTCGCTTGCTTCGCCCCTGCGCCAGTATAGTCGCTCGCGATGACCGCGTAGCTTCCTTTGGCGAGACCTTTTTTGAATGTGAATGTATACGTTCCGGCCCAGCTCGCTTTCACTTTGGCGACTTGTTTGCCTTTCGCGTCTTTCAAGACGACGACGGCTCCCGGTGTCGTTTTCCCGATGATTGCTTTCGTGCCGGCTTTCACACCTTTCGTGTTCTTCGGTGTCGCGATGGCCGCTTTCTTGAGCGTGAATGCCTTCGCTTTGACGACCGTTCCCGTCACGTCTTTGGCGACGACTTCATAGTCGCCATAGATGAAGCCGGCCCGTTTCGTGAATTCGAACGATCCGTTCTTGTCAGCCGTCGCGTAGGCGATTGTCTTGCCGTCACGCTTGAGCGTCAACTTCGTCTCCGGTGTCGCTTTACCGGTAATGACGTTCGTGTTGGCGTACGTCAACTTCGACGCGAGCGCCGGCGTGCCGACGAAGCCAGCTCCGACGACTTTCGTTTCCGTGACTGAAGCGCCATCGAGTTCAGAGACGATGGTGAGCGGTTGACGGAGCTTGAGCGGTTTCGTCACGAGTGTGTACGCGCCGTCTTGATCCGCTTTCGCTGTCGCGAGCACTTTGTCGCCATCTTTCAACGTGACGTTGGCGTTCGGTGTCGTCGTCCCTGTCACCGCTTTTGCGCCAGGCTTGATCGTGTTCACCGTGAGGGCGAGTTCGACTGCCGCTTGATCGAGTTCGATCGTGTATGTGCGGAACAAGCGATTCGCCGCATCCGGACGTGTCGTCTCGGTCGCTTCGATGCCTTCATACAGGTCGACGTACTGTTTGCCGGCGTCTGCCGTCTCGAACTTGGCTGTCCGTTTCGCATCAGCGACGATCTTCCAGTTGTCATCCGCTTTGTATTCGAGCTTGCCTGAGACGATATAGTCCGAGATGACGTTCCGTGTCTCATACGCCGAACGATAGACGATGTTCTTCCCGCCACCGAGACCTGGGAACGATGTCGAGCCAGCCCGATAGTTGTTCGTCGCGACGAGGAACTCTTGGTCGAGTGTGATCGGCTTGCCGTTGTACTTCACGTTCTTGATGCGGTTCGCATCTTTGTTTTCCGGAATCAATTTCCCGCCCGCATCGAACTTGGCTGGACCCGTCACGTCAATCTCATACGTGAGGCCGTCAAGGATATCGAAGTTGTAGCTGCGGAACTCCAAGTTGAGCAATTCATCGTTCGTATCCGACACTTGTTTGTAAGCCCCAGCTGACATCTCGAGCCAGTCCATCACGTCCGCGCCTGTCACTTTGACGACTTCGAGCGTGTTCGGGAAGACGTATAGGTCGGCCACGTTTTTCAATGCGATTGAGCCTTTCGGGATGTTTGTGTAATAGCTGGCGTCCGTCAACTGACGGTTACCGGCTTTGAATGGTGCCCCTGCTGAAAGGATCGGGAGCTCTTTATACGCCGCGAGCTCTGGGTTCGTCGCGAGTTCTTTCTCGACGTACCATTTCTGCGCGTTCGTCACGAACTGGACCGACGCGTCGTCACGGACGAGCGCGAAGTAGCTTTGGATGTCGTCTTGAATCTCACCGACCGGGCGGTTGATGTATTCGATTGTCGCCTTATGGTCCGCGTCGATGAGTGAGGCGATCGTCGGGTCGACCGGTGTGTCCGCCTTGACTGTATCGAGTTTCGCGTTCGCGTCGAGCACGTTCCACTTGCCGTCGACGAGCTCGAGGTCGAGGTCGATGACACCGAGGTCTTTCCCCTGGTTGTTCGCCATGACGACCGGCTTGCCGTTGATTGTCCCTTTGTTCATATCCACATTCGGGAATGAAGTGAACATGCCATTCGCGTCTGGGAAACGACCGTGCTGGTGACCGGTCATGACCATGTCGAGCCCTTCGATTTTCGTGAGCGCATAGCCGACGTTCTCTTCCCCATCTGACTGTTCTTCCGCAAGTGCCGCACTTTCCCCGATCCCTGAGTGCGCGAGCGCGACGACGACGTCCGCACCTTGCTCTTTCAATTTGGCGACGGCCGCTTTTGCTGCCGGTACCATATCATCTGCCGTCACCTTGCCTTGGAGGTTCCCTGAATCCCACGACATGATTTTCGGCGGCACGACACCGAAGACACCGACTTTGATTGTATGTGTCTCACCGTCCCCGTCGACGACTTGGCGCTCAATGATTTGGACTTCTTGTCCGTCTTCATTGTATTTCGAGACGATCGGCTCACCTGACAAGTCCTTCACGTTCGAGTTGACGAAGCGAAGCTTTCCTTTCGACCCTTGCATCGCGTCATACAAGAACTGGAGCCCAAAGTTAAACTCGTGGTTCCCGAGTGTGACGGCGTCGAACTCGAGCGCCGACATCGCTTGATACATCGGATGCTCGAACGCGCCTGGTGCTTTTTGGTGTTGCTCGCGGACGTAATCCCCGAACGGCGTCCCTTGAAGCGTATCCCCGTTATCGAATAGGAACGTGTTCGGCTTGCCGGCGTCCGTGCGATGTTGCTGAATCAACGTCGCGACTTTCGTCAACCCGATTGTGTTGTCGACTTTGTCCTGAAAATAGTCGTAGTTCGTGATGTTCGTATGTAAGTCTGTAGTCTCCAAGAAGCGGAGCTTTACAACGTCTTCTGACGCGAGCACGTTCGGTGCGTGGAGCGGTAACGTCGCCGGTAATACGAGCGCTGTCGCAATCGTCCATTTTAAAGCTGTTCTCATATCCATTTCCCCTTTTTCTAAAAATGTCCCAACATCTTTTACTATATCATCAGCTTGTAAACGCAACCATCTGTTTTTTGTAAATTAATCCTCAAATTTCAAATCTAACAAATTCTTTTTCAATTTCTATTTGAGACGGCGTGAGACCGTGATACGATGAGAAAAACAGAACGCTTGTTCGTAAAAAAGGAGAGGTGGCTATGCGACGTCGGATTTTTTGTATCGACAGCGTCTCATTCTATGCCAGTTGCGAGTGCGCCGCCCGCAAGTTGAACCCGTACAAGACGAAGCTCGTCGTCTTATCAAACCTCCAAGATCACGGCGCCCTCGTCCTCGCCGCGACACCGCCGATGAAACAACTCGGGATCAAGACCGGCTCCCGGCGCTTCCACATCGACCGGTTGCCGTGGCACGAGCGGCGGCACATCATCTACGCCGAGGCCCGGATGAGCCACTATTTGAACGTATCCGTGCAAATCGTCCACATCTTGCATCAGTTCGCACCCCCGGAGGCAATCCGCGTCTACTCGGTCGACGAGACGCTCGTCGACTTGACGGGGACGGAGCGGCTGTTCGGGAACGATGCGCACCTCGCCCGCCTCATCCGCTCGACCGTCTTCCGCTATACCGGCATCCCGGTCACGATCGGCATCGGTCCGAACAACGTCCTCGCCAAGCTCGTCCTCGACCTTCATGGGAAGAAGACGGGTGTCGCCAGCTGTTTCCTCCACGACGTCGAACGATTAATTCACCCGGCCCCGATCGGCAAGATGTGGGGCGTCGGTGCGAAGATGGAAGTCCATCTCCGGCGGCTCGGCATCGACACGATCGGCGACCTCGCCCGCTATCCGCTCGAGACGCTCCATGAGAAATTCGGCGTCATTGGCGCCGAGCTGTGGCATCACGCCTGGGGTATCGATGAGTCGCCGACAATCCTCCCACCGAGCTCTTTGTTCGGCGCGAAGCGGCAGCGGCCCCGGACGATCGGCCACGGCATCACGCTCATGAAAGACTATACGACGTACGCGGCCATCCGGCTCGTCTTACAAGCCATCGCCGTCGAGGTCGGGATGCGGACGCGACAGGCTGGACTCGTCGGCGGCAGCATCCATCTCGGCGTCCGCTACACTCGGACGAGCGAGCGGCGCGGCTTCAGCAAACAAAAAAAGCTCGCCCGCTTCACAGCGGACGAGCGCGAGTTCTTGCCGGTGTTGTTGACGCTTTTCCTCGACGCCTGGGACGAGACGGAGGCAGTCCGTTACGTCTCGGTCGCCCTCGGCAAGCTCGAGCCAAGGAGCGACCATGTCCAACTCTCCTTCTTCGAGGATGAGTGGGCCCGGGCGCGCCGGTTCGACTTCCTCGATCTCGTCGATAGCTTGAACGTCCGCTTCGGACGCGGCACGATCCGCCCAGCATCGAGTTTATTGAAAGACAGTCCGCTCCGGACGCGGCAACGCCTCATCGGCGGACATAAACAAGGAGGTGAATCGTCATGAGCCAGACCCGCTACAAAGACCGCGGTGAATTGAAATGGATTCCGTTCCTCATGCCCGAGCACGTGGCGCTGCTGAAGAAATATTACGCCCACGTCCAAAAGATTGAGCTGCCCGACTTGGATGAGCAATTGCTCTACTTGTGGCAGACCGAGCTCGAACGCGCCATCCGTGAAGGTGACGCCGTTGAGCTGACGCTGTTCGACAACGGCATGACCCATACGGTGCGCGGCTACGTTCATGCCATCTATTATGCGGAGCGTGAAGTCGAGCTGTTCGACACGGACGTGCGCCGCATCCCGTTCGGTCAGATACTGTCCGTCCGTTAAGACGCGTCAATCGCTTCCTGCGTCGTCTCGAACGTGTCGACGTGGTCGAGCACGCCGTAATGCGTGAGTGTCTGGCGCACCGGTGTCGACAAGTGCGCAAAGACGACACGACGGTCGGCCGCTTTCAATTCCCGCACGACGCGGCGAATCTCTTCGACGGCCGTCACATCGATGACCGGACAACGGTGGAAGTTGAAGATGAACACGTCGGGCTCGTCATGGATATGATTCAACACATGCTCGAACATCTCAATCGCCCCGAAGAAGAGCGGTCCCTCGACGCTGAAGACGACTTGGCCGTCGCGCGTCACGTACCGTTCCGTCTGTTCGCGGACGTCGATCGTATCGGCCATCCGTTTCGCGAACAAGGCGAGTGCACAGATGACCCCGACCTCGACGGCGACGACGAGGTCGACGAAGACGGTCAGCCCGAACGTGACGAGCAGGACGAGCGATTCGGACGACCGATGTTTGAGCATCTCGAAGACGTGGTGCCGCTCCGACATGTTCCAAGCGACGCGCATCAAGATTGGGGCGAGTGCGGCCAGCGGGACATAGCTCGCGAGCGGTGCCAACACGAGCACGGCGAGGAGCACCGTCAACCCGTGGATGACACCGGAGCGGCGGCTGACGGCCCCGGCTTGAATGTTCGTCGCCGTCCGGGCGATGGCGCCGGTCGCTGGAATCCCGCCGAAGAACGGGACGACGACGTTGGCGAGCCCTTGCCCGAACAGTTCCTTGTCCGGGTTCATCTTCGTGCCGGCCATGCCGTCTGCGACCGCACCCGACAATAGCGACTCGAGCGCCCCGAGGAAGGCGATGGCGAACGCCGATGGCAACAGCGTCGCAATCAAATCGAGGTCGATCACGAGCCAGTTGAACTCAGGCAGTCCGCTCGGGATGCCGCCATAGGCACTACCAATCGTCGCGACTTCCCCTGGGATGACGAGACTGACGAACGTCGGCACGAGCATCGCCATCAATAACAGCGGCAATTTCACGGGCAGTTTCGGTACGAGCCAGAGCGTCAAGAAACCGATGGCGGCAATGAAGACAGGCCATAAGCTCGCTTCATGTAACGACGTCACGAGCTTCAGTAAGTTCTCGTGGAAGTGCGGTGCCTTCTCGAACGTGATGCCGAACAGTTCATCGAGCTGGTCGACGAAGATGACGACGGCGATTCCGGCCGTGAACCCGATGGTGACAGCGCGCGGCATGAAGCGGATGAGTCGTCCGACGCGGAGTACGCTCATGAGGAACAACAGGATCCCCGCGAGGAACGTCGTCACAAGCAGCCCTTCATAGCCGTGCGCGAGCATGACGCCCGAGACAATCGGGATGAAGGCGCCGGTCGGTCCGGCGATTTGGAACGTCGAGCCCCCGAACAGGCTGACGAGAATCCCAGCGATGATGGCCGTGTACAGGCCGTACACCGGTCCGACACCTGAGGCGATCGCAAACGCCATCGCGAGCGGCACGGCGACGACCCCGACGGTGATCCCGGCCGAGATGTCTTTTTGCCATCCTTGGCGTGATGTCATGAAGTTGTCCATTCTTGCATTCCTTCTTTCAATGAGGTCGAAAACGAGTTCAGTGTACGCCTGTCCCTTACCTTTGTAAACGACTCTAGCGAAACGTTAACATAATCGACAAAACAAACAGAGATAATAATCTTACTTATAATCAAAACGTATAGAACTGAATTGATATACAATGAGAAAAACTGTTTGGACATATCGGCAATAATATTAATCAAGAAAGGGATTTACTTATGAAAAACCAGCTAAACATTCTAAAAGACCTTTCAAAGTACCGTTCTCCAAGTGAAATGGATAGTTACTTCAAAGAAATAATTGAACTTCTAAAACGTGATCGGCGTGCTTTAGCAGTTTCAAGGTTACGTAAAGGTTGGTTTAAGGAGTTTCAAGAAGAGTTTGTTCCAGCATACGTGTTTTCACTTTCCCCCTATTTTCCTGCAGATGCAAAAGTCAAAATCATTATAGGAAATCAAAATTACGATTTTGTGGTTTTACGCCCTGACGGTGTTGAGGAAAAATACGAAGTGAGTTCTTACATAGACGGAGAGCAAGAGGTAGAAATCGCTAAGGCTTTAAATGAGGTTGGAGTGTGGAGTTCACGCTTAAGAAGTTATGAGAATTTGGAAGATAGAATGGCAACCTATATGGAGAGAACAAAAAGCAATATTAAAAACAAATCCATGAAAGACTATACAGGCATTTCTTTAATTTTCAGTGTCACTACCTTTCAATTCTCACCTGTATTGAACACTAGACCTGAATTTTCAATCGAAAGCTTGGTTAACTTCATACAGATGACCCCATTTAGAGCAAAACATATTTATTTAATTGTCGAAGACGGTAAAGATAGTCATACAGTTGGTTCGAAAATCCTTAAAATAAAATGAGTACTACTATGCGCTTGTACGAAAAAATTTAAAGAATCTAAAAGACGCATCCATCACGCGATGGATGCGTCTTTGTTAATTCGCCGGTGCTTCGACGACTTGGTCGCCCTCGTTCGCATCTTCCCCGAGCAGACGGACGTGACGGCCGAACAGCCACATGACGACGAGATGGGCTTTCGCCTGCGTCTTCGTATAGAACCACCACGGTAGCGCCGGCACAAACTCGTGGATGGCGACGAGCCCTTCGTCCGACTCCGGAAGCCGTCTGAACTCGAGTCGTCCCGTCTTGTCGTCCTCACTCAGTTTCGTGAACAGACCACCATCGATTTCATACGATGCCATATCATCCGTCGCCTCGTCCTCGAGCGACAGATGGAGCGCGACGAATGACGGACGAAGCAACGAAATCTCCCAGTCATCGTCTTCTTTTGTCGTCTGGATGAGCGGATACGCGAGCCGGCCGAGCCACTCGAAATACGTGTCGGCCATCCAAAGCGCCGACTTGTTCTCCGGCAGGCCGAACCGTTGAATCGAGCGGACGGTATACTGTTGCGGCGCTTTTTTCTTCTTGCCGCCGCCTGATTTCTGTTTCTCCTCTTCTTCGAGTGCGTGCTCCACCGCTTCCTTGAACGGGATCTCGCCTTGCTTGACGCCGGTCGTGTCTTTCGCGACCATGGCGTGGCCCATGCTCTCGACGAGTGGATAGACAGTGTCTTTCGGTTCACCCGTCACAGCCATGACCCATAATCGGGATAGTTTGATCGTCGGGAACGGGAAGTCGATCATGACGCGACGTTTGCCCATAACGTCAGCCGTATCTTCAATCATCTTGCGATATGTCATCACTTCCGGTCCACCAATGTCGATATGATGGTCGTACAGCGCCTCGGCCCCAACGACGGAGATGAGCGCCTGGACGGCTTCACGCAAATCGATCGGATGCGTCTCCGTCTTCGTCCAGTTCGGGAGAATCATGACCGGTAACCGTTTGACGAGCTTCGCGAGAATCGGGAACGACGAGCCTTCTGGACCGATGATGAGCCCGGCCCGAATCGTCGTCACCGGCACCCCTTGCCCGCCGAGAATCCGTTCGACTTCGAGCCGGCTCTTCAAGTGACGTGACAACGTCTTCGACTCTTTCGGAATGATGCCGCTCAAGTAGACGATTTGTTCGATGTCGTTCGCTTTCGTCGCCCGGGCGAAGTTGTCGGCGATGAGCGCGTCCATATCTTCGAACGTCGCCTGCGTCAACCCACCGTCCGGAATCATCGAGTGGACGAGGAACATGGCGTAGTCCGCCCCCTCGCACGCCTCACGTGTCTGTTCATACGAGAACAAATCGCACGACCGCCACGTGATGTGGTCCTCGTCTTCTTTGTTCTTCGTCGAGCGGGATAAGGCGATGATGTCGTATTCTTCTTTTAAATGGTCCATCACGTTCGAGCCGATATAGCCGCTCGCGCCCGCGATGACGATCGTTTTCCGCATAGTGGTCACTCTCCCCTTCATTTACACATAAAGGTACTGTACCCGTCTTGGACTGAGATTAAATCAGTCTCACGCCCTACAGTATATACTGGAAAATATACGTAAACTAAACTCAACTACTGGCAGAGGAGGAATGGCTATGGGGTTTTGGTATTTCTTGATGCTATTGATCGGTGGAGCGCTCGTAATTTGCGGTTTATTCAAAAAGAGCACGAACGGACTGATGCGGTTCGGCACACTCGTCATTGGAGGTTTGTTGATTGCTCTCGGACTGTTCATGTTCCAAGATGGAAGTGATGCGATTGTGGCGGATTTGTTTAACTTGTGGTGAGGTTTAAAATTCTGAATTAAGTTCATTACATCTTCGCGCCTAAAATGAAAACGAGTCGAACCTTCTGAACAAAGTTCGACTCGTTTTCATTTCTTTAGCTATAAACATAATATTATTGACTGTTAGTAGCGAAATACAGCTTAATCCGTCCCTTAGCATGCCTCTGTGTCTTTTCATATATAACTATCACGTGATGCAGAGCAAACAAATTTTCTTTTTTTTTACAAAAAAATAATGTTCTACTTTTCGAGTAGCCCATTATTCGAATTATTAATTTCTGCAAAGGGTTTGATTATTTTATCATATACATTGAATATATCCTTGACGAAAAACACAAATAATTCACTGTAGTCATTTGAGCTATCACATTTTTCCAAGGCATGTTGATATTGAGCTTTTTTATCAGCTTCGACATAAAAAAGTGGTAAACCACATGAGTACAATTTTTTATTAAAATATGCACGAGACGTTCTACCGTTCCCGTCAATAAATGGATGTATAACAGTAAAGTCATGATGATTTTTTACAAAAATATCAAGTAAATCGCTGTTACTGTATCGTGGTAAACTGTTTAAAATCTCTTCAAACTCATTAGCGAGATTAAACATATTTAAAGGAATATCACGATAGTCACTAGTTTTAACAGCTTTTTGGCTTATTCTTGCTCCAGCATTTCTAAAACTTCCACCTGCGTCTGGAAAATGTGCAAATCTATATAATTCTTTATGTAAAAGAATTAACTCAGTAAATACTTTACTTCTTTCAAATTCTTTAAAGACTAGAGAGTACATGTTGTATTGACCTAAAACGTCCAATTCTGAATCGCTTAATTTCCCTTTGTACGAGCCATCATCAAAAAATCTAATTTTAGCAATCACTTCAGAAATTTCTGAAACTTCTAAGTTTCCGTTTTCCATTCTGTGATCATTTACAATAAGTAGTCTTAGGAAATCATTTTGTACTTTTTTATTTGGATCCCATCCAATAAAATCCACACTGTCAAAGACTTGTCTATAAAGAGTATAATCATTATTCAAGTCTAATTCTTTCTTTTTAGACTCAGGTTTAAACTTTTTACTTACATTGGCAAGCGATGAAGAAAATTTCTTGTTTACCGTATAAGATACTCTAATTAAAATCGATTGAAAACTAACTCCAAATAGAACTGACAAATTCAATACTTTTTCCAAAAAGATTGAATCCGGCGTGCGATAAGTTAATTCCATCTCTTCAATCAAAATATTTAAAATAAAACTTGGCATAAGTAATTCAGCAGCAAATTTGTTGGCGTATATTTCTATATCGTGCATATCGCCCTGTTTGCAAATAATATTTTCACAGTCTTTCAAGTGATGACATAATTCATGGGCTGCAGTAAACCTCTGCCTGCTAATTGGCCTGTTTTTGTTTATACCAACAACACCATACGAATGAGGCGACTCCATATCCTCTGGTAACAAATAAAGCCCCTCTAATTTATCGAAGTCAGATAAAGTGTATTTAACACCACTAGACTTCAAAATATTAAAGGGGTCAATTGGTAAGTCAGAAATAGAAATTTCAGGAGAATAAGCTTTGTGCAAAACTTTTTCAGCTAATTTTTCAGGAGTATCATTATGTTGAAATAAATCATATCCTACTTCTTCCAAAATTTTTTTCATTTTATACCCTCTAGTTGTAATTGTAGTGTCTTCTTAAGTTGAGTAATTTTGAGATTGCTATTTTATCTTTTTCAGTGATATTTGAATATGTTCTAGCCAATCCGATATTCGAGCAATCTTCAAGTTCAATTTTCTTAGGGTACAAATCCGATTCTTCAATTCCAAAAAGCTTAATTACATTATCTTTAATTTCTTTAGGAATTTCTTGAGTGCCATTTTCAATACAATAATAAACATCTGTCTCAATGTTTAAGATTGAAGTAACAAATTCAATACTTAAAGACTGTTGTTCCCTAATACGTTTTAAACTAGTCAACATAATCAATTTCACTCCCCTCTTTTTCTTTTCAATTATATCATAACTTCCTTAATTCTCAACATATCAAACCTCCGTTTTACATTTTTTGTATATAATATTACTTACTTTTTTAAGGTGTGATTATCAAAAGGCATCAAATCGTACACTATATTAACCGTAAATTTTATTAATAATGATCGAAAATAAAAACAATTAAAATTTGTGATTCATATCATTAATTATTACGTATCCGGAACAAAAAAAAGCAAAACTAAAGTTGTTATGAGTTCACTCTGGTACTGCTATTTAAGAGGGTCGAAGTCGAACCCTCGTCCAAAGGAATAGTAACACATGCTACTAATGTGTAGATTATGTAATGGATTTCATCAATAAGAAACTGCCGATTGACGAATAGAGAAACAAGAAAGGGCCACCCATGCATAAACTACGTACGGATGACCCTCTTCATTTAGCTCAACTTCTTATAGCATGACATTTAAAGTCAGCTAAACTGTCTGATCATTCCCCAGCTTCTTTCTTCTCTTGTTGCTTCTGCAAATATGCTTCTCGAATCTGATTGATCTTATCTTTTTTATTCGACACAGCTGGTTTCTTACCGTCTTGATACTTGGCAGCAGCCACTTTACTTTTCGTATCTAACTGATATTTTCCCATTCGATTCACCTGCTTTCATTTCATTGTGATTGAGTTGCTCCATAAAAATCAAAAGACCTTCTAATCTCAATGAAATTAGAAGGTCTTCATGAAATATCATTGATCACAGTCCGTGTAGACTGTTTAAAAATGGAGACGGCGGGAGTCGAACCCGCGTCCGAAGGCATCGTAACGCATGCTTCTACGTGTGTAGTTTATCTATTGGATCTCAATGTGACACTGCCGATAAACAGGCGTTGTCGCATCCAGTCTGATTCATCTCTTCTTCGCGCCCTCAGACGGCGAGGTTGAAGCGTAGCTTGCTTAGTTTGAGACCCTGAAAGTCATCCACACAAGCGATGGATGTCAGGATCCGCAGGGCACTTAGGCTGCTGCGAGTTGTGTGTTAGTTTTGCCAGTTATAGGCGTTTGCGTTTTAACGAGGCCGACCCCTCGACACGCCACATACGACCGACCTACCCCCGTCGAATCCATAACGTCCCCGAGGTGGTAATTGGTACTACAACAACTATACCACAATCAGGTCTCGCTGTCAGTATTTTTGCCGGTCCCGGAGTGCCCGGTCGACGTCACGCTTCGCGTCTTTCTTCTTCAAGTCGTCGCGCTTGTCATACTTCTTCTTCCCGCGCCCGATGCCGAGAAGACATTTGGCGAAGCCGTTCTTAAGATACACTTTGAGCGGGATGATCGTATACCCGTCACGGCCTTGCGCGCCGATGAGCTGATTGATTTGCTTCTTATGCAACAATAGCTTTCGGACACGGAGCGGCTCATGGTTGAACCGGTTCCCTTGCTCGAACGGGCTGATATGACAGTTGTGAAGCGTCGCCTCGCCACCGTCAAAGCGGACATACGCGTCGGCGATGTTGATTTTCGACTGGCGCACCGATTTAATCTCGGTCCCCGTCAACACCATGCCGGCTTCAATCGTATCTTCGATCGCATAATCGAAGGACGCTTTTCGGTTTTGTGCGAGCGCGTTCAAATCTTTCTTCTTGGCCATAGACATTCAGTCCTTTACTTCAATATAGAGGAGGGGTCGCCCCCTCCCGTCAGCGACGCTTTTTCGCTCCGCGTTTGGCGTCGCCTGTTCGTTTTTGACCGTCTTTCTTCTTCAAGTCGAGTGCCGAACGTCCTTGCGACGACTTCGGCTTCTCACCTGGTTTAGACGGTTTCCCGGCCTGACCAGGTTTCCCTGGTTTGCCCGGCTTGCCGCGCTTCGGACGTTTGTCATCGCGACCGCGTCCCCCGCGCTTGTCGTCTTTCTTCGGACGGCCTTCCGTCGCTTTGATCGTCGTCGGTTGGCGACGGCGCGACTGTTCCCGTTTCGGCATGCCGACGACGGTGAAGTCGATCGTGCGCTCGTCCAAGTTGACGGCGTCGACCTTGACGCGCACCGCGTCACCGATGCGGAACTGACGTTTCGTCCGCTCGCCGAGCAACATAAGTTGCGACTCGTCGAAGTGGTAGTAGTCATCCATCGACTGGAGACGAACGAGTCCTTCGATCGTGTTCGGAAGCTCGATAAACATCCCGAAGTTCGTGACACCGCTGACGACGCCATCGAACTCTTCACCGAGACGTGATTCCATGTACTCGGCTTTCTTCAAGGCTTGCGTCTCACGTTCGGCATCGACCGAACGACGCTCGCGTTTCGACGCCTGTTCGGCGATCGAACCGAGACGGTCCTCATACTTGGCGATCGTCTTCTCGGACATGTCGCCGTTGAAAGCATACGTGCGCATGAGACGGTGGACGATCAAGTCCGGATAGCGGCGGATCGGTGACGTGAAGTGCGTATAGAAGTCGGTCGCGAGGCCGAAGTGGCCGAGCGAGACGTCATCGTACTTCGCCTGTTGCATCGAACGGAGCATGATCGTGCTGATGACCGGCTCTTCCGGTTCACCCGAGATTGCCTTCAAAATCTTCTGAAGCGTCTTCGGTTCGACCTTCTGTCCTTTGAAGCGCTCGATGTGCACACCGAAGTTCGCGACGAAGTCGAAGAAGAAATCGAGCTTGTCCGGTTTCGGGTTATCATGGACACGATAGATGAACGGCACGTCCATCTTATGGAAGTGTTCGGCGACCGTCTCGTTGGCCGCGAGCATGAACTCTTCGATCAACTTCTCGGCGACCGAGCGCGGACGCAAGACGATGTCGGCCGGTTTGCCTTCTTCGTCGACGACGACTTTCGCCTCGGCAAAATCGAAATTGATGGCACCGCGCGAGTTACGGCGCGTACGGAGCACTTCCGCGAGTTCGGCCATGAGGTCGAACAACGGGATGTACGGCTCGTACCGTTCGAGCGTCGCTTCGTCATCGCGTTCGATGATTTCACGGACGTTCGTATACGTCATCCGCTCCGTCGTCTTGATGACACTCGGGAACAGCTCATGATTGACGACCTTCCCGTTTTGCGGGGAGATCTCCATGACGCAGCTGAGCGTCAACCGGTTGACGTGCGGGTTGAGCGAACAGATTCCGTTCGAGAGACGGTGCGGCAGCATCGGGATGACGCGGTCGACGAGATACACACTCGTCCCCCGTTCGAACGCCTCGACGTCGAGCGGTGACCCTTCCGTCACGTAGTGTGACACGTCGGCGATATGGACGCCGAGCTCATAGTTACCGTTGTCGAGTTTTTTGACGTGGACGGCATCGTCCAAGTCTTTCGCGTCTTCGCCGTCAATCGTGAAGATCGTCTCGTTACGAAGGTCGACACGGCCCATGAAGTCTTTCTCGTCGGCCTCGTCCGGTACGGCATTCGCCTGGTCGATGACATCTTCCGGGAACTCCGTCGGGATGCCATGCTTATAGACGATTGATAAGATGTCGACGCCTGGGTCGTTCTTGTGTCCGATGATGCGGACGACGTCACACGCTCCGGCGAAACGTCCGTCCGGATATTTCGTGATGCGGACGACGACTTTATGGCCATCGACGGCACCGAGCGATTTGTCCGGGTTGACGACCGGCCAGAAGTTGATGCGCTTGTCGTCCGGCTCGATGAAGGCGAACTGGTCGAGGCGTCCGCTCGGGAGCGTATACGTCCCGACGAACTCCGACAAGCCGCGCTTCAAGACTTTGAGGAGCACGCCCTCGGTCTTGCCTCGGTTGTCCTCGCGTTTTTTGACGAGGATCGTGTCCCCGTGGTAGACGTCTTTCAATTGGTCGGGCGGAAGGAACACGTCCTCCGTCTCCCCTTCGACCGATAAGAAGCCGAAGCCGCGTTGGTGAATCGAAATGATTCCCGCTGCTTGGCCGAGCACGGCGAGCGTCCCGTAACGGTTCGTCCGTGTGCGGCCGATTAAGCCCTCTTCTTCGAGGGTGTTCAAGGTGCGGATGAGCTCTTTAAAGGCATCCGTCGACTCGAGCGCAAGACGCTCGGTCAATTGGTCCACTGTCAGTGCTTTATCACTGGCTTGGATGATTTCTAGTAGTTGGTCACGTAAATTCAACGTGACACCTCCTTTTTAGACTGACCAGTCTAACGTTTCGAGAAAATCGAGCACGTCCTGGTGCAGTTTCTCTTTTTCTTTATCGAGCGTGATCACGTGTCCCGACTCCTCGTAAATGAGCAGTTCTTTTTGGAACGCGTTAATCGCCTCGTAAATTTCGTGTGCAGATTCAGGATCGACCATTTGATCTTTCGCCCCTTGGACGACGAGCGCCGGGACGAAAATATCTTCCAGTTTTGTCGTCGTGTCACGGACGAAGGCACGGAGGTCTTTGAGCGTCGGCATCGGTTTGAAGTCCGCCATCTCCTGTTCGATCTGTTCAGGTGATTTTTCTTCTCGAGATTTATATTCTCGAGCGTAGGCTTTGACTCCTTTGTATAACCGGTCCTCGGCATCGATTCCGGTCGGGGCGCACATCGGGATGACGCCTTTGACGTTCTCCTGGGAAGCGAGGCGTAGCGACATGACGCCGCCGAGCGAGAGGCCACAGACGGCAATCTCCTCATAGCCTTTCTCTTTCAACGACTGGTAGGCGTTCAAGACGTCCTCCCACCAGTCCGCCGGTCCGTACTGAAGCAATTCTTCCGGCGGGACGGCATGGCCCCGGTACTGGGGACCCATACACGTATAGCCTTCTTTTTGCAGGAAACGACCGAGCATGCGGACATCCGCGCTCGATCCGGTAAAGCCATGTAACATCAACACGGCACGTGGTCCGCCTTCAAAGAAGAACGGTTTCGGTGCTGTAATCTTCATTGCTAACGTCATCTCCTCATACAATCCATTATTCCCAAAAAATAATTGAAAAAAACAAAAGCCGACCGCCTCACGTGAAAATCGAGAACGATCAGCCTTTCATCATAGTGATGCGACTAGTAATCCTAAAATGAAAAACAATGTGCCTAGTACAGCTGCAGTTCGGTTCAAAACAGCGTCGAAGCCGCGCGCTTTCTGGCGGCCGAACAACTGCTCCGCGCCACCTGCAATCGCCCCAAGACCTTGCGACCGACCTGACATGAGCAGTACGACGACAATCAATAAAACAGCCACGACGAGTAGGCTGATTGTAGCGATCGTTTGCATAGTAGTCAGTTCCTCCTTCTTTTTACACGCTTCTTATTATATAGAAGTTGGCGTCAAAACACCAGCTTTCAAATTATCGGGACGGGTAGCTAAACCCTTCCCCGATGACCTCTTTCACTTGGTGGATGACGACGAAGGCACGTGGGTCTGTCACTTCGACGATTTTCTTGAGTGGACCGACCTGGCGCTTGTCGACGATCATATACAGCATGTTCTTATCCTGCTTCGTATAGTAGCCGTGACCGTGGATAATCGTCGCCGAGCGGCCAAGCGTCTCCGTCAATACGACAGCAAGCTCTTCTTGCTTGTCGCTGATGATCGTGACAGCCTTACGGATATTGAGCCCTTCGGCGACGAGGTCGATGACCCACGAGCCGATGATGATGGCGATCAACGTATAGAGCACGATCTGTTCCCCGAGGATGAAGCCCGACGCCCCGACGACGATGGCATCGATGATGAACATCGACACGGCGACGCTCATATGCAAATACCGCTCCATGAGGCGGGCGATGATGACCCCGCCCCCGGTCGTCCCGCCGACACGGAGCACCATGCCGATGCCGACACCGATCATGATTCCGGCGTAGACGGCCGCGAGCAGTTTGTCCTCGGCCGGGCTGCCCCAGTCATGGGTCAAGCTGAGGAAGAATGACGTCGCGATGACGGCGACGACCGAATAGACCATCGTCCGGCGGTCGAGCAGCTTATAGCCGACGATGAATAAAATCCCGTTCCCGATAATCGACGTGACCCCGAGGTCCCAGCCGAACATGTAGTACAGGATGATGGTGACCCCGAGCAGGCCGCCTTCCGAGAAATCGTTCGGCACGGTGAAGTAGTTCACCCCGAACGCGAGAATGAATGAGCCGGCGACGATCCAGGCGATATCCTTCAAGGAAATCGATTGGAGCTTCTTCCAGACTTGTTGACGCAATAGATGTTGTTGTTGACGTTTCATTGGTTGTCCCCCTTCCATATAAAAAAGACCGCGGCACAAAGCCGCAGTCTAAGTCTTACTGTTGAACTGGCTTTGGCGCACCGTCTTTCATAATCGGCAACTTGCGGTCCACGACGTTCGTGTAGACGTTCAAGAGTGCCTCTTTTTCCAAATCCCAGTTATATTGCTCACGCGCCGTCTTCGTGTTCTCTTTGACACGGGCGTAGAGTGCTTGATCGTCGAGCAGGCGGTTGACGCCTTCGGCGATCGATTGTGGGTCGTGCGAATCGACGACGACACCGACGTCGTTGCCGGCGACGACACGTTCGATTTCCGGGAAGTCACATGAGACGACCGGTACTTCGGCCATCAAATATTCGAACAGCTTGTTCGATGACGCCGAGTAGTGGTTGAAGCAGACGTTGTTCAACACTTGGAAACCGAGATACGCGTTCATCGTATAGTACGGTAACGCCTCGACCGGTACTTTGTCAATCATCTTGACGCGGTCGCTGACGCCTTCGTCCTCGATCATCTGTTTAATCACCGGCTTCAGTTTCCCGTCCCCGATCATGACGAGCGTGCCTTCCTTGAAGTCCTTGACGGCGAGGATGAGTTGCTCGAGTCCGCGGCCGGCTTGAATGCCGCCTTGGTACAAGAGTATCTTTTCATCTTTCGGCAAGTCGAGGAGCGCATGCAAGTCTTTGCGGAGCGTGAAGTCGAGCGGACGATAGAACGGATAGTTGTGGAGCACGTACGGATAGAAGCCGTAGAGCTCCTCGTTGTGCGCCGCGCGCGTGTGGTTCTCGACCATCATCGAGTCGACGTATGGCAAGAGCCAGCCTTCGAGGTTACTTTGGATATAACCGTAACCGGTCCGGTCCGTCTGGACTTCGTGCGAATCGTAGACGATTTTACCTTTGTTGACGAGTTTCCCGGCGATCAATGCCTGCGGGAGCGTGTTCAAGTCGTTGGCGTGATAGAAATCGTACGACTTCTTCGTCGAAGTGAACACCATCTCGAGCATCGCGCTCGCGTTGACGATGTTTTTACGCACCGGTGGGAACAAAATCGCACCCGCTGCCGCGCCGAGTCCGAGCATCGTCAGTGGTGCGAGGACGAGCAGTCCCGCGCCGACGAGTCCGGCCCCGAGTTGACGCGTCTTCTTTGCGCTGACCCATGTGCGGACCGATTTGAGCGCCTTCATCCCGTTGGCGAGAATCGACGGCTGACGTTTGACGCGGATGACGCGGAATCCTTCCGGACGCATCTCCTCTTTCGGGAGCGACGGATTTTTCGGGTCTTGGAGCGCGATCAAATCGACTTCATAGCCCGCCTCGGCGAGCGCCGAGCATTCGCGCAAGACGCGCGCATCATTCGTAAAATGGTTCCATACAAACATACATACTGACTTCATCGTGTTTCCTCCATCGTTACTTTTTCTATCACGTCTTCGAGGACGTGTATGTTGTTTTCCCAACACAGATTGTCTTTCACATAACGGATCCCGTTCACGCCGTACTTCTCACGCAACTCGGGACGTTCGAGCAGTTTCCGGAGCATGAGCTCGATCTCGTTGATGTCACGCTTCCGTGACACGTAACCGACCTCGGCCGCTTCGATGACATTCGCCGCATGGCCTGACACCGCCGCGACGATCGGTTTGCCGACCGCCATATAATCGATCAGTTTGCCCGGGATGACCGTATCGAACATTTCTTGCTCGATCAGGCTGACGAACGCGACATCCGCGTTCTTGATGGCTTGGAACGCCTCCGTCCGAGGCATCGCCTCGAGGAAGAGGAAGTTCTTGAAACCGCGGGCTTTAATCATGTCTTTCAACTCGTTCTTCCGGTATCCGTAGCCGATCAATTTGAAATGGACGCGCGGCTCGTCACGGAACCGCTCCGCAAGTTCGAGCAAGAGCGATACGTCTTGGGCGAGACCCATGTTCCCGGCGTACAGAATCTCCATCCGGTCGTCCTCGGGGACGGTCCGCTCGAGGTTGCGCTCGCTCTCTCGAATCGAGTTCGGCATATAGTGAATCATGTCGTTGTCGACGCCACGTTGGCGCAGATAGCTGCGGAACCCTTCCGAGTTGATGATGATTTCATCGGCCGCCTTATATAGCCGCTTCTCAAACCAAAACGCCGGGGCGAGCATCCAGTCGTGTTTGAACACGCCGACACCTTTCACCGACTCTGGCCAGAGGTCACGGACGTCCAAGATGAACGGGACGCCGTATTTGCGTTTCGCATACACACCGACGAACGCCATAAAAAAAGACGGGGTCGTCGCAAAGACGACATCCGGTTTCGAGTCGAGCTTTTGGACGGCAGCGACGCCTTTAATCATCTGTTCCAAAAACAAAGCGAGCCGGCTCACCATGTTCGACGTATGCTTGCGTTTCTTCGTGATGAGACGCTTGATGAACGGCTGGTTGTTGAGCGCCTTGTCGTTCCAGAAGCGGTCGTCTTTATACAAGTTGAAGTTCGGATACGACGGGGCGGCCGTGATGACCTCCACCTCGTAACCGCGTTCTTTCATGAGATGCGTAATATTTTGCATCCGGTTACCGGCACTGCCGATCTCCGGATAATAGTTTTGACAGACCATTAACATTGTTTTCAAAAATAACACACCTTACTGTTGTTCGAGTTCGTCCACGAAGCGCTTCAAGAGCGTGTGGACGTTGGCTTTTAAATCTGGGTCGCAGAGCGCGTGGGCAATCGTCGCTTCGATGAAGCCGATCGGTTCCCCAACGTCATAGCGACGCCCGTCAAACTCATAGGCGAAGACGGTCTCCACCTCGCTCAAGCGGGCGATGGCGTCCGTCAGTTGGATCTCGCCGCCCGTCCCGATTTCTTGCGCCGACAACGCCTCGAAGACGTCCGGCGTCAAAATGTAGCGGCCGAGGATGGCGAGGTTCGATGGGGCTTCACCGACGGCCGGTTTCTCAACGAACGTCCGGACCGGGATCAGCTTCCCTTCGACGGCAAGCGGGTCAATTATACCATATCGATTCGTCATTTCATACGGGACGCGCTGTACCCCGATAATCGAACGCTCATACTGCTCGTACTGGTCAATCAATTGCTTCGTCGCCGGCACGTCCGCCTCGATGATGTCGTCCCCGAGCAGGACGGCGAACGGTTCGTCGCCGATGAACTTGCGGGCACACCAAATCGCGTGGCCGAGCCCTTTCGGCTCCTGTTGCCGTATGTAGTGGATGTTGGCGAGGTTCGAAGAGTGGCGCACCGACTCGAGGAGCTCGGTCTTGCCTTTTGACTCAAGGTTCTGTTCGAGCTCGATGGCCCGGTCGAAATGGTCCTCGATGGCGCGCTTGTTCTTCCCGGTCACGATGATGATGTCCTCGATGCCGGAAGCGACGGCTTCTTCCACGATAAATTGGATCGTCGGTTTGTTGACGATCGGGAGCATCTCTTTCGGCATCGCTTTCGTCGCCGGCAAGAAGCGGGTGCCGAGCCCGGCGGCCGGGATGATGGCTTTCCGTACGCGTGTCATGGACGTCTCTCCTTTTTTATGCTGTATCTGATGATTATACCCAATTTCCTAGCGTTCACGCACACAAAAAAACGGCCGTGACATACGTCACGACCATTTCCGGTCGTCCATATACTTATACAGGAACCAACCACCGACACCGAGCGCAATGAGAAGAAGGAGAAAACCGCTGATCATCATGACGAACGCCTCCTTTCACCTACACTCTTCTATTCCCGGAATGAGCACTCGACAAGCGTTCGGCTCAAACCTTTCTTAGAACCACTTCCGTCCATGCCCCTCGATAAAACGATATTCTTCTTGATAATGCGTGTGGTGCCCTTCATCCATCATCGTTTGGAAAGCGACGTCCCCTTCTGAGGCGTTTCGTTCGATTAACCGATAGAGCGCCTCAATCCGCAATAGCAGCATGTCCAACAACTCCGATGTCGAACCTTCCCAGCCGTACGCTTCTAAGAAGAGCGCGACTCGTCGTTTGTATCTCACATCATCGCGCTCCGCCTCATAGTGGACGACCTCTCCCGACTCGGCTTGATGACGCCGGCTGAGCGGAACGAACGTATAGAGCGCGTAGACGATATCCCAGGCACGTGGTCCAGGTGCCGCCAAATCAAAGTCGATGACCCCTTCCATTTTGCCGTCATGGAAAATCGTATTGTAGACGGCAAAGTCGTTGTGGCAAATCACGTCAAACGGTTCTGGCGTATCGTCGAGCGGTTGCCAGTCCGATGGCCATGCGACATCCGCCGTCGCGTCATGCAGCCGGCGCATCAATCGAGCGGCGTCTTGAATCGCCTCATCTGACCACATGTAGGCTTTCAACGGATAATCGGCCGTCTCGCCTTCGAGATACGTCAACACCTCTCGGCCCTGTTCATCCACTCCGACAAATCGCGGCACGCCCGATATCCCCTTCGCCTCTAAGTGCGTTAACAATCGATGGATGTGTTCACTGCCGTCTTTCAATGTACGATAGACATGATTCCCTTTTTTATAGACGGTCGACACGTTCCCGCCATGCAATCTCTCCTCTTGCTCATTTGATCGGTCCATCTAATCCCCCCTACTCTTCATCAGTCACGTTCAGTATACCGCAACAAGGGGTACCGATGACCATGAGCCTCGACACGGAGCGTTCGCGCCCCGTCCAAGCGGCACTGTAGATTCCCTGCAGAAAGCATCGCTGCCGCGCGGACAGGCGAATCTCGGAATATACATACACCCATTGTCGAATCCTGCAAGACGATAGATTGGCGCGCGACTGAATCAGACGGTGGGCGACTCCTTGGGGAGAGTGATGCAAGGATGACCCCGTAAAGCGCGCATGCGCTGCGGAGGCATCCGCATCACCCCAGGAAAGCGTCCCACCGTCTGATGAACGTCTGATCCACCAACAAAAAAAACAGGCCCGCACGAGGCGGACCTGAAACAATCAATTATTTTTTGAGGTTGTAGAACGACTTGATACCGTCGTATTTCGCTACATCGCCGAGCATGTCTTCGATGCGGAGAAGTTGGTTGTACTTCGCGATACGGTCTGTACGCGAGAGCGAACCAGTTTTGATTTGACCAGCATTTGTCGCAACAGCGATGTCCGCGATCGTCGCATCTTCTGTTTCACCAGAACGGTGTGAGATAACAGCTGTGTAGCCAGCTTTTTTAGCCATTTCGATCGCGTCGAATGTTTCTGTGAGCGTACCGATTTGGTTAACTTTGATGAGGATCGAGTTCGAGATTCCTTTTTCGATACCTTCAGCCAATTTCTCAGTGTTCGTTACGAAGAGGTCATCCCCTACGAGCTGAACTTTGTCACCGATTTTGTCAGTGAGCAATTTGAAGCCGTCCCAGTCGTTTTCGTCGCAACCGTCTTCGATTGAGATGATTGGGTACTTGCTTACGAGCTCAGCGTAGAAGTCTACGAGCTCAGCAGTTGTCATAGACTTGCCTTCGCCAGCGAGTTCGTACTTGCCAGTTGACTTGTCGTAGAACTCAGAAGACGCAACGTCCATTGCGAGGTAGATGTCTTCGCCAGCTTTGTAACCAGCTTTTTCGATCGCTTCAAGGATAACTGTGATCGCTTCTTCGTTAGACTTAAGGTTTGGTGCGAAACCACCTTCGTCACCGACAGCTGTGTTAAGACCCATACCAGAAAGAACTGATTTGAGGGCGTGGAATACTTCTGCACCCATGCGGAGCGCTTCGCGGAACGTTGGCGCGCCAACAGGCATGATCATGAACTCTTGGAAGTCAACGTTGTTGTCAGCGTGCGAACCACCGTTGATGATGTTCATCATTGGAGTTGGAAGCGTCTTCGCATTGAATCCACCGAGGTACGTGTAAAGTGGAAGGCCGAGCTCGTCTGCTGCTGCGTGTGCTGCTGCCATAGAGACACCAAGGATCGCGTTTGCGCCGAGTTTACCTTTGTTTTTCGTACCGTCGAGCTCGATCATTTTCTTATCGAGTGCGTTTTGGTCGAATACATCGTAGCCGATGAGTTCTGGTGCGATTGTGTCGTTTACGTTAGCAACGGCTTTGAGTACGCCTTTACCAAGGTAACGTGACTTGTCGCCATCACGGAGTTCAACTGCTTCGTGCTCACCAGTTGATGCGCCTGATGGGACGAGGGCACGGCCGAAACCGCCGTCTTCTGTGAAGACTTCTACTTCGATTGTTGGGTTACCGCGTGAATCCAAAATCTCGCGTGCGTAAATTTCTGTAATCATTGACATGAAAATTCGCTCCTTTTTGTTTGGAAAGTTTTTTGAGTTACTTCGTGACGATTGATGTGCCGGTCATTTCTGCCGGTTGCTCTCCACCGAGAAGGTGAAGGAGCGTCGGGGCGAGGTCGCACAAGGCGCCTTCTAGAACTGGTTTCAGTTCCACCCCTTCTTTCGTGACGATACATGGTACTGGTTCCGTCGTGTGGGCCGTCATCGGTGAGCCGTCCGGGTTCGTGACAAGGTCAGCGTTCCCGTGGTCCGCCGTGATGATCGCCGCGCCGCCTTTGGCAATGAGTGCGTCCACTACTTTACCGAGGCATTCGTCGACGACTTCGACAGCTTTCTTCGTCGGTTCGAGCATACCGGAATGGCCGACCATGTCCGGGTTCGCGTAGTTGATGATATACGTGTCATACGTGTCCGATTCGATGCGTTCGAGAAGACCTTCCGTGAGCTCGTATGCGCTCATTTCTGGCTTCAAGTCGTACGTCGCCACTTTCGGTGACGGTACGAGGAAACGATCTTCACCTTCGAACGGTGTTTCTTGTTGTCCGTTCAAGAAGAACGTGACGTGCGGGTATTTCTCAGTTTCCGCAGCGCGGAGCTGTTTGTACCCTTGCGCGGCGAGAGTCTCACCGAGCGTGTTTTTCAAATCTTCTGGTGGGAAGACGATGTCCGTGTCGATTTCATCCGAGAATTTTGTCATCGAGACGAGCAAGATGTTCTCTGGATGTGCGCTCGAAAGTTCGAAGCCTTTGAAGCCGGTCTTCTCTTTGAACACTTTCGCCAGTTCAATCGCCCGGTCCGGACGGAAGTTGAAGAACATGATTGCGTCGTTGTCTTTAATCGTCGCAATCGGTTGACCGTCTTTCTCGATGACCGTCGGAAGAACGAATTCATCCGTCAAGCCGTCTGCATATGACTGTTTAAGAACGTCGACTGCATTCGTACCGACTTCGCCTTTCGCGTTGACGAGCACGTCGTATACTTTCTCGACGCGTTCCCAACGGTTGTCGCGGTCCATGGCATAGTAACGTCCAGACACGCTAGCGACTTGACCGAGTCCGAGTTCAGCGAGCTTCGCTTCTGTCTGTTCGAGGAAGCCAGCGCCTGATTTCGGATCACAGTCACGGCCGTCCGTGAAAGCGTGAATGTAAACTTTTTCGATGCCGTGGAGTTTCGCGAACTCGACGATGGCGTACATGTGGTTGATGTGTGAGTGAATCCCACCGTCTGAGACGAGGCCCATGATGTGGAGACTCGAGTCATACTTTTTCACATGTCCGGCCAAGTGATTCATCGCTTGGCGGTCGAAGAGTGAACGGTCTTTGATGGCGTTGTTGACGCGTGAAAGTGACTGATAGACGACCCGGCCGGCACCGATATTCAAGTGACCGACTTCCGAGTTCCCCATCTGTCCTTCCGGAAGGCCGACGTACTCGCCTTTCGCGTTCAAGAGCGTATGTGGATACTGCTCCCAGAAGCGGTCGAAGTTCGGTTTGTTCGCCGCAGCGACCGCGTTACCGAACGTCTCGTTCCGCATTCCAAAACCATCTAAGATGATGAGGGCGACTGGTCTTGCCATTTAAATCGCCTCCAACAACTTGAGGAACGAAGCAGCTTCAAGTGAAGCACCGCCGACGAGCGCGCCGTCGATGTCTTCTTGTGCCATATACTCCTTGATGTTCTCAGGTTTTACAGAACCGCCGTATTGGATGCGAACCGCAGCCGCCACGTCTTCACCGTAAAGACCTTTTACCACGTCACGAACATATTTGCATGAGCTTTGCGCGTCTGCTTCGTCCGCTGATTTACCAGTGCCGATTGCCCAAACTGGCTCGTACGCGATGACGAGTTGTTTGACTTGGTCAGCAGAGAGGTCCGCGAGGCCACCTTCGACTTGCGTCTTGATGACGTCTTCGAACTTGCCGCCTTCACGCTCTTCCAATGTCTCACCGACACAAACGATTGGCGTAAGACCGTGTTCGAACGCTTTTTTCGTTTTGCTGTTGATGAACGCATCTGATTCGCCGAAATATTCGCGACGCTCTGAGTGTCCAAGGATGACATATGTCACGCCGAGGTCAGCGACCATGGCCGGGCTGATTTCGCCTGTGTATGCCCCGCTGTCTTTGTCGTACATGTTTTGTGCACTGAGTTTCAAGTTCGATCCTTTAGCCGCTTCTACCATTGGGGCCAAGAATACTGCTGGTGCACCAATCGCCGCGTCAACTTTGTCCGTTGACGGGATATTGTTTTTAACTTCCTCTACGAAAGCGACGGCTTCCGAGAGTGTTTTGTTCATTTTCCAGTTACCTGCAATAATCGGTTTACGCATCGATAACCCTCCTCTGTTTTACTTGTCGTTCAACGCTTCGACGCCTGGAAGTTTCTTGCCTTCCATGAATTCGAGTGAAGCGCCGCCACCAGTTGAAATGTGGCTCATTTGGTCAGCAAGGCCAAACTTGGCTGCTGCTGCCGCTGAATCCCCACCACCGATGATTGAATATGCATCGCTATCTGCAAGTGCTTGAGCGACACCTTTCGTTCCGTTGGCGTACTTATCAAGTTCGAATACGCCCATCGGTCCGTTCCAAACGACAAGTTTCGATTCGCGAATCGCTGCCGCGTAAAGTTCGACTGTCTTCGGTCCGATATCAAGACCCATGTGATCCGCTGGGATCGAGTCGATATCGACTGGTCCGACGTATGTCTCTTCGCCGAATTCTTTCGTGATGACACAGTCGACTGGCATCAAGAATTTCACGCCTTTGTCTTCTGCTTTTTTCATGAACTGACGAGCGAGGTCGAGCTTGTCTTCTTCAAGGAGTGATGTCCCTACTTCGTGCCCGAGTGCTTTCGAGAACGTGTACGAGAGACCGCCACCGATGATGAGTGTATCCACGATGTCAAGAAGGTGGTCGATGACCCCAATCTTGTCAGCAACTTTCGATCCGCCGATAATCGCCGTGAACGGACGGTCAGGATTCGAGAGTGCCTTGCCGAGGACTTCAAGTTCTTTCTCCATCAAGAAACCAGCAACCGCGTGGTCGACGTGGTGCGCGATGCCTTCTGTCGAAGCGTGGGCACGGTGAGCCGCACCGAACGCGTCGTTGACGAAGATATCAGCGAGTGCCGCGAAACCTTTCGCGAGTTCTGGATCGTTTTTCGTTTCACCAGGGTAGAAACGGACGTTCTCGAGAACGACGACGTCACCTTCACCAAGTTTTGAAACGGCTTCTTCTGCGACTGGACCGTACGCCTCTTCGACGAGGGGTACTTCTTTGCCGAGAAGTTCAGCGAGACGTGTAGCGACCGGTGCGAGTGAGAACTCGAGGTTCTTCTCGCCTTTTGGACGGCCGAGGTGGCTCGCCAAAACGACTTTCGCGCCGCCGTCGATCAAGTGCTTGATCGTTGGGAGTGCCGCTTGAATCCGCGTTTCATCTTGAATGACGCCATCTTTGAGTGGAACGTTGAAGTCAACGCGGCAAAAGACGCGTTTCCCTTTTACATCGATGTCACGAATAGACTGTTTGTTCATAACCTTCGCCTCCATATGTCGTGCGTGTCAATTTCATAAATAGAGCGGAGAACAATCTCTTGTTTCCGCTCCTATTTGATTCTATTTAGTTCACGAACTTACTTCGCGATTTCAGCGAAGTGCTTGAGTGTGCGAACCAATTGTGCAGTGTAAGACATTTCGTTGTCGTACCAAGAAACTGTCTTAACGAGTTGCTTGTCGCCAACTGTCATTACTTTAGTTTGCGTAGCATCGAAGAGTGAACCGTAAGTGATTCCGACGATGTCAGAAGATACGATTTCGTCTTCAGTGTAACCGTAAGACTCGTTCGCTGCTGCTTTCATTGCTGCGTTGATTTCGTCAACAGATACAGTTTTCTCAAGAACTGTTACGAGCTCTGTGAGTGAACCTGTAGCAACTGGTACACGTTGTGCCGCACCGTCAAGTTTACCCTGAAGTTCTGGGATAACGAGGCCGATTGCTTTAGCCGCACCAGTTGTGTTCGGTACGATGTTCGCTGCTGCCGCACGCGCACGACGGAAGTCGCCTTTCGGGTGTGGAGCGTCAAGCGTGTTTTGGTCGCCTGTGTAAGCGTGGATCGTTGTCATGAGACCTTCAACGATTCCGAACTGATCTTGGAGAACTTTAGCCATTGGCGCCAAGCAGTTTGTCGTACATGAAGCACCAGAGATTACTGTCTCTGTACCATCGAGGATGTCGTGGTTTGTGTTATAAACGACAGTTTTCATGTCACCTGTAGCTGGAGCCGAGATGACAACTTTTTTCGCGCCAGCTTTCAAGTGAAGCTCCGCTTTTTCTTTGTCTGTGAAGAATCCAGTACATTCGAGTACGATGTCAACACCGAGCTCGCCCCATGGAAGTTCTTCTGGGTTACGGTTAGCAAGTGTGATGACTTTCTCTCCGTTTACGAGGAAGTGATCGTCGTGTACTTCAACGTCTCCGTCAAAACGACCTTGAGTCGTGTCGTACTTGAGAAGGTGAGCAAGCATCTTCGTGTCAGTCAAGTCGTTGATTGCAACAACTTCGATTCCTTCGTTTTTGATGATCTCGCGGAATGCCAAACGACCAATACGTCCAAATCCGTTAATACCAACTTTTACTGCCATAGTTAATTTCCTCCTTAGGGTAGAAGCTATTTATTGAAGAGCCAACGGGGGTCAACTCTTTAATAACGATTTAATAATTCTGTCGCCGCACCTTCGTCTGTGACGAGGATGATGTTCGGCGTGTGTTTCGCATATGCGGCGATCGCCTGTGCCTTTGATTTCCCTCCGGCGACAGCGATGACCGTGTCCATATCGTCGAGCTCCTCCAATTGGATCCCGACCGTCTTGACCCGGTGCACGATTTCACCTTCCGCGTTGAAATAATATCCGAACGCTTCGGCGACGGCATCGTGCCGTTCGATCATCCGCAAATGCTCTGGTGACGCGTGACGGCGTTTCGCCATCGTTTCCGCCTCACCAATTCCATGTACCACAATTCGCGCCGCTCTAATCATTTCCAGTACATTTTTAATGCTAGGTTCCTCCACCATCCGCTCGAACGTCTCTTGCGAAACCTCGTCCGGAATGTGGAGTAAATGATAGTCGGCATGGGCCCGGTCGGCCATTCGAGAACAGACGGTGTTCGCCTGTAACTCGAGCGTCTCTCCGAGTCCGCCGCGTGCTGGCACGAAATGCATCGGCCGTTCTTTTTTATCGGGCGACATCATGGCCGCAACCGATGCCATCGTCGTCCCGCCTGTGACCGCGATGATATTGTCGTCCGGTGCCAGTCTCGCTTTCAGTTGCGTGACGGCGGCCCGACCGATATCTCGCTGGACCCAGAACGTCTCGTCGGAATCACCCGGTACGATAACGACTTGGCGAACGCCTAGTTTGCGCTCGAGTTCTCGTGCGACTTCCGAGATGCCTAGAATCTCTCCCATGACCTCGTGCAAGTCCCGGAGAACGTTTCGGCCCGATTCCGTAAGGGAAATACCTTGAGTAGCGACCATCAATAGACCTTGGTCTTTCAAAAAGTCAACTTCTCGTCTTAGGATTCGTTCCGTCAGTCCGAGGCTTGTTGCCAATGTCCTGCGGCCGATCGGCTGCATCAAACGGACATAATGTAAGATATCGTAACGATGTCGGAGCGTATCGAGCATGTCGGGAACGATTTGCTTCTGAACTTGAATCAGCTGCTGGATCATACTCATTCCCCCTCGACTTAAAGCATGGACAATTTTTGTCCCACTTTTATATTTGCGTCCCACCGCTACGACTTCATCTTATCAATCACCTTTCCGTCTTGCAACCCCTTCAAACGTTTTTTTTCGGTGTAAGCGTATACTTAACAAAATCTTCAACTTTACTGTCATCATATCGACCTTGACTAATGACACGCCCCTCGTGTAAGACGACAGGGATCTCAAACAAGTACTTCGCCTCGAGTTCTTCGTTGCCGGTGATGTCAATCTGCTCGAGCTCAAACGGATAGTCTTCCATGAGCCATTCGAGCATGACGAGCGCCTCCTCACAAAGCGAACAGTTGGCGCGGCGGTATAACGTCAGGACCATGTCAGTCCCCTCCTTTCCATAGTTGTCGTTCCCGCTCCCGCGAGTTTCCAAAACCGAGCGCCTCCCGATAGTTCGCCACGGTCCGTCGTGTCACCGTATAGCCGAGCCGGGCCAGCTCGCGCATGAGTGCGGCATCGCTCAGCGGCGACGTCTCTTGTTGAATTAGTTCGGCGAGCGCCTTCTTCACCATGAACGGCGATTGCCCATGCGTCGCCCGGACGAAAAAGTGACGCCATGCCATCACGCCGCCTTCGGTCGTCACATACTTGCCTTGAATCGCCCGGCCGACGGTCGATTCGTGCTTGCCGATCTGTTCGGCGACTTCTTTTCGCGTCAACGGGTGCAAGATGAGCTTCCCGTCCAACCAATCGCGTTGGCGTTCGGCGATGACGGCCCATACCAATCGAAGCGTCGCGTTCCGCATCTCGAGCGTCTCGTGCCACCATTTCGCCTCGCGGTCGTCCCCTATTCGAGCCGCATCGAGCGTCGGGCTGAACCATGTCGTCACGAGTTCGCCGTCACGACGGACGACTTCAAGTTCCGGGACGACGTGTTCGGTTCCTTCATATAATAATGGCGTCTTCCGGAGCGTCGCTACGATACGCGTCACCCGTTCGTACTCGGCAACCGAGATGTCGAGTCGTCCCGGGATGTCATCAAGGTTCGCGTCGAGCGCCTCGAACACGTCCAAGACGAATGGGTCGTCATGTTCAATCGCATGCCGGTATTGGCAGTCGTGCTCATTCTTCGCCCCAATCCCTGTCGGTTCTAGAAACAAGAGCGCTTGGCGCGCCGCCTCAATGTCCGCCACATCGACCTCGAAACGATGAGCGAGCACGAAGTCGCTCTCCGGTAGCAGACCACGATGGTCGAGCGCGAGGACGAGCCGTTTCTGGAGCGCACGCTGGGCCTCAGTCCCGCTCCCTTCCTCGATTTGCTCGAACAATCGCTCCTCGAACCCGCTCGCCGTATCGGCTACCCATTCGACCGCACCGCTCCCCGTGGCGATGCATGGATTGCGTCGGGCCAACCGGCCGAGCTGAAAGGCGATCGCGGTCCGGTCCGCCTCGAGAATCGGCAGCCGCCGAACCATGTCCTGGGTCAGCTGTTGTGTCTGAAGTTGTTGCTGTTCTTGCCGTTGCATCGGTCACACCCCTCTCGCTTCCTATTGTAGCGAACAGCGCGAAATCGTGCTCGAAAAAAAGTGAGTCGAACAGGATTGCTTTTTTAAAAAAACAAATGTATAATAAATCGTGTCAGAGAACATGCACCCGTAGCTCAGGGGATAGAGC
Source organism: Exiguobacterium sp. s149 (assembly GCF_018618395.1). Lineage (NCBI taxonomy): Bacteria > Bacillati > Bacillota > Bacilli > Caryophanales > Exiguobacterium > Exiguobacterium sp. s149. The sequence goes on from NZ_JACSLZ010000001.1 coordinate 322,100, forward strand.
ACTGGTTTCCGGTGCCAGGTGTCGGGAGTTCGAATCTCTCCGGGTGTATCATAGCAAGAGGTCAGGCAGATGCCTGGCCTCTTTTGTCGTTTTAGAATCGTCAAACCGTGGAATAGGTCAAAAACGATGACTATCGTTTGACCAACATTGACTATAGCGGTATGATAAGTTTACAACCTACATAAAGGAGGCAGATTCAATGTTAATTCCAACAGTTATCGAACAAACAGGTCGCGGGGAACGCGCGTACGATATTTACTCACGCTTGCTCAAGGACCGCATCATCTTGCTCGGAAGTGCGATCGACGACAACGTCGCCAACTCGATTGTCGCCCAGCTGCTCTTCCTTGCAGCCGAGGACCCAGATAAGGACATCTCACTTTACATCAACAGCCCGGGTGGTTCGATCACTTCCGGAATGGCGATTTATGACACGATGAACTTCATCAAGCCGAACGTGTCGACGATTTGTATCGGAATGGCCGCATCGATGGGTGCCTTCTTGCTCCAAGCCGGTGAAAAAGGTAAACGCTTCGCGCTTCCGAACGCGGAGATCATGATTCACCAACCGCTCGGCGGTACGCAAGGTCAAGCATCGGATATCAAAATCCATGCCGAGCGCATTATCAAGATGCGTGAGAAATTGAACCAAATCATGGCCGACAACACTGGCCAGCCGCTTGAAGTCATCGAGCGCGACACAGAGCGCGACTACTTCATGTCAGCTGAACAAGCGAAAGACTACGGTCTCATCGACAAAGTCATGACGCGTTAATCCAAAAGTGCCTTTCCCGACTTCGGGAAAGGCACTTCTTTGTTATTGGACGGGCAACCAAATTTCAATCAAGTCGTCGGCTCCGTCTTGTCCATGAATATAGCGCTCAAAATCGAGTGCATCTCGCAACGTTACATCCGGCAATGCTAGAAGTTGATTATATGTCGTAGGGATAGCTGGAATTCCCCCTTCGACCGTGGCGACAAGATACCGTCCTGCCGACAGTTCAACCTGTCTTCCGTCTTTACCTGTCACAGGATTAGTCATCCCTGCTAAATAGGCTTCTTCTTTCGCTAAACAGACGCCATATGATTCGTCTGTTGTCAGCTCTGGTTGCAGTTTTTCCCAAACGAATGGGATTTTGGTGAGTTCGGATACATAGCCGTTTACGATTTTCGGTTGGTCCCACTTCTCATAACGTACTTTCATTGAATCTCCCCCTGTTTGCATCCATTTAATTTGTTGCTCGACTTGTCGCAACGCCTCGATCTCACGTTGAACCTCGTCAAGTCTGCTGTCGAGTAACCCGCTCACACTTTCTGCCGCTTGAATTTGTTCGAGCGAGATGCCCATTTGACGTAGTAACTTGATTTCGTTCAGGCGCCTTATTTCTTCCATCCCGTATAACCGATACTGATTCTCTAAACGAGTCGGTTGGACAAGTCCTTTTGCTTCATACCATTTTATTGCTTTAGTGGACAACCCCGTTAGATGGACCACTTTTCCGATTTGAATCATTGGCGTCCCCCCTTCTCGTTTATCATAAAGCCGGCCGTAGCGGACAGGTCAACATCTTTATTCTTTGACCTCGACCCCGAATACATAGCGGCTATCGCCTTGCGGCCAATCCCCGCCCGTCTCGAATACATAAACGCCCGGCTCGTCTGGCACGACCGGTTCAGCTGGGACAAGTTCCCCATCGACGATTTGATGGAACGAAGCGTTCGACGGCTCGGCGTGGAACTCGACATCAATCTCGGCACCTGCTTCGACCGGTACGAGCTGTAGGTCGTCCACCTCCGGCAGAGCATGGTCCTCGCATACCGCCTCACCCCCATCCGACCAACAGAATGTCGACTGTTTCACTTCCGCGGTCACGGTTCCGACCCGGACCGTCGGGAGCGGTGGTTTCAGTGACGACTCCGACTTCCAAAACGAGGTGGCATATAAAATCCCGCCGACCACGAGCAACCCAATCACGACAATCCATAATCCTTTTCGTCTCAACCCGCTCATCCCCTTTGTACGTCTATTCCCCGTTCCACGAAAAAACGACCCACTTCCGTGAGTCGTCCTGTTCATTTCGGGCGTCGGAGCCCTTTCATCATATAGCCGCCTTTGAAGTCGATTGGATCGAAAGCAACGAGGAACGCTTTCGGTTCATACTCCTCGACCATTTGGCGCAAATCTTTCATCCGTGTCCGCGCTGCCAAGACATCGAGACGATAGCGGATGCCGTCACGTCCCTGACCTTGGTAGTGCGTCACCCCGTAGCCGCTGTCACGCATCTTCTGGATGAGCTCGGCCGGGAACTCTTGCGTATGCACTTGAATCATGTTGTAGCCGATCGCAAGCTTCCGCTCGACGTAACCGCCGACGAGAATCCCAAGCCCGAAGCCGACCGCATAGACGATCATCCCGAGCGTCGTCAAATCTTGGAACACGATGCCGAGCGCGAAGATATAGATAAGCGTCTCAAGCGTACCGAACAGCCCTGCAATCATCGTTTTTCCTTTGACGAGCATGATGGTACGAAGCGTCAGCACCGGTACATAGACGAGTTGTAATACTAGGATGAGCAAGATTTGCCCCATTGGAACGACCTCCATTCGAATTCAATATAACCACTATTCCAAATTTCAGGGCGGGATGCAACCAAAAAAGGCTGACCGGAGTCAGCCTTTCGCAATTATTTGTCTAAGTTATCAACGCTCGTGAGCAGTTCATAGTCTTTACGGATGACCTGATAGATGGCATTCGTGTCGCCTGACAATACTTCTTCGGCCCGTAATTGGTTGAGGAAGAGGCTTGTCGCGAACGTGACGAGGGCACTTTTCGGGATTCCGATTTGTTTCGCACGCTCCGTGATGACCTGGTCTAAGTCAGCGTCAATCGTGAGCGAGATTCTTTTCTTTGCATTCGACATAATCATGAAGCTCCTTTAAGTTACATTTCTAAAGTCCTATACACAATTGCTAATTATATAGGAAGAATGGTTTTGGCGCAACCAACGTCACGATGAGCTGATTTCTTCACCGTTGCGCACCTTGTCCGCGATCTGGTCGATTTTACGGAGCCGGTGGTTGATTCCTGACTTAGAGATTGGTCCCGTCTCGAGCATCTCGCCGAGTTCTTGGAGCGAGACGTCTTGATGAGTGACTCGGAGTTCGGCGATTTCCCGGAGTTTGACCGGTAAGATTTCGAGTCCGACCGTGCGCTCGAGGAACTTGATGTTCTCGACTTGGCGGAGTGCCGCCCCGACGGTCTTGTTCAAGTTCGCCGTCTCACAGTTAACGAGCCGGTTGACCGAGTTGCGCATGTCCTTGATGATGCGCGCGTCCTCGAAGTCGAGCATGCCGCGCGTCGCCCCGACAAGTTTCAGGAAGTCCGAGATTTTCTCGCTCTCTTTGATGTAGAGGATATGTCCTTTCTTCCGCTCGAGCGTCTTCGCGTTCAAGCCGAAGCGGTTGGCGAGGTCGCGGAGCGCCTGGTTATGGTTCTCGTACAGGCTGTACACCTCGAGGTGATACGATGACGTCTTCGGATGATTGATCGACCCGCCGGCGAGGAACGCCCCGCGCAAATACGCCCGGGCCAGATTCTCGTCGCGCGTCATATCCGAGTTGAGCGTCCGAATCATCTCGTAGTTCTCCCCGAGAATCTCGAGGTCCTTCAACATCGTCTCGGCGCGCTGGGCGACCCGGACGATATAGACGTTGTTCTTCTTCAACCGCATTTTCTTCCGTACGAACAAATCGAGATGATGGTCGTACAGCCGTTTCATGAGGGAATAGATTCGGCGTGCGATGGCGGCGTTCTCGGTCGAGACGTCGAGCGTCATCCCCCGCCCTAAGGCGAGCGAGATGACCCCGTTCATCCGGACGAGCGCGGACAGTTCCGCTTTCGCCTCGGCATCGGTCACAACGAGTTGCGTCAGTTCTTTTTTGACGTCAGAGGCAAAGCTCATGTCAGTCCCCTCCTTTCTGTTCAATCACAACTTATTTCAGCTCGAGCTCTTGGAACGAGCGTGGTTTCTTGATGCGCAACACGCGCTGCATGACGAGGCCGGCGATGGCGTCCGAGTCGTGGCGGATGTAATCGCGGTTATAGTCGACGATGTCACCGGCGAGCACGTTCGTGCCATAGTTCCGAAGCTTCTTGCGATCGAAACGGACCTCTTCCGAGCCGTCCTCGAGGTAACGCTCCAAGTAGATGTCCTCGATCGGCTCGTTATTGACGACAATCGTGTCGACCGTCGACTTGCCGAGATACGCCTCAATCGATTTCAAATGCTTCATCGCGTCGTACCCTTTCGTCTCGCCCGGTTGCGTCATGACGTTGCAAATATAGACGACCGGCTTCCCGGAGCGGACGATGGCATCGCGCACTTCCGGAATCAACAGGTTCGGGATGATACTCGTATATAAGCTCCCTGGTCCGAGTACGATCAAATCCGCGTCCTCAATCGCCTCGACGACACCTGCCGCTGGCTTGATGCCCTCTTCGAGCAAGAATAGGCGCTTAATCGGTTTTTCGACGAGCGGGATTTTCGATTCGCCTTTGACGATCGTCCCGTCCTCGAACTCGGCCGCGAGCGTCATGAGCGTCTCTGTCACCGGGAGCACCTTGCCCTGGGCGTTCAACAGCTGCGACAAGACGTCAACCGCCTTGACGAACGAGCCTTCACAGATGTGCGTCGCCGCCGTCAGCATGAGGTTGCCGAGCGAGTGGCCTTCGAGCCCAAAGCCGCTGTCGAACCGATATTGCAGAATCTTGTCCATGAGCGGTTCGACCTCGGACAAGGCGAGGATGACGTTCCGGATATCGCCCGGCGGTAACATGTGGAACTCATCCCGGAGGCGTCCCGAGCTGCCCCCGTCGTCCCCGACCGTGACGATGGCCGTGATATCGAGCGGATAGTGTTTCAAGCCCCGTACGAGCGTTGAGAGGCCCGTACCGCCACCGATGGCCGTAACTTTTCTGTCGCGTCTCATCTTACTTCTCCTTCGTCGCATGTGCGAGGTCACGATGGACGGTCTTGACGTTATAGCGCTCGGCGAAATGGGCCGACACTTTCTCGGCGAACGTGATCGAACGGTGCTTCCCGCCCGTACAGCCGAAGGCGACGACGACTTGTGTCTTCCCTTCGCGCTTATACTGCGGTAACAGGAATTCGAGCATGTCGATCAGTTTCTTATAGAACGCCCGCGCCTCGGGGTGCGACATGACGTAATTCTGGACTTCTTCCGTCTGCCCGGTGAGCGGACGGAGCTCCGGGATATAGAACGGGTTCGTGATGAAGCGGACGTCGAACAATAGATCGATATCGAGCGGGACGCCGTGCTTGAACCCGAACGACATGAAGTTGACCGTGAACGGAATCCGTTCCTCGTTGAATTGGAGCAGGATGCGGTCTTTGAGCATCTGCGGTTTCAAGTCGGTCGTGTCATAGAGCGTATGGGCCCGGTCACGGAAGCCTTCGAGCAACGAGCGCTCGAGACCGATGCCGACGAGCGGTGCGTCTTCCGGGGCGAGCGGATGCGACCGGCGCGTCTCTTTATAGCGGCGCACGAGCACTTCGTCCCGTGTGTCGAGATAGAGCAAGTGCGGATGCACGTTCTTCTGTTCCAAATCGTCGATGACGATGAACAGGCTGTCGATGAAGTCACGCGTGCGCGTATCGATGGCGACGGCGATTTTCGGTCGGACCGAGCTGATGACGTCAATCAATTGCGGCAATAGCACCGGCGGCAAGTTATCGACACAAAAATAGCCGAGGTCCTCAAAGCTGTTCATCGCGACCGATTTCCCGGCCCCGCTCATCCCGCTGATGATAATCAATTCTTCTAATCCTTTAAAGTCTTCCATGTCACTGACGCCCCCTTAAAATTGACAACCGAGCCGTGTGTGTAGCTCTCTTCTGTCTTTAGTATAACGAACGCCTGAAAAAAAGAGAAGGGATTGCGGTCGCCCGCAATCCCTTCTGTCTCTAGTCACGCGTTTTGTTCGTGCAACGCCTCGAGGAGTCCCTCGATATAATGTTGCGCGTTTTGAGCGGCGATCGATCCGTCGTTCGTCGCGGTGACGACTTGACGGAGCGTCTTGTCGCGAACGTCTCCGGCTGCGAAAATCCCAGGGATTGTCGTCTCCATCGCTTCGTTCGTGACGATATAGCCTTGCTCGTTCGTGATGCCGAGGTCTTTGACGAAACCAGTGATCGGGTTCATGCCGATATAGATGAACACGCCGTCGATCTCATGGTCCGACTCGGTCCCGTCGACCGTGCTGACGAGACGCGCCCCACCGACTTTTCCATCTGCTTCCACGATCTCTTTGAGCGTGTGGTTCCAGATGAAGTCGATTTTCGGGTTGTCGAACGCCCGTTTTTGAAGAATCTTTTGCGCACGAAGCTCGTCGCGACGGTGGACGATCGTGACTTTGTCAGCGAAGCGCGTCAAGAACACGCCTTCTTCGACTGCCGAGTCACCGCCACCGATGACGAACAAGTTCTTGCCTTTGAAGAACGCTCCGTCACAGACCGCACAGTACGAGACACCGCGGCCGCCGAGCTCTTCTTCGCCCGGGACACCGATTTTCTTGTATTGCGCGCCTGAGGCGAGAATGATCGCCCGCGCTTTATAGTCGCGGTTGTGGGCGTGGACGACTTTATACTCTGTCTCGTCCGAGATGCTTTGGACGTCGCCATAGGCGTACTCCGCACCGAACGCTTTCGAGTGGTCGAACATTTTTTGAGACAAGTCTGGGCCAAGGATGCTGTCATAGCCCGGATAGTTTTCGATATCTTCCGTGTTCGCCATCTGTCCACCTGGGATGCCGCGTTCGATCATAAGTGTCGATAAGTTGGCACGCGACGCGTAGAGTGCCGCCGTCATTCCGGCTGGGCCGGCCCCGATGATAATGACGTCATAGATTTTTTCTTCTGTCATAATGATTCCACCTCTGCATGAAATTGATTGACTTCAGTATAAGAAACCTAGGGAGGTATCGTCTATCTTTATGCTTGTTCTAGTGTCTGTTTGAACGAACGGATCGTCTCCGTGAGCGTCGCGACATCGATACCGAACGCGTCGGCACAGTCGTCGAGGACGAGAGCGTCCCGTTTCGCATAGAACATCCAGACGAGGGCAGCGGCCGATGCCGTTGTGTCCTCGAATGATGCACCGGCGAGCAGCAAGAGCGCGAACCGTTCATAAAAGTCGCCGTCGAGGCTCATCTGTTCTGCTTCCGACACTTCCGTCTCGGCGAGCAGGAGCGCGTCATACGCCCGAGCGATGCGGACGTCGCCTGTGAACGGGGCCTGGCAAATCTCGGCGCGGCACTTCTCGGCGAACGCGATCACCGTCTCGTTGTCGGTGATGCCGCTCGTCAATGCGAGCGCTTCGAACGCCTCGTCATCGGCGAGCTTCGAGATGATTCGGATAATCTCGATTCGAGCCGCGTCTTCTTCTTGGCGCAATCCTTGAACGAGCGCCGAACGGAACTCGAGATTGTCGCGGATGTCGTACGGGCTCTTCTCTTCGAATCGTTTCAACTCGTCACTGTTCAAATAGGTAGCCGCTTCTTCAAGACGCCCGGTCTTGTAGGCGGATACGCTGAGCCAATGCCCGAACAGTGAATCCCCACGGAATCCGCGTTCCTTCAACAGGCGAAGTTCTTCGTACGCGCGGTCATATTGACCGACGAGCGCGAGCGTCGTGGCGAGTTTGTAGCGTAAATCGAACTGGAGCGGACGGACACGTGTCAGCGGGACCGACAGTTGGAGCGCCGCGTCCGATTGTCCGGCTTCATGCAGCAACAGAATCGTGTTCAAGAGCGCATGCAAGTTGCCCGGGTTCTCATCGAGCACGTACTCGAGCGTCTCGAACGCCGCTTCATCGTTGCCGAGATAAAAATTGACGACGGCCAAGTTGTTGAACGCCGGCCAAAAGCGCGGATAGCGATCGATTAACCGTTCGAGCGTCGACTTGGCTGCGAACAGGCGGCCTTTGTCGATATGCTGTTGGGCCTCGGTGTGCCACGTGATCAGCTCGTCTTCCTCGTCATCCTCGAGTTCTTGTTCGAGTTCAATCAGTTCTAACAGGGATTGGACCGAGTCCGCGTAGCGTCCGTGTGCCTCGACTTCGAGGTAGCGGTTTGCATACATCGCTGCTTCTTCATATAAAGAGATATAGGCGCAGTTGCTCGCAAGGTGATATAAGGCCTCTGTTGACGTTTCATCGAGTTCAAGCACCCGTTTCCACACGTCATTGGCGTGGTAGATCTCCCCTACTTCAAATAACAGTTCAGCGTACTGTTTGTGATAGTCGACGCGGTGGGCTGCAGCGGCAGTGGCTTCAGCCATGAAAAAAGTCGCTTCATCTAGGCGACCTTCACGTAACGCACGACGACCTCTATAGTAGTGGAGCTCCGCGGCGAGCGGAGATTCTGGTTCGGGTAGCGTCATTACTGCTTCATAGTTCGCTTCCATATTCTAAATCCTCCACATCATCTCTAAATCTTTTTTTAGTTGCAGGGTTAAGAATACCGCACTCATTCAGTGAGGGCAACTGAAAAACTTAAAAAAAATCGGGACTATATTCCTTCTATAATGAATATATTTTGCTAGGTCCACTAAATGCTTTTTGACAAAAATATGAGGGTTTTGTGTCAGCGCCCACAGACACAAAAAAGCGGCATCCCCTTTAAAAAAAGTGATACCGCTCTAGTAATTTTATGAGGACGGACATGTCTTGACCTCAAAATGATTTCGCGCTAAATTGTGTCTATTTTGTGTCGACGGTTTGGAGCTTTGCGCCAACGACGCGCTCTCCGGGCAGGACGTCGCGATGCACGACGGCACCGGCACCGATGACGGCCCGGTCGCCAATCGTGACGCCAGGAAGGATCGTCACGTTCGCCCCGATCAACACCTCGTCCCCGATGCGGACATCCCCGATCCGGTACTCGTCCACGAGGTACTCGTGACAGAGAATCGTCGAATTGAACCCGATGACCGTATTACGGCCGATCGAGATTCGCTCCGGGAACATGACGTCCGGTGTCACCATGAGGGCGAGCGCGCTATACTCGCCGATTTCCATGCCGAGGAACGTCCGGTACAACCAGCGTTTCGCTTTGACGGATGGGAAGTAGCGGCCGATCAAGACGACGGTCGTGTTTTTAAAGACGCGCAGGAATCGGATCGTCCGATACATCTGCCAGAGCGGGTTCGGGCCGTCGAGACGAAACCGTTCCGTCTTACGCATGGACCGTGACCTCGTCGAGCCACGCCTCGAAATGTTCCATCGAGTCGATGATGACGTCCGGCTCGAGCGCTTCTAAGAACGCACGGCCTTTGAGCGCCCATCCGACGGCGACTGTCTTCGTGCCGGCGTTTTTGCCGCTGAAGATGTCCGTGTCGTTGTCTCCGACCATGACGGCGCGGTCCGCCGTCGACCCGAGCGCGTGGAGCGCCCGCTCGACCGGTTCGGCGTGCGGTTTCTCATGAATGACATCGTCGGCCGTGATGACGACGTCGAACAAGTGGTCGATGTTGAACAAGCGCAATCCTTGCTCGACGACGGGACGGCCTTTCGACGTGACGACGCCCATCTTGAAGCCTTTGGCGTGAAGGCGGTACAGCCCTTCGATCACACCCGGATATTCGGCGACGAGCTGGTCGTGCATCGCGATGTTGAAGCTGCGATAGAACGCCTGCATCTCTTTCCATTCCGGCTCATTGAGCGCTTTGAACGACTTCTCGAGCGTCGGTCCGATGAACGGGAAGATGTCCTCGTCGCGATACGTCTCGTCCGGGAAGTAATACCCGAGCGTGTGACGGAAGCTCGCGATGATGAGCGGGTTCGTATCGAGCAACGTGCCATCCAAATCGAATAGAAGTGTATCCATCAATCAAACAGTCCTTTCTCTGAAGGGTCGTCGTATCGTTTCGCTTTACGGCGGACGATCATCATGACGATACCGAACACGATCATCGCGATCGACACGAGTTGTGCCGTCCGGAGATCACCGGCCATCAAGCTATCGGTCCGCAGTCCTTCGATATAGAAGCGACCGATCGAGTACCAGACGAGATACGACAAGAAGATATAGCCGCGCGGCGGGTTACCGACCATACGCCATACGACGAGCAAGATGACGCCGATGATGTTCCAGACGCTCTCGAACAGGAACGTCGGCAAATAGTAGGCCCCGTCGATATACATCTGGTTGACGATCCAGTCCGGGAGGAACAGCGTCTCTTTCAAGACACGGCTCGTCGTCTCGGCCCCGTGCGCCTCTTGGTTCATGAAGTTGCCCCAGCGTCCGACCGCCTGTCCGAGGAGAAGCGACGGTGCGAGGATGTCCGTGATTTTCCAGAACGACATCGACTTGCGCATGCAATAGATGACGACGACGAGCAGCGCCCCGAAGATGGCCCCGTGAATGGCGATGCCGCCTTGACGGATGTCGATGATTTGACCGAGGTTCTGACTATAGTAGTCCCATTGGAAGGTGACATAGTAAATCCGGGCAAAGACGATACTGATCGGAATCGACCAGATGATGACGTCGACGACCCGTTCTGAATCGTAATTGAGTCGTTTCGCTTCGAACAAGGCGAGAACGAGGCCGAGCATCGCCCCGAAGGCGATAATCATGCCGTACCAATAAATCGGGAGCGACCCGATTTCAAACGCGACGCGGTCAAATGTTGGCTCTACCATTATTCCACGTCCCCTTCGTTGTCATGGATAGCGTTCGCGAGCCGTTCCGCGAACTCTTCGGCCGTGTTGATGCCCATGTTCTGCAGGCGGTAGTTCATCGCCGCGACTTCGACGATGACGGCCAAGTTACGTCCCGGACGGACCGGAATCGTCAAAATCGGCACTTCACTGTCGATGATTTTCATCGTGTTGTGATCGAGCCCGACGCGGTCATACACTTTGCCCGCATCCCAGTTCTCGAGGTTGATGATCAAGCTGATTTTCTTGTGGGAACGGACGGCGCCGGCGCCGAACAACGTCATGACGTCGATGATACCGATTCCGCGAATCTCGAGCAAATGGCGAATCAGCTTCGGCGCTGAACCGACGAGCAACTGGTCCCCGGTCTGGCGAATCTCGACCGAGTCATCGGCGACGAGGCGGTGGCCTCGCTTGACGAGTTCGAGGGCTGTCTCGGATTTCCCGACGCCGCTCTGCCCTTTGATAAGGACACCGACACCGTAGATATCGACGAGCACGCCGTGCATCGCCGTCATCGGTGCAAGTTCCATCTCGAGGAAGTTCGTGATTTGCGACTCGATCGACGTCGTCATCGCGTTCGTGCGCATGAGCGGTACGTTCGCCGCCTCGGCTTCCTGTTCAATCTCTTTCGGGATGTCGAAGCCGCGCGTGATGAGGATGCCCGGTGTCAATTCCGTGCATAAAATCTTCGCCCGCTCGCGGCGGCTCTCTTCCGACAAGCTCGCATAAAACGTGAGCTCCGTCTTCCCGAGCACTTGAAGCCGATTTTTCGCATAGTGGGTATAGTAGCCGGCAAGGACGAGTCCCGGTCGACTGAGGTCCGGTGTGGCGACGGGACGGTGAAGTCCCTCTTCCCCGGCGATGACTTGAAGTTTGAAGCGCTCAACGAGTTGAGCCGTGCGTACGATATTTTGCATGAGTAATCTGCCCCTTTCACGCTCATTATTGTATCATAGCTCTTCTTCAGAAGCGTCAACGAAAGTGAGCCGAAGCGTGTCGAAAAAATGGGGTGAAACTAAATTGTGGCAAATCCGTAGAACGGGTATAGACGAATAGGGAGGTGAAATGAAATGAATTCACTATTTTGGATTGCCATTGTCTTTATTTTTATCGTCGGGATCGCGGCGCTCGTCTACTTGGTCAAGTCACTGTTTGACATGTGGCGCGAGTATGCCGCGACAAAGAACGAGACGGTGCTGCTCTTGTTCATCTTGAACATCGTCGGCTTGTTCTTGTCCGGGTCGCTCCTATCGATGATCGTCGCCATCATCTTCTATTGGAACCGGTCGAAGTCGATGCGGAACCTCGGGATTTTCTTGCTCATCGCCGGACCGGTCCTTTTCATCTTGTTCATCATCGGCTCATTCACGCTGTATGACGGTCAAATGATGGATTGGGAACAGATGGAGTATCAAATGAATCTATGACATGACAAAAACCCGGAGGCAATCGCCTTCGGGTTTTCGATTGGATTTATCATTCGCCCGGCAAATAGCCGATCACGGTATCCGACTCCGGTGCGACTAAAATTGTCGGGACACCGACGCTGCTGTTCGGGTCCGCTTCGAACGAGACGGCGAGCGCTTCGGTGCCCGCATACACATCGTCCAACAATTCATAGCCGTCATCGACCGTGACACGGTCCACCTCGGCACTTGCTCCCGCATCGAGTGCAGGTTCTTGCCAGTTGCGCGCGGTAACATATGCCCAGGCGACGACGATTGCCTCATCGTCAACCGGCTCATTCCCATTGACGATGCGCTGTTCGTCGTCACATCCGCTGAGCAACAGTACCGCAATCATCATCCATCCGTACGAGGACACGAATCGCCTCATCCCGTCCCTCCTCATCTATCAAGTTGAAACAAACCCGAAGGCGAGAGGCCTTCGGGTAGTTGGTCATTGCTGATGGAACGGGTTGTTCAAGTCGGCCGGATTGACCGGGTCGACCGGGTCGATCGGTTCCACCGGTTCATGCTTGTCCTCTTCGAGGAACGTCGACGGCGTGTGGAGCGAGCCGTGCTCGAGGTCAATCGTACCGGTACGTGTTCCGGCCTCGACTTCGATGCGCGGGGTCTGACCGCGTCCCGACAAGAATTCAAGACGACGCTGGGCGACGTCTTTCCGGTCACGGATCAACTCGAGCTCGTCCAAGTTACAGTGGAGACCACCGAAGTTCGTCTCGAGTTCCCCTTCCACCTCGACGCCGTGCGGCAAGACGAGGCGGATGTTGCCGGCGAGCGAGACGAGCTCGAACTTGGCCGGGCGGGCCGTCGCGAGTTCGGCCCGGATATTCCCGTTGCCGGTCTTGAGCGATGCCTTGTCATATTTCCCGTTCACGATGACGGCACCGTTGCCGGTCCGGACGTGGACGAGTTCTGACTCGACCGCTTCGACCTCGACCGTGCCGTTCCCCGTATTGAGGAGCAGCTCTGAGGCGTGCACATCATGGAGCACGACCCGGCCGTTCGCCGTCTGGATGCGAACGCTCTCGACGTCGAGGCCGTCCGCGCGGACTTCCCCGTTGAGCGTCTGCACGTGCAGGTGATCGAAATGATGATGCGGGACGTACAGTTCGACGTGGGCCCGGACGAGCTTATCACGGAGCGACACGACGAGACGGTCGCCGATGACCGAGTGTTTGACCGCCGATTGGAGCTGTTCGAGTGCCTTGTCCGCGTCTTGTTGACGGAGCGGACGGCCGGTGACGATCAGTTCGCACTCGTCGTTGTCGGACGAGACGATTGTCGCCGAGGCGTTGAACAAGTCGAGCGAGATGTCTTTCCCGGTAAACGGGAACGATTTCGAATATGTCACTTCCGGTCCGAAGTTCGAGCTGAACGTGAAGTCGCTGTCACGAAGTTTCGTCACGAGTCCTTCGACGGCCGACGTCAGTTTCGTCGTGAGCGACTCGACCGAATACGCATCGACTTTCTCCGTCTCTTGACGTTCCTCGAGCGCTTGGACGCGCTCAGGTTCGAGCCGTTCCAGTCGTTCGAGTTGGGTCATGCCCTCTTCAATCGTCAGCTTTCCATCTTTCACTTGCTGGAGAATCAGTTCACGCATTTCTTGTTTCACTGTTCGTTTCCCCCTTCGATTTGGTTACACGTCAATCATGTTCCCGTTTCTCATCATTTCTATACCTTACTTCCGTTTTCCTGCTTTTGGTTTCGCTCGGGCCGAATCCCGTTCTAACACCGGCTTCAAATACTTGCCCGTATACGAGGCTGCCACTTCAGCGACTTCTTCCGGAGTCCCGGTCGCGACGATTGTACCGCCACCGTCGCCGCCCTCAGGTCCGAGGTCAATCAAGTAGTCGGCCGATTTGATGACGTCGAGGTTATGCTCGATGACGAGTACCGTGTCCCCGTTCTCGACGAGGCGTTGCAGCACTTTCAACAACCGGGCGATATCATCGACATGAAGTCCCGTCGTCGGCTCGTCCAAAATATAAATCGTCTTGCCGGTCGAACGTTTATGGAGCTCAGAGGCGAGCTTGACGCGCTGTGCTTCCCCGCCCGACAGTTCCGTCGCCGGTTGGCCGAGTTTCATATAGCCGAGACCGACGTCATAAATCGTCTGAATCTTGCGCTTGATTTTCGGAATCTTATCAAAGAAGTCGAGCCCTTCCTCGATCGTCATATCGAGCACGTCGGCAATCGTCTTGCCTTTATATTTCACTTCAAGCGTCTCACGATTATAGCGTTTCCCGTGACACACTTCACACGGCACGTAGACGTCCGGCAAGAAGTGCATCTCGATTTTGATGATTCCGTCCCCGCGACACGCCTCACAGCGGCCACCCTTGACGTTGAAACTGAAGCGGCCCTTCTTGTAGCCGCGCATCTTCGCCTCGTTCGTCGAGGCGAACACGTCGCGGATGTCATCGAACACGCCGGTATATGTCGCCGGGTTCGATCGCGGCGTCCGTCCAATCGGTGACTGGTCGATATCGATGACTTTGTCGATATGGTCGAGCCCTTCAATCTTCTTATGCTTCCCTGGCTTCGCTTTGGCCCGGTTGATGTGATGGGCGAGCGATTTATACAGAATCTCATTGATGAGCGTCGACTTCCCGGAACCGGACACACCGGTGACAGCGATGAACATACCGAGCGGGATCGAGACGTCGACCCCTTTCAAGTTGTTCTCTTCCGCCTTCAAGATCTTCAAGAAGCGTTCATCCGGCACTTTGCGTTCGGCCGGGAGCGGGATGAACTTCTTGCCTGACAAATATTGGCCCGTCAGTGAGTTTTTGTTTTTCATGAGTTGCTTCGGTGTGCCGGCGGCGATGACTTGACCCCCGTGCTCCCCGGCGCCCGGTCCGATGTCGATCAAATAATCGGCCTCCATCATCGTGTCCTCGTCGTGTTCGACGACGATGAGCGTGTTGCCGATATCACGCATCTGTTTGAGCGTCGCAATCAAGCGATCGTTGTCCCGTTGATGCAACCCGATTGACGGTTCATCGAGGACGTAGAGCACGCCCGTGAGTCGCGAACCGATTTGCGTCGCGAGACGAATCCGTTGCGCTTCTCCGCCCGATAACGTCCCAGCGGCGCGTGACAACGTCAAATAGTCGAGACCGACGTTGTTCAAGAAGCTGAGCCGCTCGCAAATTTCTTGCAAGATGAGACGGGCGATGGCGATATCTTTCTCGCTCAGTTCCGACATGATCGAATCGAACAGGTCGATGGCGTTGACGACCGACAAGTTCGTCACTTGGCCGATATGGTGGCCCGTGATTTTGACGGCGAGCGTTTCTTCCTTCAACCGATAGCCGCTACATGTCGGACAGGCGTGTGTCGCCATGTACGTCTCCATCTGTTCACGGATATAGTCCGACGTCGTCTCTTTATAGCGGCGCTCGATGTTACGGAGCACCCCTTCGAAGAAGATCGTGTTCGTCCGGACTTGTCCGAAATCGTTCTCGTAACGGAACAAGAACGACTCTTCATCCGTTCCGTGCAAGACGAGGTCTTGGTCCCGCTTGGACAGGCGTTCGAACGGCACATCCATGTCGATGTCGAAGTGTTTACACATCGAGGCGAGCAGTTGCGGATAATACTGCGAACTCGTCGGCTGCCAGGCGACGATTGCGCCTTCCTTCAGCGTCTTCGATGGGTCTGGGATGACGAGTTCCGGGTCGACGTCGAGTTTCGTACCGAGCCCGTCACACGTCGGACAGGCGCCGAACGGTGAGTTGAACGAGAACATGCGCGGCTCAAGTTCGCCAATCGAGAACCCACAAATCGGACAAGCGTGATGCTCGCTGAACAGGAGCTCGGTGCCGTCCATCTTATCGATGATGGCCCGACCGTCGGCAAGGCGAAGCGCCGTCTCGAGCGAGTCGGCAAGACGGCCTTCGACGTCGGCGCGGACGACGAGACGGTCGACGACGACTTCGATGGAATGTTTCTTATTCTTATCGAGTTCGATCTCATCTGTCAGTTCAATCGTCTCGCCGTTGACACGGACGCGGACGAACCCTTCCTTTTTGAGCGAGTCGAACACTTTGACGTGCGTCCCTTTGCGGCCCGAGACGATGGGCGCCAGGATTTGCAGGCGCGTCTTCTCCGGCAGCTCCATCACTTGGTCGACCATCTGCGAGATGGTCTGACTCGAGATTTCGATACCGTGACGCGGACAGACCGGCTTCCCGATACGGGCGAACAAAAGACGTAAGTAGTCATAGATTTCCGTCACCGTCCCGACGGTCGAGCGCGGGTTACGGCTCGTCGTCTTCTGGTCGATCGAGATGGCCGGGCTCAGCCCTTCAATCGTATCGACGTCCGGCTTGTCCATCTGTCCGAGGAACTGGCGGGCGTAGGCCGATAGACTCTCGACGTAACGGCGTTGCCCCTCGGCGTAGATGGTGTCGAACGCAAGTGACGACTTCCCGGAACCGGACAAGCCCGTCAAGACGACGAGCTGGTCCCGTGGAATATCGATATCAATGTTTTTCAAGTTGTTGACGCGCGCCCCTTTGATGACGATCGCATTTTTCTTTTCAGCCATTTAATTCCCTACCTTCAACTCCAAGATTAAGTCACGCAATTCGGCCGCCCGTTCGAACTGGAGGTCGCGGGCCGCTTGTTTCATTTCTTCTTCTAGCTTGGCGATGGCTTCCTCACGTTCAGCCGGTTTCATCGAGCTGAGTGATTCGAGCACATCCTCCTCGGCGTCGACCGTCGCGCGGATGACGCCACGTACTTCTTTGCGGATCGTCTGCGGCGTGATGCCGTGTTCTTCATTATAAGCCTGTTGAATCGAGCGACGACGGTCGGTCTCTTCAATCGCACGCGTCATCGAATCGGTCATCTTATCAGCGAACAAGATGACGTGCCCGTTCGAGTTCCGGGCAGCCCGCCCAATCGTCTGAATGAGCGACCGGTCTGAACGGAGGAATCCTTCCTTGTCGGCGTCGAGAATCGTGACGAGACTCACTTCCGGGATGTCTAGTCCTTCCCGCAGCAAGTTGATTCCGACGAGGACGTCGTATTTCCCGAGACGCAGGTCACGGATGATTTCAATCCGCTCGAGCGTCTTGATTTCCGAGTGCATATAGTTGACCTTGATGCCCGCTTCCCGTAGATAGTCCGACAAGTCCTCGGCCATCTTTTTCGTGAGCGTCGTCACGAGGACGCGTTCGTCCTGTTTGATGCGGTCGCGAATCTGATCCATCAAGTAGTCGATTTGTCCTTTGATCGGATGAATCTCGATCGTCGGGTCGAGCAGTCCCGTCGGCCGGATAATCTGTTCGATCATGTGCGGAGTGTGTTCGAGCTCAAACGGACCTGGTGTCGCCGAGATAAAGATTGCTTGCGACAACTTCTTCTCGAACTCGTCGAACTTGAGTGGACGGTTATCTTTAGCTGAAGGCAGGCGGAAACCGTGGTCGACGAGCACTTGTTTCCGGGCCTGGTCCCCGTTATACATGCCGCGCACTTGCGGCAACGTCACGTGCGACTCATCGGCGATGAGCAAGAAGTCTTTCGGGAAGTAGTCGATGAGCGTGTACGGTGTCGCACCGGCCTCCGTCAAGTTCAAATGACGCGAATAGTTCTCGATGCCTGAACAGTAGCCCATCTCACGCATCATCTCGAGGTCATAGTTCGTCCGCTGTTCGAGACGCTGAGCTTCAAGCAGTTTGCCTTCCTCGCGGAACTTCGCGAGTTGTTCCTCGAGCTCGGCCTCGATGTTGACGATCGCTTTTTGCAGCTTCTCGTCACGGGTGACGAAGTGGGACGCCGGGAAGATCGAGACGTGCTCGCGGTCGGCGATAATCTCACCGGTGAGCGGGTCCATCTCGCGGATGCGGTCGATTTCGTCACCGAAAAACTCGACGCGCAAGCACTGTTCGTCGCGTGACGCCGGGAAAATCTCGACGACATCGCCGCGGACACGGAACCGGCCGCGCTGGAAATCGATATCGTTCCGTTCATATTGGATGTCAATCAGTTTGCGGAGCATCTGGTCGCGCCCCATCTCTTTCCCGACACGGAGACTCAAGACGAGACTGTTATATTCTTCCGGGTTACCGAGACCGTAAATACAGGAGACGGAAGCGACGATGATGACGTCGTCGCGCTCGAACAAGGCCGATGTCGCCGAGTGGCGGAGTTTATCGATTTCATCGTTAATCGAGGCGTCTTTCTCGATGAACGTGTCGGTCGACGGCACGTACGCCTCCGGCTGATAGTAGTCATAATAACTGACGAAATATTCGACGGCATTGTTCGGGAAGAACTCTTTGAACTCGGAGTAGAGCTGTCCGGCGAGCGTCTTGTTGTGGGCCAAGACGAGCGTCGGCTTCTTCACTTCTTGGATGACGTTTGATACGGTGAACGTCTTCCCTGTACCGGTCGCCCCGAGCAACGTCTGATATCGGTCGCCGCGATTGATTCCTTCGACGAGCTGACGAATCGCTTCCGGTTGGTCGCCGGCCGGCTTATATTCTGATTGTAAGTCAAACGGAACGCTAATCTTATCCATGTATATTCCTCGCTTTCTGTACCTTGCATAGTACCTTGATTATATCACATACACGAACAAATATTCGCTTCTGACATGCTTCCCAAATCGTTCCGCTTTTCGTTATCATGGAGAGTGAATCTAAACAGAAACGAGTTGGTCGTCATGTGGTCGCTTCTCTTTATCCCGCTCGGTGCCATTGTCGGCGCCTTGTCCGGATTTTTCGGCATCGGCGGCGGTGTCATCATCGTCCCGGTGCTGCTCTTTAGTGGATACTCGGCGGCCGAGGCCGTCGCTACGTCGCTCTTGTTCGTCGTCGGGACGAGCCTGTCCGGCGCCAAGAAACATACATCGCTCGGCAACGTGTCCTGGTCGACAGGCATCACGGTCGGTTTGGCCGGTGCCGTCACGGCGCAACTGTCTAGCCGGCTCGTCCTCTCGATCTCGGGGACATACGACTGGTTGCTTAACCTATTTTATCTGGCTATCCTATCTTATTTTGCCGTTACGCTATTAAAGAAAACATCGAAACCGCAGAAGCCGAAAAAATCATCGCTCGTCGCGGCTCTCGTCCTCGGGATGATGGCCGGACTGTTGTCGGCTCTGCTCGGCATCGGTGGCGGCTTCATCATCGTCCCGCTCCTCGTCAGTTGGCTCGACTTCTCGACGCATCGCGGGGTCGGGACGAGCCTGGCCGCCGTCCTGTTCATCTCGCTTGGCGGACTCGTCGGCTATCTCCCGTCGCTGTCGCTCGACTATATGACACCGCTCGCGTTGGTCGTCGGGGCGTTCATCGGGGCCCCACTCGGCGCTTCGCTCACGAATCGTTATCACGATAAAGAGATTTCCACCCGGCTCGCCTGGTTGTATGTGGCCGTCATCGTCTCGATTGCGCTCGAGCTCGGTGCCGCCCTCTACGCGCCGCTTGCATACGTCAGTTTGGCGATCCTGCTCGCTTTTCTTGTCGGGATTGGACTCGACTTCAGACGGCGTATTGTCAATCAAAACCACTTTTCATAAGAAAAGTGGATTTTTTTGCATATTCAGTTTTGAAACGCTTACATTTGGGGCATATAATGAAGTGGTAAGCCAAATTTAATATGGAAGGAAGGGAGTATCACATGTCAGCATTCGTCAGCGAAATTATTGGTACAATGCTACTCATTTTGCTCGGTAACGGTGTCGTCGCCGGCGTCGTCCTCCGTCATTCGAAAGCGGAGAACGCAGGTTGGGTCGTCATCACGTTCGGTTGGGGCTTCGCCGTTATGATCGGGGTATACGCAGCCGGAATTTATGGAGGGGCGCACTTGAACCCTGCCGTCACGGTCGGGCTCGCGACAGCAGGCTCATTCCCTTGGGCTGATGTGCCAGCCTACATCTTGGCACAGTTTATCGGGGCGTTCATCGGGGCCGTCCTCGTGTTCGTGCACTACAAACCGCACTATGATGTGACCGACGATCCAGGTGCCAAACTGGCCACCTTCTCGACCGCACCAGGGATTCGTAGCACGCCGTTCAACTTGATCGGGGAAATCATTGGTACGTTCGTTCTCGTCTTCGGAATTTTGTCATTCGGGGCCAACACGTTCACGGACGGCTTGAATCCGCTCATCGTCGGTTTCCTCGTCGTCTCAATCGGTCTCTCACTTGGTGGTACAACGGGATATGCCATCAACCCGGCACGTGACCTCGGGCCGCGGATTGCGCATGCGATTCTTCCAATCAAAGGCAAAGGGACGTCGGACTGGGGCTATTCATGGATTCCGGTCGTCGGACCAATCATCGGGGCGGTCATCGCCGCATTGGTTTACGGCATTCTTGTCCCATAATCTTTCTAATTTCTAAGGAGGCACTCTCATATGGAGAAAGAAAAACGTTATATCTTAGCACTTGACCAAGGAACGACAAGCTCACGGGCCATCATCTTCGACCATGACGGGAAAATCGTCACAGTCGCGCAACGTGAGTTCAAACAATACTTCCCGAAACCGGGCTGGGTCGAGCATAACGCCAACGAGATTTGGGGTTCTGTCCTCGCCGTCATGGCCGAGGCGTTCGGGTCGGCTGATATCGATCCAAAAGAGATCGCGGCCATCGGAATCACTAACCAACGGGAAACGGCCGTCGTCTGGGAGAAGTCGACAGGACGCCCAGTCTATAACGCGGTCGTCTGGCAATCGCGGCAAACGGCTGGCATCTGTGACGAGCTGAACGCGGCCGGACACGGTGACTTATTCCGCGACAAGACAGGCCTCTTGATTGACGCCTACTTCTCAGGAACGAAAGTCAAATGGATTCTCGACAACGTCGAAGGTGCGCGCGAGAAAGCGGAAGCCGGCGACCTCCTCTTCGGGACAATCGACACATGGCTCATCTGGAAACTGTCAGGCGGTCACGCCCACGTCACGGATTACTCGAACGCCTCACGGACGCTCATGTACAACATCTATGAACAGAAGTGGGACGATGAGCTCCTCGAGATTTTGACAGTACCAAAATCGATGCTCCCAGAAGTCAAACCGTCGAGTGAAGTATATGCCAACACAATCCCGTACCACTTCTTCGGATTCGAAGTACCAATTGCCGGTGCGGCCGGTGACCAACAGGCTGCCCTCTTCGGTCAAGCTTGCTTCGAGTCTGGCGAAGGGAAAAATACGTACGGGACAGGTTGCTTCATGCTCATGAACACGGGCGAAGAAGCCGTTAAATCGGACCACGGGTTGCTCACGACAATCGCTTGGGGTTACGGCGGCAAAGTCGAATACGCGCTCGAAGGATCAATCTTCGTCGCTGGTTCAGCCATCCAATGGCTTCGTGACGGACTCCGCATGCTCAAGTCGGCGAAAGATACGGAACAGTACGCTAACCGTGTCGAAACGACTGACGGCGTCTACGTCGTCCCTGCCTTCGTCGGTCTCGGTGCGCCGTATTGGAACTCGGACGTCCGCGGTGCCATCTTCGGCCTCACACGCGGTACGGAGAAAGAACACTTCGTCCGGGCGACGCTCGAGTCACTCGCTTATCAGACGCGCGACGTCTTGACGGCGATGGAACAAGATTCTGGCATCGAGTTGAAGACACTCCGCGTCGATGGTGGTGCGGTCAACAACAACTTCCTCATGCAGTTCCAAGCGGATATCTTGAACGTGCCGGTCGAACGTCCGGAAGTGAGCGAGACGACGGCCCTCGGTGCCGCCTACCTCGCTGGACTCGCCGTCGGGTTCTGGAAAGACCAAGCTGAGATTAAACAGCAGTGGAAACTCGACCACCAGTTCGAACCGAACATGGACGAGGCACACCGCGAAAATCTGTATAAAGGCTGGCAACACGCCGTCGAAGCGACGATGGGCTTTAAACCGTCGAAACTTGAACTTTAATCGAACGCACGAAAGGGAGCATCCGCCAAGGATGCTCCCTTTTATAATTTCCTTAACCGCAGACGCGGACTCGCCGGCTCCGCGACGAACAAGATGCCGAGCTCGTGCGGGTCGGTCTCATACATCGCCCGTTGCACGAATCGGATGTCTCCGTTCAAATTGAGCACTTCGAGCTTGATGTATGGCTTATGGAGCTGGAGCGCCTCATAGAAGCTGCTCCCGCCCGTGATGACCGTGCCGTTCACTTTATAGATTGACTCGCCCGGGATGAGTTGCATCGATTCACCCGGCGAGCCTGGGAGCGTGTCGATGATGACCGCGCCCCGGTTGCCGTTGATGAACACCGGTGTCGTCCCGCGGTTCTCCCGCTTGATCATTTGAAGCGCTAGCTCATACAAGACGAACACGACGAGCAATCCATAGGCCGCATACGGCACGTCGGTGACGTACGACACCCCGAACAAACCGAGGGCGACGAGCGCAAGCAGGCCGCGATACAGGCTCAGGCGACCGAGGAGCGTCCCTGGCAAGGCTCCGGTCGATAACAGACTGACCCCGATTGGAATCGGCAAGATGACCGGCACCGGCATGTCAAGACCGAACGACGGTGGCAAAAAGACGACGAGCGGGAAAAACCAAAGCCGTTTGACGACGTGTCCGCCGATGAACTGGCCACGTTTGGACAAGATGAGCGTCGGTGATGTCTCAATCGACCCGTTCCAACGTAACAAAATCGCTTCCGCCAATGTGACGACGCCGAACACGAGCGCATAGACCGGCCACTCGACCTCGGATAGCCGGTCCATCCAGCCCGAGACGGCGCCATAGTCGACGACGTCACGCAGCGCGACCGCCGTCAGCATGAAGAGGAACGGGAACGCCGGGCTGCTGAAACGTGGGTGCATCGTCAAGACGATGAGCGCATACAGCACGCTGAACGTCACGAGCCATTCCCAGTTGACGGTCGTCTCGAGCAAAATCAATGCGGCTGAACCGATGACGGCGAGCAACAGGCTCGGCCATACAAAATGGCGCCAGTCCGACTTCGGCGAACGTCGCCGTGAGCGGAACATGCCCCGCTCCCGTTTGATGCGCGTCATGGATATGTAAGCGAGGGCGACGAGCGTCGCCCAGAGTAGCGGACTACCGATCAAGGTCAACAAAGCAGTAAAACTCATTCGTAGAACGTCCACACTTGTCCAATCCTTTCCCTAATCCTTATTTTGCAGCTTCTTCGAGCGCTCGGTTCAATTGGGCATCGTTCGCCTCATCTTGAATCACCTCGAGTAAGCGTGACTCGAGCGCCGACGCCGTCGCCTCATTGACGACCCCGTCTTCCGGCAAATTGTTGGCGGCTTGAAAGTCGCTGACGGCACGGGCCATCGTGTCACCGTAATATCCCGGCTGTCCGCCCGGATCATAGCCGATGCCCGACAAGACCGTATGCAGGTTCGACACCGCCTCACCGTAGTCGCCGACTTTGAGCGAGTCCGTGTCGGCGAGGATGCGGTTCACTCCGAAATAATCCGGTTGATTGACCTCGACGTCCGGCTCGATGCCTTTCTCGTTAATCCAATTGCCGTCCGGCGTGAGCCATTTGCTCGTCGTCAGCTTCAAGTTGCTGCCGTCCTCTAAATCGAACGCCGTCTGGACGACCCCTTTTCCGAACGTCTTGTTGCCGATAATCGTGGCACCGGCCCCTTCTTTGAGCGCCCCGGCCAAAATCTCAGATGCCGACGCCGATCCTTCGTCCGTCAAGACGAACAAGTCGTACGGCTTCGCTTCTCGGGCGCGGCCGCTCTGCGACTCGCGTTCCCCGTCCGCGTTCTCAATTTGGACGACCGGTTTATTCGTCGGGACGAACCCTTCGGTCATCTCGATGACGGCCGGAAGCAAGCCACCCGGGTTCCCGCGCACGTCGATGATAAGGCTATCGATGTCTTCTGACTCGAGCGTCTCAAGCTGCTCCAAAAACTCATCGGCCGTCGGCTCAGAGAACTGGGTCACCTCGATATAGCCGATTTTCTTGCCGTCCTGTTCTTTCACTTCTGAATAGACGGTCTCGATCGGAATCGTATCGCGTGTAATCTCATAGTCGGCCTCTTGGCCGCCGCGACGGATCGTGAGCGTGACGACGGTCCCTTTCTCGCCACGGATGAGTTGGACCGCCTCTTCGACGGCCATCCCTTCAATCGATTCCCCGTCGACCGACGTGATGACGTCTCCGGCCCGAAGGCCCGCCTCTTCGGCTGGTGCGCCTTTGATTGGAGCGACGATTAAAATGTCTTCTCCTTTCTTCTCCAAAGTCGCGCCGATTCCTTCAAAGCTCGACTCGATCGAGTCAGTGAACTGTGACGTCTCTTCGGCGTCGAGGAAGTCCGAGTACGGGTCGTCGAGCGCTCCCGTCATCCCGTCGAGGGCACCGGTCAACAAGTCTTCTTCCGAGATATCCTTTAACGAATGCGTCTCAATCAATTGTCGGACTTGGTCGACTTTGTCCCAGCCTTCCGCTTTCGGTTGAAGCGGTAACGCTGTATCGGTGAACGCCATCGTCGCGAGCCCAGCACCGGCACCGGCGACGAACGTGGCACCGGCTAGTAATCCTGCGGTTGTATTTTTCACGGGTAGTCCCTCATTTCTCTTTGTCAGTCTTTCATCCAGTATAGCAAAAAGTTCAGAAAAACGGACGTGTTCCAGAAATTTGGAACACGTCCGTCTCATCAGTAACCGATGTATGGACCCGGGTCGACCGCATTCGGTTGCCCTGGCGCCCATTGTCCGCGATGTAATTCGAAGTGGAGATGCGGGCCTGTCGACCAGCCCGTGCTGCCGAGCGTACCGACGGTCTGTCCGGCTCCGACCGTTTGCCCTGACGTGACCGTAATCGCGTCGAGATGGGCATAGACGGTCGTCCATACTTCCCCGCCGACGATATGGGACACGAAGACGACCTTGCCGTAACCGGTCGCCGGGGCCGCCTTGATGACGATGCCTGGTGCCGACGCGACAATCGGTGTCCCGGTCGCATTGACGAGATCGATGCCACGGTGCGACTCCGCCACGCCCGTGAGCGGGTTTTGACGAGGGCCGAACGGGCTCGACACGTAGCCGGAGACCGGCCGCACGAACGAGGTCGTCGGTCCCGTCACGTTCGTCGGGGTTTCCGCAAGTGGTGGTGTTGTTGGAGCAGGCGCTGGGGCAGCTGGCGCTTTGTCGTCTGCCCGCTTGTCCGCTTCCGCTTTGGCATCAGCCCGTGCTCTCGCCTCTGCCTCGGCTTTTGCCTGCGCTTCTGCTTGTGCCTTGGCCTTCGCTTCGGCCTCGGCGCGGGCGGCGGCTTCCCGCTCCGCTTGGGCGATCGCATCGAGTTGACCGGCGATGATGCGGCTCTGCTCACTCATGAGCGCCTGTTCTTCTTCACGGCTCATCTTCTCGAGCTCGAGCAGTTCGACTTGTTCGTTCAGTTCTGACAACAAATCCCGCTTTTGTTCGGCGGCGACGTCGAGCGCTTGTTTCGTCACGACTAGTTCCCGCTCTTTCTGTTTAAGGAACGAAAGCTGGGTCCGCTGCCGTGCTTCGAGCGCTTCGAGCCGCTCGACTTCACTCATGTAGCTATGTATGAGGTCCCGATCCTGATCGGCGATCGTCTGCGCGGTCAATAACCGTGTCACGAAGTCTCCGAATGAACGGGACTCGAAGACGACTTGAAGATAGGACTGGTCCTCATGTACTTGAAGCACACGAAGACGCTCACTAAGGAGCGCCTTCTGGCTTTCGAGGTACTGCCCTTGGGCAGTGAGTTGATCACGGGTTTCCTCGAGCTCGGTGCGCGCCGCGTCCGCTTCTTCCTGTTGGACGGCGATCTGTTCACTTAAGCCTTCGAGACGTTCATTGACGGCGCGGATTTCTGTCGTTACCGCGTCACGTTCCGCCTCGGTGACTTCGAGCTCGGCGTCCGTCTCGTCTTGCGCTTTCTTGGATTCCTCCAATTGATTGGATAAACGATCTTGTCGTGCTTTCAGCGTGTCTTTCTCCGTCGCCCATACAGGCGAGGCAAGTAGCGTCAAACTTAATCCAAGCGCAAGCGAACGTTTCATCCGCCAACTCCTCCTCATATTTAAATTAAATTAGACTTTCAAGAATCGACCGAGCGATGTCGTCGAACCCCAGATCCCGATGAAGGCACCGAGCGCTAAAAGGACGAGTGACACTTGCGTCGTCAAAATCGATGGATCAATCAATTTAAATATATCACTATTCAGTTGATCTAGCGATGGTTGTAAAGCACTATATGCGACGTCATAACCGAAGTAGATGACGGCAATCGGGATGAGCGCACCGAATACACCGAGGAGAAGCCCTTCGATGAAGAACGGCCAGCGAATGAAGCTGTTTTTCGCTCCGACGAGACGCATGATCTCGATTTCGCGACGGCGTGAGAAGATCGTCATCTTGATCGTGTTCGAGATGAGGAACATCGCCATGAGCGTGAGACCGACGATCAACGCAAGTCCGCCGATGCGAATCCCGTTGAAGAAGGCGAACATCTTGTCGATATAGTCCTGTCCATATGTGACCTTATCGACGTTATCAAGTGACTGCACCGAATTAGCGACCTTCTCCGTATTGAGCGGGTCTGACGCCTTGACGATATAGCGGTCGTGGAGCGGGTTGTCCTTCTCGACCGTTCCGTAGGCGTTCGCATCTTCACCAAGCTGGTTACGGAAATTCTCTAATTCATCCTCTTTCGAGCTGAACGTGACCGATTCGACGCCTGGAATCTGTTCTAAGTTCTCGCCGAGCTTCTCGACGTTCGCTTCCTCCGCGGTCCGGGTGACGAATACTTGAATCTCGACGTCGTTCTCGACGTTCTCTGAAATCTCATTGACGTTGAACATGACGAGGGCAAATACCCCGACGAGTAACAAGGTGATGGTAACAGCACTGATGGCCGCGAACGTCATCCAACCGTTGCGAAGTGTTCCCTTGAACCCTTCGCGCAGATGACGGAATCCACTTTTAAATATCATAGCCATAAGCTCCTTTCTCTTCATCGCGTACGACTTTCCCGTTCTCGATCGCGATGACGCGATGGCGGATCTTGTCTACGATATCACGGTTGTGGGTCGCCATGACGATGGTCGCCCCCCGGCGGTGAATCTCTTGGAACACTTCCATGATGCCCCAAGCCGTGTCCGGGTCTAAGTTACCCGTCGGCTCATCGGCGATGATGAGCTTTGGCTTATTGACGATGGCCCGAGCGATTGACACACGCTGTTGCTCCCCACCCGAAAGTTCATCCGGATAGTTGCGCGCCTTGTGCTTCAGTCCGACAAGGTTCAACACGTCCATGACCTGCTTGCGCATCGTGTTCGTGTCGGCCTGGACGACCTCAAGAGCGAACGCGACGTTCTCGTAGACCGTGAGTGACGGCAACAACTTATAATCTTGGAAGATGACGCCGAGTTGACGGCGTAATTTCGGGACGTGGCGGTTTTTCAATTTGCCGACGTCAATCCCATCAATCATGAGAAGACCGCTCGACGGTTTCTCCTCTCGATAAATCATTTTCATAAACGTCGATTTCCCGGCGCCGGATGGTCCGACGACGTATAAGAACTCGCCGTCTTGAATCTCTAACTCGAGGTCATCGACGGCGACGACGCCGTTTGGATATACTTTACTGACTTTTTGCATCGAGATCATAACGTATTCCCTACCCTTTTTATATATTTTTCATGCATCTATGACGAAGACTTGATTAGTTAGTTAAGTGAATATTTTCGTCTAGCCTCTGTTCTACACGATAAGCACTGGTCCTGTCAAGGGACCTTGTTCGTGTCCACCTGTCCGAAAAATGCGGCAGGCGATATAGTTCAAGCGCCTACAATTATAGCAATTGAACTTTTAAATAACCATTACAGGAATGTTTCAGTTGGATTGAGTTCGGTGTGAAATTGTCGCTTTGAAGATAGATTTCACGACCTAGACACAGATGATGAAACGTACATTCAAAAGGCATCCGCGTCTACGATGACCCGAATTCGGTTGAGAATGAAACAAAAAAACCACGAGTCGTCTCGTGGTTCCCCATGATTATTTTTTCTCGGCGAGCCAAGCGGCGACAGCCGTGATTTCTTCTTCGTCTTCAATCACATTCGCAGGCATAGCGCCTTTCCCGTTTTTGATGACTTCTTCAATTTCACTGGCAGATAGACGTGAACCGACATCCGAGAGTTTCGGACCGCTCATCCCTTCTAGATTTGCGCCGTGACATGCCGCACAGTTTTGTGCGTAGACCGCTTCAGCGTCGACCGACGCCGTGTTCGATCCGGTATCCCCGTTGCTTGATGTATCTTCTTCCTCACCACCGCCACACGCACCGAGCGTGAGCATGGCGCCAAGTCCAATCGCCATCATCCATTTTTTCATAATAGGGTTCCCCTCCTAAGTTGTAGAAATAACCTACTTTTACCATTATAGCCGTTATGAACCGCTTTCTAACCTAACTCACGAAAAATACACAAAGATTCCACAACTTAGGGAACGTTGATATAGCGTTTGTCTGACGTGAACCCTTGCCCCATCACCTCGTGCGCCTCGCTGAAGATGAGGAACGCATCAGGATCGATGCGGCGAATGATTTCTTTCAGCCGGCTCACTTCATTCTGGCGGACGACGACGAGGAGCATCGGGCGCTCGAGTCGCGAGTACGCTCCGATCGCTTGTATTTCCGTCGCACCGCGGTCGAGCTCATCGAAGACGGCGCGCGTGATGACGTCCCGTTTCTCCGAGATGACGTACGCCATCTTGTCCTGTGTGAAGCCGAGCTGGACAAAGTCGATCATCTTGATCGTGATGAACAAGGCGATAAGTGCATACAGCCCCGTCGTGAACGAGAACGTGACAGCAGCGACGAGGACGACCGCTCCGTCGAGGATGGCGATACAGAGGTAGAGCGGGATGTGGGTGAACTTATGTAAGATCTGCGCGAGCAAATCCATTCCCCCGGTCGAGGCCCGTCCCCGGAAGATGAGCCCGAGACCGATGCCGACGCCTGCCCCGCCGAAGATGGCCGCGAGCAGTGTGTCATTGACGGCCGCACCCGCGTCAATCGCTTCATAAAATAAGATCACGCCCGGTAAGAAAATCGACCCGACGAGCGACTTCACGCCGAAACCGAGCCCGAGAATCATCCAGCCGACGAGGAGGAGCAACACGTTCGACACGAGCTGGAACGCCCTTGGCGAGATATTGAACAGCTCGTAGGTGATGATCGAGATTCCGCTGACGCCGCCCGAGGCGAGGTTGTTCGGCAATAGGAACAAGCTGAACGCCGAGGCAACGAAGACGGACCCGGTCAGTAAATAGATATAGTCTTTGACGATTTGCTTCATTAAAGGTTTTCTCCTCTACATACAACGTGGCCCAAAGACGTCAGTCCTTGAGCCACTTGCATCACATATTTGTCTTGCGGAGGTAAGCATCGATGAAGCCCATGATGTCACCATCCATGACGCCACTCGTGTTCCCGACTTCATAACTCGTGCGGTGGTCCTTGACCATCGCGTACGGGTGGAAGACATACGAACGGATTTGGCTGCCCCAACCGATGTCTGTCTTCTCGCCGCGGATCTCATCGAGCTTGCGTTGCTGCTCATCGAGTTCGCGTTGGTACAGTTTCGCCTTGAGCATTTTCATCGCTGCTTCACGGTTCTTGATTTGTGAACGCTCAGCTTGACAAGAGACGACGACGCCCGTTGGCACGTGCGTGATCCGGACGGCCGAGTCGGTCGTGTTGATGTGCTGACCGCCGGCGCCTGACGCGCGGTACGTATCGATCCGAAGGTCTTCGGTCTTCACTTCGATTTCGATGTCGTCATTGAATTCCGGCATGACGTCGCACGAAACGAATGACGTATGGCGGCGGCCCGACGAATCGAACGGCGAGATGCGGACGAGACGGTGAATCCCTTTCTCCGCCTTCAAGTAGCCGTAAGCGTTATGCCCAACGATACGGAGCGTGACCGACTTGACGCCGGCTTCTTCGCCCGGCAGATAGTCGACCGTCTCGACTTTCCAGCCTTGCTTGTCCGCGAAGCGTTGGTACATCCGGAGCAGAAGCGAGGCCCAGTCTTGTGATTCGGTACCGCCCGCTCCTGGGTGAAGCTCGAGGATGGCGTTGTTGGCGTCGTAAGGTCCGTTCAAGAGGATTTCGAGTTCGAACGCGTCGAAATCGGCCTTGAGCGCCGTGACCATCTCTCCCAACTCACCTTGCATCTCGGCGTCCGGCTCTTCTTTGATCAGTTCGAGCGTGACTTCGCCGTCTTCATGCCCATCGGCGAGCTCTTGGTATTTGTCGACCATCGCTTTGAGCGCGTTCGACTCGTCGATGACTTTCTGCGCCTTCTCTTGGCTGTCCCAGAAGTCTGGGTACGTCATCTCGTTCTCGAGCTCGGCGATGCGGGCCTGCTTCTCTGTCAGGTTGAGCGATTGACGATAATTTTCGAGGCGTTTCGCCATCGCCTCGAGTTCATTGCGAATATCTGAAATTTCCATAGTGTAGGTCACCTTTCCGTAGGAAAGAGGCGAGCGGACTCGCCTCTTTCAAAATTAAGCCTGTTGTTTGCCGTGGCAGTTTTTGAACTTCTTGCCTGAACCACACCAGCACGGGTCGTTGCGCCCGAGCCGTTGGTCTTCCGTGCGACGGACCGGCTTTTTCTTGAGCGGGGTGTCGTCCTTGCCAGACACCGCCACTTCCTCCTCGACGACTTTCTCGCGTCGGAGATTGTCGCCGACTTCGGCACGAAGCACGAAGCCGGTCACTTCTTCGGAGATGGCCACGTTCATCGCGTCGAACATGTTGACGCCTTCCGCCTGATACTCGCGGAGCGGGTCGTTCTGTCCGTAGGCACGCAAGTGAATCCCTTGACGGAGTTGGTCCATGTGGTCGATGTGTGCCATCCAGTGTGAGTCAACGGCACGGAGCACGATGATCTTCTCGAACTCGTTGAAGCGTTCCGGCGGCGCGAGTTGGCGTTTCGCCTCATACTGCGCGGTCGTGCGTTCGTTCAAGAGCTCGATGATCTCTTCGCGCTCTTTGCCGTAGAAGTCCTTACCTTCGACCGGCTGCTCGAGGGCGAGCGTCTGGTTGGCCCAGTGCGCGAGCTCATCGATGTTCCACTCTTCCGGCACGAGCTCGAGCGGTGTATATTGTGCGACGCCCGTCTCGACCGTCTCTTGAATCATCGAACGGACGATGTCCGTGACCGATTCGTTCTCGAGGATGCTGGCCCGGTCTTTGTACATGACTTTCCGTTGGTCGGCCATGACGTTATCGTAACCGAGGAGCTGTTTCCGAGCGTCGTAGTTGTTCCCTTCGACACGTTTCTGGGCCGACTCGACCGCTTTCGAGACCATGCGGCTCTCGATTGGTTGCGTGTCGTCCATGCCGAGGCGCTCCATCATGTTCTGGAGGCTGTCCGTCCCGAAGCGACGCATGAGCTCATCTTCGAGCGACAAGTAGAACTGGGATTTACCCGGGTCTCCTTGACGGCCGGCCCGTCCACGGAGCTGGTTGTCGATCCGGCGCGACTCGTGGCGCTCGGTCCCGACGATGTATAATCCGCCGAGCTCAATGACGCCTTCGCCGAGCTTGATGTCGGTTCCGCGTCCGGCCATGTTCGTCGCGATCGTGACCGCGCCTTTTTGACCGGCGTTCTCGACGATCTCGGCCTCACGGGCGTGGTTCTTCGCGTTCAAGACTTCGTGTTTGATTTTCTTCTTCGAGAGAAGCTTACTCAAATGCTCCGACGTCTCGACGGCGACCGTCCCGACGAGGACCGGTTGTCCCGTCGCGTGGGCTGCCATAATTTCTTCGACGACAGCTTTGAACTTGCCATCCATCGATTTGAAGATGAGATCCGAACGGTCTTCTCGAAGGATCGGTTTGTTCGTTGGGATCGTTACGACCTGCATGTTGTAAATGTTACGGAATTCTTCTTCCTCTGTCTTCGCCGTTCCGGTCATCCCGGCCAGCTTCTCATACATACGGAAGTAGTTCTGGTACGTGATCGTCGCGAGCGTCATCGATTCACGCTGAATCTCGACGCCTTCTTTCGCTTCGATCGCCTGGTGCAACCCTTCCGAGTAGCGGCGTCCGTCCATGACCCGACCGGTGAACTGGTCGATGATCATGACTTGGCCGTCACGGACCATGTAGTCGACGTCATGATGCATGACGGCGTTGGCACGAAGGGCGAGCCCGACGTGGTGGTTGACCGAGACGTGCTCGATCGCGAACAAGTTGTCGATACCGAAGAACTTCTCGGCGAGGTCGACCCCTTTGTCCGTGAGGAGAACCGACTTCGTCTTCACGTCGACCGTGTAGTCGTCCTCGATTTTGAGCGTGCGGACGAAGGCATCGGCCCGTGTGTAAAGCTCTGTCGATTTTTGGGCCGAACCCGAGATGATGAGCGGGGTCCGCGCCTCATCGACGAGAATCGAGTCGACTTCATCGACGATTGTGAAGTAGAGCTCGCGTTGGACACGGTCTTCTTTATAAAGGACCATGTTGTCACGCAAGTAGTCGAAACCGAGCTCGTTGTTCGTCGAGTAGGTGATGTCACAGTTATACGCTGCCTGCTTCTCGACACGGTCCATGTTCGACACGTTGAGGCCGACCGAAAGGCCGAGTGCGAAGTAGAGCGGTTCCATGAGTTCTTTGTCACGGCGAGCCAAATATTCGTTGACCGTCACGACGTGGACGCCGCGGCCCGTGAGCGCGTTCAAATATACCGGAAGAGTCGCGACGAGCGTCTTCCCTTCCCCGGTCTTCATCTCAGCGATGTCACCGTTATGGAGCACGTAGCCCCCGATGAGCTGGACACGGTAGTGGCGCATGCCGAGCACCCGCTCAGACGCCTCGCGACAGACCGCGAACGCTTCTGGCAAGATATCATCAAGCGTCTCGCCCTTGTCCAAACGCTCCCGGAACTCAATCGACTTCGCCTGAAGTGCTTCGTCAGACAATGCCTTAATCGGTTCGGCGAACGACTCGACGAGGTCGGCCGCTTTTTCTGCTTTTTTCAATACTCGTTTCTGTGGAGCAAATAAATCTTTCAAAAAGTTCGCCATACGCTTTATCTCCTCTGCATTCACTGAAAAATGCATGTTTTTTCCCTAATGTACAGTTTAACCGAAGTGACCCTCGCTTTCAAGGAAAGGCCAAACGAAACGGCCCTCCGAGTTGGAGGGCCGTGTGGTTTCAAGGTTAAATTATTCTGGTTCGATCAAGCCGTATTTCCCGTCTTTACGACGATAGACGACGTTCGTGTTGCCCGTTTCTGCGTCTGAGAAGACGAAGAAGCTGTGGCCGAGCATGTCCATCTGAAGAATCGCTTCTTCCGTATCCATCGGTTTGAGCGTGAAACGCTTCGTCCGCACAAGTTCGAGTTCTGCCTCGTCCTCGTCGTAGACGACCACGTCCTCAGGACCTTCGAGTGACTTGAAGTACTCGCCGATACCGCCATCTTTGGCACGTGATTTACGGTTGAGTTTCGTTTTGTGCTTACGGATTTGACGTTCCAATTTATCGACGACGAGGTCAATCGCCGCGTACATGTCGAGGTTTGTTTCCTCAGCACGGAGCAACAAGTTCGGCATCGGGATCGTCACTTCCACCTTTTGCTTCTCATTGTACACTTTCAAGTTGACGTAAGCCGTCTGTGCATCCGTAGGAGTTGTGAAATACCGAGTCAATTTGTCCAACTTTTTCTCGACATAGTCTTGAATAGCTGGTGTGACTTCAATGTTTTCGCCGCGAATGTTATAAATCATCTGAACTCCTCCTTAAAATAACCGCTTGACCCAATGATTCGTCGATTTGGACCGAATCTCCTGCTTCATTTCTGAAAAGAAAGTGGAACCAGGTGGCTCATTTATAGTATACCCCGAATTCAAATCTTTTGAAAACGTTATCATCAGAAAATAATGACAATTTTGTTCCGATTGCGTCGTCTTCAACTTGAATCGGCGGTATAAAAAGAAACTACCCGTTCTGCCCGTTCTTAAACGCGATTTTGATTCGAAGGACGCTATGTAAGAAAAATAAAAAGCCGGCTCCACGAGGGAACCGGCTTACGGCTTGAAATTATAATTTTGTAACGTTAGCCGCTTGTGGGCCACGCTCGCCATCAACGATTTCAAATTCTACCTCTTGACCTTCGTCAAGTGATTTGTAGCCGTCAGTTTGGATTGCAGAGAAGTGTACGAATACGTCTTTGCCGCCTTCTACTTCGATGAATCCAAAACCTTTTTCTGAGTTAAACCATTTTACTTTACCTACCATGTGTAAATCCATTCCTTTCACCATTGAAGAATACAGAGGCTTTCCCTCTATCGGTAATCTTACCACCTTCTTGGAAGCGTGACAAACACTTTCTCATATTTTTGTAAATGAATCGCCTTTTGGCTTACATTGGAATTCTATTTCCCTACTTTTCATATAGAGATATTGAATTTACATATTTTGTGATATATCATAGTGTGGATGATTTAGGTTTGTACGCCATGTGGGCGAACCGAGCCTGAAAATCCAATACGAAAAGGACGGTGCAGCCATATGCGCCCCTACCACTCCGAAGAAAAGTACCGTATTACGAAGCGAACGGTCGCCATTATGCCTTGTTACGAGACAGCCTGGGAATCACGAGTCATTCTTGAGGACGGCTCCGAGATTAAAACCCCACTCCGGCCTTATCAGCTCTTGCAGCTCTCATGCCGCCAGTACAGCAGTTCAATCGAGGAGCGCATCTTCGTCGCCAAGCGCGTCGCCGGCATCAAAGGCAAAGTGCCCGTCGTCATCGAACCGACGTCCGGGCTCGTCTTCTTCCCGACGATGTCCCCGAAGCGTCCTGAATGTGAATGGTACGCCTGGTCGCACATCCGGGATATCACGAGTGACCCGATTGAGTCGAAAGGCTTGGTCGTCACCCAGAACGGTCACCGGATCGTCACGAATGCGACCTCATACGTCCTCCGCAATCAATTGAAAGCGACGGGCGAACTCGTCGCCCGGTTCCAACAATTAAACCAGAGCGCAACGCTCAACTCTTGACTCTTCCGTCGAATCGACGGGAGGTTTTTTTCTGTCGGTTTCGCTTCACTTTTTGAAAAAGAGGTCGATATATTGGTCGAGGTGACAACTATGCAAATCCAAACCCCCATGACCGCGGCCGTTGCGGTCACAGCCGGCATCCAGACGAATCGCATCTATAAAGCCGAGCTCGTCAAACAGACCGGACCCGACTCCGGGATCGTCAAAATCAATGGCGAGCACGTCGAGGTCACGTTCGAGGGCGGGCTCCCGAAGACGAACCCGTTCCAACTGACACTCGCCGAACAAGACGGCCAGCTCATCGCGACGATTGTCGTCAAACCTGAACCCGAGACGCCGGACATGCCGAGCGGTCAACCGGTGAAACTCGATACGAAGATTCAAGCGTTGCTCGCATCGGTCCCGTCCGAGATCCGGAGTGCCGTCAGCCGTTTGTTCCAATCAGGACGGCTGCCGATGAACGAGGACACGGTGCGTCTGCTCGAGACCGTCTTTAAAGGCGACATGCGCGATGCCGTCCTCTGGCTGAAGACGGTCGAGGCGCCGACGCTACCGCGTGATGTCGCGCGCGACCTCGCCGTCGCGTCATTAGATGAAGCGAGACAACAAATGAAACCACCGCCACCTGACGCGCCGTACCCGCAGAAAGAACGGTTCATCGAGCACGTCAATCTGTCACGCCCCGTCAGCGAGCGCATGACGCCGACACCGGAGACGGTCGATCGGCTCATCAACGAGTTGCCGGAGCCGCACCCGACACGAATCGAACCACGTGAGGCGTTACCGCCCGTCCTCGGACGTCCGGTGCTCGTCAAGGAAGTGACGACGCATCTCGCGACCGTGACGAACACGTTCCGAAGCGAACAAGTGACAGTGACGAAACAGCTCGGCCAAGTCGCCGCCCTCGTCGAGACGAACCCGCATCAGGCACGTCCCGCACTCGAGACGGTATCGACCCGCTTGACGCAGCTCATTCAAAAGACGGACGCCTTGTTACATACGAGTGCGACCCATGAGAAGGCGCTCGTCGCAATGACGGCGAAGCTCGACGTCGCCCTCGGCCTGCTTTCGACGAAACCGGCCGAGAGCGCCGCGCTCATCAAAGAAGTACGCGCCAGCCTGAACGAGTTCCGTTACGTGCCGAATCACGTTCGTCTCGAATATATTCCGCAACAGGCGACCCGCGCAGGTGAATTGCCACGCGTCACGCCGTTCAAAGTCGACCCGAACCTATCGGGCCGCGTCATCCAAGAGACGGCGCAGCGCGTCCAGGCATCGACGTTGTCATTGAAAGCCGACGCGGCGACACCCGAGGCGCAACGGCTCGCCTCGTTCTTCCAAGTCCAGCAGACGTTGAACAGGTTGGACGGCGGGCAGCTCCAGCAGCTCATCCTCGCCTTGCCGGCGAAAGTCCAAGAGATCGACACCGGCATTCACGTCCATATCCAAAACCGTGAGACCGGGGATGTCGTCGACTGGGAGAACAGCGTGCTCTATATCCGGCTCGAGACGCCGCGGCTCGGCGAGATCGGCGTCAAGCTCGAAGCGATCGACCGGAATCTCCGGCTCACGCTCGAACATGATGATCCGACCGTCGAGGCACTCGCGCGTCCCCTGCTCGGTAAGATCGAGACGACGCTCGAGGCAATCGGTTATAAGAGCGTGACGACCCAGTTCCGCCCGCTGACGAAGTCCGATAAACCGGAGACCGAGCGCCCGACGCTCGAGACGACCGGCTATGATTTCCGCATCTAGGAGGCTGTTATGTATCAACGCATGGATTTGACAAAACGCAAGACGGCCGCCGTCGTCCGCTATGACGAGACGATTGACCGCGCCCCGGTCATCGTTGCCCGCGGGACGGGTGCCGTCGCCGATAAAATCTTAGACGAGGCGAGAGCGCGCGGCGTCGCCATCGAGCATGACCATTCGCTCCTTGGCCACCTGCTCGACCTCGACCTCGGGGACGCGATTCCGCCCCAACTATATGACGTCATGGCCGAAGTGCTATTACTGATCGAAGAACTCGACACCATCAAAGGAGACCCATCATGAATTCGAACCGACTATATGAAATGAGCCCGGAAGAGCTGACGCAAGCGATGCTCCACGCGCTCGTCTACCACTATTCTAATGCCAGGACGGCGACGATTGCCGAACGAAACCGCCACTTGCGCCAAGCGCGTGAACTGCTCGCGAAGCTCCATCAAGGACTCCATGACGGTGGCGGCATCATCTCGGCCCAACTCGATGAGCTTTACCTCTATATGGCGAAATCGAGCCTTGAGGCGCTGATCGAACAAGACATGGACAAAATCGAGGAGCTCCATGGTCTCGCGACCGAGCTCGACCAGACATGGGGCGAGGCAATCGAGAATGCCCGTCTGAAACCCGTACCGGCAGGAGGAAATCGCTATGAAAATTACCAATAACGTCCAAGCGCTAAAAGCTTATACCTCACTTTCATTGAATCAGACGACAATGAAGAAGACGATGGACCGCCTCTCGAGTGGTGTCCGCATCAACAAGGCATCTGACGACGCGGCCGGGCTCGCCATCTCTGAGAAGATGCGTCTTCGCCTCGACTCGCTGTCGATGGCCGAACGCAACACACTCGACGGCATCTCGCTCACGCAGACGCTTGAAGGCGGGATGAGCGAGACACACGCTCTCCTGCAGCGGATGCGCGAGCTATCGGTCCAAGCCGCCAACGGGACGCTCAGCCCGGACGATACGAAAGCCGTTCAAGACGAGATTTCTGCGCTCACCGATGAAGTGACCCGGATCGCCGAGACGACCGAGTTCAACTCGAAGAAGATCATGAACGGTGACTATATCGCCGGCAATGAGACGCTCTTCTTCCAACTCGGGGCGGGCAGCGGCGAAGGTATCGTCTTGAACGTCGACGATATGCGGGCTAACGCGCTCGGGATTGAAGGTCTCGATGTGATGACGCAAGTTGGCGCGAACGACGCCATCGCCAAATTCGATATAGCTATCAAAACGGTCTCGCTCGAACGATCGAAGCTCGGTGCCATCCAAAACCGGCTCGAGGCGAACGTGAGTGTCGTCGCAATCGGTTCCGAGAACTTGACGGCATCCGAGTCACGGATTCGCGACGCCGATATGGCGCGTGAGATGATGGACTTCGCCCGCCTCAACATCTTGAATCAATCCGGCATGGCGATGATCGCCCAGTCGAACGCATTGCCGCAAGGCGTGCTACAATTGTTGAACTAACTTAAGGAAGGACGGATTCTATGGACATTCGTCGCATCATGGAGACGCAGTCGCTTCACGGCACCGGAAAGGCGAAACGCCCCGAGGCTGAGCCTGGCGTCTCGTTCCAGAACGTCATCGGTCAAAAACGTGAGGACCGCGAGCATGAGCGCTTCCAACGCCAAATCGCGGCCATCCACGAGAAAGGCGAGCTCCTCGCCGAGAGCCAGACTGTCGAATCGCTCGCTGAATATAAGCAACTCATTAAAGACTTTATGAAAGACGCCGTTGACGCGGCACTCCGCCTCGAGGACAAACGCGGCTTCAACCGTCGCGGCCGAGCCAAGATTTATAAGATTGTCGAACAAGTCGACCAGAAGCTACTTGCCTTGACCGATCAAGTCATCTCGGGCGAAGCATCACGTCTTTCGCTCCTCGATCAAGTCGGCGAAATTCGCGGCCTGCTCGTCAACGTATACGTGTGAGGTGAGGTAATGGCAGAACATATCTTTTCGAAAAAAGTGAAATGTCCGTATTGTTTGAAACAGAGCGAGACGCCGCGCGTACTGTCGCGTCACATCCGGCCGCAGGAAGTCGCGAAGGATGGGTACACGACGTACGATGGCGCCAACCCATATTTTTATGAGCCAACCGTCTGCAGTCACTGTCACCTCGTCTTTCACGACTCGTTTGACAAGGTACGGAAAAACAATCGCGAGGCGCTCAAGTCGGGCTACTTCGACCGCGTCAACGCCGAGGCGCTCACGGGCGACCGCTCGGCCGAGCACGTCATCCGGCTCTACAAGTTCGCCGTCGTGACGGCCCAACTGAGCGGGCAGAAACCGTCCGTCGTCGCCATGCTCGGCATGCGGCTCGTCTGGATGTACCGCTTGACGGGCGATGAGATATCCGAGAAAGAATGGATGAAGCGGACGCTCGACAAGTACAACGAGGTGCAGGAGGCGTACACGGACCAAGTCCGGACCGGTCTCCCGTACGACCAGCTCATGTTGCGGATTGCCGACTTGTCGGCTGCGCTCGGTCTGTATGAAGACGCGCGGCGTTGGTACGGCATCCTGCTAGGAAGTAAAGAAGTGTCGGAGCGGATTCGCACCCAGGCCCGTTCACATTGGGAAGACTTTAGAATCGAACACGCGTAAAAGGGAGAGCCGCGGCTCTCCCTTTTCGCATACAAAAAACCGCGCTCATCCACTCACGGACAAACGCGATCGATTCTCTATACGGATGAACCCCCAAACCGAAAGGAGATCGACGAGACATGACTCCCGTCTAAACCTAAACAGGGCACCCAAGAACCGACCACGCGGTGGCGTCTTGCACGGTTCAGTCTCAATGATTTTTATCACGGTCAGATTGGGGTATGGTTAGTAGGAATCCAAAGGAGGTCATTCCATGTTTGAAACCCGCTATATCGAAACGGTACGCTCGATTTTTCAGGAACAGAAACAGCTCGCCGAGGACGCGTTGAAGCAAGTGAACGACGTGGATATGCCTCGCGTGCTCGCGAAAGATACGCTCTCACTCGCAGTCATCGTGCAGCACATCTCGAACAACATGAAGTCCCGCTGGACCGACTTTTTGACGACGGACGGCGAGAAACCTGACCGAAACCGTGACGCCGAGTTCGAGGACCAACAACAGTCACGCGCCGAACTGATGGCGACGTGGGACGAACGTTGGCAACTATTAGACGACGTCTTGGCGAGCCTCACACCAGAAGACCTCGGTAAGACCGTCTTCATCCGCGGTGAAGAGAAGACCGTCATCTGGGCAATTGAGAAGCAAGTGTCACACTACAGTTATCACGTCGGACAGATTGTCTTTCTCGCGAAAATATTCGCCGGCGAGAACTGGAACGTGTTGACGATTCCGTTGCCGCATCAATGACAATAAGAGAACGCGCATCACGGAGATGCGCGTTCTCTTTATTTGGTGACGTCGATCGTGTATTCATATCGCTCCTCGGCAATTTTATGGAACTGATCATTATAAGGTCCCTCCACAACAAAGCGGACTTCGGTCAGTTCTTCAGGCATCGACTCGACATGGAACAGCACGCCGCCCTCTTTCTTCACTTTTCCTAAAAATTCTCCGCCTACATCCTTTGAAATGACGATGTCAGCATCAACCTGTTCGCCTGTGTTCGTGACGAGCCTGGCTTGGTTTGGGTGAAAGCTGACAGTCTCATCACTCGTATTTTCGACGATGACATTGAACGAAACGATGGTCACTTCTTTTTGATCATCGAAGAAGAAACGATAATCAGAAGCGACTTCTAGACGCAGCGTTTGCACCTTATCGATTTGAAAGATGATTGGCCCAATCGTTTCTTCAATGCCTAAATCACTATTCTTCATGTAAATTTGACTGCGCCCAATCTCATCTTCCTGTACTTCAAACTCTTCACCTTGTACGGTTTCTGTTTCTGTCGTCTCTTTTTGGCTGTCTGTCGACGGAACGCTTTCACTTTGGTTGGTAGGTTCGGTAGTAGTCGATGATGGCTCCGTGTCTCCACATCCGACTAACACGAGCAAGGGAATGGCTAAGATGAATCCGTACGACTTCAATCCAATCCTCTCCTTTACCTCAAGACTTTTCCAACTTATATAAATCTTATTCCCCATTTTTAAAAGGGCATTCGAGGTAAACGTTAAATTTTTTGGGTATTACTCTGGACATAAAATGGCCGCACCAGTTCCCTGGAGCGGCCATCCTTTATTTCTCGACGTTGATTGTATATTCGTAACGGGATTCCCCAATCGACTGATAGTTCGCGTCCGACGGCCCGTCGATGACAACTTTCACGTCCTCTAACTCTTCCGGCATCGCTTTGACGAAAAAGAGGACGTTCCCTCCCTTCTTCACTTTCCCGAGGAACTCGCCACCGACGTCATCCGAGAACCACAAGTCGGCTGAGACTTGTTCGCCCGTGTTCGTCACGAGCGTCGCCTGGTTCGGGTGGAAACTGATGGTGTCGTCAATCGTATTCTCGACGATGACATTTATCGCCACGACTGTCACTTCTTCTTGCCCGTCAAACGAGTCGCGGTACGCCTCGTTGACCGTGAGTCGTGACGTCTGCACTTTATCGATGGCGAAGTTGACGGAGCCGATCGTCTCTTTGATGTCGATCGCTTTGTTCTTCATATAAATCTGGTTGGACCCAAGTTCGCTCTCCTGCACTTCTATCTCTTCTGTTGTGTCTGTCGCCGGTTCTTCCGTCGTTTCGGCCTCGACGACTTCCTCCGTGTCGGTCGCCGTCGTCTTCAGTTCATCGGCCTCTCCGCAGCCGACAAGTAGTGTCAATGGTAAGACTAGCAACAATCCGTATCGTTTCATGTTCATCTTAGTTCTCTCCTTTTTCGTATGAGTGGTGGTTGATAAGATGAGCATACTGGATTGTCTAGCCCGACCGGTGTAAGAAAACGTATAGGGTTGCCAACCTATACAAATAAAAGCCAAGGTCTTTGAAAGAACCTTGACTTCGGCTATATTATCCTCTTGATTTGAGATCTTCTTCCTCATACGGATCGGGACCGTCTTCGAGCGGCGCATCGTCTTCGACATACGCCTCAATTTTCGGATCGCGTTCCACATACTCATCGTACGCCCCTTCTGGACCGTAGACGAAGTAACGACGGTTTTTCACTGACTCAGGTTTCACTTTTTTCTCACTCATCTCGTTTCCCTCCCCTTTCCAGAAAAGAAGCAACGGTTACAGTTGTATTTACCCGATTTTATACGAAAACAGGCGTCTTTGCATCCTTGCATCCAGATTGAAACTTTTTCCAAATAAAATCGTATATAAAATCGTATACAAAGACAACATATGAATGAGGGGACGAGATGGATGAGTTTATTAAAAAAAGGATTTGTTCGCGGCGTGAAGTGGTTCGCGTTATTCGGATTGCTGACGACGTATCAGTGGTGGAGCGGACATACGAAGGTGTACATAATATGCTCGTCTATGGCGTAATGGCGTTTTTTCTCGGCCTGACAAGCGTCATTTATGAAGTGAGACGTTGGTCGTTCCCGAAACAGATTTTCATTCATTGGGCGACGATGCATGTGACGATTTTGCCACTCGTCATTTTTAGTGGTTTTCTGCCGGTGACGTCGTTACAAGAAGCTTTACTCACGTATTTAAAATTCAATGTGAGCGGGCTGGTTTTGTTTACGTTGTCCAGAATCCTGTTGAAAGTACGACGACAAGTCAAAGCCTCATAAATAAAAACAGCTCGAAGGCGTGCCTTCGAGCTGTTTCATGTCTGTTGATCGAACAGTCCTGAGAAGTTCGAATCGACGTCTTCATACGGATCGACGTATGACTTGACCGTCTTACGTTCTTGCCGTGCCGTCCCGAGCGTCATGCCGAGCCGTTGATGCTCGGCCTCGATCAACCGGGCGATCTGTTGGCTGTCGTCGACGAGCTGACGAATTACCGTCTGGTCGGCGTCCTTCAAATCCGGTCCATGCGCCGCGAGCAATTGCTCACGGTCGTCGAGCAATTCGTGAATTTGGTCCATCCACGTATCGTATGTCGGCTCTTCCGGTACTTGCGCCAACAAATCCTTCAGCCGTTGTGTTTTGAGAATGATCTCATCGATCGGTCTCATCCTTGTTTCGCGAGTTTCATCGCTTCCTTCCACGTGTCGCGGAGCTCGGTCGTGAAGTCGAGCACTTCGTCAAGGATGGTCCTGTCGTTCTTGACGTTCGCATCGACGAGGCGGCGCCACAAGTACTCGTAGAGCGAATCCAAGTTTGCTGAGATGGCGATGTCTTTATTGAGCGTCAGACGAAGCTCTTGGAAGATCGCTTGTGTCTTTTGGATGTTCGTGTTCTTCAAATCAGGATTTCCTTGCTCGAGTGCGAGTTTGGCGAGACGCGTGAACTTGAGCGCGCCGTCATACAGCATGAGCGTGAGTTCCTGTGGGTTCGCGGTCGTGACCGCATTGTTTTGATATGCTGCATATGGATTAGCTACCATTTAAATTCCTCCTCTTACATCCCGCCGCCCATGAACTGTTGTAGTGAGGCGGCTTGCGAATTCGCCTGGTTCATCGCCGTTTCCATCGCTGCAAAGCGACGGTAGTAGGCATTTTCTTTATCGACTAACAAATCGTTCAAACGCTTGATTCGTGTATCGATTTGCGTCATCTCACGTCCCATCGAGTACGTCGGAGCACCGGCCCCATCAGCACCGGCAATCCGAGTGATAGATGTCCGTGAACTCGACGCCGCATCACGGATTTGTGGCAATAGCCCCGTCTTTTCATCAGTGAACAGTTTATACACTTGTTCCGGGTCTTTCTCGATGGCGGCCTTCAGCTTTTCTTCGTTCAGCTCGATTTTGCCGCCATTCGTGAAGTCGGAACCGGTCGAAAGACCGATTTGGAACAGCTGCTGCATCTCTTTGTCATTTGTCAAAGACGTCGCGCCTGACCATTTGCTACGAAGCGTGTCCATCGTCCCGCGAAGAATCGTGTCGCCGCGAAGCATCCCGCTCATTGCTTTCTCTTCCCACTTTTTGATTTCATCCTCAGACAACTCGTCTCTCTGTGCCTTTGTGAGCGGTGCGAATGAACGGAAACGGTCTTCTTTG
This sequence comes from Exiguobacterium sp. s149, assembly GCF_018618395.1. Classification (NCBI taxonomy): domain Bacteria; kingdom Bacillati; phylum Bacillota; class Bacilli; order Caryophanales; genus Exiguobacterium; species Exiguobacterium sp. s149. Next base: position 366,150 of record NZ_JACSLZ010000001.1, read on the forward strand.
ACTTTCTTGTTCATCAAATCAATCGTCTCATTGTACTTGTCGACGAACCCTTTGATGTTATCGAAGATTTTTTGGGTGTCGGTGGCAGCGGAGAGGGTGACCGGTGCACCTATTGGATTGTCTGGTGTCGGAAACTTTGATTTCAAGGTGAGCGTCATATTGTCGATTGTAAACGTGTTCGAACTCTGCGTCATTGTAATCCCGTTTACGACGAAACTTGCGTTCGTTCCTGCTTTGACTGCATCAGTTACCGCAATGCCTAAAGCAGTTTGCGTAGTCAAATCAAATTCAATAATCGCGTTTGATCCCGTTTGCTTTTGTGTCAATGCGAGCTTACCGGAGTTCGGCTCAAAAAATGCGGAAATGCCGGTATCTTTTCCATTCAATGCCGTGATGAGATTATCAACCGTCGCATCTTCAGCCAATTGAATCTTTTGCATTGCCCCATTTTGGACAGACCGTAATTGAAGCTCATAACCTGACGTGAACGTTGCTTTCGTTCCAGCTGGAATATCTGACCCATCCGTCATCGTTACTTTACCTGTCGCATCAACGCTATAACTCCCATCGACTAACAGCTGATCGCTTGCATCACGTAATTTGACACTGCTCACTTTCGGCATAGGAGCGAGTGTCCATTCTTTCACAGTAGTGTCCAATGTCGCCGTTCTCGGTGTCGGCGTGAAGCCCATATCAGATAGCTTCGTTGTTTTTGTGATGTTTGCATCAGCGAGTGTCTTCGGTTCCATCGCTAACGTCGCCGCCGTCGCCAAATCGGTCACTGAGTCGACTCGGATGGCTGTATTCCCGCTTGAAGGTCCAGCGACGACCGCTACGCGTGAAGTGTCCGACGAACTGGCTGTCTTCGCATAAAAGTTCCGGCTAAACGTCAAATCGACAGCGCTATTACGAAGCGTCATGAGCGAGCGGTTAATTTCACGATACGCATCACGTTTCCATTCGGTCGTCTGTTTTTTTTGCTCGAGCTTGTCGACCGGCGCACGCTCTGCCTGCATCAATTGTTTAATGATTGTATCGGTATCAATTCCACTGGCGAGTCCGCCAAACCGGATTGGTGATGTCATAGTTAGCCTCCTTTAAACACGTTCATCGAACAGTTGATTGAACTCCATGAACGCGGCGAAGAAGTCAAGTGACTTCTTGCTTGGGATTTCGCGGATAACTTCGTTGTGCGTATCCACGATTTGAATATAATAGTCGTTCAGTTTTTCATGTTTCATGAACTTCAAGCCGGTACGTTGTTGTTCGAGTACCAAGTTTGCCTTCTCGACGGCCGCCTCTAACTTTGTGACGTGTTGAGGCGTCGGCAGGATGACGATGCCTTCGTCGGCGAGTTTCGCTTGATTCGCTTCGACGAACACGTTTTTCGTTTGTTCATACGGCAAGACGGAAGAAGGTAGGTGAAGCCGGACTTCAGAAATGGTCGGGTTCATTTGCGTCTACTCCTCTTTAGTTGTTCTCATGGACTATATCGGTAGAAATCAGGTCAATTTGTAGTGCTTTGACGAAATGGTTCTCGTTTCTTTACTTCTAAATAGTTGACCTGGGCTTGTAAACCTTGAAATTGTTCCTGCAACTGCATTCGTCTTTTATCTCCGCAAGTCGTCGCTTCAATCGCGATGGACCGCATCGTCCGCAATAAGTCTTCTAGTTCGTCTAATCGCTTTTGTTCGGTGTAGACAGCCTCCAGCTCTTCTATCAAATCCTTGCCCATATAAACACCTTCTCTCTTCCTATGTATCGACATGTCAATCAAAAACTTGAGATGGGCTGACGAATTATTGAATCAGGTCATTCCGATAAATCGGGAATGATTTCTGTGAAGAGATTACTACGTAAAGGAGAGAAGCGAGATGGATTGGGAAGGATTATCTGAAGAGCAGGTAGCCATTTTAGTCGCTAGTATTTTAGGAGATAGTGAAATCACGAAGTGCTATCCATATGATCGACGTGTCAACAACAGTTACCGGGAGCATTTCGGGATGGGGCAGTTAAGTTATCGCCAATGGAAGCAAAAAAAGCTCTCTAACTTATTGTACTTACGAGGAAACAATCTTGTGTCGCGCTCCATTCCTCTGATGACAAAACTCTTCCCTCATTTTTATCCGGACAATAAGAAACAGATTCCGTTCGAGTTGCTTGAAGACATTCATCATTCTTCATTTCTGCTCACACTCTATTTGGACGATGGTTCTCTTCTCCTCAGTAAACGATTCAATCACAACAAGAAAGAGATTCAATTTACCCCTCATATCGCTTTCTACTTACAAGCCTTCTCGAGACAACAGTTGGAACAGTTAGCCATCTGGATGAAAGCACGTTATGACATCAATGTGCGAACAACAGGTACGCCGAGCGGTACAGGCTATTATTTAAAAACGACAAAAGTAACAGACACGTTCGACATTCTGAATTTATTCGAGTCATATATCGCCGAACTACCAGAATTCACATATAAACTGTCATGGGAAACACGTCTGCAAAACGAAATCGAGCTTTATAGGCAATCACACCCGGACTACACGATTCGCGTCTCCGTCCCCGCTAGGCCGTATTGTGACGAGGATATCGCTTTACTCATTAAATGGAAACAGCAGGGCGTGACGGACAAAGAGATTGCCCGACGATTGAACCGTACGTATTGGTCGGTCGTTTATAAATGGCAAGACGTCAAAAACCGTGAAGCATAAGCTCCACGGTTTTTAGTATAACTTTTAAATAGTCAATTGCTATATTAACGGAGCAATTGAAGCACAGCTTGAGGCTGTTGATTTGCTTGCAGATGCCCATATTTTTCAATATGGTCTAGACTATATCTTCACCCTTTTACAATATAGAAATAATGTATATAGTTATTGTAAAATAGGGGCTGGGCACTTCCCTCGCCGTTTACGAGGTACGGATCTCATAACCATGGACAGTTAGTCGGTAGGTCGTTCATCCTAGTCGTTGAACCTTCATCACAGTTTCCTGACAGATGCTTGGCTGCTGATTGTCCAATCCCTTCCTTTTTTCAGAACGTTCACGCTCACCGTTTCCAGTCACGTTGTCGTAAGGAGGGCTCTAAGGAGTCCCAGCAATTCACCCAGTTGTACTCTTATCTGTTACCAGATAAGACGCCCGTCATTCCTTACCGAAGGAGTTGAAGTACTGCCTGCGGTTGGGAATTCGATTGAGCCATCATTGCTTGCGCAGCTTGGTTGAGAATGTTGTTCTTCGTGAAGTTCATCATCTCTTTCGCCATGTCCACGTCACGAATGCGTGATTCAGCTGCTGTCAAGTTCTCTGAAGTAGTCCCTAAGTTATTAATAGTATGTTCAAGACGGTTTTGTACAGCCCCTAAATTCGAACGTTGATTCGACACTTTGTCAATTGCAGACTGAATTGTAGTAACGGCTGACTTTGCACCTGCATGAGTCGTTACATCAAGAGCAGTTAGAGAAAGCCCTGTAGCACTCATATCACCAATTGTAATCGCTAAACTTTGGTTTTCATTAGCGCCAATTTGGAAAGTTGCTCCGTCTGCATTTCCGGTTTGGATAGTTAAACCTGTGAATGCTGTATTCCCTGGTACATAAGCAGTGTCTGTTTTAATACTGACACCTAACGAATCGAAATCTAGAGTTCCACCTGCAACAAGACCCGTCTTAGAAATCACTTGTGAATCTCCTACTTTTGCTCCAGAATCGGCAACAGTGGCAGTTACAGCCAAAGTTATTGTTGTAGCTGTTTCGGTGATAGTATAAGTACTTTGTTTAGCCGCATTTGCAACTTTAATGTCATCAAGACTCGAAAGTCCTACAACAGTACTATTCAATGTACCACCAGATCTCGAGACGCCTAGGTTACCACCTAAAAGCTGTTTGCCATTGAATTGAGTCGTATCTGAAATACGAGTGATTTCGTCTTTCAACTGACTAATCTCAGTCCCGATTGCTGCACGATCTTCTGGTTGGTTTGTATCATTTCCTGCTTGAACAGATAGTTCGCGCATACGCTGAAGAATTGAATGTGTCTCATTCAAAGCACCTTCAGCCGTTTGAATGAGTGAAATCCCATCTTGTGCATTTTTCGAAGCCATATCAAGACCACGAATTTGTCCACGCATTTTTTCAGAAATCGCAAGACCAGCTGCGTCATCGCCAGCGCGGTTGATGCGAAGGCCTGAAGAAAGTTTCTCCATTGCTTTACCCGTTTGAGCTGTATTGAAGCCCATGTTGCGGTGTGCGTTCATAGCGTTAAGGTTGTGGTTGATAATCATTTTAATTTCCCTCCATAGGTTTGAGTTTTTTAAGCCCTTCCAAATCCATTTGTCAGAGCATACAAGGTTTAGGCCGGCCCCTCACCTTGTATTATTTTGGAACGTTTTATCGTTTCCATACTCTATATCGGAGCCATCTTCATTCTGTTTAGTGTTTTTATCAACTTTCTACTCATTTTCCGTAGTTTCTTAGTTTTGAATAGAAAAACGACCCATCGCTGGGTCGCTCCTCCTCACTTCACAACTATTCTCGCTTCATCCACAAACTTCGTCCCTGTCTTCCCCTGAATCGCCTCCCCGGCTCGCTCGAGCGACGTGATGATGGCTTCACGCCCGAAACGTGAGGTCACGAAAGCGAGTGCCGACTCGACTTTCGGTAACATGCTACCGGCTGGGAATTGTCCGTCCTCGATATAACTTTGGTGTCCGCGACCAAAAACCGATCTAAGCGGCTTTAAATCATTTTTCCAAGAATAATCGTAATTTGATTGACAGACATGAGTATCCGATTCCTTTTAGTGAGTTCAGTAATAGTTAGACATGGCAGTGATTGGGGCCGGCTCTCCTCCTAAGAGAGCATCATCACTCATCCTATAAAACGATTGTTCTGTAAAAAAACTTGTCACATCCATTATCCTCTCTAAAAAATCCCGAAATCTTCACCTCACATTTATTAGCCAGAATTTTTTATAAAATCATACATTTTATGAGTCTCTTGAATCGTTTACCTATTTTTGAAATATTTCCTTTCAATCCTTTGCCAATTTTCTCTATACTTGGTTCGAGCCATATCTAGAACAAAGGGAAACCAGGGAGGGAAACCATTGAACAAACGAAGTAAACGCTTGAGTACAGCCATCTTTTTATCCGGTGTGCTGTTTGCCACGATGTATACTCAAGACGTAAATGCCGCATCGAAAACAGCTACTGTCGATACATCTATCTTAAATGTTCGACAATCTTCCTCTACATCATCTCCAATCGTTGGAAAGTTGACAAAAGGAAACAAAGTCTCTGTATTGAACGTCAAAGGGTCTTGGGCTGAGATTAACTATAAAGGGGCGAAACGCTACGTTTCTTCCGCCTATTTAAAAATGACAACAGTAACACCTGCACCGACAAGTAAGGTCAAGCAGACATATACTGTCACCGATAACTTGAATTTGCGTCAATCGGCCAGCCTGAAAGCGCGAGTCCTTGTCACCATCCCTAAGAATAAAGAGGTGCAATACCTTTCAAAAACAGGAACTTGGTATCGCGTAAAGTACGGATCAAAGACTGGGTATGTCGCAGCCAAATACGTCAAGGTACAAAACACAGTCGTCAAAAATGCTACCGCGGCTGCACCGAAGCCTACTACAGTCACAAAAAACAACGCTTCATCTAGCACGACGAAACAAGTGTATGCCACAACCGTGAATTTGAATTTACGTAGCACGGCCTCGACGAAAGGCAAAGTACTCGTTACGATTCCGAAAAACAAGGAAGTCCAATACATCGCGAAGTCTGGCAATTGGATTAAGGTGAAATATGGCTCCAAAACTGGTTTTGTGTCTGCTAGCTATATCAAAGTGACGAATAAAACCGTCAGTCCAGCTCCTATCAAGCCTGCTGCGCCAAAACCGCCTGCACCGAAACCTCCTGCTGCCACATCGGCGCAGACAAAAGTGTATAAGACCAAAGAAAATTTGAACTTGCGTAGCACGGCCTCGACAAAAGGAAAAGTGCTTGTCACCATTCCAAAAAACAAAGAAGTTCAATACATTTCGAAGTCTGGAAATTGGTACAAAGTCAAGTACGGATTGAAAACCGGTTTCGTGTCTGCCACGTACATTTCAGTGACTACGAAAACGGTGACCCCTGCGAAACCAGCGCCTAAGCCACCAGCTGCCGCTCCTTCGAATAAGGTCACTTATAAAACAAAAGAAAACCTCAACTTGCGCAGTGCGGCATCATGGTCTGGTAAAATCCTTCTCACGATTCCAAAAAACAAAGAAGTGACTTATGTCTCGAAGTCTGGTGATTGGATGCGTGTCACTTACAACGGAAAAACCGGCTATGTTGCAAGCAGCTATTTGACAGCAGTCAAACCAGCTCCGGCAAAGCCGGTCACGCCAGCTGCGAAAAAGTATTATTACACGACTGCGAACTTGAATTTGCGTGCCTCGAACTCGTTAAGCGGAAAAGTCATTGTGACTTTATTGCCCAATAAAAAAGTCGAGTTCGTATCGGCACACGGTGATTGGTACAAAATCAAGTACGAGAATAAAGTCGGTTTCGTCTCAAAGAAATATTTGACCGAGAAGGCCCCTGTCGCACCGAGCACACCGGTTGAAACCGAGCAAGACTATACGATTGCTTATGAGGCTGTCGTCACTGCAATGCCAAGATTGAACGTTCGGACTGCGCCAGATGCAGGTTCAACCCAAATTGGTACGGTACTTCACAATCAAATCATCGGAGTAATCAAGAAAATCAACGATTCGTGGGTTCAAATCGAATTTGAACTGAATGGGAAATTGGTACCAGCATACGTGCATAGTTCGTATATCAAACCATATACTGGTCCGACTGTACCAGAGACCGTACCTGGTACAAAAAACGTTGTTTTGAACTACAGCGACTATGATTTGAAGTTGACCGACATGGTTCAAATCCAAAAGAACGTCAATGCTCAAACCGATAAATACCGCGGGACTGCCGCTTTTGTATCAAAAGAGTTTATCCAATTGATTGAAGGAACTCAAACTGGCAAAGTCTCGGCAAACGCCTTGAATGTCCGGGCGGATGCGACGACGAACTCGCACGTATATGGCATCCTTAACATGAACAGTGTCGTCAACGTCCTCGGTGAGAAAGACAACTTCTATTTGATCTCGTACAAGCGGAAGACCGGCGAATCGGAACGTGTCTTCGATAACACATGGCGCTTAGCGACGGAGTCTGATATTTTGAACCAAGTCGATCCACGTCTCGTGAAGTTCGAAGCTGCCCTTGATTCACCACGTGAATCGTTCCAATACTTGGACCTCTCGAAGTCTGCCAACGTTTCAGCTACGATTTTAAACAAAGCACTTCAAGGAAAAGGAATTTTGTCTGGTCAGGCGCAAGCCTTTATCGATGCGGGCAAGTCATATAACATCAACGAGATTTATCTCATGTCACATGCTTTCCTTGAGACGGGGAACGGAACTTCTACCCTCGCTTCAGGAGTTTGGGTCGACCAGACCGGGAAGTTAAGCACATCGACGAGCACACGTTACAAACTTGTCTATAACATGTATGGAATCGGCGCAACAGATGCCAACCCGACAGCAGGGGGTGCAAAATACGCCTTCGACAACGGGTGGTTCACACCTGCCGAAGCCATCAAAGGTGGCGGTCAATGGATCAGCAACCGTTACGTCAACAACACACGTAAACAAAACACGTTGTACAAGATGCGCTTCAATCCAGATAAACCTGGAACATATCAATATGCGACCGATATCGAGTGGGCATACAAGCAAACGTTCAAAATCCATGAGATTTACAAGTTGCTTGAAGAATACACTGTCGAATTCGATATTCCACGCTTTATTTATTAATTTCATTCAGACGCTAGAAGGAGCCATAACGGTCTCCTTCTTTTTTGTTCTAACTCTAACCCGACAAATAAAAAATGAGGAGCATTATCTCGAATCAGATAATCCTCCTCATTTCACGTTATACGTTCGACACCTTCACTTGTTCCGTCTCATTCTGCAAACTCTCCGCGACACGAACGAGCTCCGTCATCGCGCCGTTCACTTCACCGAGACTCGCCGCCTGTTGGCTCGCCGCTGACGTGACTTCCGTCGCGTAGCGTGACGCCTCTTCGACCATGCCGGCGATGCCGGCCGAGTTTGTGACGACCGAGTCGATCTGGCCACGCGACTCATCTAAGAGCGCATCGACCGAATGGACGTGGCTGTACACTTCGTTCGCCGAGTTGTGGATCGATGCGAACGCACCGCCCGCCTTCTCGACGAGGCCGACGCCCGTCTCCACTTCCGCTTTCACGTTCGCCATCGATGACGACGTGTCGCCAACCAAACGTTTGACGTCAACAATCAAATCCGTGATCTCTTGCGTCGAGTTCGCCGTCTGTTCGGCGAGCTTTTTGACCTCGGCCGCGACGACTGCGAAGCCGCGTCCATGTTCGCCGGCCCGGGCCGCTTCAATCGACGCGTTCAAGGCGAGCAAGTTCGTCTGCGCCGAGATATCGCTGATGACGTCCGTAATGCGCGAGATCTCGCCTGTCATTTCCGTCAACTTGCTGTTGAGTGTCGATGATTGCTCGACCTTGCCGGCAATCGCATGCATCGCATCGACCGACGACGAGGCGAGGCCTTTGCCGCTCTCCGCTTCTTGTTGCATCTCATTTGCCGAATTCAAAGCCGATCCCATCTCATTACGGATGTTCTCCATCGTCCGAGCGACAGCACCGAGCAGGTCCATCGAGCTGTACGTCGCGTTGACGTTGTCTTCGAGCATTTTGTTCAAGGCATCCATCGCTTGACGGATATTCTCACCGGCGACGTTCCCTTCTTGGACCGCTGCCGCAATCTCTTGCGCCGAACCGGTGAGCTGGTCCGCCGTATAGCGCATGTTCGTCCCTTGTTCACGAAGGTGTCCGACCATATTGTCCATCGACAGAAGCAGACGGCCCATTTCCGAACGGTCTGTCGTCGTCTCGTCCGCAAATACGACTGTCAAGTCACCGTTTCCGACCTCGACTGCCTTGTCCGAAGCCAATTCGATGGCCTTGAGCGGACGGCGGGCAATCAAGTAAATGACAGCTCCACCTAAACCTGAGATTAGTAAGGCCACGGCTGTCCCGACGAGCATGACCTGTCCTTTCGCCATCTCAAGCTCGGTGAGCAGCAAGAGCGTGATCCAGCCGACCGCTCCGCCCGTGATAAAGGATGTGACCAAAATCCATGCGAGCAGTTGGGTCGTAAAGTTTTTGAATAGCTTCACTATGAGTTCCTCCTCTGTGTAATTCATCACCTACTATATCGTCCGAATTTCAGGTTTTGTATAGCGTTTTCAGTTGAAGTTTTGGTCAATGAAAAAACGCTCTCGTCTCCGAGAGCGTTCACTTTAAAAACGATCGTCTTCTTTTGTCATGTACATTTGTTCACGCGGTGTCATGAGCGCGTCAATCGCGAGAGCGGTTGCGGCCACCCAGTGCAATATCATGCCAAGGAACGGGATGACCCCGAGTACCGAAGCTGTGATGCCGACGATTGCCCCGACTGATATTCGTTTCAGCCGCGACACCGATAAGACGAGCAAGATGATATGGAACACGAGCATGAACCCGAGCGGTGTGTAGCCCATGCTGATGATGAACAGCCCACCGAGTGCTGGGATGCCGAGAAACGCCTCAAAGGCGGCCCCGAGCCATTTCAAATTCCGAACCATTTATCTCACCTCACAGTTCTAATAGATAGAACTCATAGCCGCCGTTTTCCGCAAATCCGGCCCGCTTGTAAATCTCGAGCGCGGCCTTGTTCTCCGTCTCGACGTCGAGCTCGAGCTTCGTCCGGCCCATGCGGAACAGTTGCTGGACCATCTGCTTCAACATCTTCGTGCCGTAGCCCTTGCCTTGCTCGTCCGCCTTGACGCCGAACGCATGGATGCTGCCGGCATCTTCACCCGAAAGAAGAGCACGAATGATTCCGACAGGACGACCGTCGACCTCGCCGATGTACGTGACCCGGTCCGGCGTGTCAATCTGTTGATAGATGTTCTCCGTCACGTCGAGCGGGTCGCCGAACGCCTCACTGAGCGTCTCGATGATGAGCGAACGGTCCGCTTCCGTCGCCTCGCGGAGCGATACCTCAGTTGGTTTCAAGAACAGCTCGGCTTTTTTGAGAACCAAGTTGTATTCCGAGAACTGGTACGCCGCGCCGAGATGGTCGATGACCGCCTTGCCGTCCTTCGACTTTCGGTCGATGACGAACGTAAACGCCTCACAGCCGTTCTGTTTCGCGTCCTGCTTCGCCGCCTCCAACAGCGCCGTGAAGACTCCTTGTTTCCGGTAGTCCGGATGCACGAGCGCGTTCACTTCATACTCGTTCGGGAGATACGGGAAGAGCATCATATAGCCGACGAGCGTGTCACCCTCATAGACGGCGTAGTCGTTCTGGCCGACCGCCACGTGCCCGAGTTTCACGTCAATCTTGTCGTATGCATTGACCGCTGCCTCGAGCGCGCCAACCTGTTCTGCCTGTCTCACTTCTTCTACTGTCCAATTCATGAAATCACCTCACGTCATATTGTAGCATAACCGAAAAAGCCCGCCGTAGCGGGCGGACTCATAACGTCCGGAATTCGAGCTCCGGGAGCGTCTCGAGCAATTCGGCGATCTCGTCCGTGTGCGCCTCGGCACCTGGGACGGCCTCGGTCGGTTCGACCCAGAAGAACGTCTTGTCGCTCGCACCGAGGTAGTTGCCGTAGCCAACTTCCTGGGCGAACGCCTCTTCCGATAGTTCACGGTCAATCAAGTCCAAATGGAACAACAACTGGTCGTCGCCATCCTCGACGTTATAGTAAAGGTCGAACGTGCCGTAGCTGTTCTTGTCGCCGACATCGACGACGTCCTGCGCCTTCTCGATATAGACGTCCCCACGCTCGATTGCCTCGACGATTTTCGACGGGAGGATGATCTCGTATCCGAGCTCACGGTCACGGATCGTCTGCGTCGTATCGTCCGTCCGTCCCCGGGACGAGACGACACCGACCGTTGCGACGAGGGCACCCGTCACGCCGAGCGCGACCGCCCATTTCATTGTTTTGTTCATATGGATTCACTCCTCTTTTGTCTTGCCATGAGATGATTATCGCACAAAATGACCCTAAATCATTAAATATTCTGAAAAAATGTTTGGGGATGCGTTGACGCACGTTCCGCAATCCCATACGATAAAAGTATCGCATTATAGAAAAGAGGAACTGACATGTCAAATGAACAACAATTGTCACGTGCACAGCTCGACGCGCTCTTAAAGAACGTCTTCGCCCTTCAAATCCCGGTCATCGAGAAGTTCATGACCGACCTATTCAAAAAGTACGTCTCGACGGCGTCCACGTTCAAACAGGACATGGACACGATGAAAGCGACAGAATGGCATAAGCAGTTCTTCGGTCAGAAAGTGATGCCGCACTTGTTCATCGAGAACCTTGGCTTCGGCGCGTCGTTCCGTCATCAGGAGCAAGACAAAGTCGTCAAAATCCCGGACAATATGACAGTCGTCAAACCGGACTCGGACGACCAGATTGAAGAGATTCTCCAAAACCTCGACAAGACGATGGCGTCGATGGACAACATCAAAAACAAGGGACTCGTCAAAAAGTTCTATAAAGAGACGCTCGAACTCATCTGCCAGCTCGGTAGCCGGACTGGGATGATGGACGAGTTTTATGAGCAAGTCAAAGGCAGCTTGACGAAAGCATGACCTTTCATCCACGTCCACGGACGTGGATTTTTTTAATGACCGTCCCGCGGCTCGAACACCGCCAAGCGCTCGATATTGGCCAGAATCGGCCGTGCCTTCCCAATCAACGTCTGCGTCGTCTCGAGCGACAGCGATTGTTGATGCGCCTCGTTACTTGCCCATACCTCATAGACGACAATCGACTCATCGTCGAGCGAGACGTTCACCCGGTATGTTTCGCACGTCGGCTCTCGTTCCATCGCCGTCGCCGCCTCGAGCAAAATCGCGAGCAGCGTCTCGCGCTCACCTGGTACGGCGGTCAGTTTTCCGATCAATCCATAGGAGATGTTCATCCCTCCTTGTCATATCGATTCGTCACTGGTACGACAGTCTCCTTTACGTTGAATTGGCTACGACTATGCAACACGACCCCGACCATGACGAGCGAGATGCCGACGAGCGACAGTCCGGACGGCAGATGCGCCTGCAGGAAAATCAACTCGCCGATGAGCGCGAACAGCACCTCGAGCGCCTGGGTCGCCTCGACCGTGGCCAGTCTCCCCATATCGTGCTTGACGAGGTCGGTCGCCTTGAAGAAGAGCACTGTCGCGACGACGCCCGATAACAGGGCGACGAGAAGCGTCTGCGTCAGTTGAGAGTTCGTAGGTGCCCCCGTCGTCAGCCCGTAGCCGAACAACAGGAGCCAGACCGGGAGTGAGCCGATGCACATGCCGAGGATGCGTTCGAACACGTCAAGGTCGGTGTGGGCCATCATCTTCCGGTTGCCGAGCGGATAGGCGAACGCGGCAATCAATACCGGCACCACCCCAATCCATAGAAAACGCGGCTCGAAGTCGGCGAGGAACTCGACTTGCATCAAGACGACGCCGAACAGAATCAATCCCGAGAAGCGGAGCGCCGTCCACGGAATCCGCTCTCGCGTCCCGTCACTCCTACGGAACAGCGGTGACAACAAAGCCCCGGCGATGATCGTCACTTGCCACGTGCCGGCGATGAGCCAAGGCGGGGCAACCTCGGCGGCGAGACAGATCGGGACGTAAAACAGACCGAAGCCGACCGTCCCCCAGACGAGCCACGGCCACGGCTCGTCGACGATGGCGTGGCGCACCCGGGTCATGCTACCCCGGACGGCCACGACGACCATGAGCAGCGGGATCATGAACAGGAAGCGGAGCGAGGCGCTATACGCCCAACTGCCTCCGCCGACCTGCATCGATTCATTCAAGACGAACGTGCTCGCGAAAAACAAGGCGGCGAGTACACCTAATAACAGCGGACGCATACGGTCTCTCCTTTCTGAATCCCCACTTGTTCCCTATCCGTCCCGCATTTCCCTGCTTCTACAAAAAAAATCAAGCAGCCGCGGCTGCTCGATGTGAATCAATGGATATCGCGTTTTCGGAAATTCCCGCCTTTGACCTCGGACACCTCGTACACGACGACGAACGCCTCGGGGTCGACCTGGTTGATGATCTCTTTCATCTTCCGCTCCTCAAGCCGGTTGATGACGCACGTGATCTCGTAATAGCACTCTTTTGAGTACGCACCTTGAATCTGGTTGAGCGTCGTGCTCCGACCGAGCCGGTCGCGAATCGTCTCGACCATGACCTCAGGCGCGCCCGTGATGATCTTGAACGTCTTCGCACCGCTCAGTCCCTCCTCAACGATATGAATCACTTTCGAGGCGATGAAGTAGGCGATGGCCGACAGCACCGCTCCTTGCAGGCCGAACACCGTCGAGACGACGATGAAGACGAACACGTTCAAGAAGAGAATCAAGTCGCTCGTCCCGAACGGCAACTTCCGTGATAACAGGACGGCCAGCATGTCGATGCCGTCGAGGGCGCCCCCGTTCCGGAGCGATAGCCCCATCCCGAGCCCGAGGATGATCCCCCCGACGACGGTGACGAGCAGCGTGTCCCCATCGATAATCGTCGGGACGTGGTGCATGATGAGCGTCCCGACCGATAGCGAGGCGATGCCGGTGACCGACAGGATGGCGAAGCTCTTCCCGATCTGCTTATAGCCGAGATAGACGAACGGGATATTGAGAATCCCGAGGAACACGCCGAGCGGGAGACCCGTGAGTTGGGAGACGACGATGCTGATCCCAGTGATGCCCCCGTCCGATACGCTGTTCGGGATCAACACCGACTCGAGGCCGTACGCCGCGATCATCCCGCCGATGATGTTCATGATGATTTGAAAGCCCATGAGCCAGGCTCGATTGTCACGTTTCATGAGTAACGTCCTCCTTTTTGTTTTAACTTTCCTAGTCTAACATAAAAAAATAGTAGAATAACATCTTCGGTGTCGATGAAAAACTTGTGTCAGATTCTCTGCCGCTTCTGCTTCATCCCGTGTGAGGTTTGCTATACTAAAAAGAAAAAGGGAGTGACCCCCGATGCAGCGTCCACCGATGCCTTCCCCGACTCCGGAGGAAGTGCTCCGCTTGAAACGTGTCCATAACCCGATCAAACCGACCGAGCTTCTCGCCAAGGGGCTGCTCCTGTTGCTCGGCGCCTTCATCTTCGCGGTCGGGCTCGAGGCATTCCTCGTCCCGAACCAGATCATCGACGGCGGCATCGTCGGCGTCTCGATCATCACGTCATATTTGACCGACACGAAGCTCGCCATCTGGCTCGTCTTGTTCAACATCCCGTTCATCTTCTTCGGCTATCGCCAAATCGGGAAGACGTTCGCCGTCGTCACGTTGTTGGCGATTACGCTCATGTCCGGCTTCACGATCTTGCTCCATTCGGTCGAGCCGTTCACTGACGATTTGCTGTTGTCGACCGTGTTCGGCGGCTTCTTGCTCGGCGCCGGGGTCGGGCTCGTCATCCGGGCCGGTGGGTCGCTCGACGGGACCGAGATTTTGGCCGTATCGTTCACGGACCGGTTGCCGTTCTCCGTCGGTGAGATCGTCATGTTCTTCAACATCTTCATCCTCGGAATGGCCGGGTTCATCTTCAGCTGGGACCGGGCCATGTACTCGCTCCTCACGTATTTCATCGCCTTCAAGACGATCGATATCGTGCTCGAAGGAATCGATCAGTCGAAGGCCGCGTGGATCATCACCACCTCACCCGATGACGTCGGTCAAGCCATCATGGACCGACTCGGCCGGGGTGTGACGTATTTGCACGGGGAAGGCGCCTACACCGGCGACGGCAAGAAGGTCGTCTTCACCGTCATCAGCCGACTTGAAGAGACGAAACTGAAAGACATCCTCGACGACTATGACGAGAAGGCGTTCCTCGCCATCGGCAATATCCATGACGTCCGGGGCGGCCAGTTCAAAAAGAAAAATATCCACTAAAAAAATCGGCCCCCCGGGACCGATTTTTTGTTTATCCGATTTTTGCTTGATCGCGCCCGCTCGTCTTCGCCGCGTAAAGGGCGGCGTCGGCCCTTTCGAACACGACCGTGCCCGGCTCGGCCCCGGCGAGCGATGCCCCGAGCGAAACCGTCATCGGGATGTGCATCCCTTCAAACGAGAACGGGGTGTCGCGGATGACCTTGACGATATCGTCCGCGATCAACCGGACGTCACCGGCATCCTCGAGCACCATCAGAAACTCTTCCCCGCCGTAGCGCCCGACGAAGCCGTCCGGCGGACAGTTCGCCTGTAACGTTTGACCGATGTGGTGAAGCGCTGCGTCACCGGCTCGATGACCATATGTATCGTTCAACTGCTTGAACC
Source organism: Exiguobacterium sp. s149 (assembly GCF_018618395.1). Taxonomy (NCBI): domain Bacteria; kingdom Bacillati; phylum Bacillota; class Bacilli; order Caryophanales; genus Exiguobacterium; species Exiguobacterium sp. s149. The sequence continues at coordinate 381,619 of NZ_JACSLZ010000001.1, forward strand.
GGTCGACATCGATGACGAACAGCGCCCAAGGGAGACCAGACATCTCGACCTCGTTCAAACGTTCGAGCGTCATATAGCGGTTCGGGAGACCCGTCAGCTCGTCAATCGTCGCCCGCTGCGCGTGCAGCCGGAACATGCGCAGGTGCGTCTCAATCTGTTTCGCGACCCAGTAACACATCCAGCCACCGAGGAACGTCATGACGAAATACGGCAAGAACACGGTCGTGAACGCCTGAATCGGGACGTTGCCAGCAATTCGAAACAAGACGAGCACGGCCCCGAACACGAGATAGGCCGAATACAAGTGACCGCGTCGCATCACCAGTCGATTTAACACGAGCGACAACACGAAGAACAAGCCGAGCGTGCCGAACGAGCGGATGAATTGGTCGGTCATGCCGTCGAGACCGAAGCGACCGAGAAGAGTCAACCCCATCGTGACGGCGACTCCGACCGGTCCGGCATAGGCGCCTGAGAGCGCGAGCGGGATAATCCGGAGGTCGACTCTTGCCTCTCCGACTTGAAACGAGTTGACCGTCAACAGTACGGCCGCGAGCCCCATGGCGAGACCAAACCAGATGCGGACCGCATAAGGAGAACCTGCCTGAATCGGCAACAGCTGGCGCATGAGATACAGGGCCAGTGATAAAACGAGATAGATGATACTGGCATTGATGAAAAAGATGTTGATGACTTGACCCAAGCCTTGTCCTCTCCCGCCATTTCTTTCCTCCTATCCTATCGTACAAAAGTGACGCATGTCACCCTATCCAAATTTTAGGACAGCTAAAAAGCCGGAAGCTCACGCTTCCGACTTGTTTTGCATCATCTGTTTCATCAAGTTGGCGCTGTCGCGGGCCGATTCGTTCTCGGCCTGCATCTGGACGTACACCTCATGACGATGGATGTCGATATGGCGCGGGGCGTCGATGCCGAGCTTGACCTGGTCGCCTTCGATGGCGAGCACGGTGAGCGTCACATCGTCCCCGATATGGATGGCCTCGCCTTGTTTTCGTTTCAATACGAGCATCAGCGCACCTCTTCTTTCTGACCGCCGAGCGGGAACCGGGCCGGGTAGACGTCATCCAAGATGACTTGCTTCCCGCGGCGCTCTTTCGTCTCGATGACGATTGGGGCCTTCAAGTTGAGCGTCGAGGCGTCGAACGGTTCGCGGAGCGTCACGATGGCATACACCGAGACGTGTTCCGCCTCATCGATGCCGAGCTGCTCTTTCGCGCCGTCGGTCAACTCGAACGCATAGTCCGACTTGTGCCAGAACGGGTTCGTCACGACGAAGGCGCAGGCCGGGTCCTCGAGCGACTGGAGCGACCAGAACGGGAGCTCGTCGCCGTACGGGATGAGGGCGAACGTCTTCGACTCCGGGAACCCGGGAATCTCGCTGACGAACGAGATCGTCTCGTCTTCATTTACTTCGATCTTGCCAAAATAGTCTGTCTCAATGAACATGGGTTATCCTCACTTTCAACGCGTCTCATCATACATGCCACCGACCGGCCACATCTCGAGCGATGCCTGTTGACGGAGCGAGATGTCCGTCGTCCATGGCGTGAACGAGATGTCGGCCGGGGTGAGTGATACATCAATCTGTGCCGGCGTCAGGTTCCACTCGATTTTGACATCCGCCGGCGTATACGTCAACTTCACGCGGTCGAGCGACTTCGGCATGAAGTCCATGTCGACGACCGGGTATGGGGCGCTCGTCTTCTCCGCGGCCATCGCGGCAATCGGGTTGCCGTTCTCGATGCGCATGAGCCGGTCCCCGTCCCGGGCCGTGCTCGATGTCGCTTCTCGGGCTGCCTGCTCCCCGAGCTGACCGAAGTGGCGGCCGAGCTCGAGTGCTGCCTTCAAGTTGCTTTCACTGCGCGCGACCGACGAGTCGACTTCGAGGGTGCCTTGTCTCGTCTGTTGGGTCATCTCGACCTTGCCTTGCGTCATCGACACATCGGCCCTCCCTTGCCGCATCTCAAGCCGGGCGATATCCATCGCTTACCGGAGGAAGTCGAGGAGCGTCGGTTGGATGATCCGGGCTCCGGCCGATAGCGCGGCCCGGTGCACCGTCTCGTGAGACTTGAGCTCCATGATGACTTTTTCGATGTCGATGTCCTCGTTATCGGACATGATCGTCTTGGCGATAATCTCATGTTCTTGCAGACGGTTATCGACGAGTTCTAACCGGTTGGCACGCGCCCCGAGCTCGGCCCGCTCCGTAATCAAGTTTTGGGCAATGACATCGAGGTCAGCGAGCTCGTTCGAGAGCACTTCCCCAGATGTGTTCGGGTCGGCCAATTTCGAGACGAGGTCGTGGAGTCCAGCGAACACATCGCTCCCGAACACCGTCTCCGGCTGCATGTTCACTTGAACGGTGATGCCTTTCGATACTTCGAAGGCGACTTTCCCGCTCGCGGCAGGTGCCCCGCCTGGGTAGATGCTGTTGACGTCCCCGTTCGGGTCGGCAAGGAACGCCTTCAAGGCGTCCATATCGACGAGCGGCTGGTCCGTCTTCGTGCCGTTGTAGATATATTTCTCGCCCGACTTCGCGTTCGCGAGCGAGCCGAGATGTTCAATCAACTGATTGACCTCACTCTGGATGATTTGACGCTGCGACGACTCGTACGTATCGTTGGCCGCCTGTGTCGTCAATTCACGAATCCGTTTGACGGCTTCCGTTACTTCGTTCAACGTCGAATCAGTCAAGTCCATCCAGCTCGTCGCCTCGCTGACGTTGCGGCGGAACTGGTCGACCTCGCGCACCTCGGTCCGATAGCGCATGCCCTGCATAGCGACGACCGGGTCCTCGGACGCCTTCTGAATCCGTTTCCCGCTGATGAGCTGTTCCTGGACTTGGGCGAGCTTGTTATAACTGCTCGATAAATGTTTCAAGTTCGTCTGTGTGAGCATCGTCTGTGTGACTCGCATCAAGCATTACCTCCCTACGACACCCATGCCGTTGATGATTTTGTCGAGCATCTCGTCGACGGCCGTGATGTTGCGGGCCGCCGCGTTATAGGCGTGTTGATATTGAATCATCATCGTCATCTCCTCGTCGAGCGACACGGCGCTCACCGCTTGGCGGCGCTGGTCCGAGCTCGCCATGAGCGCGAACGTGCTCTTGGCGAGGCGTCCGCTCTGGTCGGCGGCGACGGCCATGTTGCCGATGACGTTCTGATAGTATTTGCCGATCGACGTGTCCGTCTGGACCGACCCGTCGAAGCTGAGCGTGGCCGACTTCAAGTTTGCCAAGGCGAGGGCACCGCTACCGTCCCCGATATTGCCGTCTTTAGAAGCGGCGATCAAGTCGAGGTTGTTCATGACGGCGTCGCTCACTTTGATTGTCGCAGCGCTCGCCGTCCCTTCGAAGAAATTCGCCGTTCCGGCGTTGCCTTTGGCGTCCATGTTTGTGCTATGGGCGGTGTTGAACGCCGAGGCGAACTTGCCGGCCATCTCGTCCAAGTCTTTCAGCATCGTCGCGTAGACGCCGTTCACGCTACCTGACTCTGGCGTATCCGTGCCGTACATCTCGACGAGCGCTTTCCATTTGCCGTTCGGCATCGTGGCGTGCGTGAGGGCCACGTCGGTCCCGCTCGCATCGGTCATATCGAGACCGTCGAACGATCCGACCGTGCCGTTGATGCCGTCGACGAGTTTGTGGTCGACGCCATTGATCGAGACGATGATGTCGATGCGGCCCTCAGCGACTTTTTGTGAGTTACCGCGCGACTCCCCGTTCGTATAGTCGACCGGGACGCGTGTGAAGTCCATGTATTGGGCGAGCTCGTCCATATAGCGGTCACGTTCGTCATACAGTTCATTCGGAAGCACGCCGAGTGGCTCCGCATCCCCGATTTGACGGTTGACCTGACTGATTTTCGTCATCAAGTCGTTCACTTTCTTGACGACGACGTCACCTTCTGAGGCGAGGTCGGCCTGCACTTTTTGGAGCGAGGACGACATGTAGTTGAACGTCTCCGCGAGCGTCATCGCCCGTTGGCGAACGACACTACGTGCGCCGGCATCATCCGGGTTGACCGACAAGTCTTGGAGCGAGGCCCAGAACAAGTCGAGCGATTTGGCGAGTCCTGTCTCGGAAGGCTCGTTAACGATATCCTCCATCCGACCGAACGCCGCCTCTTTCGTCGCGTAGTAGGCGTTCTTCACCGACTCGTCGCGGTATTGCTGGTCAATCATCAAATCGCGGATTCGGGCGAGCGTCTCACCGCGTACACCAGTCCCGAACTGCCCGGCCTTCGTTCCCCCGAAGTTGACGCTGAGTTGTTCGGTCATGCCGAGTGACAAGCGTTGACGCGAGTAGCCCGGGTTCGAGGCGTTGGCGACGTTGTTCCCTGTCGCCTGGAGCGCCCATTGGTGCGTCGTTAAACTGCGGCGCGCCGTTTCTAATCCCATAAATGTTGAGCCCATCAAACTTCCTCCTTATACATCCCGGCTGAACGAGCGCGTCTCGAGCGCCTGTTGACCGTACGTGAAATCATCTGCCTCTGGCATGAGCATGTCCAAATGCCATTCGATATACCGGAGCGACTGTTCGAGCAGGACGGCGTTCAATTCATTCTGCCGTTTCAGCTCGAAGAGAACCGGTCGTAACGCTTCCTTCTCTTCATCGTCCAAAACGAGCGTTCCTTGAAGTCGTTCCGCTTCTTTTTGTTTGATTTGTCGGACGAGCGTCGCCTCTTCCTTGACGAGCGCGCTGAAAGCAGGCATGTCGCCGTTGACGAGCAGCCGTTCTTTGTCATAAGCCAGTTCGAGCAAGCGTGTATGTAATGTGAGCATAAGTCTCTCCTTTGTCCAAAAAAAGAGCCGACTAAAGAAAGGGTGTCCCTTGTTTAGTCAGCTTCCGTGCCATCTTATTTATGCGAAGGTCTCCCTCGGACCCCGCTTTCATTCATCCTTGTAGAAAGCGTTTGGCGATGTCGCGCGCGTCCCGTGAATACGTCCCGGCGTTAATCTCTGCCTTCAAGGCGTTGATTTTCTCCAGGCGCTCCGGGTGTTTCACCGGTTCTTCAAACCGGGCGCGGGCTTCGGCCGATATCGATAGTTGGTCCGTTTGGCGTGTCAGCTCGGGCTTCGTCTCAGGTTGCGTTTTCTTCTCATAAGTGTTCGGTAAGTGTACCCACTTTGCAGAATCGATGCGCATGCGTGTCCCCCCTCTTCTCAGTTGTTAATCCAAACGATAAGCGCGAACGCTCTGTTTCGTGACGCTGGTTTGTAGCCCTTTCAGTTCTTGCTGCATGTCGCTCTGACAGCCCGCGCATACCTTTCCTTGGTTCGTCGGATTGCCGCAACGCACGCAGGCGATGTTCAGTGACGGGTTGTCCTTGATGATCAGGCGTCCTTCATGGATATATCGCGTGATATCAAGTTCGGAGACGCCTGTCGCTTCGACGAGGGCTCCGATTGTCGTCTGTTTGTTGGCGGGTTCGCGGATGAAGTCCCGGACTTTCAAGAAGTTTTGGAAATCGACTTCCGCGCAGGATGGGCAGTATGGCGAGCGGCTTTGTTTCATGAACAGCCGTCCGCACGTTTGACAAGTTGTTGCTTCCACAGTCATTCACCTCTGCCCTTTATATCGGACGCATTTTTGATTTGTTTAGCGTCCGGAACAGGCAAACGGCAGAAACTTGTTCCGCCCCGGCCCGGCGCAAGGTGAGCGCCGCCTGATGGAGCGTCGTCCCCGTCGTATAGACGTCGTCGACGAGGACAATTTTGCCACGGCGCGGCAACTGCTGTACAGCGAACGGATTCGTACGGTGCCGCCTTTCTTCTTTCCCAAGTTCACGCTGACTCGAAACCTCGGATTTGACGAGCACCTGCTCCGTCGGTCCGATCATCCTTGCGAGCAGCTCCGCCTGATTGAAACGCCGCGTCCGTAACCGCTCCTCACTGAGCGGGATCGGGACGTAGACGACACCCGGTTCCCGCACCGCGCGTAATACGTCGCGCAGTTGGTGCGCCAAGACGACGTCGCCGCCGAACTTATAACGATGGAGCCAATTCGCGCCCGCCTCGTCATAGGCGTAGAGCGAACGGACGGTCAAGTCGAGGTCAAGGGCGAGCCAACGGACGCAATCGCCGCACGTCGCTCCGTCCTCGGTCGGATGCCCGCAGCGCGGACAACCCGCGACGAGCGGTGTCAACATCTTCTCACAGTCTGGACAGGCCCAATCCCGCTTCAACAGCGTCGCCGGGCTCCACGGGACGGTGAACGGTTTTCGGCAGACGAGGCAGTTCATCGCCGGTTCGCCTCCTCAATCTCACGGATGGCTTTGTCTTGGCGAAACGTGCGCTCGTCGTAAAAAAAGACGACGTCGCCGGTCGGTGCGGTCGGTTTGCGCCCGGCCCGGCCAGCCATCTGAATGAGGGCGCGCGACGAGAACAAGGCGTGACTGCTGTCGAGGACGGCGACGTGAACCCCGGTGACGGTCATGCCCCGCTCCCAAATCGATGTCGCGAGCACGATTCCGTTCGTCGATTCGAGCCACTCGAGCACGTCGGTCCGCTCATCCGTATCGGCCGAGACGGCCTGGTAGGCGAACCCGTTCGCCGCGAGCAGTTCCCCGTAACGGACGAGGTCCGGTTTCGTCGGGACGAACAACAGACGCGGTGCCGCCTCGTACCGGCGACAGAAGTCGAGGATGGCGGATTCCTTCTCACGGATGAGCCGGGGCACGGGCAAGTCATGGCCGTGATAGCGCCGGGACAGATGCACCGTCGGGAACTGACGCTGCCAGACGGTCGGCGTCGCCGTCACGAATAAAAACAATCCTTTCCCGGCCCGGCGGAGCGTCCACCAGAGCGCGAGGTCGAAGGCGAACGGGAAGGCGTCGGACTCGTCGACGAGCACAAAATCGAACACATGTCGGAGGTTCACGAGCAGCGGCGCCGTCGCGACGGTGATCATGCCGATTGTGTCCTTGTCCCCACCGCCGTAGCGCCGGGTGATCGGGACGGTGAAGGCGGCCTCAAGCCGGTCGGCCCACTCGATGGCGACGTCACGGCGCGGTGAGACGATGAGGACGCGCTTCCCGTCATTGACGGCACGCGCGATGACAGGGAACGTCATCTCTGTCTTCCCCGCCCCGCAGACGGCATGGACGAGCCCGCTCGTCTTCGTCTCCCACCAAGTGAGAAGCTGTGCGCTCACGCGCTGTTGGTCCGCACCCAATTGGAACGGCATGACGAGGTCAGTCGGCTCGACCGACGTCGTCACCTCCGCTTCGGCAAGACGATCGCACTGACAGACGCGACCGAGGTGGAGGCAGTTGCGGCAATAGCGGCACGGTCCGTGATGGCACATATAAGCACGCGTGTCCGTGCTCAGACAGCGCTGGCAGACGCCGAAGCGGATGGCGGGAGTTCCTTCGGGTGTCACGATGAGTTGACCCATAACATCAATCCTTTTTCTATACACGCTAGCAGACGAACATCACGTCCACACGTCACGTTCGTCGATGGAACGTGGACGGTTAACGGCAAGACACCCTCTCATTTCAGGCTGTAGACGGAGGTGAACGAGCAGACAATCGACTATACTCCAAGTAGACCAATTACTGGAAATGAGGAAACAGTCATGTTCAAACGACCCATCCACAATATCTTGACCGGTTTAGGCATGCTCGGCGTCCTGCTGGCTGGTCTCTGGCTTTCCTACGAGGTGCTCGGGAGCGACAAAGCGAAACAGCGGGCCATCACCGCGGCGGAGGCTTACGTCGCGACGACGTATCCCGCGCTCACGCTCGACGTGTCGGACACGCAATACATGTTCCCGTACGGTTCGAGCTATGCCGTCACGTTCACATCGCCCACGAGCGTCGACACGACGTTTGCGGTCCTCGTCACGAAATCCGGCGACGTCATCCATGATGAGTATGAGGACGTCATCAGTGGCGAACAGACGTATCAACGATTGAACGACGCCTACTTCGAACTGACGGACCGTCTGTTCACGTCGGGGCGTTTCCCGTTCGCGGTCACATATGGGCATGGCCACATCCCTCAGGAAGACGATCAGACGAGCCCCCCAGGTGTCCGGCTCGCAGACCTTCAGCTCGATGAGACGCTCGACGTGTCCCGCTATGCGGCCGAGTATGGCCACATCCACCTCGATTTGCCGGACGGGCCGTTCTCGCCTGAGGCGATGGCCGACTCGTTGACGGCGACGAAGCGCTTCTTCGACACCGAAGACGTCCCGTTTCATTCCATCAGCCTCAGCCTCCTCGACTACGAGACGGTCTACTTCGTCCGCAGCATCCTGTACGAGGAGATCTCGTCACCGCGTCTTGCAGAGATTATCCGGGACCGCACATCCACTGACTGACAAAAGGTTCAACCGACGGCCATCGGTTGAACCTTTTCGTCGTCCATCATGAGCAGACAAAAAAAACAGGCACGCCATTTCTGGCGCACCTGTGTTTATGATTCGTCCGTGTCTTCCGACGCCGTCTCACGCAAGGCGAGTCGCACCCGCTCCACGTGATTCTCCGTCATCTCGATGACGGTCAAGACGTAACGGTCGAACTCGAGCGTGTCACCGACCTCGTGCGTCTCGCGGTGGACCTGGAGCCAACCGCCGAGCGTATCGATGCCTTCTGAACGTTCGAACGTGATGCCGAACCGTTCCTCGAGTTCTTCAAGCAAGACGCGCGTATCGATTTCATACGTCGTGTCGTCAACCGTATGAATCGGGTCGACCTCGTCCTCGTCGAACTCGTCACGGATTTCTCCGACGATTTCTTCAAGCAAGTCTTCGAGCGTGATGAGACCGGCCGTCCCGCCGTATTCGTCCAAGACGATGGCGATGTGGGTCCGAGCCTCACGCATCTGTTTCAATGTATCTTCCAAAGGCGTCATTTCATGCACGACCGGAAGCTCTTTCACATAAGTGGAGAGATTGATGGACGGGCTGACCGCGAGTCCCATCAATACCTCTTTGACGTTGATGTAGCCGATCAAGTTATCCTTGTCGCCGTCCTCAGTGATCGGATAACGGGTATATTGACTGTCCGCGAACGTCTCGAGCACTTCGGCCCGCGTCGCTTCAATATCAATCGCCTCGACTTTCGTCCGGGGCACCATCACGTCTTTCGTGACGTGCTGGTCGAACGAGAAGATGTTTTGCATCATCGCGAGTTCCGTCTGGTTGATTTCACCGCTTTGGAAACTTTGCGCCATGATGATCTTCAACTCTTCTTCCGAGTGCGCTTGCTCATGTCCGGCCGGTTTGACGCCGAACAATCCGAGCAACATCCGTGCCGATCCGTTCAATAACCAGATGAACGGGAACATGATCCGTCCGAACCAGAACAACGGTCGGGCGAAGATGAGCGTCATCCGTTCCGCATATTGAATCGCGAGCGTCTTCGGTGCGAGTTCCCCGATGACGACGTGCAAGAACGTCACGATCGCGAACGCGACGGCGAACGAGATAATCGATGCGAGCGACGCCGGGATGTCGAACTCGTTAAAGAGCGGGGTAAGCAATCGCACGACCGACGGTTCCCCGAGGAAACCGAGTCCGAGCGCCGTCACCGTGATACCGAGCTGACACGCCGACAAGTAATAGTCGAGGTCAGATGCGACCTTTTTCGCGAGAATCGCCGACTTGTTCCCTTCCGCCACCAATTGATCGAGTCGTGACATCCGCACTTTGACGACCGCGAACTCCGATCCGACAAAAAATGCAGTGAGCGCGATCAATAACGCCACCAACAACAACAATACCCAAATCGGGCCTTCCACTTCTCCGCCACCGCCACCGGCAGCCATTACGTGTGTAGAGTAGATCCTGTCCACATGTTCCTCGAGAGACTCGAGGGTCACCTCCATATAAATAATTTACAAGGTCACACGACTGTGTCCTTGCCTAATGAATAACCTACCATGAGAGCCCGCCTCTCGGCAACTAAAAGGAGGCGCTCACATGGAACGCCTCCGAACACTCAGTTTTGTTTATAGAACATGATCGCCTCATACGCCCGGAGCGACAGCGTCGTCCCGTCGAGTTGCGGCACATCATAGTTATGACTGACGACGTCGGCATGCGTGAAACCGGCCGGAATCTCATATGTCGTCTCCGGTCCATAGAAGTTCGCGACGACGAGCACTTCCTCGTGTTCCGTCTTGCGCGTGTATGCCCAGACGTCGAGCGCGTCCGGCGTCAGAATCGTATAGTCCCCGTCCGTCAAGACATCGAGCTCTTTGCGGAGCGAGATCAAGTTCTTGTAGTGGTAGAACACCGAGTTCGGGTCATCGAGTGCCGTCTCGACGTTCACATCCGCATAGTTCGGCGCCACGTTAATCCACGGTGTCCCGCTCGTGAATCCGGCGTGCGGCGTCGCGTCCCACTGCATCGGCGTCCGCGAGTTGTCACGCGACTTTTGTTTGATGGCGGCCATCATGTCCTCGTGCGACACGCCCTGTTCGCGCTTCAACTTATACACGTTGAGCGTCTCGATGTCGCGATACTCGTCGAGCGAGTCGAAGCCCGGGTTCGTCATCCCGATCTCCTCGCCTTGATAGATGTACGGCGTCCCTTGCAGGCCGTGGAGCACCGTCGCGAGCATCTTCGCGCTCTCGACGCGGTGGTCGGTGTCGTTGCCAAAGCGGCTGACGACGCGCGGCTGGTCGTGGTTGCACCAGAAGATGGCGTTCCAGCCCTTGCCGTGCATTCCTTCCTGCCACGTCGACATGATGTCTTTCAGTTGCACGAAGTCGAACGGTGCGGCGACGAACTTCTCGCCGTTCGGATAATCGACTTTCAAATGATGGAAGCTGAACGTCATACTGAGCTCGCGCTCGTCCGGACTCGAGTAACGGACGCAATGCTCGAGCGTCGTCGACGACATCTCGCCGACCGTGATGACGTCGTGCCCGTCGAATACTTCGCGGTTCATCTCTTTCAAATATTCGTGGATGCGCGGCCCGTCCGTATAGAACTTGCGGCCGTCCGAATCGTCTTCTGGGAAGTCCTGCTGCTTCGAGATCAAGTTGATGACGTCGAGGCGGAACCCTTTGATGCCTTTGTCGCGCCAGAAGCGCATCATCTCATAGACGTCCTCACGCATCTGCTCGTTCTCCCAGTTCAAATCGGCTTGGGTCACATCGAACAAGTGGAGGTAATACTGGCCGCTCGCCTCGTCATATTTCCAGGCGTTGCCGCCGAACTTCGACTCCCAGTTCGTCGGTTCGTCGCGCCAGATGTAGTAGTCGCGATACCGTTCGTCACCGGCGAGCGACTTCTGGAACCATTCATGCTCGGTCGAGGAGTGGTTGACGACGATGTCCATCATGAGCCCGATGCCGCGCGCTTCGGCCTCGCGGATGAGCTCGTCGAGGTCGTCCATCGTCCCGTAGGATGGATCGATCGCGTAGTAGTCGCTGACGTCATAGCCGTTGTCGTTTTGCGGCGACTTGTACACCGGGGTCATCCAAATGTATTCGATGCCGAGCTCGGCCAAGTAATCGAGCTTCGCCGTCACCCCTTTGATGGAGCCGGTGGCATTGCCTTCCGGGCTATAGAAGCTTTTTGGATAAATTTGATAGACGACAGATTTGCGCCAGTTTGGTTGTGTCATAGATGTAATCTCCTTTTGTAAGAGTTTTCATTTGTACAGGAAAAGGGGAAGAACCTCCGTCCCTCCCCTTGTCCGTGATCTTCTTATGCGACTTTGTTTTTCTCAATCTCGCCTTTTTTCATGTAACGTTTCGACAGCGCGAGCGTCAACACGAACGGAATGACGAGGGCGATGACCATCCCGATGATGAAGATGAGAATCTTATCGGTGAAGATCGACAGGAATCCAGGAAGACCCCCGACCCCGACAGCGAACGCCTGGACGTCGTTCAATGTGATGAACACCGCCGCGACGGCCGACCCGATCATCGCCGAGTAGAATGGGAACTTGTTCGGCAAGTTCACCCCGAACATGGCCGGCTCGGTGATCCCGAAGAATGCCGAGATCGATGACGTCGAAGCCATACTCTTTTGTTTGGCGTCGTGTTTGAACACGAGGAACATCGCGAGTGCGGCTGCACCTTGGGCGATGTTCGACAAAGCGAGCATCGGCCAGAGGAATGTCCCGTTCGTTTCTGCGATGAGCTGCAAGTCGATGGCTAGGAACAAGTGGTGCATCCCTGTGACGACGAGCGGTGCGTAGAGCAGACCAAACAGGAGTGCCCCGACGACCGGTACCGCTTCGAACACGTTGACAATTCCCGTCGCAATCACGTTACCGAGGCCGCGTGTGAGCGGTCCGACGATTGAGAGGGCGAGGAAACCGGTGATGACGATTGTCGTGATCGGCACAACGAGCAATTGAATTGCGTTCGGTACATGTTTCTTCAAGAAGATTTCAATGTGGCTCAAAATGAAGGCCGCGGCCAAAATCGGAAGAATCTGACCTTGGTAGCCGACCTTCTCGATTTCGAACAGGCCGAGGATGTTGAACGTCGGAACTTCGCCTTCAAGCGCCGCTTGTCCGTAGCCCCATGCGTTCAAGAGGTCCGGGTGGACGAGCAAGAGACCCATGACAATCCCGAGCACTTCGCTGCCGCCGAACCGTTTCGTCGCCGACCAACCGACAAGCGCCGGGAGGAAGACGAACGCCGTGTTCGCCATCATGTTGACGAGGTCCCATAACCCTTGCAGGTTCGGATACTCCTCAATCAGCGTCGCGCCTTCGACGAACAGTCCTTCTGAGGCGAGCAAGTTGTTAATCCCCATCAAGAGACCGGCGACGATGATGGCCGGGATGATCGGCATGAACACGTCCGAGAACACTTTGACGAGTTTCTGGAGCGGGTTCATCTTCTTGCCGCCGGACGATTTGACCTCGGCGACCGTCGCTGCTTCAAGCCCGGCGAGTTTGATGAACTCGGCGTAGACGCGCTCGACGTCACCGGCTCCGATGACGACCTGGTACACACCCGAGTTTTCGAATGCCCCTTTGACGAGATCGGCTTCTTTCACTTTCGCTTCATTGACGAGCGACTGGTCTTTCAACGAAAGACGGAGACGCGTGACACAGTGTGCCGCTTTGTCGACGTTATCCTTGCCCCCGATGGCTTCAAGGATATCCGCGGCGATTTGACGATAATCTGCCTTCATATTGTAGGCCTCCTTTGTTTGAAAGCGTTTGTTGAAAACGGTTACTTATGAGTACAAACAAAGTTTAACTTATATAGATAAGTCATGTCAACAACTTATCTATATAAGTTAGGTGTGACAACTGTGTGACAGGCGTTCAGTATTTTTGTTCCCTCTTGCTTTGATTCAAAACGAAAAAAGACTCCTTTCGAAAAAGGAGCCTTAACGACGCGCCACATCGCTGAACTGAAACTTGTCGAGTCGGTGGCGGGACTCGGTATATTCGAACTGTCTGCCCTCATAGAGGAACGTGTCGTTCGTGATGACGATGACATATTCATAATCGTGCAGATCGAGCCGCAACCGGTCGAGCTCGGTCACGTCCTCGGCCGCGATCTTCCGTTTGGCGTAACTGATTTGCATCCCGAGCTCGTGCTCGACATAGGCGTAAATCGATTGCGCAGCGATTTCTTCCGTCAGGCCGGGTACGAGGTCTTTGACGAAATAGTTCACATCCAAAATGACGTTCTCGCCATCGAAGTTGCGGACCCGCTCAATCCGATACATCCGTGTGCCCGGCGTCAAGTTCATCCGGTCGGCGAGCCACGCCGGCGCCTCGATGTCCTCGAATGAGGCGACCGATGTCTGAATCGAGCGACCGAGCATGCTAGCATACACTTCCGAGAAACTGACGATGCCGTTGAACTGGAACTCGATCTGATCGCGCCGCAGCACGAACACGCCTTTCCCGTGATGCTTCCGGACATAGCCGTGCTCTTGGAGCAAATCGAGCGCCTTCCGGACCGTTCCTCGGCTCGCGTCATACTCGTGCATGAGCTCGGTCTCGGACGGCAGTTTCGACTCCGCTGCATATTCGCCCGTCTTCATCCGCTCGGCGAGGCGCTCATAGATTTGACGATATTTGGCCACAGGCTCACTCCTCTCTATCGAAAAAGACGACCGGATGGCCGTCTTTTGTTTACCATTCGCGGCGATACCACGTGATGCCGATCGCGCCTGGTCCGAGGTGTGTCCCGATGACCGGTCCGAAATAAGCACCCGTGACATGCGCCTGCGGAAACTTCTGTTTCATCGAGGCGATTTCCTCGGCCTGACGTTCCGGGCAGTTGGCGTGGATGATGCCGATACAGTAGCCTGTCCCGTCGCCTTGAATCGACTGTTCCATCATCTCTTCGATGCGACGGACCGCCTTCTTGTACGTCCGAATCTTCTCGAACGGGACGATCATCCGGTCTTGGAAATGAAGCACCGGTTTGATTTGAAGGAACGACCCGACGAGCGCTTGAGCCGCGCTGAGTCGGCCGCCCCGTTGGAGGTGGTCGAGGTCATCGACGACGAAGTACGCCCGAATCAACTCGCGCATCTTTTCAAGGTGGGCCATGATTTCTTGCGCCGACGCGCCTGCATCGCGCAAATGAATCGCTTCCTCGACGAGGAACGCTTGAGGCATACATGAGATCTCCGAATCGAATGCGTGAACGTTGACGTCGACCATGTCGTTCAAGGCGATCATCGATTGATACGTCCCACTGATGCCGCTCGAGAGCGTGATCGCGATCACGTCCGTCACCTCGTTCGGGAGGCGCTCAATCAGTTCAATCGTTTCACCGATGCTCGGCTGGGACGTCGTCGGCAAGTTCCCTGCCTCGATCCGGTCATAAAAAGCCTCGGTCGTGATATCGACGGCTTCGCGGAACGACTTCCCGTCAAAAATCACGCTGAGCGGTGCGACGTGGACGTCGTGGCGCTCACAAAATTCGGCCGGCAAATAGGCGGTACTGTCGGTCAAAATGGCTATGTTTCCCATGCTATATCCTCACTTTACATCGTTTCATTTTCCAATTGAATGTGGATTCCATTCCATATTGTAGCATAAAAACGATGTATTGCATCGGTCGAGGTCAAATCTCGACCCACCCGCGACGGATGGCATCGACAACGGCTTGGGTCCGGTCGTTCACTTCCATCTTGCGGAGCACTGACGAGACGTGGTTCTTGACCGTCTTCTCGCTGATGAACAACATGTCGCTGATGTCGCGGTTCGAGCGGCCCTCAGCGAGCAAGTGGAGCACTTCGACTTCACGGCGTGAGGGCAATTGGTAGACGGGATCGTCGGTACGGCTCTCGACGTTGCGGCCGGCCTGTTCGCCTTTGAATTGGAGCAAGCGACGGTACTCTTTCAAGACGTTCGTCGTCACTTTCGGGTGCAAGTACGCCCCGTCCTTCGCAACCGAGCGCACGGCCGAGATCAGCTCGGTCGATGCGACTTCTTTGAGCAAGAACCCAGATGCCCCGGCTTCGAGTGCATGCGTGATGTACGACTCATCGTCGTGGATCGACAAGATGAGGACGCGCGTCTCTGGTGAGAGCACGGACAACTGCTTCGTCGCCTCAATCCCGTTCAATTCAGGCATGTTGATGTCGATAATCAAGATTTCCGGCTTGTGGTCCGCGGCGATGCGAATCGCCTCGATCCCGGTGCGCCCTTCGGCGACGACCGTGAACTCGTCCTCTAAATCAAAAATCCGTTTCAAGCCTTCTCGAAACAGCTCATGGTCATCCACAATCGCGATGCGTGTTTGTAATTGTTCCATCTGGATACTCCCCCTTGTTCTTGTCTTACGTGATCGGAATCGACATGCGGACGACCGTCCCTTTGCCGACTTCCGAATCAATGGTCATGCTTCCGTTCACCAACTCGATCCGTTCTCGCATCCCAACGATCCCGAATGACTCTTCGCCAATCGAACTCGGCACGAATCCAACCCCATGGTCGCGTACATGAATATGTATCGCATCATGCGCTTGCTCGACGTTGACGATAATCTCCGCCGTTTTCGAATGTTTGATCGCGTTTTGGACGGCCTCTTGGACGAGTCGGAACACGTTAATCTCCAATTTTTCGGGAAGGCGGGCCCGTGATCCCCGGTAGTTGAGCCGGGTCTTGATGGCCGTATATTCCTCGGTCTGATGGAGATAGCGTTCGAGCGTCGGCAAGAAACCGAGGTCGTCAAGCGACATCGGACGAAGGTCGTAGATGAGACGCCGGACGTCGACGAGCGCGCCGCGGATGAGGCGTTTCAGCTCGTGCAGTTCGGCGAACGCCTCGTCTTTCCCCCGCTTGTCGAACGTCTTCTCAATCAAATCGGCCCGAATCAAGATGTGAGCAAGCGATTGCGCTGGTCCATCGTGCATCTCACGGGCGAGGTGGCGCCGTTCACGTTCGGCCGCCTCAAAGACGCTGATTGCCATCTCTTGCTTCTTCATCATGTCCGAGTACTCTTGCTGCAGGTCGTCCCGCAGGAAGTTCAATACGACAGAGACGCGGCTGACGAGTCTGTCGGCCCGCTCAATCGTGTCCTCGAGGATGAGCAGGCGGCGTTCAAGGTCGTTGCGACGCTGTTGGCCGGCCATCTCTTCTTTTTGAATGAGAAAACGCTCGAGCTGCATTTGGTTGGCGCGTTCGTACGCCTCCCGAATCTCTTGCTCGCTATGTATATGAAACTTCTTGCTCACTTGGACGAGTTTGTTCTTCGCCGCTTTTACGAGCAGGTCGAGCCGTTCCGACTCCTCGATATAAAACTCAATCTTTTGCGTCAACTCTTTCAGTTCGTTCTGAATCAACGAATACTCGTTGGCCGAACTCTCGGTAATCCGGACGATCTCCTCTTTACTTTCCGTCACCGTATCAATCATATTTGTTATGATATGTTCTAAAGCTGTACGATCAGTAATATGATTCACGATGCCATCCCCTAATAATTCGGTAGTAAGTCCTCATCTATTCCTATTATCGTCTGCGGAACGTTCGTTTCCAGTAAAACTTGGAGGCTCTCCTTCCATTTCGCCGCAACTGGCGTTGACGCCTACTTGAATTTTAAAAAAAATATTCAAAAATAGAAAGGAGAATTTTCAGAAATGTCTACTGAACCGAATTATACTATAAAACAAGACGGAGAATACGAGGTCGTCATTCAAAAGTCGAAATTTATCGCCCACTTCAAACGGGTCACGTCCGAGGACGAGGCGCAGGCGTTCATCCAAGCCATCAAGAAGGCGCACTGGAACGCCAACCATAATTGTTCCGCCTATATCATCGGCGAACGGAACGAGTTCCAAAAAGCGAACGATGACGGCGAGCCGAGCGGGACGGCCGGGTTGCCGATGCTTGAGGTGTTGCGCAAACGCGACTTGAAGGACACGGTCGTCGTCGTCACCCGCTACTTCGGCGGCATCAAACTCGGTGGCGGCGGTCTCATCCGTGCCTACGGCGGCACGGTGAGCGAAGGGCTCGACGCGGTCGGCATCGTCGAACGTATCCCGATGCAACGCTTGACGCTCACGGTCGATTACGGCTGGATCGGCAAAGTCGAGAACGAGCTACGCCAATCGTCATACCTCCTCGACAACATCGTCTACGCGGACACCGTCACGTTCCACATCTCGGTGCCGGTGGAAGAGACCGAGGCCGCCCTCGCCTGGCTCGTCGATTTGACGAACGGCCAAGGAGGACTCGAGACCCAGGACCAACGTATCATCGAACGTGATTTTGTGCGGTAGGTCACGTATACTAAAGGAAACGAATGAAATGAGGAGACGACATGGAACAAGACTCCCGCAAGAAACGTCCCGTGTGGAAAATCGTACTGCTCGTGTTCGGTCTCGTCTTGCTGATCGGCGGGTCGGCCTTCGGCTACTTCGTCTATAAGGCGAACGAGACGGCGGAGAACGCGAACAGCGAACTGACACGCGGGGACAAATCAGATCGCCGTGAAGAGACGGTCGATTTGACGAAAGATCACTTCTCCGTCTTACTCGCCGGCGTCGATGGCGGTGCCTCGCTCGAGGAAGAAGGACGGACCGACTCGCTCATGGTGGCGACGTTCAACAAGGAATCGCGCCAAGTGACGCTCGTCAGCATCCCGCGCGACTCGTACGTCGATATCGTCACGACCGACGGGGAGTTCAAGGACAAAATCAACCACGCCTACGCCTACGGCGGCATCGACACGACGATCGCGACGGTCGAGAAGCTGTTCGACATCCCAATCGACTATTACGCGACGATCAACTTTGATGGCATCGAGGATCTCGTCGATGCTGTCGGCGGCGTCGAGGTCGATGTGCTCATCCCGATCTCCGGACGGGCGACCGGCAACGTCGAACTCGAACCAGGCGTCCAGACGCTAGACGGCAAGGAAGCGCTCGCCTATGCGCGCATGCGCAAAGATGACCCTGAAGGCGACGTCGGACGGGCGAAGCGTCAACAGCAAGTGCTCGAGGCGATCATCAACGAGGCGACGACGATCAATTCGTTCACGAAGCTAAACCGGATCATGAATGCGGTCGGCGATAACATCCGAACGAACATGTCCCTCTCCGAGGCGTCACAGCTACAGCCGTACACGAAGTCGCTCCGCTCGTTCAATCAAGAGACGCTCGCAGGCGGCGATTTGACGATCGGAGGCGTCTACTATTACGAGCTCGACCCGGCCGACTTGAGTGAGAAGCGTTCACTCTTAAAGACCGAGCTCGGCCTCCCGCTCACGGCGGAAGACAGTGACAACGGGACGGGCGACGGCTTGAATGAAACGGAAGACGGTTTCAGCGAGACGACGACCTACTGACCACAACAAAAGCCCAAGGACACGATGTCTTTGGGCTTTTGTTGATGACTCACGTCTTCGGCCGTCCGAGCAGACGCCGGGACGTCTGGATAATCGGCTTATAGTTTGGGTGAATCAACTCGGTCGACTCGACGATCAGCTCGATGACGATCAGGACGATGACGAACGTGATGATGGCTCCGAGCATCGTCGTCTTCGCGAACAGAATCGAGGCGATGCCGAAAAAGAACGTCATCCCGTACATGAGCAGGACGGCTTGCCGCGTCGTGAAGCCCATATCGATCAACTGGTGATGCATGTGCGACTTATCGGGCGACATCGGCGGACGCCCTTGCACGAGCCGGCGGACAATCGCGAAAATCGTGTCCGAGATCGGCAGACCGAGCAAGAGGACCGGGACGACGAGCGAGAACAGCGTCACGTTCTTGAATCCGATCAAGGAGAAGACGGCGAGCATATAGCCGAGGAAGAGCGCCCCGGTGTCGCCCATGAATATCTTCGCTGGATAGAAGTTATGGACGAGAAAGCCGAGCGTGCTCGCCAGGAGCAACAGCGCCATCATCGTCAAATAAACGTTCCCTTGGATGATTGCGAGCAGCGCGATCGTCCCAAGGGCGATGCTCGAGACCCCGGCGGCGAGTCCGTCGAGTCCGTCGATCAAGTTGATGGCGTTCGTGATGCCGATCAGCCAGAGCACCGTCACCGGGATGCTCCACGAACCGAGATACAGCTGTTGGTCGAACGGCAGGTTAATCAATTCGATGCGCATGCCTGAGTTCAAGACGATGACCGTCGCGATCATCTGGCCCATCAGTTTGACGCGGGCCGTCAGTTGGAAGCGATCATCAATCAAACCGGTCAACAGGATGACGACCGCCCCAATCAAGATGGCATCGTTATAACGGCTCGTCGGCAACAGGAGCGCATAGCCGATAAAGAAAGCGATGAAGATGGCGAGGCCGCCGATCCGTGGCATCGTCCGTAAATGTACTTTTCGGGCGTTCGGGTGATCGACCGCTCCGATCAGAAAAGCAAACCGGCGAACGAGCGGCGTGATCAAGATGGCCATCACAAAACTGACCAACATGGCAATCCATAACATGGGCCAACGTTCCTCTCTCATAAAAAATAGACTCTGGCGAATTATAGCATATTTCCCGTGAGGCGAGACGTATCAGAAATGTTACAACAAAAAATCCCGACGAGTGAATCTCGTCGGGTCTGGTCAGGCGTGGGCCGGGTGCGTCATCACGTCATCCGTGGCTTCGTATGTATATAACCCGCGTCCCACTTTTTTGATGTCAGGATTGACTGACTCGATTTTAACCATTAGCTGGTAAATATTGCTAATGTGGTGACGATAACGCAACTCGAGCTCCATTTGAATGTCCCGCACACTCATCGTTTTCCGTTCCTTCAACAGGTCTGTTACCTGATGGACATAGACCTCGAGCGGATAACGTTGATTGACGCGACGTGGGCGCATTCGTTTCGACGGATCGAGTAGCGATTCTTCTTCCCGCTTGTTCCGGTTCAGTTCCGAAATCAAATACTCGGCCCGGCGTTGCAGCTGGCGATACGACTCTTCAATCTCCATCAGTTCCCGATAAATATTTTCATTCACGTTTGTAGATTCCATGCACAAATCCTCCTCTACACCTAATTGATGTTCCCCATCACCCAAATTCATCAATTATTACCAGTTATTACTTGTTCCCATATAAAAGTGTAACGTTTTTGTAATGTACTTGTCATCTATTTTTAGGCATTTCTATCTATTTTAGGTCTTTTAGACCAACACAAAAAGATGACGACTGTTCGGGGCAGTCGTCATCTCACGGAAGATGATCGTAGTCTTTACGCGCCGACGCGTTCGAGGATGCGTGCGAGCGAGAGTTCATCGGTCGAAGAAACGATGAGGTCTGCATGACCGAGCATCGACTCTTCCCCGACGGCGACAGCAAACATGTTTGCCGCTTTGATTGCAGTTACGCCTGCAGCTGCGTCTTCAACGCCGATGGCATGTTCGGGTTTCACGCCAAGGGCAGAGGCAGCCTTCAAAAACACTTCGGGATGTGGTTTTGATTCGGCGACAGTTGCTGCATCGACAATGTGATCGAAGTAATGACGGACACCAAGTGCGTCTACAACCGCGAATGCGTTTTTAGAAGCCGAAGCCATTCCGATTTTGAGACCAGCCTCTTTAATTTCATCGAGAAATGAAATGATGCCCGGCAACAAGTCGGCTGAAGAGATGTGTTGAATGAGTTCAACGTAATGCTCGTTCTTCTTCTGCGCGAGTTCCGCTTTTTCATCCGGTGTGAAATCGTTCTGTCTTCCACCGAGCGCGAGGATGCGCTCGAGCGAGTCCGTCCGACTCACGCCTTTTAGCGTCTCATTGAACTCGCGGTCAAACGGAATATCGAGCTCTTCTCCAAGTTGTTTCCAAGCGAGGTAATGGTACTCCGCGGTGTCAGTGATGACACCGTCCAAATCAAAAATGACTGCTTCAATCGTCGACATACATGCTTTCCGCCTTTCCTTCTAATGCTTCTGTCGTCAGACTACATTAAGGGAACTTGACAAGTACCCGTTGCACGATTGGTCATTGATGCAAACGGTTGCACTTGTTCGATTTCTATTATAAATGAAAAAGACATCATCATGCAACCGCTTTCGCAAAAAAATAAAAAAGCAGGAGAAGCAGGTGCTTCTCCCACGACTTATAATTGGATTCCGACGACTTTCACGTTCACCGATAACGGTGTCATGGCAAGCATCGTGTCCATGTCTTGCGTGATGCGTTCTTGCACGCCCGTCACCGTCTTGACGATCGATTGACCGTACGCGATGTAAAGTGACAAGTTGATTGTGACGCCTTCTGACGACTCGTCGACTTTGACGTGTTTCATGAGCGCGCGCTCTGACAATTTCGTATCTTCTTGTGTGAACGACACGTGTTTCGTCTCTTTGACCGCGACAGCGGCGATCATTTCCACGACGTGGCGTGAGACGTTGACGTCTCCTTCAGTGCTGTGCATTCCATTTTCGTATGGCATGGTGTCACTTCCTTAACTCTAGTTTCGCTTCCCATCTTAAAGTGTAGCGGAAAAACGCCATTTAGAAAAGGGTTTACGATTTCACGTCCTTCACATCTTGGGCACGGCGAACATCGATCTCGACGAGCGGCTTCAACAGCTTGACGACCGACGGGCTGATAATGACCAGGACGATCAAGAAGGCGACGCCGAACAAGACGAGCAATTGGAGCCACGACGTCGGCATGAAACCGGCTGGGATGAACGCCTTCCAGGCGACGACGAGGAAGACGTGCACCAAATAGACGTAGAGGCTATACTTTCCGGCCCGGGTGAACACCGGCAGTTCACGCCCTGGAATCATCAAGGCGAAGCTGATCGCCATGAGAATCGACACCGTGTAGACGATCAAGAAAGCGAACGGCCCGCTCCAAATCGCCTCCGGCACCGCCGACTCATAGGCGAACCGGAATTTGAACAAGTTACCGATATGATAGAACGTACCCTCCTGTTGGAAACTCATCGATGCGAGTAGCCCGAGCGTGAGCGTCGTGAAGACGGCAAAACC
Organism: Exiguobacterium sp. s149; assembly: GCF_018618395.1. Taxonomy (NCBI): domain Bacteria; kingdom Bacillati; phylum Bacillota; class Bacilli; order Caryophanales; genus Exiguobacterium; species Exiguobacterium sp. s149. The sequence continues at coordinate 403,990 of NZ_JACSLZ010000001.1, forward strand.
GCCAATCCGGTAACGGTTGCGTTGCTCGGCCCGCTTCGGCAATTCAAAGAAGTTCAACGTGTTCCGTTCGCTCATCCAGTTCCCGATCAAGAAGAACGGATAGAACATGATGACTTTCCGGAGCGCGAAGAACCCGGTCGACTCGGCTTGGAAGCCGAACAGGAGCGCGAACAAGAGCGCGAACAGCACGTATCCTTTCAATTGTGTCACGTACGGGGTGATGACGTACCAGATGATAATCGCCATCAAATACCAGAGTGCCCAATACGGCGTCAAGATGTTCAGCGCAGGGTTTTCGAGCGATAAGAGCGCGATGCCCTCGGTGAAGGCGAACCACGAGCCGAGAATCACTTGCCAGATGACGTATACAACGAACAACTGGATGACGCGCAAATAACGGTTCTCCCGGAAGAAGTAACCGCTCAACATGATGAACAACGGCATGTGGAACGTGTATAAAAATAAATAGACCCATTTCGGCAAGATGTCGTCATACGCGCCGCGTACGTCGGTCAACAAGTGACCGAACACGACGAGCAAGACGAGCACGCCTTTAATATTATCGTACCAATGATTTCGCATGTCTTTCCCTCTAGTTCTTTAATTAGTTTTCTGATGTTCTCTCTATTTTGCCTCATCCATCATAGCCGATTTTTTGAGCTGATGAAATTACGATTCCACAAAAAAATGATGACTTCACTGTCATCATTCCCCGGATTTGCCCTCCGCAAGCCGAAACGTCAAGAAATCTTCAAGCTAGAGCACGTTTCACGCGTATTCAAATAGACGAGAGTGGGTACAGTATAGTATAGTAGTGTTACTAAATAATCAGAATATTCTAATAAAAGGAGGTGTGGAGAATGGCTTCCGTCATCCGTAACCGTCATCATATGGTGCATGACCCGAAACGTTCATTCTCTAACTTCGGATTTTGGTGGTTCACCGGCGCCTTTTCCGTCGGACTGCTCATCGTCGCCTTCGAACCCATCCGGGAACGATTTACCGCCATCCATCCGATTCTGTCTGCCCTGTCGTTCGTGTTCATCTCGTTCTTCATCGGTGTCGCCATGAAGCTCGCCCGGGACGTTTGGTGGCTTAATTATCTGCTTGAACGCACGTCGAACCGGTATATGTACATCGGCGCGGATACGCTCCGCGGTTGGCAGTACACGCTTGACTCCATCTGGTTATTGACCCGCACGTCACAAAAAAAGCTCGGCCGATTGTATATCCAAATCGACCGAACCGTTCGTTCTGAAGAGGCGAAACGTCTGTTCGCCGCCTATTTAATTGATCGAGGTGTGCTCGTCGTCTATTCGAGACCACCGAAACCGAAGAAGATGGCTTAACCGAGGAACGGTTCTAGCCATGCCCGAGCTGCCTCGACTTCTTCCATGCGCAGCTCGTGCCCACCTCCGTGATAGAAGAGTTCGACGTCCGCTCCGGCACCCCGTAGCGTCGACGTGAGCTCTTCTGTTTCTGTTTTCGGGCAAATCGGGTCACGTTCTCCGGCCGAGATGAACACGTTCGCACCAGCGAGGTCCGGTAACGTGAGCGAGCGGTCCGGGACCATCGGGTGGAATAAGAGCGACGCGTGGAATGCGTTTTGTCGGTACAGCGCCGAGCCGATCAAGTTGGCGCCGTTCGAATAACCGAGCGGAATCATCTTGTCCCGGTTGATGCCGTACTCTGTCGTGGCGTCATCCAAGAACGTCAAGAACCGTTCCGTCTGTTTCTTTAAGTCCTCGAGGTCGAGGACGCCTTCCGCGTGACGGCGGAAGAAACGGGACATGCCGTTCTCGAGGACATCACCGCGCAGCGTCAAAATGTTCGCCTCGGGGGCGAGGATTCGAGCGAGCGGAATCAAGTCCTGTTCCGTCCCTCCTGTTCCGTGCAATAAAATGAGTGTCGTCTCGGTCGTGCCTTTGATGAATTGATGAATCATGTCATGTCTCCTCTCGGGATTGTAATCGTCGGTAACGTGCGAGTGATCGCCTCGCGGTCTTGTTCGAACCAAGCCGGGAGTTTGAGTGTCGAGCCGAGGCCTTCCAAGCTCTCATCGATTAAAAAGCCAGGGGCGTCGGTCGCCAGTTCGTGAAGAATCCGGCCGCCGTCATGGAAGTAGACCGAGCGGAAATAGTGACGCTCTTTCACTTCGGTCGGGCGTAGCCCGAGCTCGAAGATGGCATCTTGCCACGAGGTATAGTCTTCCCCGTCATTGATGCGCCAGGCGATATGATGGACCGTCCCTGAACCAGGAACCCCGTTCGGCAGGATCGTCTTTTTCACGTCGATGACGTTGCCATAATCAGCCGTCGCCTCGAGGCGAATCCATTCTGAATCTTCCCCTACCGTCTCAAAGCCAAACAGTCCGGTCAACAGGCGAACCGTCGCCTCCGGGTCTTTCGACAACAGCGTCGCCCCGGCAAAACCAACAATCGCCTCGCGTGACGTCACGCCTGGCACGACCCAACTTGTCTGTTTCGAACTTTTCCGGGCGACGAGCTCGACGACGAGTCCGTCCGGGTCTTCAAACAAAAGCGATGGCTCGCCGAAGCGCTCGGTCGCGACCGTACCGACGCCATGGTCGTTCAATCGTTTCTCCCAGAACAACAGACTGCCTTCCGGGACGAGATAGGCCGTGACACCGACCTGTCCGCTGCCGACGCTTCCTTTCCCAATCCCAGGGATCGGGAAGAACGTGATGACCGTCCCCGGCGCTCCTTGCTCATCCCCAAAATAGAGATGGTACGTGCCAGGGTCGTCGAAGTTGACCGTCTGTTTAACGAATCGAAGTCCGAGGACATTCCCGTAAAAATCTAATGTGCGTTGTGGGTCTTTCACCATCGCCGAGATGTGATGGATACCCGCTGATTGCTTCGTCATGTCATGTCCTCCCTTTTATTATCTTGATTTCAAGATAAATCATTTTCGAAGAAATGTGAAACTTTTTGCTCAACATGGCGTACGCTACTAGTAGACACCTATAAGGAGGTACATACTATGACGTTACAAATTGATCGTGTCTCGAAACAGTTCGGCGACTTCACGGCCGTCGACGATTTGAGCTTTCATGTCCCGAAAGGCGAGATGTTCGGGCTGCTCGGGGCGAACGGCGCCGGGAAGACGACGACGTTCCGCATGATTCTCGACATCCTCAAACCGAGTGCCGGGACGATTACGTGGGACGGTCGCAACGTCGACCATCGCATCGTCGGCTATTTGCCGGAAGAACGAGGCCTTTATCCGAAATCACCCGTCCGTGACCAGCTCGTCTTCTTGGCTAGCCTGAAAGGCATGCGGCAAGCCGAGGCGAAGCGGGCCGTCAAGACGTGGCTCGAACGGCTCGAGATCCCTCAGTATGAGACGATGCGCGTCGAACAACTATCCAAAGGGAACCAACAGAAGATTCAACTCGTGGCCGCCCTGCTCCACAACCCGGAACTGCTTATTCTCGATGAACCGTTCAGCGGGCTCGACCCGGTCAACGTCGAAATCTTGAAACGTGAAGTGCTCGCGCTCCGTGACGCCGGGACGACGATCGTCTTCTCCAGTCACCGGATGGAACATGTCGAAGAGCTGTGCCAACATATCGGCATCTTGAAAGGCGGCCGTGCCGTCGTCAGCGGCGACGTCCCGACGATCAAAACTCGTTACGAGGAGCCGGTGCTCTTCATCGAGACCGATCGACCGGACCTGCTGCAAGCCCTCCCGGTCGTCCGGGCGGTCGAACCACATAAGAATGGCCACTTCGTTCGGCTCGACTCGTTCGACGACAGCGATGCGGTGCTCGGTGCCCTCGTGGCGAATGGGGCCGCCATCAAAACGTTCATGCGCCAGCCCGTCTCATTAAACGACATCTTCATCAAGGAGGTCGGCCAACATGTTTCATAACTTCGGACCACTCTACTCGTTCACGTTACGCTCGAAATTGCGCTCGAAGGCGTTCCTCATCTCGACGCTGTTGACGATCCTGTTCATCTTCGGTTTCACGAACATCGACCGATTGCTCGCGAACTTCGAGGACACCGACCAGGCGCAAGCCATCCTCGTCACCGACAATAATGAACTGACGACGCTCATGCAGTCGCTCGGTTATGAGGACATCGAATCGTCCGCCATCACCGAGTCCGAGGCGCGCGCCGGGCTCGATAACGGCGACTATGAGATTGTCGCCTTCATCGAAGGGGATTCGGCACGCGTTTTATCGGAACGGCCGGAACCGGATTTCACGACGGTGTTACAGACGGCGCTACGAGAAGTCCGGAACGCCGAACTGATTGAGGCGTCGAACATCGATCCGACCGTCCTCGCGGCGTTGAATGAGCCTGTGACGGTCGAGGAATCGTATCTCGGCCGCGGCGGAGAGAACTCGGACGAGCTGTTCTCGTCGTTCGCCTTCGTCTACGTCATGCTCATGTTGCTCTACGTCTCGATTATCACGTACGGGTCGATGATTTCGACCGAGGTCACGACCGAGAAATCGTCGCGCGTCATGGAGCTCATCATCTCGACGACGCATCCGGTGACGCACATGCTCGCTAAAATCTCGGCCATCGGGACGCTCGCCCTGCTCCAAATCGCCATCTTCCTCGGCTTCGGTTACTTCAGCGCCCGCAGCAACGAGATGGCCCAGTCGGTCATCGACAACGCGGGCAACGTCCGCGCCGTCGTCTATCTGTTGACGTTCTTCACGCTCGGCTATCTGCTCTATGCGGCCATGTTCGCCGTGCTCGGCTCGCTCGTCAGCCGGGTCGAGGAGTCGCAACAAATGACGATGCCGGTCATCATGCTCCTCGTCGCCGGGTTCCTCGCCGCCATGTTCGGTTTGAACAATCCGGAGGCACCGATTGTCACGATTCTGTCGTACGTGCCGTTCTTCACGCCGATGCTCATGTTCCTTCGCGTCATGCTCGTCGATGTCCCGGTGTGGGAAGTCGCGTTATCAATCGGTATCATGATTGCCACAATCGGTGTGATTTTGTGGGTCGGCTCGAAATTTTATCGCGGCGGCGTCTTGTTCTACGGCAACAATGCGATTAAACAATGGCGACAAATATTACAGAATCGACAATAACGTTTACAGCATTTTCGTTTTCGTATACTCTAAAGAATGTGCAAAATGAGGAGGAAACGAACTATGCGATCACGATTACTCGCAGCTTTAATCTTTACTTTCATGACGACGCTCACGACGTTCATCTGTTATACCGTCTTCTTGGACGCCGACGCGCTGTGGCAAATCTTGCTCGCATACGCAGGAAGCACGTTCCTCGGGACGCTCGCTTTTTGGTATCCGGTCAGCCGGCGTCCGGAGACGTCGCGGTTCGGCGGCGCGTGGATCGGCATCTTGATCACAGCGACGACGCTCCTCGGATTCACCGCAATCCGCTTCACCATTCGTGGTGACGCCGCGTCCTTACTCGACTGGCAGACGATGCTCGCGAGCCTCGCCTATACATTCGGTTACGTCGGCTGGGTGCTCACGATCCTCAATATCGTGCTCGGCTTCCTACTTGCCGGGACACGACCGAAAGTACGCTACGACGCGCGCATGGCGCGTTAATATCAATAAAAGGAGCCAAGACGCATTGTCTTGGCTCCTTTTGTATTCATCCTTTGCTCTGCTCCCTTCCAATTTGCTGATGATATAACATCGACGCATCAAGTAGTTCATCAAGTTTAAGGGTTAGCATCATTTTTTCTCGTTTGCTTAATTTCTGTCCATAAAACATCAAATCTCTAAATTCACGATCCGCACTTCGATAACTTTTACCTAATTGCTCCCTAGTGCTTTTCATTGTTTCCACCATCTCCATATCTGTACCTCCTCCCTAACTAAATTAAAAAAACACGAACTTTTAGCCCGTGTTGTTCACTGCAATTTATACGATTTAGCGACGACCTCAAACTCCGTGTATTGGAACGAGTTTTCGACGAACTGGTCCGGTACGAGCTGCTCGATATAGCGAGCGAACGGCATAATCCGATGCGTCGGTTCATGCGAGCGTCCTAGGTCGAGCACAGCATCGACGAGCGCCTCGAGCGCTTGATGTGACGTTGGTTCCTCGTCTTCGGCGAAGATGCGACGGAGTTCTTCCTCATGCATCAGGTCAAAGATGCGCATGCGCGCCTCGAGCTGTCGCTGCATGTCCTCAGTCGACTTGCCGTGCATCGCCTCATCGTAGGCGAGCTTCATCTGCTCGAGCTCCGGGACTGTCCCTTTCATGAGCACTTTGAGCGACTCGCCCGTCCAAATATGGCGAGCCAAATAGTTCGCGTCAATCTTGAGCGCCTCGGCGAGCGCCTCTATGTAAGGCATCGTCGGGTAGACTTCACTCAGTTCGGTCCGGCGAATAAAGTACGGGGCGACGCCGATGCGATCGGCAAGTGCCTCGACCGAGATGCCGGCCCGCTCACGTAAAATTCGAATCCGATCCCCATACCCCCGATACGGTGCGTTCTTTCCATCCATGTGACTCTCCCCCTCTCTTTTTAGTATAGTTCCCGAATCCATAAAAAAATACTCGGAAGCGTATGCCTCCGAGTAAAATGTTCAACTTATTTTTTCGTCAATTCGACGACTTCTGAAGAACCGGCTGTGACCGTGTCGCCTTCAGCAACGAGTTTGTTCACGCCGAAGCTGTCGTGGTTCGTGATGATCACCGGTGTGATCGTCGACGGCGCGTTCGCTTTGATGAAGTCGAGGTCGAATGTGACGAGCGTGTCGCCAGCTTTAACCGCTTGACCTTCTGTCACGTGCGTTTCGAAGCCTTCACCTTTAAGGTTGACCGTGTCGAGACCGATGTGAATCAAGTACTCGGCACCGTTGTCAGCGTTAATGCCAATCGCGTGTTTTGTCGGGAAGACAGTCGCGATTGTACCGTTGACCGGCGAGACGACTTTGCCGTCTGTCGGTTCGACAGCGATGCCGTCACCCATCATTTTTTGCGAGAACACTTGGTCAGGAACGTTCGTGATGTCAATGACCTTCCCTGTAAGCGGTGAAACCGCGTTAAGTTGTTCTTCTTTACCACCGAATAGTTTTTTAAAGAATCCCATAGCTTAATCCCTCCAACATGTTCTGTTAATCAAAGTCTTAGCTTTTATACCCGAAAAGCTTCCTCTTCAATCCCTACCCTATAAACGGTATAGTTGTAATAAGGTAGTGCGAATTCGTTTACACATCGTAAGAATACGAGTGTGCAATCGCTTTTGCAAGCCCTTTTTACACTTTATAAAAATTTCACATGATGGAGGCGCTTACAATGACGACTTTCACAAAATTGTCATATGAACGGCCCGACTTGGACGCTCTAAACAGCCGATTGTCGGACTATTCAGTCGAATTGCAACAAGCGAGCACACTCGAGGAAGCGAACGAATTGATTCGCCAAATCAACCAGGAACGGAACGAATTCGAGACGCAAAGTCAGCTCGTCTCGATCCGCCACTCAATCGACACGCGTGATGCGTTCTATGAGGCCGAGCAAACGTTCTTTGACGATGCCTTGCCGGTGTACGAGAAAGAAGTGCAAGCGTATTATCGGGTCTTGACCGAGCACGACCTTCGCAGCCAACTCGAACAGGAATGGGGCAGCCAGTTGTTTGAACTCGCCGAGCGCGCTCTTAAGACGTTCGAAGAGTCGCTCATCCCGAAACTTCAAGAAGAGAACCGATTGGCGACCGCTTATCAGAAAGTCATGTCGGCGGCCCAAATCGAATTCGACGGCAAGACGCTCAACTTGTCCCAGTTCGGCCCGTATCTGCAATCCCCTGACCGTTCGGTGCGAAAAGCGGCGTCCGAGGCCCGTTATACATATCTCGCCGACAACGGGGACGAGCTCGACCGCATCTACGGTGAACTCGTACGCGTCCGGACCGACATCGCTCACGCGCTCGGCTTCCCGTCGTTCGTGGAGCTCGGTTACGCCCGGATGCAACGCGTCGGCTATGACGAGTCGAAAGTCGACAACTTCCGCAAACAAGTGCGCGATGTCATCGTCCCGCTCGCAACGACGTTAAAAGAGAAGCAAGCGAAACGGATCGATGTCGACGCCCTCTATTATTATGACGAGTCGTTCGTCTTCCCAGACGGCAACGCGACGCCACAGGGCGACGAGGCGTTCATCATCGAAGGCGGGAACACGATGTATCGCGAACTCTCGAAAGAAACGGACGAGTTCTTCCAATTCATGCAACAGCGCGGCGCCCTCGATCTTACGGCGAAACCGGGCAAGGCCGGCGGCGGCTATTGCACGTACCTCCCGTCAGAAGGTCTCCCGTTCATCTTCTCGAACTTCAACGGGACGGCCGGCGATATCGACGTGCTCACACATGAGGTCGGTCACGCCTTCCAAGTGTACGAGAGCCGTCATTTGACGACACCGGAATACGCGTTCCCGACATACGAGGCGTGTGAGATCCACTCGATGTCGATGGAGTTCTTTTGCTGGCCATGGATGGAGCTGTTCTTCGGCGATCAAGTCGACAAGTACAAGTTCAATCACTTGGCCGGAAGCATCACATTCTTGCCGTATGGCGTCCTCGTCGATGAGTTCCAACACGTCGTCTACCGCAACCCAGGAATGACAGCCGCTGAACGTCGCCAGGCATGGCGTGATCTTGAGAAAGTATACCTCCCGCATCGCGACTATGAGACGAACGACTATCTCGAGTCAGGCGCTTGGTGGCACCAACAAGGGCACATCTTCCAGAGCCCGTTCTACTATATCGACTACACGCTCGCGCAAGTGTGTGCCTTCCAATTCTGGGTACGCATGCATGAGGACCGTGAAGCCGCATGGAGCGATTACCTCACGCTCTGCCAAGCCGGCGGTAGCCGCTCGTTCCTCGAGCTCGTCGAATTGGCCGGTCTCAAGTCGCCGTTCGAGGACGGTGTATTGAAACAGACGGTCGGACAGATTGAAGACTACCTGTTGAAACATCCACTCTCGAACTGAAGTAGACTTAAAATCGTAACGTTTGTTTAAATTAAATAGTAGGTTAGTACTCGAAAGCAATTCGATCACTAACCTACTATTATTTTTTTCTATAATTTTACATAGGTTGTGCTATGATGATACATTTATATAAGTGAAAACAAGCTTTGGTTTAAAAAATGTAACTTACGAATATACGTAGGAGAGGTGAACTGTTCAATTGCAGAAATTAACTTATTTAGACGCTTTGCGCGGATACGCCATTCTTGGCGTGATTTTAACACATACTACCCGAAAATTTCATGGAGATATCTCTGAGGCATTATACCAATTTGGCATTCAAGGATCACGTGGCGTCCAACTTTTTTTCATCGTTAGCGCTTTTACCTTATTCTATTCATTAGAAAAACATTCAGCGAGTCGACAATTCTCAATACCTGATTTTTATATAAAACGCTTTTTTCGTATTGCCCCGATGTTTTATTTCGCTTTAATCTTTTATATAATTTTTGATTTAGTAAGTGATGCATTAGGCATTTATTCATCTTATCCAGAAGTATCGATTCACCTTCTCTTGTCGACAATCACGTTTACAAGCGTACTCCATCCAGACTGGTTATTTAGCCTTGTGCCTGGAGGATGGTCGATTTCTAATGAATTTTTGTTTTATCTCTGCATCCCATTCCTGTTCTATTGGATACGGACACCGCGAGTAGCCTTTATATTCGTGGTCGTTTCAATCTTAGGAAGTATCGCTCTACATAGTGTTTTCGGAAGTACATCACCCTTCTCAGGAGTGACAAGTTACTTGTTTTATTGGTTCCCAAACCAACTGTCTATCTTTTTGATGGGAATTGCATTATTCTTTGTCGGTAGGAAGTATAAATTCAGTTTGGTTGCATATCGCAGCTTTACCGCACTATCAATCCTATTTATACTAATTCTCGGTATCACCCCATACGACATGAGCTCTCTCATGCCTAAACATGTATTATTCGGACTCACTTTCTGTCTTTTAGCACTTGGATTGTCAGGCGCCCCTAACCGTATATTGGACAACCGATCAATTCAATTCATTGGGACAATCAGTTTTAGTATTTATTTGGTACACTTCTTTGTATTAGACATAGTTAATTACGTGTTGCTAGATACCTTGACAAGTTCAATGACGGCAACGAATGCTCTATTAATCATATTTTTAACTACATTGCTTGTATCAATCTTATTTGCATATGTCGCATATCGCTTAATCGAGTTACCAGGAATCCGATTAGGCAGATATTTGATTCAAAAACTAGGTTTTGACCGTACCAAACAAAAAGTAGCTTGAACAATTCCACGACCATGAAGCTAAGATAAATGATATTCGGCTTTAATGTCGATATGAAAACAGGTGAGCCCCATCAATGGGACTCACCTGTTTTCGTCAAATCACATCCAACGGTTCTTTCCCACTCGGTGGCGGGAACGCCTCGTCGAGCGCGTTATAGTCGTCCTCGGTCAAGTTGAGGAGCATTGCCGCGCCATTCTCTTCGACGTGCGCTTTCTGCCCTGCTTTCGGGATGGCGATGACGTTTCCGCTCCGCACCGTCCACGCAAGCAAAATTTGGGCCGGTGTCGCGCTATACGCCTCGGCGATCCGTTTCAACGTCTCGTCGTTGAAGACTTTCTCTTTCACGTCGCTCCCTTCGGCGAGCGGGGCGTAAGCCATCATCGGGATTTCTTGCTCCTGTAAGAACGGCAACAAGTCGTACTCGACACCACGGCTGCCGAGGTGATACAGCACTTGGTTGACGGCACAATGCTTCCCGTTCGGTAAGGCGAGCAGTTCTTTCATGTCGTCGACATCAAAGTTCGAGACACCCCACGCTCGGATTTTACCGTCCGCCTTCAACTGTTCGAGCCCATCGACAGTCTCCTCGAGCGGGATGTTCCCGCGCCAATGAAGCAGATACAAGTCGAGGTAATCGGTGCCAAGACGTTCGAGCGTGGCGTCACACGCTTGGACGAGCTTGTCGCCTCCGGCGTTATGCGGATACACTTTCGAGACGAGAAACACGTCTTCTCGCCGGTCTCGAATCGCTTCACCGACGAGCGACTCCGATTTCCCTTCCCCGTACATCTCCGCCGTATCGATGACGTGCAACCCGCAGTCGAGTCCCGTCCGGAGTGCCTCGATCTCGGCTTCCCGTTTCGATTCGTCTTCTCCCATGCGCCATGTGCCTTGCCCGAGGGCCCTCATCTCACGCCCGTCTGGCAGTTCAGCCACGTGTTGTTTCAATGCCGCCAAAATTAATGTATGTGGAATGCGGTTCATGCCATCTCCTCCTTCGTCCATTGTTCGTGTAATGGTCCAGTCGTCCCGAAGACGGGATCGGTCGCCGGCTTGTCGACTCGTTCGATGCGCAACACACTGTCCGGTCGCTCTTCCGGTTTCCCCGTCAACGTGTCGTAGTCGCGTCCTTCCGGATACGCACCGACGATGGCGAAATCTTCACTCGCCTCGAGACGGCGATGTCCCGTCCCGGCCGGTAAAATCAAGACGTCCCCCGCTTGAAGCGAGACGAGGTCCCCGGTCGCACCCCCGAGTTGAACCGTCGCCCGGCCCGATTTCACGCCGAGCACTTCATGTGTGTTGCTGTGGTAGTGGTGGTAATCGAACACCCCGTTGACCCAGCTGTTCCCCCAGCCGTTATGTTCGAACGTCTCTTGCATGCCGTCCGGCTCGTCGAACACGCCTCGGTATAAAAGCACCGGAAAATTTGGATTGTTCGGAATCGAACCGTCGTCTTCAAATCGATATTTCTTCATATCCATTGTCATCCCCTCCTTGTCTCTGTCTTTGTACCCGAGTTGACGCACGATTAACCTGTGAGCCAAATCACGGTGAAAAGTTCAAAAAGATAATTCAAAAAACTTAGTTTGTTCGATAGACAAACTAAAAAGTTTGATGTATTCTATTCCTGAAAACGATTACAGAAATGAGGAGGATGATTCGCATGTCACAAACTCAAACGAAAAAGGAATACTATGAAGGTGTCGGACAAATCAAATTTGAAGGAGCTTCTTCTACCAATCCATTCGCCTTCAAACACTACAATCCAGAAGAAAAAATTGGTGGGAAGTCGATGGAAGAACTGCTCCGCTTCGCCGTCTCGTACTGGCATACGTTCTCAGCCGATGGAAGCGACCCGTTCGGCAAGGCCACGATGATCCGACCGTATGACCGCCTTTCAGGAATGGATCTCGCCAAAGCCCGCGTCGAAGCGGCGTTCGAGTTCTTTGACAAGTTGAACGTGCCTTACTTCTGCTTCCATGATTTCGATATCGCTCCTGAAGGAAGCACGCTCGCTGAGACAAACCGAAACATCGACGTCATCGTCTCGATGATGAAAGAATATATGAAAACAAGTAAGACAAAATTACTTTGGAACACAGCGAACATGTTCTCACATCCACGCTGGATTCATGGAGCCGCGACTGCGCCGAATGCAGATGTGTACGCATACGCAGCAGCTAAAGTGAAAAAAGGACTCGAAGTCGGAAAAGAGCTCGGGGCCGAGAACTATGTGTTCTGGGGAGGTCGTGAAGGGTATGAAACGTTGCTCAACACCGATATGGGACTTGAGCTTGATAACTTGGCCCGCTTCTTCCACATGGCCGATAGCTATGCCAAAGAGATCGGCTTTGATGCCCAGTTCTTGATCGAACCGAAACCAAAAGAGCCGACGAAACACCAATACGACTTCGACGTGGCGACGGGTCTCGCCTTCTTACAGAAATATGACTTGGCGGACCGCTTCAAATTCAACATCGAAGCCAACCATGCGACGCTCGCCGGACACACGTTCGAACATGAGCTTCGCGTCGCCCGCGTGAATGGGATGCTCGGATCCGTCGACGCGAACCAAGGTGACCCGCTCCTCGGCTGGGATACGGATGAATTCCCGACCGACCTGTATTCAACGACGCTCGCCATGTATGAGATCTTGTTGAATGGTGGGCTTGGAAGCGGTGGGCTCAACTTCGATGCAAAAGTCCGCCGCGGTTCATTCGAACCTGAGGACTTGTTCTATGCCCACATCGCAGGCATGGACAGCTTCGCCGTCGGTGCGAAAGTTGCTCAACGCTTGATTGATGATCGTGTGTTCGAAAACATCATTCAAGATCGCTACGCAAGCTACAAAGAAGGAATCGGAAAAGACATCGTCTCCGGTCAAACCGACTTCCACAAACTTGAGGCCCACGCGTTCACGCTTGCCGACATCCAAAATAAATCGGGACGTCAAGAACAGCTCCGTCACATCCTCAACCAATACTTGTTGGATGTACAACGCCCTTAATCGCGAAGCCCAGACTCCATGATGGGGTCTGGGCTTTTCCATCAAACTAGAAAGGATGAACCTAATGAAATATGTCATCGGAATCGATTTAGGGACAAGTGCGGTCAAAGCCATTCTCGTCGACCAAAACGGACAAATCTGCGGGGAAGCGAGTCGCGCCTACCCTCTCATCCAAGAACGAGAAGGCTATAGCGAACAAGATCCATCAGCCTGGGTCGAACAGACGGTCAACGCCTTGACCGAGCTCGTTCAAAAGTTTGAAGGACGTCCTGAAGACATCGAAGGCATCAGCTTCTCAGGACAAATGCACGGGCTCGTCTTACTCGATGCGCAACATCAGTTGCTTCGCAATGCGATTCTTTGGAACGATACGCGGACGACGGCTGAATGCGAGGAAATCAAGGACGGACTTGGACCACTACTCCTCGATCTCACTAAAAACCCTGCGCTCGAGGGCTTTACGCTTCCGAAACTACTATGGGTGAAGCGGTATGAGCCTGACTTGTTCCGTCAAGCGGCCGTCTTCCTGCTCCCAAAAGACTACGTCCGCTATGCGTTGACAGGTCAACTGCATATGGATTATTCCGATGCGGCCGGAACGCTTCTCCTCGATATCGCTAAAAAGGAATGGAGCGACGAAATCTGTGAACGGGTTGGTGTGCCGAAATCCCTTTGTCCCCCACTCGTCGAGTCGTCTGATCAAATCGGGACGCTCAGTTCTTACTACGCGACGCGCACCGGCCTTTCTTCGAACGTCAACGTGTTCGCCGGAGGTGCGGACAATGCCTGTGGTGCCATCGGGGCAGGTATTTTGAACGATCAACAAACGATGTGCAGCATCGGTACATCGGGTGTCGTCTTGGCCTATGAACCAACCGCCCTGCTTGATTTCAAAGGGAAAGTCCATTATTTCAATCATGCTAAGCCAGGTGCCTATTATACGATGGGTGTCACCTTGGCAGCAGGACATAGCTTATCCTGGTTCAAGGATACGTTCGCACCGGACCAATCATTCGAGACGTTGCTCGCCGAAGTGAAAGACGTACCGATCGGGGCGAACGGGTTGTTGTTCACTCCTTATCTCGTCGGGGAACGGACTCCTCACGCGGATGCAATGGTGCGAGGAAGCTTTATCGGAATGGACTCCACCCATCGCCTCGCCGATTTTTCACGGGCAGTGTTAGAAGGAATCACGTTCTCCTTAAAAGAGTCCCTCGAGCTGTTCCGTGCGGAAGGGAAAATAATCACGTCGATCGTTTCGATTGGAGGGGGCGCCAAAAACGAGGCATGGCTGCAAATGCAGGCAGACATCTTCGACGCTACTATCATCAAGCTTTCCAACGAGCAAGGCTGTGCGCTTGGTGCCGCTATGTTGGCTGCATACGGCTGTGGGTGGTTTGATAGTCTTGAGGCCTGCAGTAAGGCGTTCATTCAGGAAGCGAAACGATATGAACCGATTCCAGAAAACGTCACACGCTACCATGCCTTGTTCGCACTCTACCAACAAGTCTATCCGGCCACGAAACAGCTCTCTCATGGCCTGTCCGCATTTCGGAGAAAGTGAGACGACGATGAACTATACATCCGACCATTACGGGAGCGTAGACGGTATCCCCGTCTCGCGTCACCGCGTATCGACAGACTCGTTCAGCTTTTCTTGTATCGATTATGGATGTACCATCACGGAAATTGCCGTCCCCGATCAACTGGGGAACATGGAGAACGTCGTATTAGCGCTTGATTCGCTTGAGGATTACGTCCGTCACGATTATTATCTGGGTTGCGTGGTCGGACGGGTGGCCGGAAGGATACAGAATGGTCAGTTCACACTCGACGGTCAGACCGTTCAACTGTCTTTGAACGACGGTCCCAACCACCTTCACGGTGATCACTTCCATAAGGTCGTCTGGACCCCATCCATCGAACAAACGGATGATGGCGTGACCATTCGATTTGAACGGTCGTTTCCTCATGGACATCACGGATACCCTGGGAATATTGACGTCTCGGTCGAATACACGATTACCCCCCACGCCGTGGCCATCCGCTATGAGGCGAAGACCGACGCGCCGACCGTCATGAACATGACAAATCACACATACTTCAATTTATCAGGGACGTCCATGCCGATTTCTGACCATACGCTTCAGCTTATGAGTGACTCGTTCTACAAGCTAGACAAGACCCTTATTCCGCACCGCGTGAAATCCGTCATGACCTCCCCGGCTTTCGATTTTAGAGAGGCGAAACGAATCGAAGATGGTCTAAATGATTCAGATGCGCAACTTGACCTCGCCGGAGGCTTCGATCACCCGTTTTGCCTGCCCCAAACGGAACGTCCTCAAATCGATCTTCGTCATGATTCTGGTCGCAGGCTTTCCGTCCACACGACAGAACCGTGCGTCGTCTTCTATTCGGGTAATATGCTTCCGAATGAGCTGAGACGGACCGGCCTTTGTTTAGAGACGCAACAGGCACCGAATTTGCTGGACCCTCGTAGTGTGTTACGTCCCGGCGAGACGTACGTCGCCGAGACGACGTGGACGTTTGCCTCATAACAATAGCCCGCCACCTGAAGGTGACGGGCTATTTGTCATTGCATCATTCGACGCTGTAAAAACTGCTCGATGGCAAGCGAGGCCATCCCGATTGCAGAAGCATGGTCGCTCAATTTCGACGGGATGAGCTCGAACGAATGATCGGCTTGCGCATACACCCGCGATGAGATCGCCGTACGAATCATGTTGAGAACCATCGGATGTGACTCGATGACCCGACTTTGAATGACGATTACTTTCGGATTATAGACGTTCAGTACCGTGTTCAACCCGACCCCGACATAAAAGCACCATTTTTGTAATTCATTTAACACAGATGCCTCATTGGCCTGTAAACTTCGTTGTAGCGTCTCGACCGTATGACCTGGCAAATACTTGTCCCATAGTACTTTTTCTGAGGCATACAATTCCCAACACCCGCGATTGCCACACGTACATTTCGGTCCATTGTATTCAATGGACATATGCCCGAACTCGCCAGCGAACCCATCCTCGCCTCGATACAATTCCCCGTGTAAGATGATGCCCGTACCAACACCTGTCCCGAGACTAACGAAGACCATCTCCCCATGGTCTTTCCCTGCCCCGAATCGTCGTTCTCCGTAAGCCCCCGCATTGGCCTCATTCTCTAAATTAACGGGCACATCATAACGGTTCTCTAAATCGTGCTTCAAACCCGTCACGTAAGGACGGAGGTTCGGGACAAAAATAACTTGTTGCTCGCGATTAATGAGTCCAGGCACCGAGACGCCGATTCCAATGAGCCCATATGGCGAGGACGGCATTTTCCCAAGCAACGCATCGATGGCAGCTCTCACTTTCGGTTCCGCCTCTTGGTCCGCCTCGGCCCACTCGGTCGTCAAAGACTCCACGACGTTACCTTTTAAATCAGTCAATACCGCATTGATCGCTTTCACGCCTAAATCGACTCCGATGGTGAATCCTGCCTGCTGGTTGAACACGAGCATGACCGGACGACGCCCCCCGCTTGAATCGCCTTGTCCGATTTCAAAGATGAGATCTTCGTTCAATAGAGCGCCAATTTGCGCAGATACCGTCGATTTGTTCAATCCCGTTACTTCTGACAGTTTTGCGCGTGAAATTGGGTAACTACGAATAATTTCATTCAACAATACGGTTTTATTCATTTTTTTCACAAGCTGTTGATCAGCGGTCACATCTAATTTTGCCAATGACTTTGTCTCCCCTTTATACGAAGTGATGTCTCATCCATCGTTTAACTTTCGTTCCATTCCGTTTTA
Organism: Exiguobacterium sp. s149; assembly: GCF_018618395.1. NCBI lineage: Bacteria > Bacillati > Bacillota > Bacilli > Caryophanales > Exiguobacterium > Exiguobacterium sp. s149. The sequence goes on from NZ_JACSLZ010000001.1 coordinate 421,095, forward strand.
CTCTCAAATTCATTATACAAAAACCACAAAAATATAGTTGAGAATTCGAGCCTCATTTTGTATGATAAGAATAGTTAGTTTATCCGTCAAACAAACTAACTTATTTTTTAACTCGATATTGTAAGCGTTACCAATTCCAAGGAGGGCAAAACGTGATGAAACAAAATCAGAACACGCTATACCTCATGACCATCACACTCGTCGCGACATTAGGTGGCCTGTTGTTCGGTTATGATACTGCTGTCATCTCAGGCGCAGAGAAATCATTGGAGAAGTATTTTATTGACGGGCTGAACTTAAGTTCGCTCGTACACGGGGCGACCACTTCCTCGGCATTGATTGGCTGTATCATCGGAGGAATCATCTCTGGTATATTCGCAAGCCGATTTGGTCGCAAAAAATCATTGATTTTCGCGGCCGTTCTTTTCTTATTGTCTGCATTGGGTTCGGCTTATCCCGAAGTCCTCTTCTTTACGAAAGGCGAACCGACGATTGCCCTTCTACTTACGTTCAACTTGTATCGCATCATCGGCGGGATCGGCGTCGGACTTGCCTCGGCCATCACGCCGATGTATATCAGTGAGGTCGCGCCAGCTGCGATTCGAGGGCGGCTCGTGTCGCTAAACCAATTTGCCATCATCCTTGGGATGCTCGTCGTCTACTTCGTCAACTGGTCGATCACAAGTGGACAAACGGTCGCCTGGATCGATGACATCGGTTGGCGGTATATGTTTGCCTCTGAAGCCATTCCGGCCCTCCTTTTCGGTTCGCTCTTATTGATTGTTCCGGAAACACCACGGTATTTGGCGCTCCAAGGCGAGGAAGAAAAGGCTCTCCACATCCTCAGTCGAATCAATGGCAAAGAACGCGCCGAAGCGATTATGCAAGACATCAAATCGTCTGTCAGTCATTCTTCAGCCAAGCTGTTCACTTACGGAAAACTGGTCATCACCATCGGGATTCTCTTATCGGTGTTCCAACAATTTGTCGGAATCAACGTCGCATTGTACTATGCCCCACGAATCTTTGAAAGTATGGGTGCCGCTAAAGACGCTTCCATGATGCAAACCGTCGTCATGGGGCTCGTCAACGTCGTCTTCACCATCGTCGCCATCTTGTTTGTCGATAAAGTCGGCCGAAAACCATTGCTCATCATCGGTTCGATCGGCATGGCAATCGGGATGTTCGGTGTCGCTTCGATGGCCTACACGAATGCAATCGGGATTGGTACACTCATCTTCATCATCATCTACACAGCCTCATTCATGATGTCATGGGGACCGATTTGTTGGGTACTCATCTCGGAAATTTTCCCAAATAAAATTCGAGGGCAAGCGGTCGCGATCGCTGTTGCCGCTCAATGGACAGCCAACTACTTCATTTCATCGACCTATCCGATGATGATGGAATTTAGTGGCACGATGACATACGGATTTTACGGGGTGATGAGCGTACTGTCCGCCTTGTTCGTCTGGAAGCTCGTACCGGAGACGAAAGGCAAAACGCTCGAAGAGATGGAAACATTATGGAGTGACAAGCAAGCTGACTCAAAAGACGTATCCGCCTCGTAACGATAAAAAGACAGCGATTCTCTCATTGAAGAGTCGCTGTCTTTTCGCTTGATTTAGGAAATGACGTCTTCCCCGGCTTGTTCAATATGTCCTTCTCCCCAGGCACACATCGCATCCAAAATCGGTTGGAGCGACCAGCCGTAGTCGGAGAGGGAATAGACGACTTTCGGCGGGACTTGTTCATACACCGTGCGGATGATGACACCGTCCGCCTCGAGCTCGCGCAACTGTTGCGTGAGCATTTTTTGCGTGATGTTCGGCATTAGCTTTTTCAATTCACTCGTGCGGCGTTCCCCTTTAATCAAATGACACATGATGACGACTTTCCATTTGCCGCCGATAACGTCGAGCGTCGCCTCGACCGGGATGTTGTATGGCATGATGCTTCCTCCTTATAGACCGGGATAGGTACTTTTCGGTGCCTATCGTACTTCAAAGTGCGTACTTCCCAACTGGTTTCGATGGACTTATGATAGCAACTGTAGCTCAGTAATACAAGCTCATCTCACCTGTAACTACTTCTTGAGACAGTAAGGTCCTTTTTCGACCGTACCGGACAATAGAGAAGATTGAGATGCTCGAGCTGCCTCGAGACGAAGGGCCCTCGTCTTCCCAACACAACTTTAGGAGGAACTACTCATGAATCAACCGTACACGCAGCCTGTCGACGAACAGGCACCTAAAAATGGAGGACTGGCGCTGCTCGCCCTCGCCATCAGCGCTTTCGGCATCGGGACGACCGAATTTGTGCCGGTCGGATTGCTCGCCTCGATTGCCAGTGACTTGAATATCGGCATCACGCTCGCCGGACTCATCATCTCCGGTTATGCCATCGGCGTCGCCGTCGGTGCACCGATCTTAACGGCACTCACAAACCGGATGAATCGCAAGACGTTGCTCATAGCACTCATGGTCGTCTTTATCGGCGGGAACTTGGTCTCTGCCATGTCGACCAGCTTTGAACTATTGATTGCCGCCCGATTCATCACCGCATTCGCCCACGGTGTCTTCTTCTCGATTGGGGCGACGATTGCCGTACAGCTCGTACCACCGCATAAAAAAGCGAGTGCGATTGCACTCATGTTTACCGGCTTGACGGTCGCGACCGTGACCGGCGTCCCGCTCGGCACGTTCATCGGCCAAGCGTTTGGTTGGCGCGCCACGTTCTTCGCCGTCGCCGCACTTGGGATTGTCTCGATTATCGCCAGCTTCTTCTTGATTCCGAAAGATTTGAAACAATCACCGCCTGCGAAGTTCTCAGATATGAAGAGATTGCTCACGAACGGCCGCATCATGCTCGGCTTCTTGATCACAGCACTCGGTTACGGCGGAACGTTCGTCGCCTTCACGTACTTGACGCCAATCATGCAGGACGTGACGAACATCAGTCCGAGCTTGATTAGTATCGTCCTACTCGTCTATGGGATCGCCGTCGCCATCGGCAACTGGGCGGGCGGGAAGTTCGCCAATGAAGACCCGGCCAAGGCGTTGTTCTATATGTTCATCGTCCACGCCGCTGTCATGATCGTCATGTCGTTCATGATTCCGTTCAAAGTCGCGGGACTCATCGCTATCGTCTTGATGGGATTGCTCGCCTTCATGAACGTACCTGGACTTCAACTATATATCGTTCAATTGGCTGAAAAATATGTACCGGCCGCGGTCGATGTCGCGTCGGCGCTCAATATCGCCGCCTTCAATATCGGTATCGCACTCGGTGCGACCATCGGTGGGTTTGTCGCGGACTCAATCGGTCTCGTGCACACACCTTGGGTCGGTGGCATCATGGTCATCCTCGCTGTCATCTTGACCGCCGTCTCGCGTCGTTTGGAAGCGAAATAAGGAGGAGCTTATGTTCAATAATCACAAAAGCTACAATCGGATGTATCGGGAGGGCGAGCTCACGCTCGGCCTCCACATCCCGTTAGAAAATTTCAAAATGCGTACCCCGACGCTCGAGTGTCAAGTCGAGCTCGCTCAAAAAGCAGATGACTATGGCTTCACGGCGCTCTGGCTCCGGGACGTTCTTTTGAAAGACCCGAACTTCTTGGACCCGGCAGTCGGTCAGATTTACGACATGTTGATTTACGGGACGCACTTGCTTGGTCAGACAAAACGAATCGCCCTTGGCACGTCGGCGCTCGTCTTACCGCTCCGGCATCCGCTCCGCTCGGCGAAAGAAGTCGCGACGATTGAAGCGCTGTTCCCGGAACGCTTGATTCTCGGCATCTCATCCGGTGACCGTCGAGCCGATTTCAAAGGGCTCGGCGTCGACCATGCGACAAGGGGCGAGCAATTCAAAGAGTCGCTCCGTGTCATGGAGCAGGCGCTCTACCGCAACTATCCGACCATCGATTCGTTGTACGGCGAGGTCCATGAGGCGACGCTCGTTCCGCGTCCGAAGAAGCGCATCCCGACGATGATCACCGGGTTCGCGCAGCAGGATATGGACTGGCTCGGGCAACACGGGGACGGGTGGATGTATTATCCGCAGGCCCCATTCGCCCAGCAACAAGTGCTGAACGATTGGCGCGAATCAGGTCAGACGCATGGAAAAGGGTTCCGTCCGTTCTCGATGCCGATGCATCTCGATTTGGCGCATGACCCGGACGAACTGCCGACTCCAATCCGGCTCGGCTTCCGTGTCGGTCGCAATCAGTTAATCAAACTGCTCGAGGCGTATCGGGCCATCGGCGTCAATCATTTGTTCTTCGCTTTGTTCGACGGGCAACGTCCGGCCGACGAGGTCATCGAGGAGCTCGGGGAATATGTGCTCCCCCATTTCCCACCGCTTTCGTAATTCTCATGTACTCAAAAAAGACGACTTTCCTACATGGAAGTCGTCTCTTGCGTTACAGCCAATGGCTCGGTCGCGTGTAAACGGGTGCCAGTCTCGTTTGCCGGTCCCCTTTCATCGCGTTCACTTGCATCTGTGTCAAAAACAGACTGTCGGTCAACGTTGCTCCTCGCACGTCCAAGTCTCGCACGTCGGCCCCCATGAAATCGACATAGGACAGGTCTTGCCCGCGTAAGTTAGCACCGATCAATAAGGCGCCTCGATAACAGGTTCCTCTTACGTCATGCTGACTCACGTTTCGACCAATCAAATCGGCCCGGTCTTGCTCATGTCGTGACGTCAACGTCAGGCCGTCCTGTTTCAATCCTTCCGCACGTATGTGCTGACTGAGTCGGACGAACAATGGGCGGGCTTGTTGTCGGAACGCCATCAGTGCCGTTCCGGTCAACTGTTCAGTCGGTGACTCACGGAATGACAATAAGTCTTCCAATAGTGTTTCGAGTATCCGGGCATCGTGCTCTGGGATGTCCCGGCTCAAGATGTCAGTGATGTAGAGCAGCAGCTCATGGACTTGGCTCATGATGGGCACCGTCGCGAACATGCGCGCGCCGTCCACACCATCCTCCCGCCAGCTTCGTCCGTGAAACGTCACTTGTGACACGAACTGCCCGGCCCCGAGACAGTCGTACACCGTACATCCTTTGAAACCTCGCTCACGCAGTTCGGAATGGATGTTGCAGGCATACGAATCTGCCAAATGGACACACGGCTGTCCTGCGGGTTTATCCATGGGGAAATCCTCAGATTTCAAATAGTGGAACGCCACACAACAGAGACCGAAACAGTTCGCACAATCCGGTTTGAGCGATTCACGCAACATATGTAAATCGGGCATCGCCATCCATTGTCACTCCTTTCTTGTATGTCTTGACTCTATATATACAAGTATAAAGCATGCCCCTGTTTTTCCCATACAAAAACCAACCTACTTTCACACAGGTTGGTCCGTTCGTTCAGTTCACTTTATTCTCGAGCTGTTGCAACTTCGTCGAGTAATACTCGATGATGTCGCGGCGCCGGATGATGCCGATGAAATACTTCCCGTCATCGACGACCGGCACGAAGTTTTGATCTGTGATCGCATCGACGAGCTCCTCGATTTGCGCCGTGATGGCGACCGGCTTATACCGTACGCGTTGCTTGATATCTTTCAACCTTGTCCGCAGCACTTTTTCGTAGTCTTCTTCCCCGCGAAGCTGTTCGGCGAGTGCCCAGAGTAAATCCCCTTCCGTCATCGTCCCGGCATAAAAGCCGTTTTCGGATACAAGCGGCACCGAGGTGAAGCGATGATGCTTCATCTTCTCGAGCGCTTGGCGCACCGTCGATTCCGGGTCTAGATATTTGACGTCTTCTTTCGGATATAAAAAGAAAGCGATATTCATGTACAATCTCTCCTCAATCTAAAAATCCACCTCTTCATTGTACCATGTATTAGGGTCTAGTCAGCACAAAATGACCATCTAATCTGCATCTGTTCTGTCACAAGGAGGCTTATTCTCTCTTTACCATAAAGCGTTTCCAAACAATCCGTCCGAAGTTGTTGTGAACACACAAACAGGCACGGCCCCGAACAGCTTCTCCAAAGCCAATCTTGACCGTGAATCAAACTTCTTGTCTCACATGTTTGGTTGACCAATCTAAACGGAATTATCCAAAACGGCTTCACTGTAGCTATACCCGAGTGGAGGTCATTCTAGCCTCAAAAACCGTAACAAACGTGCAACAGATCTCCATCAAAAAAAGCCTAGGAATGTCCCTAGGCTTGTCTCACTCAAATAAATTCGAGCAACGTCTTGTTGAACTTGTCCATCTCGTCAAGGACGGTACCGTGACCGCTCTCCTCGAACCGCTCGATGCGCGAGTTCGGGATGCCCTTTTCCATCTCGAGCGCGAACTCGAACGGACAAATCTTGTCGTGCACGCCATGGATGATGAGCGTCTCGACATTTACTTTCGGCAAGTCCTCACGCAAGTCCTCATCACGGAGTGCTTTCGCCGAAGCGATCGTCCCGTGACTCGACGCGACGAGCGAAAGGTGATGGAACCAGTTTTGCATCGGTTTCGAATGTTCTTTCTCGAAGAAAATCTCACCGAACCCTTCGAGCATCTTCGGTCGATCTTTCTTTGTGTCCTCAATCAACGCATCGACCTCAGCTTGCGTCATCCCGTACGGATAGTCCGGTCGTTGCGTGAACACCGGTGCCGCAGCACCTGACAGGACAAGTTTCTTCAGACCGTCATCCGGGAAGTCGACGGCGTAACGGATGCCAATCGCCCCACCCATTGAGAAGCCGACGAGTGTGAAATCTTTGATGCCAAGCCCGTCAACGACCATGTGCACGTCCGACGCCATCGTCGCATAGTCATAACCTGTCGCCGGCGCATCCGACTTGCCGTAGCCACGATAGTCGATTCCGACGTAACGGTAGCCTGCTTCGAGCAACGCATTCTTTTGATACTCGAACATGTTGTTGTTCGCTGGCCAGCCGTGTAAGAAGACGACGGCGTCGCCTGTCCCGACGTCTTCCACGTAAATACTCGTTCCATCATGTGCTGTAATATAGTTCCCCATTAGTCAAAACCCCCAGTTGGATTGTTGAGCGGCGTGCGTGTTTGCCCACAACCCACTTTTTCCCGTTTGACCGAAGTAGAAACCTGTCAACTGTCGCGCCAGAGCGATTCGGCTTTCAAGACATGCTCGATTGCGCCTGCTCCTTCGCGTAATACGGACGTCCGCCACGACTCGTCTTCCGGATAAAACATGGCCATGAATTCTTTACGAATGCCGTTTCGGGCTTCCGGGTCTTTCGTCCCTTCAAAGTAGAGCCGGTTCTCGAGAATGATCGTCAAGAACTCGCGAATCGTCGCTTTCGTCGACGTCCCGAACGTCCCGAACTCGAATAACGCCGAGACGAGCTGTTTGTCCGGATAGTGCGTGTCCCTTACGTAATAGAAATGGTTCGTCGAGTCTCCGAGGACGTCGGTCGGGTCATACGTCTGGATATTTTTCAATCCGTATGTCCGCTTCAGTTCGTCGACATCACGCCCGTCCCGTTCACTGATGACCATCGTCACTTCGTTCGTCGGACCGAGCGCCGTGTGCCAATCCATGTGGATGACGCGGTCGTAGCGGTCGAGCAAATCGTGCTGAATCTCCTTTAAAAAGATGGCGGACGGTTCATCTGACTCGCCGCCGTAATAGACACCTTTCGGGAACTGATACTGCCCCATTCCTTTCGCCTCGGTCATCGCGTCAAACCCGTCGAGCTTGATGCCAGATCCGAGGAACGAGTAGATGTGTTCGCGCGCCTCATGGTAATCATCGATGACGCCGTCCGGGACGAACAAGTGCCGCATGACCTCATATTCTTTATTGACGTTACGCGGGAGGGCCTCCCGGTCGATGACATAGTTTCGGTTCAAGTCAACGTTATGTTCATTGACGCGGCGGAAGTGTTTCATTCCCCACGGATTGACGGCATGGATGAGACAGATGCCGGTCGACTCGTGCCGAAGGTTTTCGAGTTGCGTCTCGACGAACTGGTGTGTCACGGCTGCCCCGGCGTACCCTTCGATGCCGTGCTCTCCGATTGTCATGAGAAGCACCGCTTCGCGTGATCCCGCAGGTTCACCGATGATGACATCAATCGTATCCTCGCCAATCGAGTGGGACATCACGCGGGCCGTCGGATAATAGGGTTTGACGCGGTCGAGCAGGGCGAGAAACTTCTCACGCGACTCTTCGTATGATGATGAAAAATACTGACTCATAGTGACTCCCTCCATTCTAATCTTCTGTATCCCATTCCCATTCCTGGCCAGACTAAAAACGCCCCCTTAAGGAGACGTTTTCTACGCTTAGTGGGCACCGGCCTTCGTGCCCCGGTTCTGACGGCGGAACTCGAACAAATAGACGAGCGGTGCGAGTAGGACCGCTCCGAACACCCAATACGCGCCCGGAGTCACGAACAGCGTCTCGAACGCCCGGAAAAACCAGGCGACGAGCGAGAGGCCGACGACAAGTTCGGCCGTCCAGATGACGCCACGACGCACGGCGAGCATGAGCGTGTTCGTTTTTTGGAAGAGGGCTGCGAGAAAGGCAATCAAAAAGGCCGGGAAGCTACTGAGCCAAAGCATCCGATTCATCGTCGACTCGGCAAAATACGTGTTTCCGAGCGATACCGTGATCACATAATGCGCAACGAGCACCAACAAGACGACAATCCAACCGATGAGGACGTCACGTTCCCATTTTTTCATCGTTCTCCCTCCGTTCCATACAATAGAGATACCCTTATATTTACCCGTTTTGAGAACGCTTCGGACAATTCCACATCAAAAAAGACGCGTCCCGTGAGGAACACGCCCGATTATTTGTCCATCAAGTGACGAGCCCATTCGGTCGCCCGCTCGAGTTCTCCGTCTTTGAGTGGACCTTCTTTATCGAGGACGATGAACGACTCTTTCAATACCGGTTCTGCTCCTTTGTCCAACAAGAGCTGCTCGATCCGGGTCGAGGCGTGGCCGAACCATTTGACGATTTTACCGACGAAAAAGCCTTGGTCTTCTTCAGCCATGCTCGTATCAAACGCCGCAGCACGGATGCCTCGGAGCGCATGATCCGACAGGCCGTCTAAAAAAGTTTTCACGTCCTCAGTCTCGCGCCCGCCATGCGTCGGCGAACCAACGATGAACAAATCAAGGTTGGCGAGGTCGCCGTATCCGACGTGGCTGATTTGCATGATGTCGACGCGGTGTAAGTCGCCGAACCCGCCCTTGATGGCATATGCGACTTTTTCGGTACACCCGTACATCGAGTCAAAGATGATGAGAATTTTCATACAATCTCCCTCCATTGTGCGGAAGCTCTACGTATCTATATATGACTCTTCCCTTAATGAACGAGGCCTCATCATGGATTCAGTTAATTTTTATGTCTTTTCTTCACTCGTGTAGACACAAAAAGGACAGCACCAATTCCAAACACCGCATACGCAACCTTATCCAGATGGTCACGCATGCTGAACGGGGCGTCATGCCGATACTCGGCCCGCTTCCACCCAGACCCACCCTCGACCGCAAGGACGTCCTCCATCGCTTCCCCGTTCACTTTCCGATATGTTGTCCCAACCGGATACATGTTCGAAGCGTCCCCATAATAGCTGCCATCCATATCGTCGGCCATCGTCTTGACCTCGCCGACGACTTCTCCCAAGTCAGCCTCCAATACGGCGACATCCATCACTTCATACACCCGTCCGTCCAACACGACGAACGCATACGCCCACGACAAAGCTTGAGCCGACAAAGAGACAGACAGAAGGAGCAATACTAATCCGATGACGCGTCTCATCGAATCGCCCACACGAACGTCGCCGAGTCACTCAGATCAATCTCATCCGGCTCAAGTTCCGGCATCGCCGCCTCCGAGAAGAGAACCTCGTCATGGAGCGTGAGACGAGTCGGCGAATAAAGATGAAGCTCGCCCCATGTGTAGTCGATTTGAAGCAAGTCACCGAGCGTCGCCCCGGCCCCTTTCGCCAACAGTTCGGCCCGATGACGCGCGTTCGCCGCCGCGCTCGCGAGCAATTCGTCTTGAATCGAATCCGCGTCTTTGATCGTGAACGAGATGGACAGCTTCGGCTCGGCTAGCGAGTTGCTGACATGTTCGATGACCGCTGACAATTGTTTCGTATCGAGCGGAAACTCGAGTTTCGTCTTCTGCTGACAGACGTAACCCCGGAAACGGGATTTATAGTTGCCTTGTTTGTCCCGATAGCTCTCATAGTCGGTGTCGATTGAGAAGTCGGTCGTCTTTAAATCCGTCTTCGCAAAGCCGGCCTGTTCAATCGCTTTTTGCAGACGTGTGACGGCGATTGCCGCCCCGTTCATCGTCTCTTCGTAACGGACAGCCTTCGAGGTCAACTCCATTTTCACGACAATCAAATCTGGTTTAGCCAATACTTTTCCCGTTCCTTTGACAGTGATGGTGCGATCCATATGATGTCCTCCTTCTGATTCAAGAAATGCCGAACCCCCTACCCGAAACCTGATTTCGCGAAAGTTTTCCTTCATCTCAAAGCTTCCTTGTTTCTTCACCTACTGGATTATTTTCTTTGTGATCACTTTGAGTCAGCCTTCCCTTCAATCATGTCTTTCCTGTCAATGACACCACGAGTCCGATGAGATAGCCGAATGCAGTACCTGCCGCGATTCCGTACACCAATTCAAATCCAAATAGGAGCGAACTGATGATGCCAATCCCCGCTCCAAACACTAGTCCGAGTCCTACACCCGACGCTCGCCAATTCTGTTCTGTCATCGTAGTCTCCCTTCTCCTATATATCCCTTCCCGTTAACGGAACCGGTCCATCATAAACGCCTCTACGTCATCGAGTGTTTCAGCACCTCGTAGCGACGGATAGGCATCACGACTGAAGACGAGCCCTTCGTCCGTGTTCAAGAACATGTATCGCTCACCGTCCGGAAAGCCGTAATCACTCACATCCATAACTTGAAGCGTTGCCCCGTTTTGTGACCAGACGTGGGAAGTGTCATGCCGTCTCGGCATAAAAATCCCTTCCATGCCGAGGCGAAGTTCAGATATGACGTCCGCATCTGACTGAAGCACTTTCGAACCGACGCCTGCAACGGTGAGTACTTTCATCTCACTCCCGGGCTCAACCTCGCCCCGATAGACGTCTGTCACGCCAATCGTCACGATCGACTGATATTCCTCTTGTCCGTTGAAGTCGAGCTCGATGTGGTCAATCTGTTTGACGACGCCCCGCACCACGACAGGCTCCCATTTCGAGAACAGTTCATCTTCACTCATCTCGATCAGGTTTGCCGACGACATCCCGACATCGATGTCCTTTTCATCGATATACGCGACCGACATATTGCTCGAGCTGTCCGACAGCGGAATCAACTCTTTGAAGCCGTCCCATGTCACGGCAAAGAGTGCAACAGCAGCGACAGCGATGAGACCTCCCATCCAACGCCAATGTCTTCGTTTCTTTCCCTCGAATTCCATCGATTCCTCGACGAAACGGTCATCGACGTCCCCCATCAAACGTGTGAGCCGATCTCCGTTCATAGTGCCACCCCTTCCGCTTCGAGTATTTGCTTCAAGTCATTACGGGTCCGAAGCAGCACCATCTTGACCTTGCTCTCGCTCACGTGTCGCATTGTCGCGATGTCTTTAATCGACTGGAAGTGAAAGTAGCGTCCCATAAAGATCTGTCGGGTCTCTTGCGGCAACCGGGCCAAAAAGTCGTTCAACAACTCGACGACCTCTGAATCCGTCGCGACGGAGGAGGCGAGACAGTGCTCGAGCTCACTGACGATGAACGGGACTTGCCCGGCTCCGCGCTTCTTGGCGTTCGCCTTCTCATACTTATGGAGCGAGACGTTACGGACAAGCTTCGCCAAATAGGCGGCGAGCCGCACTGGACGTGTCGGCGGAATCGCTTGCCACGCTTTCATGTACGTGTCATTGACGCATTCGTCTGCGTCCTCTCGGCTATGCAAAATGTTATAGGAAATCGTATGACAATAGCCGCCATACTTTTGCGCCGTCGCCTCAAGCGCCCGCTCGGAACGTTGCCAATACAAATCGATAATCGCTTGATCGTCCAATCGAATCCCCCTTTCGATGTACTTACATCTTTATAGACCGGAAATGAAGTCCATCGGTCACAACTTCTTTAATAGTTTTTTTGAGCGGCTCTTCACGGCTGGACTCCCCGTCTCGAGTTGCGATTCGAGCAAGGTTTTCAGGTCGTCACGGAAGCGTGAATGCTCGGCGCTCAAGTCGAAGATCGCCTGCAAGGAGTTGACGATGACGATGGCGCTAGTCTCCGTAGCAATCCAATCGGTGAGCATATGAACGACGTCGGCCGCCTCGTCTTCCGTCCACATCAGCCGTGGCATGAGTTGGGCCAAGTGCCACCTCACTTCTTGTTGGGTGGCGATCTGTAGCTGCTCGAACAAGGACGCCTGATGTGCTTGCAGCAGCTCCGGATGACGACGCGTCACTTTCTCCATCGCGTCCGCACTCCGCATCCGGACGACGGGACGGGCATCGGTCAAACCGGTCATCAATTCACTGAATCGGTCCGGGTCGTTCCCGACGTAGGCGACGACCTCATCGACGTGGCCGACCGAGCGCAAATCTCCGCCACTCAATACTTCTCGGATGTCCATTCTCCCACCTCTTTTCTCATTCTTAGTTTACAAAAAAAAGGGACTCAGTAGACACTGAATCCCTTTCCATGCATATTAGTTATTTTCTTGCTTCAACCGGTCGATGATATTATCCGACCTCACTTTCGAAATGGCATATAACATCGAAGAACCGACGATAAGGAAAATCACGACCGTGACGAACAAGATGTCGCCCCACGGCAACGTGAACGGGGCTTCGAACGTGTTGATTTGCGCACGATAAATGAGGTACATGATGAGCACACTGACCGGCACGCCATACGCCAGCGCCTTCATGCCGTAGAAGATGCTCTCATAATACACCATCTTGTTGAACCCTTTCGGTGTCATCCCGACCGACCGCAGCATCGCGAATTCGCGACGACGGAGCGAGACACTCGTCGAGATCGTGTTGAAGATGTTCGCCACCGAGATGAGCGAGATCAAGACGATGAACCCATAGACGAAAATCGATAACAGCAACAACACCTGCTCTTGTTGTTCACGCTGCTCCGACACGTTGAAGATGTATTGGTCCATATTTTGTTCCGCCTCAATCACTTGTTGCGTCGCCTCAGGATTACTCGTGTTCAAGGCGATTGATGGGCTCGACTGCTGCATCAACTTCCCAATCGCATCTTTTTCGAACGTCCCTTCCCGGACGATCACATCGAGCCATCCGAGTGAACTCGTCATCACACCGGTCGGGGCGACGTCGGTCATGGCTCCGATTTTGATTGTTTTAAGCGGTGCCGCTTCGTCCGTCGCATTCTCGTCCCGGAGTTCAAGCGTATCGCCAATTTCGGTCTCAATCGTCTTCGAATTGACGAACTTTTTCTTGTCCACATCTTGATACGACACTTCATCAATCAAAACGGCGCCTGGGACGTCTCCATCTTCAAAGTTGCTGGCGGATGCTCCGATCTGCTTCAAGTACGCATCGAAACTGTCGTCATCCAATTGGTAGAGGGAGACGTAGTACATGAACTTCCCATCGACAAAGGCTGATGCCAAGTCTTTGTTCTCGGTCAACGCGCTCGGTAATTGCGCTTCGTCGACCATCGTCTGGACGGTCGTGTTCTCGAAGTACGTCCCACCCGTCACATTGTCCAACGTCTCATAGCGACGTAAGTCATCCTTCGTGAGATTCGACCCGTTCACGAGGATATCGAACTCGTACGTGCCTTGCGACATCTCGAGCGACTGTTCGAGCCGGTCCGTGAAGTAACTAACAACTAAAAACAGCACAATACTGATGACGAGTGAGAACACGGTCGCCAAATACCGTTTCCGGTTACGTTTCGTGTTTTTCAATCCAATCTCTGCCTCCAACCCGAAGATACGGCGCACAAATTTTGACGTCTTCACGTTCTTCGACGTCAGTCGCACGTCCTGGGTTTGACGAATCGCGTCAATCGCCGAAATCTTCGAAGCGCGGCGCGCCGGCAGATAACACGAGATGAAAATCGTCACGCTCGAAATGAGGACCGTCAACAGGAGCGTGAGCGGTGTGACGACGACCTCAAACTTCTCCGTCACGTTGAGCGCTTTTTCCGCGAAGGCGTTGATGAACAGGAACGTGACCCCGATTCCGGCCACCCCGGCAAGGATACCGATTGGGATGCTGATCCCTCCGATGACGAACCCTTCAAAGAAGACCGAGTTCCGCTTTTGCCGCTTCGTCGCCCCGACGCTCGCGAGCATCCCGAGGTAGCGCGAGCGCTCGGACACGCTGATGGCGAAGGCGTTATAGATGAGCGAAATCGAGCCGATGACGATGACCGCCATGATGATGCCCCCGAACCCGTACAGCGTCTTGCGCAAGCCGTCATCATCGGTCACCCCATAATAGCGAAGCAACGAAGAGTTATAATCAATCCCTTCGATTTTCTGTTCGCGCATCAGTTGTTTCGTTTCTTCATAAATCGAGCCGTCAACATCGTTCAAGGCGACATACGTATCGACGGTCGCACCGTTCAACGCTTTGTCGTCGATGTATCCGACGACCGTATAGCCAGGCGACCACGTCGGTTCCCAGGCTGGGCGCGTCATCGTGCCGACGACGGTCAACGTCACCGTATCCTCGATTTTCAACTGTTCAAGCATCGTCTCCCCGTCACGCATCAAGCCATCGCTTTGCGTCAACACACGACCTGACGATTCGTCAATGCGTTCGCCGATCTCGAGCGTCAATTCGTCCCCGATGTTGTACGTGACTTGTGCGTTTTGACGGATGGCCTCGGAAATGACGACTTCGCCTTCTTTGTTCGGTAAGCGTCCCTCCGTCAAGTCGACAGGAAAATTCTTCAGCCCCGAGATGTTATAGTTCCTAACGTATAAGTATGGTTTATAGGCATTCTGTGATTCTTTTAATTCCGCATAGCCGTCACTCGACAGGATGACGTCCTTCGTGGCCGCGTCATTCCGGATCGCCTCGACCTGGTCTTCGTTCGTGTTGACATATTTGACGTGCCACTCCCCATTGTCCGCGATGTCTTGACGGATCATCAAGTCTAAGAACGATGAACCGAGTGTCGTCACAGCCGTGATCATCGCCACCGAGATGATGACCCCGATGATGGTGACGAGCGAACGCCGCTTGTTTTCACGCAAGTGTCGAAGCGTCATTTTATTGATGATGTTCATGAGCGGACGACCTCGTTCTTCGCAATCTTCCCATCCTCGATCGAAATGATCCGGTCGGCCTGCAAGGCGATTCGTTCGTCGTGGGTGATGATGATCAGCGTCTGATTGAACTTCTTGTTGAACAGTTTGAGGAGGCTCATGATTTCTTCACTGTTTTGACTGTCCAAGTTCCCTGTCGGCTCATCGGCCAAGATGATGGCCGGGTTGCTGATGAGCGCACGACCGATGGAAACGCGTTGTTGCTGCCCGCCAGACAGTTGGTTTGGCAGATGAGTCAATCGGTTCGACAGACCAAGGATGCCGATGATGCGCTCCAAATGGGCGGCGTCGACTTTTTGCTCGTCCAACAACATCGGTAACGTGATGTTCTCCTCGACCGTCAAAATCGGGATCAAGTTATAAAATTGATAAATCAACCCGATTTGACGACGGCGGAAGATGGCGAGCTGTGTCTCATCCAACTTGTAAATATCAGTGTTGTCGATCAACACCTGTCCACTCGTCGGGACATCGACGCCGCCGAGCAAATGTAACAACGTCGACTTCCCCGAGCCCGACGGTCCGACGATACAGACGAACTCGCCTTTTTTGACCGTGAACGACACGTCATCGAGCGCCCGCACTTCCATCTCGTCTTTTCCGTATACTTTCGATAAGTGTTGCACTTCTAATATGTTCATGTTTGCACCCTCCAGTACTTGATCTACTTTGAGTGTACCGAGCGAGTGTGACACGTCCGTGACTCGAAAGTGACTGTTTCGTCACTTAGACGATTGCTTTGTAGAATCGAATTTGAAACGCGGTCCCGGCTCCACGTTCACTGCGGACGGTCAGTTCACCTTGTTGACTTGTGATGATACTGTGGGCCATGGCGAGCCCGATGCCGACGCTGTCGTCACTCGCATTCATACCCTTATAAAAACGTTGGAAAATATACGGGATGTCTTGTTTGGCTATGCCGCTCCCCGTATCGCGAATGACGATTTCCGTATACAGGGTGTTCTCGCTGAAGTCGATGAACAGCTCCCCTTGTTCCGGTGTGTGTTCGACGCAATTCTTCAAGATGTTGATGAGCGCCTCGGTCGTCCACTTCAAGTCGCCTTCGAACGTGACATCACGCTCACCCTTAATCTGAAGCCGCTGCATTTTAATATCAATCGGCACGAGCATCGGTTCCGTCACGGCTTGAACGAGCACGGGGACGGACACCGGTTCCCGTTTGAAATGAATCGTCCCGGCATCAATTTTAGACAGCTTGAGTAGCGACGACACGAGCCATTCCATCCGCTCGAGCTGTACCTGCACGTTATGTGTGAACTCTTGACGCTTGTCATCCGACAGTCTCGGGTCACTGAGCAAATCTGCCATGACGGTCATTGACGTGAGCGGTGTCTTCAACTGATGAGAGATGTCGGAGATGGCATCCGTCAGCTTCTGCTTGTCTTCCTCGAGATGCATCCCTTGTTCGGACAACATCTTCGTCACTTTATAAATCTGGCTCTTCAATAGACTGAGCTCGCCTTCGCGATTGTCCCGGACGTCGAGTTTATAGTTGCCGTTGCTGATCTCTTGGAGGTAGCTCGACAGCTGGTCGATTTCCCGATAGCGCCACGCGGTGAACCGATATGTCACGATCAAGAACGCAACCGACAAAAGGAGGACGAGAATGACGGCCTCCATCGATAGGAACAAAGCTGCGACGATAGAAGCCACCCCAATCAGCAGCAACAGACTGACTAAATAGATACGGATTTCTCGATTGCGCAACATATCAGCGTTCCACCTTATAGCCAATCCCGCGAACCGTCTTAATCAACGTCGGCCGCTGCGGGTCATCCTCGAGCTTCTCGCGTAACCGTTTGATGTAGACGGTCAACGTATTGTCATTCACGAAATCCCCGCCCATGTCCCAAATCTGGTCGAGCAGCTGGGTCCGTGATAACACTTGGCCCGTATGTTTCCCGAAGATGAGCAGTAAACGATACTCGAGCGCTGTCAACAGGATCTCGCTTCCATCTTTTTTGACTTTCGCGTCTTGCGTGTTGATTTCGACCGACCCGATTGTCAAAACGGGCGAGCTGACCTGTTTATGGTAGCGGCGCAACACCGAATGAATCCGCGAGATAAGTTCACGGACCCGGAACGGTTTCGTAATGTAATCGTCCGCTCCCATATCGAGTCCCATGACGACGTTCACTTCATCATCGAACGCCGTCAAAAAGATGACGGGCGTATCCTGTTTTTGCTTCACGAGCCGACATAAGTCATAGCCGCTCCCGTCCGGCAACGACAAATCGAATAGACACAGGTCGATCGTATGTAACTGTTGTTCAATCAAACGTGTCGCGTCGGTCGCGTTCTGGCACAACGTCGTCGTGAATTGTTCTTGTTCGAGCGAATATTGGAGACCGGAGGCGATTGTCCGGTCGTCTTCAACGATTAAAATGTGCATCTGATTCCCTCCTGACTCTTCTCTTCATAATATAGCAGTCTTTTTCAAGTGAGGAGACAAAACAAAAACCGAACGAGAAATCTCGTTCGGTCAGGTTATGCTTTTGTCACGCGAAGGCATTCCGGCCGATCGAACCCATCTGTACCTAAAAAACTTAGCGCATCACTCGTTAACGCATCGAGCGTGATCGATTGAACGTTTGGTGCTGTCTGTTCATCGACCCACACTTTCCAAATCTCGACTTCCTCCGCCGTCTTCAAGTGGTCGGTTATATACTCGATGAGCTGTTCGGCTCTCACATCGGAATAGCGCCAACGTAACTCAACGACGTGCGGTTTTATGGAATACGCCTCGACGTTCTCCACGTCATAGTACAAGTCTCGCTTGATCTCAATCTCGTCGAGCTGCTCTTCCGACTCGACGCTCATCAAAATCTTTTCGTCACGATCGAGGTCTTCGTCGTCTGTAAGCATGTCAGGCAACACGACGCCTTTTTTGATGGCCTCGTTGATCGATAAGAACTCGATATATGGATTTTCGACTTCTTTCAGTGGTCGATCGCTCGTTATAAATTGAAATTCACTCATATTGAAACGCTCCTCCTGTTTTAATAATGGGTCGTTATCGTTTCATAGCACGGATAGAGATGAAGAGCCCAATCCAATAGCCGATAATCGAACCGATGACGATTCCATACATGGACGGAAAATTGACTAATAATGAGATAATTAGCCCGCCAGCCGTTCCAAACGCAAGGCCAAGACCGACCGCAGATTCACGCCATTCGTTCATGTTCATCCCTCCCATCCCTTCTTACGAACCAAGTGGATCAAAAGTTTCGATTCATTATCGCCACATAAAAAAGGGACCCAGTATACACTGAATCCCCGTAAAACATTATTCGACTGTCGACGCCGCCTCGGCAAGCGCCGCTTCTTCTCTATGATAGTTCTCGACGAACGCATCAAGGTGTGCCCGCACTTCGTCTGTCGATTTCGTGTCCATGAGCTTCACACGGAGGTCGCTCGCCCCGCGGAACCCTTTCACGTAAATCTTGAAGAAGCGGTGCAAGTTTGAAATCGAACGCGGCACTTCTTCTTGGAACTTGTCTTGCAAATCGAGTTGGAGACGAAGCAAGTCGAGGTACTCTTCCATCGAATGCTCACGCGGCTCTTTCTCGAACGCGAACGGGTTCTTGAAAATCCCGCGACCAATCATGACGCCGTCGACGCCATACTTCTCGACGAGTTCTAACCCCATCTGACGGTCGAGGATGTCACCGTTAATCGTGATCAGTGTGTCCGGCGCAATCTCGTCACGCAATTTGACGATATCCGGGATCATCTCCCAGTGCGCGTCGACTTTACTCATCTCGTTGCGTGTGCGCAAGTGAATCGACAAGTTGGCGATGTCTTGCTTCAAGAGATGCGTCAACCAGTCGCGCCACTCGTCGAGCTTCGCGAATCCGAGACGTGTCTTGACGCTGACTGGGATCCCACCAGCTTTCGCCGCTTGGATGAGTTCCGCCGCGACGTCAGGACGGAGGATGAGCCCGCTCCCTTTGCCGCGCTTCGCCACGTTCGGGACCGGGCAACCCATATTGATGTCGAGGCCTTTATAGCCCATCTCGGCCATCCCGATGCTCATCTCGCGGAAGTAGTCAGGATTATCGCCCCAAATGTGGGCGACCATCGGCTGTTCGTCTTCGGTGAACGTCAAGCGTCCGCGCAGGCTACCTTTCCCTTCCGGGTGGCAGTAGCTGTCCGAGTTCGCGAACTCAGTGAAAAAGACGTCAGGTCGGCCGGCATGGGCGACGACGTGGCGGAAGACGACATCGGTCACGTCTTCCATCGGGGCAAGTATAAAGAATGGACGCGGAAGGTCGCGCCAGAAGTTTTCTTTCATGTCAAATCATTCCCTTTCGTAGTCAATCCAATAAAATCACTTCATCTATCTTATTATGGACGCGGGAATGTATCAACTGACAATACTTCAAGAATCGAAACGTTGTTCATTTTCAATGATTTTAAAGAAGTGTGTAAACCCGTCCTGCAGCAAATACTCCAGTATACGATTCGTATGAACAGACTCGACGACTTGAACATTCAATAACGTTTGGAGCACCATCCCATCAATTGCCGCCATCGTCCATGCGGCGACCGCTCTCGTCGAAGGTCCGCGTTCAACGCCGTACGCTCTCACAAAGATGGCTTCGACGCGATTGATCCAATCCTCATATTTTTCCTTAAACTTATTTTGTAACTCCACATTCCCGAGCATCGCCTCATGGGCCAAATAAAACTGCAAACGGCTTTCCGCATCTTTTTTGAGTCGGTCTTGCATCCCATCGAAGATTTCTTGAATGATTTCGCGGGCCTCTTTCTTATCTTCAAGCGAGATGGTCGCGATTCGTCGAATCTCACCTAATCCTTCGTCCATCACGTCATACAGAATGGCCTCTTTCGAACTGTAATAATGATAGATCGCGCCCGTGCTAAAGCCTGCTTTTTTTGCGATTCCCCGAAGCGTCGTACCTTGAATCCCGTTTTCGATAATCGTCGCTCGCGCCGCATCTAATATCTTTTGTTTTCCTTCGTTCATCATATGCCCGACGCTCCTCACGTAATAATGGCTAATTATATCATAATGATTTGTCGGATTTATGACATGTCCCTGTGACGTACCAAATCGTATTGACATTGCTTTCATTAGTTTGTTACACTTTTCACATAAACATAACGAACGTTCGGTATGTTCAAAGACATCATCTTTTCATCGTTGCTTCATCACTATCCTTTAGAAATGAAAGGGGCGTTATCGTATGTTCTTCTTTGAGTCTATCCCTTGGTACAATGTCGTGATGTGGTTCGTCGTCTTCGGTCTATTGATCGGGTTGAATGAAATCGTCCGATCTAGCAAAAAAGCAAGCATCTTCATGTTCATGGCCGTACCAATCGCCTTGACCCCGATTTGGTTTTTCACCGCCGATCCTGAAATCACCTCATGGTTCCATTGGGTGAAAGTGTATTCAGCATTGGCCGGAAGCTTGATTTACATGGTCATCCGCTTCACCGATTACCATAAGAAGCATCCATGGTATTTGATGCTTGTCCCAGGTATTTTGGCACTTAACATCGCCGAGGCCGTCGTTCGAGAGTTCCAAGTCGGGATCATGGGATTCGAAGGGATGGTCGATGGAATGTACTACATCTCGGGCGGTTGGAACTATGTGAACGCCGTCGCAGGAATCTTGAACTTGGTCCTCATCTGCGGCTGGGTCGGGATCTTCGCGACATCTGGTAAAAAGAAAGACATGCTCTGGCCGGACCAAACGAAACTTTGGATTGTCGCTTACGGCATTTGGAACATCGCTTACGTCTATTCATGCGCACCAGGTAACGCTTTTTATTCAGGCTTCGCCTTGAACATCGCCGCGACGGTTCCCGCCTTGCTTTGGGCAAAAGGCACATGGATGCAAAACCGGGCGCAGACGCTCACATTTTGGATGATGTGGGTCATGACGTTCCCTTACTTCTTTGCTGTCGGTAGTACGTTCAATGTGAGTGTGTCCTACAATCCGGCAGCGAACTGGACGATCGCCCTGCTCAGTTTGGCACTGAACGTCGTCCTCGCCTTCTGGCAAGTGACACGGATTGTCAAATACAAACTCAATCCGTTGAAAGATGAGTTGTGGAAAGACACGAACGAATATAAAGAAATTGATGCGATGCGTGAAGACGCTGTTTCTGAACAGGAAACTGCGGCCAGTAGAGTGCTGTAAATATGAGACAGACGGACTGCGTGATAGTCCGTCTTTTTTATTTTTCACAGGACAATCGTCAATGCAATCAGAATGGTAATACAGAAAGTATTTTGGAAGGATGGATAAAGATGATCGTTTGGATCAACGGCGCTTTCGGATCAGGAAAAACGACAGCCGCCAAACAATTGCAACAGCGGTTACCGAACGCGTTTTTATATGACCCGGAACAAGTCGGCTTTTTCATTCGCGACAATCTGCCCAAAGACATGCGACTTGCCGATTTCCAACATCATCCGGAATGGCGGGCGTTCAATGTTGAGATGTTGGCGAGGATTGCCCGGTCATACGATGGCATAATCATCGTCCCGATGACGCTCGTGGACCAGCTCTACTACGATGAAATCATTGGAGCCCTACAACGTGACGGGATTCGGGTCGACCATTATATCCTCCACGCCGATAAGCGGACACTTGTAAGACGATTGAATAAGCGCTTCGAATGGTTCAATTCGTGGAGCAAGGCACAAATCGACCGCTGCCTCCACGCCTTTCATCACGACATCACACATGACAAAATCGAGACCGATCACCTTACAGTCGAACAAGTCGTCGAGGAAATCGCTAAGCGGAGCGGCTTGACCCTACTAGCCTCACAACGCAGTCTCTTCGTACGCGCGTTCCGGTCATGACAAAGTAAAAATCCTTCAATCCACGATCGAAGGGTTCATTCTTGAGAAGTCTTTTAGTCATTCATCATGAACGTAGCCCATTCATACTCAGAAGTATGCGCGCGCCAAGATTCAATCCGCTCCATATAGTGCTTCACGCGCGCTTCGACGATTGGTTGACACACCCGTACACCGTGACGATGAACGAGTGCAGTCAGCTCATAGATTGGAAAACCTAGTGCGTGCCCTGGAGTATGAACGACGCTGCAAGCTTGTCCGATGGCGTGGCACAAGGCTTGATCCTCAAGCGAATCAATTTCTTTCGCCACAGCATGGGCCTGCAAAATCGCTTGTTTTGCGACGGGCATCTTCACGTTGCCCGCAGCCCACGCTCTAGACAATTGGACTGCGGTTTTCAGTCTCGTTTCATCCGGGTAGCGCTCAGATAGCGCTTGAACGGCCTCATCGGCCAACTCAAACGCCCATAACGCCAGCGTGCGCCGGTTTTGTCCGTGAATCATCGTATTCAAATCGGTTAGAAGCACACTGTCTTTCGCAAATAAAAGTTGATTGCCTCGTTTCAGTCTCTGTTCTACTTCGGTCATCCAATCCATCAGCGCCCTCCCTCAATCGTTGTTTCCACATCTTGAATGAACCGTTCGACTTCCCGCTCAATCAATTCAGCCAACTGCTCCGGCTCATCAAAATTTGGCGTTGGCGTCAACGTCCGCTCGATGATGGCATCTCGGTTTTGGTCATCATGGAAACCCGAGATTGCTTGGAAAGTTGTCGCGTACTGTTCAGTTAACATCCGATTGCGAGCGGACAACTATACTTTAAACTGCCCGGTCGCATGGAGATAGACGACGGCGATTTTCAGTCCGTGCTCCTTCAAACGTGATGTGTTCACAGCGACATACGACATATCCATATAGCCCGGGTAGAGACCGCTCACCTCGTATCCGCTCTTCATGAAGCGAGATTTCAACCGTCCCATGAACTCAAGGATGCTTCGATACGCAAGCGGTACGTCGCCTTGTTGGACGGTCGATGTGTACACTCGAATCCACGCATTCAATGATTTCAAACCGAGTTTCCTCCTTCGGAAATCAAGTTTATAACTAGTCCCATCTCCATATGGCGGTCAATCGTTATCCTATTCCCTTGTTCACGCTGAATGATGACAACACTTCTTCATCA
This sequence comes from Exiguobacterium sp. s149, assembly GCF_018618395.1. Taxonomy (NCBI): domain Bacteria; kingdom Bacillati; phylum Bacillota; class Bacilli; order Caryophanales; genus Exiguobacterium; species Exiguobacterium sp. s149. Next base: position 444,460 of record NZ_JACSLZ010000001.1, read on the forward strand.
CGTCCTAGTTTCTAAACAAATGTACAAAAAAACCTTCGAAGTTTACATCCGAAGGTTCATCTACATTCAGCTTATTCCACTTTTTCTAACCACGCCACCGTCTCCACATGCGCCGTATGCGGGAACATGTCGACTGGGGTGACTTCGACTAATTTGTAGCCACGGTCGGCGAGGTAACGCATATCGCGCGCTTGCGTCGCGACGTTACACGACACGTAAACGATCCGCTTCGGTGCCATCTCGACCATCGTCTCGAGGAACGACTCGGCACAACCTTTACGCGGCGGGTCGACGACGATGACGTCCGGATTGATGCCATCCTTCTTCCACTGTGGCAACACATCTTCTGCCGCGCCACACGCGTACGTCACGTTGTCGATTTCATTGACAAGCGCGTTCTGTTTCGCGTCCTCGATCGCTTCCGGTACGACTTCGACGCCGTACACGTGCGCCGCTTTCCGGGCGAGGAACAGACTGATCGTCCCGATGCCGCAATAGGCGTCGACGACTTGTTCGGTCCCAGTCAGTTGCACGTATTCGAGCGCCTTGCCGTACAGTTTCTCCGTCTGGACCGGGTTGACCTGGAAGAACGAGTGCGGAGAAATCGTGAACGTCAGTCCACCAATCTTGTCCTCAATCGTCTCATGGCCATATAACAATTTGTTCGTCGACCCCAAGATGACGTTCGTCTTGTCCGGGTTGACGTTTTGCATGATTGACGTCACGTCCGGCAGACGCTTCAAGATGTCGGCGACAATCTCGTTGACGCCTTTGATTTTCGTCGTCTTCGTGATGAGGACGAGCATCAATTCACCCGAATGATACCCGTAACGGGCCATGACGTGGCGGATGACGCCGCGTCCTGTCTTCTCATCGTACGCCGGCACGCCGTGCGCCGCGAGCACGTCACGGACGACTTGGACGGCCTCATCGTTGCGTTCGTCTTGGATGAGACATTCCTTCATCTCGACGATATCGTGCGAACGTGGACGATAGAAACCGGCGACGAGGCGACCGGCCTCGTCTTTGAACGGCACTTGTGCCTTGTTGCGGTAACGCCATGGTTCCGGCATGCCGATTGTCTCGTGGACAGGCACATCGAATTGGCCAAGTCGCTTCAACGCATCGACGACACGGTCCCGTTTTTGACGGAGCTGGCCGTCGTAACTGAAGTGTTGGAGCTGACAGCCCCCGCACTGATAGAAAATCGGGCACGGTGGCTCGACGCGGTCCGCACTCGCTTCTTTCACATCGAGCAAGCGGGCGAACCCGTACTGTTTATTCGTCTTCGTCACGACGATTTCCACGGTCTCTCCCGGAAGTGCGTTCGGGACGAACAGCGTATAACCGTCGACGCGTGCCACGCCCGCGCCCTCATGCGTGAGATCGTGGATGTGGACATCGAGACGGTCATTCTTTTGGACTGGTAACATGAGTCTCTCCTTTCCCGATTCAAAAAATAGTGTGTATTGGTTCATACCCGTTCCAAGCGAACGAAAAGCTCGGCGTGTGCGCCACGCCGAGCCGAATCATTCTGCTTTCTCGTTCGCTACGTTGAACAGCTGTTTAATCATCTGTTCGCGTTCATACTGGGCGTTCAAGTCTTCCATCTCACGGATGCGCGCGTTTGGTGCGAGCACCGTCAAGTGACGGAACAAGTTTCGCATCTCGCCCGTGCATTCGCCGCCGTATTCACCGTCGATGTTGAGACTCATCCGTTCCGTCGTCGTCTTCATCTTGACGCGTCCCGTCTTGACGTGCTCGACGAGCGGACTCGACAAGTGCTCACCACGGAGCAACAAACGGACGACGTGAATGAACTCGAACAAGTTACACTTGCGCAAGATGAACAAGTCGAACAGTCCATCGTTTAATGACGCGTGTGGTGAAATCTTCTCAAAGCCACCGACCGAGTTCGAGTTCGACGTGAGGAAAATCATGACCTCGCCACTGAACGTGCCCTCGTCGTGCTCGAGCTCGATATACGTCGGCTTGATGAGTGGAAGTTTCTCCATCCCTTTGACGTAATAGGCGAGCTGACCGAGTGCCGTCTTCAGTTTCGATGGGACCTCATACGACAGCTCCGTCATGATACCGCCCCCGGCGATATTGATGAAGTAATGGATGTCGCCTTTCTCCCCTTCAATCTCACCGAGGTCGACCGGCATCTCGAATCCGTCACAGATGACGTCGAGGGCACCGACGACGTTGAGCGGAATCCGCATCGCTCGGGCAAAGTCGTTCGTCGTTCCGACTGGGATGAGCCCGATCGTCGGACGCGTGTCGAGCGGGGCGAGTCCCGAGATAACCTCGTTCAGCGTCCCGTCCCCACCAGCCGCGATAATCAAGTCGAACTCGGCCTCCGCGGCTCGAACGGCTTCGAGCGTCGCGTCGCCGATTGCTTTCGTCGCGTACGTCGACGTCTCATAACCCGCATCCTCGAGGCGGTTCAAAATGTACGGGAGTTCCCGTTTGATCACTTCTTTTCCAGATGTCGGGTTATAGATGACCCGTGCGCGTTTTCGTTGCATACTATTCTCTCCCCATGCTCAAGTCGAGCGAAAAGCGAGACACAAGTGCCTGGCCGCTTGTTTAGCGTTTGGCAATCTCTTCGTGGAACAAGCCATCGAGGAGTGCCGGGTTCGCCATCCCTTTCGTCTGCTTCATGATCTGCCCGATGATAAAGCCTTTGGCACGGTCTTTCCCGTTTTTAAAGTCTTCAATCATCTGCGGATGCGCTTCGAACAAGTCGAGGATGTAGCCGCGGAGCAAGTTCTCGTCCGAGATTTGGGCGAGACCGTTCGCTTCGACGTACGCCTTCGGCTCGGCGCCTTCTTCGATCATGGCTGTGAACACGCGTTTGGCAATCTTCGAAGAAATTGTACCTTCTCCAATCAAACGAATCAACTCCGCGAGCGAGCTCGGCGTCAATTTCATCGTCTCAATCGTATCGTCCGATTTGTTCAAGTGACCGAGCACTTCGCCCATGAGCCAGTTCGCGGCCGCTTTCGGTTCGGCACCGGCTGCCGTCGTCGCTTCGAAGAAGTCCGAGAACTCCCGCGTCGACGTGAGCGCCTTGGCGTCATACGCCGACAGGCCATAGTTATTCATATAACGTTCGCGACGTGCGACCGGAAGTTCCGGAAGCGTGGCGCGGATGCGTTCTTTCCATTCCTCATCGATTTCGAGACGGACGAGGTCCGGCTCTGGGAAGTAGCGGTAATCGGCCGCTCCTTCTTTGACACGCATAAGAATCGTCTTCTTCGCCGCCTCGTCAAAACGGAGCGTCTCTTGACGCATGATGCCGCCCGTGATGAGCAGTTTGCGGTGACGGTCTTCCTCGTACTCGAGCGCCTTCAAGACGTTCGAGAACGAGTTCAAGTTTTTGAGCTCCGTCTTCGTTCCGAACGGCTCTTGACCGAACGGACGGACCGAGATGTTACAGTCGCAACGAAGCGACCCTTCTTCCATCTTGACGTCCGAGACGCCCGCGAACGAGAGCACTTCTTTCAAGCGCTCGAGGTACGCGACAGCATCTTTCGGTGAACGCATGTCAGCCTCACTGACGATCTCGATGAGGGGTGACCCAGTCCGGTTGAAGTCGACGACCGAGTGTTTCTCGCCCGTGTGGTTCATCTTCCCGGCATCTTCCTCGAGATGGACGCGTTCGATGCGGAACCGCTTCATCTCACCGTCGACTTCGACATCGACGTGACCGTTGAAACCGATTGGCTGGTCGAACTGCGAGATTTGGTACGCTTTCGGCGTATCCGGATAGAAGTAGTTCTTGCGGTCAAATTTCGTATCGGTCGCGATTTCGCAGTTGAGTGCCATCGCGGCCTTGATGGCGAGATTGACCGCCTCTTCGTTCAATTTAGGCAAGACGCCCGGGTGTCCGAGACAAATCGGACACGTCTGTGTATTCGTTTCGGCACCGTATGTGCGCGAGCAGCCACACCAAATCTTCGACTTCGTGCTCAGCTCGGCGTGCACCTCGATCCCGATGATCGTTTCAAAGTTCATCGTACGTCCTCCTTAGAGCTGTGGCATCTTGAAACCGCCGTTTGCTTGTTCAAAAGCATGGGCCACGCGGTAGAGTGTTGGTTCACTGAAATGGTTCCCGATGATCTGTAAACCGACCGGGAGGCCTTCTGACAAGCCAGCCGGTACCGAGATGGCCGGGATACCCGCCAAGTTGACCGGAATCGTCATAATATCGTTGGCATACATCGTGAGCGGATCTTCGAGCTGGTCACCGAGTTTGAACGCGACCGTCGGCGCAGTCGGTCCGATAATCGCATCGTAGTCGGCGAACACGTTCGCGAAGTCTTGCTTCATGAGCGTGCGGACCTGTTGCGATTTCTTATAGAAGGCATCGTAATAACCCGAGCTGAGTGCGTACGTCCCGAGCATGATGCGGCGTTTCACTTCTTCCCCGAAACCTTGTTCGCGCGAATACGTGAACACTTCTTCGAGCGCATCAGCCTCGGCACGGCGCCCGTAACGGATGCCGTCAAACCGGGCGAGGTTCGAAGACGCTTCTGATGACGCGAGCAAGTAGTATGTCGGGAGCGCATATTTCACCGTCGGAAGCGAGACCTCCTCGACCGTCGCACCTAGCGACTTGAGCGTCTCGACCGCTTCTTCAATCTGTTTGCGGACACCGTCTGACACACCTTCGGCCATGAACTCTTTTGGAAGCGCGAGCTTCATGCCTTTAATGTCGCCGTGAAGCGATTTCGTGTAATCCGGAAGGTCGACCGTTGCTGACGTCGAGTCCATGTCGCAATGACCGGCAATCGCGTTCAACAAGTAGGCGTTATCTTCGACCGTACGTGTGAGCGGACCGATTTGGTCGAGCGACGAGGCGAATGCGACGAGGCCGTAACGTGAGACGAGACCGTACGTCGGTTTCATCCCGACGACGCCACAATAGGCCGCCGGTTGACGAATCGAGCCACCCGTATCCGAGCCGAGGCTAAACAGGACTTGGCCGGCCGCGACCGTTGCCGCTGAACCGCCTGACGAACCGCCTGGTACGCGCGTTGGGTCCCACGGGTTACGGACGACTTTGAACGCCGAGTTCTCGTTTGATGAACCCATCGCGAACTCGTCCATGTTCAACTTCCCGATTGTGACGGCACCGGCGTCATGGAGACGCTCGACGACCGTCGCGTCATGGGCCGGGACAAAGTTCTCGAGGAACTTCGAGGCACACGTCGTGCGTGTCCCTTTCGTGACGATGTTGTCTTTGACGCCAATCGGCAAACCGAAGAGCGGGTTGTCCGAGGTCTTGGCGAGCTCGTCCATCCGTTTCGCCTGTTCGAACGCGTCTTCGTTGAGCGTCAAGAAGGCACCGATTTTCTCGTCGGTCGCCTCGATGCGGTCAAATGATTCTTTGACGAGGTCGGATACCGTGACTTCGCCTTCTTTTATAAGCGTATGCAGCTTGGCTACACCGTGATCAAATAAACTCATGAAGGGCCTCCTTATTCAAAGACCGCTGGGACACGGACTTGGCCGTTCTCCCAATCAGGTGCCATCCGTTCGACTTCCTCGCGTGGAAGTGAAGGACGAACCTCGTCTTTGCGTAGTACGTTTTTCAAATCTAGGGCATGGGTCGTCGGGATGACGCCCGTCGTATCGAGTTCATCGAGTTGCTCGGCGAACTCGAGGATTTTTGTCAATTGCTCCGTGAAGTGCGTCACTTCATCTTCTGTGATCGCAAGTCGGGCGAGTCCGGCGACGTGCCGAACTTCAGCTTCTGTGATTCGAGCCAAAGGTTCCACCTCCAACAGTTTTCAATACATCGTCCATTATCATACCACTTTTTTATAAGACAAAAAAGAAAATCCCATCTCTCCAAGGAGGAACGATTTTTTGAAAAGTTAGGGAATCCGCCCACACTATTGACTCGTTTCCCAAAACCCCTATTCGGTCCGCCCTCCAATCTCATTATGCTTAGGAGGAAGCATCATTTTTTCGAGGGGGATTCCTATGTCAATTCGTAACAAACTGATCGTCGCCTTCACCGTCTTGCTCGTGTTGCTGCTCGGGGTGAGCGGCTACTCGTTTTATGCGTTGAACGCGTCCAAGGCCGCCCAGCAAGATATGAACGTCTCGTGGGTTCCAGGGATGGATCAAATCCATCTCGTCGATAAACAGCTGCTCGAGATTCGTCAACAGATGATGCGCCACGCCTTGGTTGAGGACGAGGTGACGAAGCAAAATGTCGAAACGAACCTCGACACGGGCATCACGATTCTCGAGCAACAGATGAGCGGTTATGAGTCGACGATCATCACGAAAGCCGATCAGGAGCTGTTCGATCAAGCGACAGATCAATGGACGACATTTAAAACGAATATCGAGGAGCTCATCCGCATCTCGAACGCGGACGGTCAAGCCGCGGCCGACACCTATATCCGGGATACGGCGACACCGGCCGCCGACGCCCTCTCGAACACGCTCGGTCTGCTCGTCAACTTGAACCGCGATGAGATTCGGTCTGACACGGAAGCTGGTCAGGCATTGTTCGAGCAAGTCCAGCTCACGCTCATCATCATCATGGCCGCGGCAATCGTCTTCACGGTGCTCATGATGCTGTTCATCTTCCGCTCGATTTTCGAGCCGCTCAAAGAGTTCAAAGTGAAGATGCGGGAGCTGGCCACGAGCGAAGGCGACTTGACGACGGCTATCCCGGTGAAGCGCCGCGACGAGTTCTCGGGACTCGCCCGCGACTTCAACCAGTTCCTCGCCAATCTCCGGCAATTGATTTTACAAGTGAACGGTGTGTCTCACGGGGTGACCGAACAGTCGGCACGCATGTATGACGAGCTGCGCGAGCTCGACACATACATGACGACGACGGCCGCCACGACCGAAGATTTGACGGCCGGGATGCAACAGACGGCCGCGAGCGCCCAAGAGATGAACGCGTCGGCTTCTGACATGGAACGGACGCTCCACAACATCGTGACGATGGCTGCCGAGCGCAAAGTCGAGGCCGAGCAAGTCGATGCCCGCGCCGTCGCCCTGCGCGACCATGCCGTCGAGGCGAAAGCATCAGCGCTCCACGTCCTCTCGTCGACACGTGTCAACTTGGAGAAGGCAATGCAAGACGCCAAAGCCGTCCGGGAAATCGCGACGCTCACGAACGACATTTTAGACATCGCCGCCCAGACGAACCTTTTGTCGTTGAACGCTTCGATCGAAGCCGCTCGGGCCGGTGAGGCGGGACGCGGGTTCGCCGTCGTCGCCGATGAGATTCGGAAACTGGCCGAGACGAGCCGGACGACCGTCGAACGGATTCAAGCCATCTCGACGACCGTGCTCCACTCCGTCGACCATTTGAACGACACGTCGAGCGAGATGCTCCATTTCCTCGATACGAATGTGTTGAAGGATTACGACCAGCTCGAAGAGGCGGCCGAGCATTATAGCGAAGACGCCGGCCGGTTCGAAGCGACCGCCTCAGAGTTCGCCGTCGCCGCCGTCGAACTCGAGCAATTGACGTCGAATATGATCGGGGTCATCCAAGATGTGGCCGTCACGGTTAACAACGGCGCGCTCGGCACACAGGAGATCGCCGAGAAAGTGACGATGTCGGTCGACCGCTTCAGCGAGTTGAACCGCGCCACCGAGGCATCCCAACAGAAGATGGATGAGTTGAACGCGTTGATCGGTCAATTCAAAGTATGACAAAAGGAAGCGTCCTCGCATGAGGATGCTTCCTTTTGGTTAAGCGGCTTGCCGCAGTTCTTTTTGCCGTTCGAGCTCGAAACGCTTCGTCTCGGCGACGACGACACCCGACAAGAACAAGAGACCAATCAAGTTCGGAATCGCCATCAGTCCGTTGAAGACGTCCGAGATGGCCCAAATCAGATTCAAGTTCGTCGTCATCGCGCCGAGTCCGGCGACGAGGATATAGACGACACGATACGGGACGATCGACCGTTCACCGAGCAAGTAATAGACCGAGCGCTCCCCGTAGTAACACCAACCGATGACCGTCGAGAAGGCGAAGAAAACAAGTGACACCGTGACGATGATTTCCCCGATTGGACCGAGGAAGTATGCGAATGACGCTTGCGTCAACTCGATGCCTTGCAGCCCGCTCGTATACTGACCGCTCATGACGATCGTCAAGCCTGTGATCGAACAGACGATGAGCGTATCAATCAATACTTGCGTCATCGAGACGAGCGCTTGCCGTCCCGGGAAATCGGTCTTCGCGGCAGCGGCTGCGATTGGTGCCGAGCCGAGGCCCGCCTCGTTCGAGAATACGCCGCGTGCGACCCCATAACGGATGGCGGCACCGAGCGCCCCGCCGCCGATGGCTTCCGCGCTGAACGTGCTCGAGAAGATGGTCGCGAATGCCGACGGAATCAACTCGAAGTTCATGACGAGAATGACGAGACCCCCGCCGACATATCCGATAATCATGACCGGCACGAATACGCCGACGACTTTGCCGATCGATTTGACGCCACCGAGGATGACGAATCCTGTCAGCACCATGAGCACGATGCCCGTTACGAGCATCGGAATCCCGAATGACGTGTTGAGCGCCATACTGATCGAGTTCGTCTGGACGCCGTTGCCGATACCGAACGCGGCGATCGCCGCGAACAAGGCAAACGTCATACCGAGCCACTTCTTCTTTAAGCCGTGCTCCAAGTAATACATCGGTCCACCGGCAATCTCGCCCCGCTCATCGACGACACGATATTTGACGGCGAGAATCGCCTCGGCGTACTTCGTCGCCATCCCGATGAAACCAGAAAGCCACATCCAGACGATGGCGCCCGGTCCCCCCAGGACGACCGCCGTCGCGACACCGACCATGTTCCCGGTCCCGACCGTGGCCGCGAGCGCTGTCATGAGCGCCTGGAAGTGCGAGATGTCCCCGCGTTGCGTTTTCTGTTTTTCCGCCTCCGCTCCCGTTTTCGGTTTCGGGAGAAATGCTTCTTTCAACCCGAACCCGAGCCGCGTCACTTGGATGAAGCCGAGCCGGAACGTCAAATAGACGCCCGTCCCAATCAGTAAAATGAGGAGATGTGGTCCCCAGACGAGGTTGGATAGACTCGTCACCCATGATTCAAATTGCTGCATACGCTTATGCCCCCTATGTATATCTCATGTTCACCGTTCCTTCATATTTTTCAGAACATTCTCAACTTCGTCAAGTTGACAAATGAGCCAAACATCTGATACCAGCGTAATACTTTCGTAATATACCTCTCTAACCTATTGAAACACCTCGATTCCGATTTTAGTATTTGAAATAAATTTGTAATGCGAGACGTACAAAAAACGGCCCCCATAAGGAAGCCGTCCTGCCTCATTTTGTGAGCGCCGCGACGACCTCGTCGACGTGCCCGTTCACTTTCACACTACGCCATTCCTGTTCGATATAGCCGTCCTCGTTGATGAGGAACGTCGAACGGACGATGCCGTAGTACTCTTTCCCGTAATTCTTTTTCAATTGCCAGACGCCGTATAGTTCCGACACCTCATGCGTATCATCGACGAGCAAATCGAACGGGAGCTCGTGTTTGGCGATAAAGTTTTGGTGCTTCTTCTGGCTGTCAGCCGAGATACCGATGACGACGGCCCCGTTCAGTCGCGGTGTCGCGTCGCGGAAGTCACACGCCTCGGTCGTACAACCCGGCGTCGCGTCCTTCGGATAGAAATAAAGAACGACTTTCTGTCCACGATAGTCCTCGAGCGAGACCATGTCCCCGTTTTGGTTCGGTAATGTGAATGTCGGTGCTAACATATGATTTCCTCCTTATCCGAACGACGGGTCGACGAGGTTCTCGTCATACCCATCGATCGCTTGTTCTAATTTTTGTTTGAGCGGTTCGAGCGACTCGAGATACTCGACCGGGTCTTCTGTTGCAGCGGCCTTTTTAAGTGCTGCCTCATTGTCGGTATACCACGTCCGGTACGCCTCGAAGTAGTCGGCCATCGTGTCTTGATTCTCCGGCACGGTGAGCGTCTCCGCCATGAGCAAGAAGACGTTATTGTCGGCCTCGAGCGCGACGTAGTCGGTCTGGGCGTTCACTTGGTCATAAATCGGGCCGGCCTCGTCTTCCGGCACTTCGGCGAGTCGCGCGTTTGCCTCTGCGTTCACGCCATACTCATTCGCCTCGATGCCGGTCAACATGTCGCCGACCTCCCCAATCACATCGGCCGGGATGAGGGCCGGGGTGACGACGAGTTTCCAGTCCTCACCGTCTTTGATGGCGACTTTCGACAGTCGGTTCGGCAGTTCGTTGCCGTCCGCATCCTCCATCTCGTGGACGATGAACGCGACGTCCCCGTCCTCGTTCACCCAGCTCTCGTACATATCGCCCGGTGTGAGATCACGCATCTCAGCACCAGTCGCCGGAATGTCGGTCAATTCGCCCGCATAGTCGATGTCGGCGAGAGCTTCCGCATCCCCGCTTTCGAGCGCTTGTTGGTATGACGTATACAACGTCTCGACCTCTTCCGGGAGCGGCGCTTTCGTCTCTTCGGCTGCCTGTTCCGTCGGTGCTTCGTCCGCCGTCCCGCATCCCGCGAGCAACACGGTCAGCGCGAGCGGCATTAACCACTTGTACATTCAATCATTCCCTTCGCAAGTCGTCCTGTACCCTCATCCTACCACGACTCGATTTCGAGCGAAAACGACACGCTTTTCTGGAAAATTGTTTCACTAGGATTTCACTAGGTTTTTCGATACAATACAGACGTAAGCGCTTCAATATACGATCACTTTTAAGGGGGAACGAGAATGATTCCATACAAACATGAACCATTCACAGACTTTACAAACAAAGAGAACGCCGCAGCTATCCAAGCGGCGATCGAGAAAGTCAACGGTGAGCTCGGAAAAGACTATCCGCTCGTAATCGGTGGGGAGAAAGTGACGACGGAAGGCAAAATCACGTCTTACAACCCGGCCAATAAAGAAGAAGTCATCGGTCACGTCTCGAAAGCGAACCAAGAGCTCGCGGAGCGTGCGATGCAAGAAGCGCTCACAGCGTTCGACTCATGGCGCCATGTCGACCCGGCCGTCCGTGCCGACGTCTTGTTCAAAGCGGCGAACATCGTCCGCAAGCGCAAGCACGAGTTCTCGGCTTACCTCGTCAAAGAGGCAGGCAAGCCTTGGAACGAAGCGGACGCGGATACAGCGGAAGCCATCGATTTCATGGAGTACTATGCACGTCAAATGCTCGAGCTCAAACCAGGCAAGAAAGTCGAGAGCCGCCCGGGCGAATATAACCGCTATGACTACATCCCACTCGGGGTCGGGATCGTCATCAGCCCTTGGAACTTCCCGTTCGCAATCATGGCAGGGACGGCCGTTGCGGCCATCGTTGCCGGTAACACGATCCTCTTGAAACCAGCATCGACGACACCGATCGTCGCTGCGAAATTCGTCGAGGTCATGGAAGAAGCAGGTCTTCCGAAAGGTGTCCTCAACTTCATCCCAGGACCAGGCGCAGAAGTCGGTGACTATCTCGTCGACCATCCAAAGACTCGCTTCATCAGCTTCACAGGTTCACGTGACGTCGGCTTGCGCATCAACGAGCGTGCCTCGAAATTGAACGACGGCCAAATCTGGCTCAAACGCGTCATCGCAGAGATGGGCGGAAAAGATACGATCGTCGTCGACGAATCAGCGGACCTCGAACTCGCGGCCCAGTCAATCGTCAAATCGGCGTTCGGCTTCTCTGGTCAAAAATGTTCGGCATGTTCGCGCGCCGTCATCGTCGACAGCGTCTATGACACAGTACTTGATCGCGTCGTCGAATTGACGAACGAACTCTCGGTCGGCAACACGGAGCAAAACGAACACTTCATGGGACCGGTCATCGATGCGGCCGCGTTCAAGAAGATCACGTCGTACTTCGACGTCGCCAAAGAAGAAGGCAAAATCGTTGCCGGCGGTAAAGCTGACGACTCGACAGGTTACTTCATCGAGCCGACGGTCGTCGCTGACGTCGCACCGAAAGCACGCCTCATGCAAGAAGAAATCTTTGGACCGATCGTCGCCTTCACGAAAGCGAAAGACTTCAAAGAAGCGATTGACATCGCCAACAACACGGAATACGGCTTGACGGGTGCCGTCCTCACGCGTGACCGCTCGAACCAAGAGTACGCGCGTCAGAACTTCCACGTTGGGAACTTGTACTTCAACCGTGGTTGCACAGGCGCCATCGTCGGCTATCAGCCGTTCGGCGGGTTCAACATGTCAGGGACAGACTCGAAAGCAGGCGGACCGGATTATATCCAGCTCCACATGCAAGCAAAAACGACGTCTGAGACGTTCTAATCCAAAAGCCCGGCTCATCTGAGCCGGGCTTTTGTCTGGAATAGGGGATCTATGAAGGATGAAGCCGTCGCGCTTCTTGCCTCAATCAAATGGTAAACGGAGTCTGAGCGTTACGCTCTACCTGCCCCGCCTCGTAAATGGAATCAAACACAGTGGAGAAAAGCAGATCGTGATTCAAAAACAGATTGAACAAGTGAGGATCGAACGCACCTTCCATTTGACCCATGATTTTCAATGTCTCTACATGTGAATAAGCGGGTTTATATGGCCGCATAGTTCGTAACGCATCATATACATCGACGATGCTTACAATTCGCGCCGCAAGCGGAATTGCTTCTTCAGATAGACCATGGACATAACCTTGCCCATCCCATCTCTCGTGATGATAGAGCGCGATGTCCATCGCCATCTGGGTAAAGGAATTTTCCGGAAATTGCCGATGGAGCTCTCCAAGCACTTCGCCCCCGACTCGAACATGTTCTTTCATGAGTTGCCATTCCTCTTCAGTAAGCCTACCTTGTTTTAACAAGATCGAATCCGGGACGGAAATCTTTCCAACGTCATGTAGCGGTGCTGCCAGACGAATCGCTTCGACGAACATTGGATTAACTTGTGCACTCGATTCCGTTAAAAGAAGCTCCGCCAAACTTGTCGCGAGCGCTTGTACTCTTTCAATATGATTACCGGTATCGTTATCGCGCAAACCAGATAAGCGGAGTAACGTCTTGACTAGCCCCTCCTGATACTCGTGTAACTGTTTGTCTTTTTCTTCTAGATTGTACGAGAATCGTTCGCGTTCATTCACATGTTTTAATTGAGCGTTCAGACGTAGCAATACTTCTTCTGGGTGAATCGGTTTCGTAATGTAATCTTGCCCTCCCACTTCAAAAGCACGCACTTTATCATACGACTCGGTCAGCGCACTTAGAAAGATGACAGGGATATTTGGATTATATCGTCTCCGAAGAATCTCACAGACTTCATATCCGTTCATATCAGGCATCATGATGTCCAATAAAATCAAGTCGGGTTGCACTCGCTCCATCGCCTGTAACATCAATTTACCGTTCGGGTAAACACGTACGTGGTAATCGGCCTGATGTAAAATGTCGTATAACAGCCGTAAATTGGCCGGTGTGTCATCGACTACAAACACGATTCGTTTTTTGGCTTCACACATCAGCTTCCCCCCTTAACGCTTGATGAAGCAGACGATTTGCGAGCTCGTAATCAAATTGATCAATCGCTTCCCATATCGGTTGTAAATGAGGTGTCTCCATCCGGTAATCGCTCACCAAGTGTTCAATCGTTTCCACATCCCCTTCTTGAATGGCTGTGTACACGTCGGACAACATCGCTTGTGAATCCACGATGATGGTATTTCGGTGCCGATGCATGACCTCGAACAATAGGTTTGGATGAAATGGCTTCGAAATGAACGCACTTGCGCCTGACGCAAAGGCTTTTTGGCGATCTTCGTCGAACGCGTTGGCCGATATGATAATGATTGGTGGACAATTAGCATGCGATTTGAGTCGAGTAGCTACTTCGATTCCATCTAGATCAGGCAACCGAACGTCCAATAAGATCATATCGTAGCGCTCTGTTCGAACTTTTTCGAGCGCAACGTTGCCTAAAGAAGTCAAACTGACTTTGCAGCCAACCGCTTCGAGTAGTTCTTGTAAAATATCTTGTTGGGCTGGCGTATCCTCGACGACTAGGACGTGCATGTTTGAAAATCGAACGTCCGTCCATTTCTCCGACTCTGAATTGACGGTCTCCACTCTCTCATTCTGTTCGAGCGGGAGAGTGAATGTAAACCGACTACCGTGTCCAACGCTACTCTCCACTTGAAGATCGCCTCCAAGCAATGTAGCGTATTGCTTACTGATTGGAAGCCCTAAACCGGTGCCCTGCTGTTGGTCGGTATACTTTTTTTGATAGAACGGTTCGAACAGTAGCTCCAGTTCTTGCCCTTCGATTCCCCGACCGGTATCTGTGATGATGAAACAAAGTTGACTGGCGGAAGCCGAGACCTTGATTCGGATCCTTCCTCGGTCCGTAAACTTCAACGCATTATGAATGAGATTGATTAAGATTTGTTTCACTTTCGTCGGGTCACTCCCGATTTGATTTGGAACACATTGGTCCACTTCAACCAATAGCTCGATACCTTTTTGATACGCCATCATTTCGAACATACGATAAAGATCCTCGATCATGACAGGAAGTGAGATGGTTTGTTTCACGATCTGTACATATCCCGATTCGATTTTTGACATATCTAAAATTTCATTAATGAGCATCAGTAAATGTTCGCCATTTTGGAGAATGTCTTCGACACGTCGTTTATTTTTTTGATCTAATCCTTCTTGTTTGAGTAAATGGGAAAATCCAAGAATCACATTTAACGGGGTCCGAATTTCATGGCTCATATTGGAGAGAAATTCACTTTTGGCAATGTTGGCCCGTTCCGCTTCTTGCTTCGCGACAATCAATTGCTGGTGAATCATTTCACGTTGCGCTTCAACCCGGTGACGTTCGACTGCCCCGAGAAGTGCATTGCTAAAATCTTTTAGTACGTTTTGTTCATGTTTCGAATACGTTCGTTCTTGCATGACAGAATCGAATCCAACGAAGCCATGACAGTAATTCCCGCTCATCATCGGAACCGCGAGAAGACTTTGAACCTGTTGAGGCTCGAGAATTTGTCGGATCCCACTTTCAACGGGTAATGCTTCGACTTGAGGAATGTACATCGATTCGCCTTTCATATGGGTATTCACCCATTCAGGAAGCGCATCTAACGGGACGTTCTGTAAATTATCCAACTCGGACGAGACACCTGGTGCACACCACTCAAATGTATTGTGACAAAGTTTCTTTTCGAAATCATAATCAAATACATACACCCGATCCGCTTGAAAGTAACGCCCTAGTTCTTCCAAAGAATGATTCACCCGCTCCGAGAAATCGTCCAACGATGTAGTTAAAAAACGATTGAGTAACAAAGACACTAAATGATGCAATTCTTCTTGCTTCCGCAACTCATTTTCCAGTGCCGTAATGACGTGCCTCATCCAAACCCCTCCATCATTCTCATATATATAAGTATCGGTTATCCAACAGAGATTTTGAGTCTTTTCAACTATTTTAAACTGGGTATAAATAACTAAAAACGAGTTTCACAGACTTCGCTTCACGTTCGATTGCGGGCAAATGACGGGAAGCGCCAATCTATCATCCTGACACGACCGTCTCCATAGCATTTCTTTCAGTTAATGTCAGACAGAGCTCCTCAATCCCTTCACACACATAAAAAAGAAGAACCAAATTGCGATATGCGACTTGGTTCTTCAACAGCCTGAGGAGCGACAGTCGTTCTTTTTTAAAATTGTTTCATTAAGTTCGCCATCTCGATGGCCGCCGTCGCTGCTTCCCACCCTTTATTTCCGGCTTTCGTACCGGCGCGCTCAATTGCCTGCTCAATCGTCTCTGTCGTCAAGACGCCGAAAATGACCGGTACTTCTGACTGGTAACTCGCCTGGGCGACACCTTTCGCTGCTTCGCTGCAGACGTAGTCGAAGTGTGGTGTCGCGCCGCGGATGACGGCACCGAGTGTGATGACGGCGTCATACTTCTTGCTCATCGCCATCTTCTTCGCGACGAGCGGAAGTTCGAACGCTCCCGGGACGAACGCGAGTTCAACGTCGTCTTGTTCGACGCCGTGGCGCTTCAACGCATCCTTCGCCCCGTCGAGCAAACGCATCGTGATGAGATCATTGAACCTTCCGACGACGATTCCGACTTTCAAGCCTTTTCCGACCAAGTTTCCTTCGATTGTATGCATCATGATTCTTCTCCTCCAAAGTGGTTCATTTTTTGTTGCTTCGTCAATCTATACTGCTCGTTCGCGGCATGGGCGCCGACAAGAATCGGGACCCGTTCGATGACCGTGATGCCGCACGCTTCCAAGGCGTCGACTTTTTCTGGGTTGTTCGTCATGAGCCGGACGTTCGTGATGCCGAGGTCACGCAACATGGCTGCGCTGACCCGATAATCGCGTAAATCAGCGTGCAGACCGAGGGCAACGTTCGCCTCGACCGTATCAAGCCCTTGTTCCTGTAACTCGTACGCCTTCAACTTGTTGAGCAGACCGATGCCGCGCCCTTCTTGACGCATATACAAGATGACACCGCCTTCGGCCTCCACTTTCGCCATCGCGGTATCGAGTTGCGGCCCGCAGTCGCAACGATACGAGCCGAACACGTCGCCGGTCAGACATTCGGAATGAATCCGGACGAGCGGTGCGTATTCGAGCTCACCTTTGACGAGCGCGACGTGTTCTTCCCGATCGAGGACGTTCCGATAACCAATCAATCGGAAGTCCCCTTTCACCGAGGGGAGCGATACGTCCGCCTCTCGTTCGACGAGGTCCGTCTCCATATAACGGACGAGCGCCTCAATCGTGATGAATTTTAAATCATGCGCTTCCGCGACGCGTTCAAGGTCCGGCACCCGGGCCATCTCGCCGTCCGGGCGGATAATCTCACAGATGACGGCGACCGGTTCACTGCCGGCGAGGCGCGCCAAATCGACCGACGCTTCCGTATGTCCGCGCCGGACCGAGACGCCGCCTTTTTTGGCGATGAGCGGGAAGATATGTCCCGGACGTTGGAAATCGGCCGGACGGGCGTTGATGTTCGCGAGTTCGCGCACCGTATGGGCCCGCTCGCCCGCCGAGATGCCCGTCGTCGAATCGACGTGGTCGATACTGACCGTAAATGCCGTGCCGTGCGGGTCGGTACTGTTCGTGACCATCGGCTGCAAGTCGAGCCGGACGGCCACTTCCTCGGCGAGAGAAGCGCAGACAAGCCCTTTCCCTTCCGTGATGAGGAAGTTCATCGTCTCTGCTGTCATTTTGTCCGCGAGCACGACGAAGTCCCCTTCGTTCTCCCGGTCCTCGTCATCGACAACGATGATGGGGCGTCCCTTATTCAAGTCTTCGACTGCTTCTTTGATTGTATGGAACATTACCATCCCACCTTCCCATATCCTTGTGACGCGAGCGATTCAAGCGTCATCGGTTTTTGACTTACGAGTTTTTCCATATATTTAGCCAACATGTCACATTCCAAATTGACCGCGTCCCCGGCCTGCTTCATCCCGAGCACCGTCTCACTGTACGTGTGCGGGATGAGCGACAACGTGAATCCGCGTTCCGTCACGTCAAACACCGTCAAGCTCGTCCCGTCGACCGAAATCGAACCTTTCGGGACGATATAGCGGAGGAGCGATGGCTCACAGCTGATGTCGACATAGACGGCGTTCGCGAGCGACCGTTTTTTGACGATGCGCCCGACGCCGTCGACGTGACCCGAGACGAAGTGACCGCCGAAGCGTCCGTTCGCGGGCATGGCCCGCTCCAAGTTGACGCTCGTGCCGGGGCGGACCCCGTCGAGACTCGACGCCTTGAGCGTCTCCGGCATGACGTCGACCGAGAAACTGTCACGGTCGAACGTCGTCACCGTGAGACAGATACCGTTGACAGAGATGCTGTCACCGAGTTTCACATCCTCAAGCACGACCTTCCCGGCAAGCGTGAGCCGGAGGGATGGCCCGTTCCGTTTCACTGCTTTCACACTGCCGATTTCTTCAACGATTCCCGTGAACATCGGACTCCTCCTTTCGCATGATGAGCTTGATGTCGGTGCCGACCGTCTCGACCGATTGCACGTCATACCGCTCGATCACATCGAGCGGACCGTCATGATGCGAGCGGTAGAAACCACCCTTGCCACCGAACACGCGTGGCGACTGATACATGACCCACTCGTCGACGAACTGTCCGTCCAAGAGCGAGGTGACGAGCGTCGGTCCCGCTTCGACGAGCAGGCGACCGATGCCGCGTGCGTAGACGTCTTGCAGGAAAGCGTCGAGCGACGTGTACGCCGCGAGTTCGACGCCACGCTCGATAAACGCGTCCCGTTTCGATACATCGTCAGACGTCGTGTAGAGCAATACCGGCACATCGTTCGCCGTCCGGACGAGCTGACTCGAGAGCGGCGTCCGCAACTCCCGGTCGAGCACGACCCGGAGCGGTTGCGTCGTCTCGCGGTCGAGCCGGACGGTGAGCGCCGGATCATCGGCGAGCACGGTGCCGACACCGGTCAAGATCGCATCGACCGTCGACCGCAGTTCATGGACGTCCCGTCTCGCTTCGGTCCCGGTCACCCACTTGCTGTCACCAGTATCGAGGGCGACTTTGCCGTCAAGACTCGTCGCGGTCTTCAAGACGACGTAAGGCCGTCTCGTCTCGAGCGAACGCAAGAACGCCACATTGAGCGCTCGTGCCTCACGCTCGAGCAGTCCGACCTCGACTTCAATCCCGGCCGCTTTCAATCGAGCGATGCCCTGTCCCGCCACGAGCGGGTTCGGATCGCTCATCGCGATGACGATCCGCTTGATGCCCGACTCCACGACTAAATCGGCACACGGCGGTGTCTTGCCATGATGCGAGCACGGTTCGAGCGTGACGTACATCGTCGCGCCATAGGCGGCGGCCCCGGCCATGCGGATGGCGTGCACTTCGGCGTGCGCTTCCCCCGCCTTCAAGTGGGCGCCGAACCCGACGACCCGACCGTCCTTGACGATGACGGCTCCGACACGCGGATTGACGCCGGTCGATGAGGCGGATTTGGCCAATTGGATGGCTTGTTGCATGTACTGTTGCATAATCTCCCTCCTTGTTTCGTACAAACAAAAAGACCTCAAGGAATGATCCTCAAGGTCTCGGTGGGAGTCGTTCATCGTCATTTGGGCAAGCCAAATAAGCGTTTTCTTTACAGAAAAACGTACGACGAACTACAGGTCGCGTGGACCTGTCATGTTTCCTTCTCCCATCCAGACTATACTGTCGGCTCTAGAATCGCACTAGATCCACCGTTCGCACACGTGCGCCCGGGTCACGGACTTAAGGCTCGCGCCCATCACCGCCGGTTGGGACTTTCACCCGACCCCGAAGGAATATTTGTTTGTACGTTTCCACTTTAGCGCAAAAATAAATGGATGGCAAAACGAAATGCGCAAAAAAGCGCCGCTCGTATGAGCAGCGCCCTGTAAATCAAGCCAAGAATAAAACGACGAGGAGTCCGACAATCCAGCAATAGAACGAGAAGTATTTGAGCTCGCCTTTCGCCATGATGTGTTGGAACCACTTGAGCGAGATGGCCGTGAGCGCATACGAGGCGATGAACGCCAAGATGAGCGGTCCGAACAAATCACGTGTCTCTGGATTCGTGAACAACTCCGGTCCATCTAAAATCGTCACCCCGAGACTGATCGGGATGAAAAGGAAGAACGAGAAACGAAGCGCCGACTCTTGCTTGATGCCGAGCAACATCGCCATGACGATTGTCGCCCCGGAACGGCTGATGCCTGGGATGAGCGCGACCGCTTGGGCGAGACCGATCAAGATGGCGTCGCGGAGCGTGATGCCGCCGTCTCCTTTATTCCCTCGCATATTCCGGATGAACCAGAGCGCGACCCCGGTCAAGATGAGCGTATAACCGACCGTGGCGACGCCGCTGAGCTTCTCGCCAATCCAATCGCCGAACAGGACGCCGAGCACACCGGCTGGGACCGTGGCGACGAGCAAGAGACCAATGAACTTGACGTCGACCATTGTCTCGTCACTGCGGTCCTTTTTAAACAAGAACGTCCACAGACTGACGATGAGACGGATGACGTCCTGCCGATAAATCGTCAAAACAGCGAGCAGTGAAGCAAAGTTCACGAAAATCTCGAATGAGAGACCTGGTAATTGGATATCAAACAGCTCTTGGAAGATGACCAAGTGACCGCTCGATGAGATTGGAATCGGCTCGGTGAACCCTTGAATCAAGCCGAGCAGCAGATAAAATAACCATATTGTCATATCGTATTATCCTCTTTTCTTTTTTACATCAATTCCATTATTTTAGCAGACCGTCCGTTTCACTGACCACCCTTTCAAAAAAAATCGTTATTTTCAAAACTTTCATTTGATTAGTCTGAAAATTAAATTTATTATAGAAGAGTACTCAACTGGTGCGACGGTGATGACCCCATTGGCCAGTTGGGTACTTTTTTCGTACAGATTATTACATATTAGCCACGATAAAACTTTTTGTTTACAATTGAATCCATTTAATATTAAATTTGTAATAGAACTGTTACCATTTTTTCAAAGTGCTAACAGGACTTTAGACCTAACAGTTCATCAAATCAGTTTAAAAAAACTTGAGCAATGCACTTATAAATTATAAAAACTGGCCGATAGTATGATTGTAGAAGCAACTTCGTCATCTTTATCGGTTCAGATATGAGTCCATGGAAGGAGGAACCATCATTGAGTCAAACGTTATCCACTAAATCCCACCACTTGTCCACCGAACAGCAGAGGATGATTCACTGCATTCGGCTGCTCGGCGACTTGTTGAAGGAACGTCCACGACGCTCTGTATATCGTCGCTTCGCGATGGAACAAAGCTGGCCGTCTCCCGAGTCGATTATCCGACAATTCGGGTCATGGGCCGAGGCGCTTGCCATCGCCGGCTACGAATGGCACGGCGAGGCGACTGTCGATCTCCCGGACAAGATGCCAAAGTACACGCGTGAAGATATCATTGAGACACTCGCCCTCTACTCACGCGACATGGGATCGATTATCACGCTCAAAAAGTATCAGGAATGGCGCAAACTTCATCCGAAGGCACCAAGCCATTACCATATCGTCAAGACGTTCGGTTCGTGGCATGACGCCTGCGCCGAAGCCGGACTTGAAGCGAGTGTGACGTACTCGAAATCCGAGCTCTCCACCGCACTCCGTGAAGCGATTCACGAGATGGGCTTCTCTCTTTCATTCGAAGCGTATCGCGAATGGGCAAAACGGAACAACAAACCATCCACAAAAGCGATTCTTCATCGCTACGGTTCATGGTCAGCTGCGATTCATGCAGTCGAGTCAGAAATTTTCAATCAGAAATTATAATCTTTCATTCATAAGGAGGACGCCGGGTATCCGGTGTCCTCCTTTATTGTGATAACAATTGATTGCTTGAGTATAGAGGATTTCCACCTCAGCCGGCACCCTCCGTTCCTGGGGCGCTGCGGATGCCTCCGCAGCGCGTGCCGCGCTTTACGGGGTCACCCTTGCATCGCTCTCCCCTAGGAGTTCGGGCGCCGGCCTTGGTTAGCAAATCCGAACACATCTCACTTGCGTGACAGACAAACTTCGAACGCTAGAACCCGATTAAGCTTCATGTCCGGATACGTCTAGTCCAGATGGAACATCAGTAAAGGAGAATCTCGATGATTGAGATTCTCCTTTTTATCATTGAATCCGTTCCGTCGACGTGTCGCGATAATGGGCGACACGGTCCCGGCCGTTGAATTTCGCACCGACGTACATGGCCCGGTCGGCATTGCGTAACAACGTATCGAGGTCCTCATACTCATGAATTGTCTCGATGCCGATACTTGCTGTCACTTGGACCCGAATCCCTTCGGAGCCGAACGGATGGACGCGAAGCGCTTGGCGAATCTTCTCCCCTGTCACGAGGGCGGCCGCCTCGTTCATGCGCGGGAAGACGAAGACGAACTCCTCGCCGCCGTAACGGGTGACGAGATCCCCGCTCCGGACGAGACGACTGAACAGCGCCCCGGCCTCGATGAGCACTTCATCTCCGAACGCATGACCATACGTGTCGTTAATCGACTTGAAGTGATCCAAGTCGACCAAGAACACGGACAACGGATACGACGCGATATCGTTCAACCGCGCCTTCGTCCAACGCTTGAGCGCCCGTTGGTTCGGCAACCCCGTCATCGGGTCGGTCAGGCTCTCATGCTGGAGCCGGTTCCGCTCGTCAATCCGTTCGAGTGACCAGGACAAGGTTTTCAACAGACGATGAATCTCGACGGCGATTGCCCCTTCATACGCGCCGTTCGCCGTCGTCGAAATCATGCAACTGACGGCGTTCGTCGTGCTCGACACCGGCTGAATGACGAGGGCCGAATGATGCAGCTCGGTCTGGTGCGCTTGCAGATCGGGATGCCACTCATGGAGTGAATCATACACGAAATACGGCTCTTCCGCATCGCGATGACGTTCGAGCGTAAAGGCGTCGCCAATCGGTTTCGACTTTCGTCCGCTGACATCGTAGAACGTGCGGTCGCCGGTTCGATTGACTTGCAGCCAGCCGCGCTCGAGTTCGACGACTTCCCTTAACCCGTTCCAAAACTTCTCGATGAGCAATTGTTCGTTGTCGACCCGGTAGAGCTGTTCTTTCAAACGTTCGACTTGGTCGATTTTCGATTGCGTCTCCTCGGTCTCGGTCGCTTTGGACAATCCCATCTTGAGGAGCGACAAAATGAGGAACGTCGCCATCAGGCCGGTATAGCCGAACAGTTGGAACGCCTCGATGGCGACCATCGTGAACAACAGCTCGAGCGAGATGACGAGCCAGTCGAAGCGGAGCAACCGCCACATGATCGGGAGCGGAATCCGTTCCCCGATCAAGAACCGCGACATGAGGAAACTGAATCCGAGGACGAGGAACAAGATCGCGAAGAAACCGAGTAGCGCCGTACCTTGCTCAAGCAGATGGACGTTCGGTCCAATCTCTCCGCCAAGACGCAAATAGACGAGACCTGGAAAGACGAGCAGCATCGCCTCAATCAACGTGTTGAGCGGATAGAAATGTAAAAACCGTCGCCGTCCAACTTTGTTTGTGAACGTCCGGGCCTGGAACGTTAGCAACAAGAGTTGCCCCATCAGCAGGGCCGGGAGCAGACCGTACAAGAAGAACGTCATAAAGACGAACATCTCATGGAACGTGAAGTGCAAGTGCCGCCGCTTGAGCGGGTTCATGACGAACAGGGCGCCGAGTGTAAAGATGAACCAAAACAACGACCAATCGAACGTCCCGATCCCGAGCCACATATAGGCGAGAATCCCCATGAAGACGATCGACCACGAGAACCAGCTCCTGACGAGGTACTTCCGAAATCGCATCGTCTCCCCCCTTTCCTTTTCCGTTATCATTCTTACACAGTATGAAGGTTCTTGGTTGAAGATTCCAGCCGTCGTTTGAAAGTTTTGACAATAAAAAAAAGACCGCGACTTTCGTCACAATCTTGTGGTCACTTCGCTTTTAAAAATGAGATGCCAATCGAGCCCGACCCTGTGTGAGCCCCGAGAAGCGGTGCGAGCGTATCGACCCGAATCTTGGCTTTGTCACCGAGTTCCCGTTTCCACGACTCGGCCAGCTCGGGCACATTCCCGTGGAAGATCGAGACGTCCGTGCACTCGCCCGAATCGATGGCTTGACGGAGCGCTTCGAACAGTTGCGCCTGCGCCTTTTTGTAGGTCCGAACCGTCTGATACGGGACGATGAGCCCGTCTTCGAAGCGGAGCACCGGTTTCAACTGCAACATGTTGCCGATGAGCGCTTTCGACTTCGAGATACGTCCGCCCTTTTGCATCTGCGTCAAGTTTTGCAAAATCAACTCGATGCGGACGTCCTCGACACGTTGTTTCATATATGCTTCGACATCCTCGAGCGCATCCCCACGTTCGACCCGTTCAATCAACTCTTCGAGCATGAGTCCCATCGTATAGATGCCAGCCCGTGAGTCAATCGCGAGCAGTTTGAACTCGGCGATCTCTGCGCCTTGGACCGACGCTGAATACGTGCCGCTCAAGTCGGACGACAAGTGGACGGCGATGCCCATGTCATATTGGTCTTTGATGCCTTCATATAACGTGACGAAGTCGCCGATGGCCGGTTGGCTCGTCGAGACGCGCTCGCCCGCGTCAATCCATTCGTATACGGTCTTAGCGTCAACCTCGACCCCATCTTTATACGGTTGGTCACCTTTGACGACGTAGAGCGGGACGATGTGAATATCCGGGTGGTGCTGAATCGAATCTGGAAGGACGACGGTGCTGTCCGTGATATAAGCAATTTTCATGTTAAGGCTCTCCTTCAATCAAAATTAGTACCTGGTAATATTATTTTATCACAAGTGAAGCGGTTTCACTATTTTTTCAAAAATTGATTTCCCTTGAAGTTTCACATATTCCCGTCCAGATTGCGCTTGAAACGGGTAAAAGATAGCATTGGACAAAGGAGGAGTCACTATGATTCACATCGAGCATGTCAATAAAATCTACAAGACCGGGGACGTGGAGACGGCTGCGCTGAAAGACATCGAGTTGACGATTCAGGACGGCGCGTTCGTCGTTATCCTCGGTCCGAGCGGGAGCGGCAAGAGCACGCTGTTGAACGTCATCAGCGGACTCGACACGGTGACGTCCGGGACGATTACGTTCGGTGATACCGTCTTGACCGAGCTGTCCCCGGAACAGATGACCACGTTCCGACGCGACCATCTCGGCTTCATCTTCCAACAGTATAATTTGCTGCAAAATTTGACCGTCTATGAAAACATTCAAATCGGGGCCGACTTATCCGACAACCCGCTCCCAATCGATGAGCTGCTCGAGCAGGTCGGGTTGACGGCCGCCCGCGACAAATATCCGTATCAACTATCGGGCGGCGAACAACAGCGCGTCTCGGTCGCCCGCAGCCTCGCCAAAAATCCGTCCATCGTCTTCTGTGACGAACCGACCGGGTCGCTCGACGAGGACAACTCGAAACGGGTGCTCGAACTGCTCGAACGATTGAACAAGGAGTATGACAAGACCGTCGTCGTCATCACGCATAACACCGGCATCAGCGAGATGGCCGATGACGTCATCAAAATGAACTCGGGTCGAATTATTGAATTGACGCATAACCCGATCAAACGATCTGCTCGCGACATCCATTGGGGGTGAAACAGATGCTGTATAAAAATGTATGGAAGACGCTCGCCGGCAAGTGGATGCAACTCCTCGCAATCGCCGTCATCATCGTCATGAGTTCGCTCACGTATACGATGATGTTTTACGGCATCAGTGGCATCGAGGTCCCGACCGAGGAGTTTTTGGCGTCCTCGAATCAAGAAGATTTCGCCGTCGAGATGCTCAACCGCGTCACCGAAGAAGAGGCGGCTGCGCCCGAGTTGGCTGCCTTTCTCGCCTCCGGGAAGTACACGCTCGCCGACTTGAAACAAGCCGACGCGGAAGCGTTCGATGACTTGATGGTGGCACGCCTCGACGCCGTCGAGCGCGAGATGGGCGACGTGACGCTCGAGCTTCGCTCCACGAAGCTATTCAATTACACGTTCGATGACCGCGAACATCGCGGGCTCGTTGCAAAGGATGCGGACGCCATCAACCTGTCCTATCTCGAGTCAGGTCGTCGTCCGAGCGCGGACGATGAGGTCGCCATCAATACGAAATCGGCTGAAAAGAACGGAATCAAAATCGGTGACACGATTGATCTCGGTGAACCGTTCACGGTGACCGGGTTCGTCCTGTTCCCGGACTACACGTTGCCGCTATTCGACGACAATTTCTTCAATCTCGACCCAGGCACACAGACGCTCCTGCTCATGACAGATTCGGCCTATGAGGCGATGAACGGGAACGAATCGTTCCGTCTGGCCGGTGTCACCGATGGGACGGTCGTGACGGACGTCGAGCTCCCATTCGTCATCTCGGTCATGGAGACGGAGAATATCATGCGCAGCGGGGCCATCTATAGTGAAATTTCTTCCGGAAAGGCGATGGCACTCGGTTTGAGCCTCTTCATCGTCTCGATTGCCGTCATCATCGTCGGCATTCTGATTTCGAACATGCTCGAGTCTGAACGTGGCCAAATCGGTCTCTTGAAAGCGATCGGCTATAGCCGACGGCAAATTGCGACGCCGTATCTCATGCTCATTTTAGCTTTCGCGACCATCATGCTCATCGCCGGGTATTTCCTCGGCCTCTATTTCGCCGACCCGCTCAAAGACTTATATCTGGACTTTTATCTCTTGCCGTCCATCACCATCGCCCAAAGCCCATTTGTTTTTCTCACGGCGGTCTTCGCCCCGCTTCTCTTTTTCGCACTCGTTGCCGGGGCCGTCATTTATAAACTCATGGGTGAGAGCGCGCTCGCCTTACTTTCGCCACGAGACAACTTGTCGCTCAATCGTCTCAGCCGGTTCGTCAGCCGTCTGCTCCGCAACGCCCGCGGCAAGACGAAGTTCAAATATTTGTACGCCGTCAAAAGCACGGGCAGTTTCATCATCTTTTTCCTCGGCATCCTGTTCTCGACGCTCCTCATCGTGTTCGCTCTCATGATGAACGGCGCCGTCGATCGGATGACGGTCGGAGAGATTGGCGAGGCCGACTATGCGTACGAGGCGTTCACGACCACACAACCCGAACTTCGTGACGGTCAAGAACCGTTCCTCACCTATCCGTTCGCCTTTGTCGAAGACAAGCTCGTTACGTTGAAAGGGCTCGATGAAGCGAACACGCTCTACCGTCTCGAAGACGAGAACGGAGATAGATTGTCGCCGGAAGCAGACAGCATCATCGTCAGTGCCTCGCTCGCCTTGAAGCTGGGACTCGAGACCGGGGACACGCTCGACATCGAACTTGACGACGAGATGCTGTCGTATCCGATTCGCGGGATTGCTGACGAATATATGGGTGACACCATCTATTTGTCACGCACGAGTTTGAGCGACCAGCTGACCGACGGGGAGACAGATAAACTGTTCAACGGCATCTATGCGACCGAGCGACCGGACGAGACCGACTATGCGACGATTTTGTCGCGCGACAGCTTAATCGACCAATCCACCTCGATTAACGAGTATATGAACTTGATGATGAACGTCATGATTGGTGGCTCTGCCTTGATTGCCTTCAGTATCCTGTTCGTCTTGACTGCGCTCACGGTCGAGAAAAACTATTACGTCATCTCGCTGTTGAAAGTGATGGGCTATGACTGCCGCGAGGTCCGATCGATGATTTTGAACAGTTACTTCATGTACGCGCTCGTCTCGGCATTGCTCAGCATCCCGATTGCCCTCATCGTCTTGCGGGTCATCATCGTCGTATTCGCGGAAGACTACGGCCTCGTCCTACCGCTCGAATTTGAATGGGTGTACGTCGTTTACACGCTCGGGGCGGTCACCCTCCTCTTCTTCGCGAGCACGTTCGTCAGCCGTCGTAAAATCGATCAAATCCCATTACAAGAAGTATTAAAGACGTATCAAGAATAATTTGTCGCCAAATAGGGCATAATAAGAGAAGAGACCGGGCCTCTCCCTGTGAGGGGCCTGACTATTAGAAGAAGAGGATGATTCTTATGAACCGTACACAAGTATTGCTCGCTATCCCAGGAAACTGGTCATCGGCCGAGGCAGTCAACGAACAAATCAGTTTACATAGTGAAGGCTACACAATGGCCGGCCTGTTGTTGTTAGAAGATGAGACCGGAAAAGCGTTCACGGTCGAAGTCGTTGAGCGCGACCCTGCCCTCGCCGAGGCGATGATTCATGCCAGTTCAGGTGGCTTCACGCCGAAAATCGCGAAAGGGCTCGCCCGTCATACGCACATCGTCTATTTGATTGTCGACGTCAACGACGTGTCAGACATCGCGGCAGCGCGCCGTGCGGCCAACGCCATCTTGAACGCCGGCGGCCTCGGCGTCATGGTTGAGACGGCGGGTGTCGCCTATTCGAAAGACGAGTGGCAGGAGTCGAAAGAAGAAGATCTCGCCCTCGACTACTCGCTGTTGACGGCCATCACAGAAGAAGAAGACGCTTACGTCTCGTGGGGCATGAAAGCGTTCGGTCATGCCGACGTCGCCGTACCGGCCACGCTCGAGATGGAAGATGCGATTCACGTCGTCCACTCGTTCAACTTCCACCTCATCTCGGGTGGTTCGATGTTCGGAGACGGTGACAGCTTCACGTTCGAGGACGGCAAGACGTTCACAGTCGAGATGGGCGAAGACGAGCGCACGTCCATCGACAACTTGCTCCATAACCCGTTCGGTTTGATTTATCTCGTGCCACAGACAACTGAAGCATAAACAAGATAATCGATTGAACTAAACAAGAGCTCACAGACGTTCGTCTGTGGGCTCTTGTTTTGGTTGCGGCGGCATATCGAGCGACAAGAAGTAATGCGCGCACCCTTCCCATCCGAGTTGTTCACTCAACAATTCGAACGAGGTCCGGAAGAACGCTCGGACGTCACTTGACCGCCCTGCCTTCTCCAACGATAAAAAACATTCGCTCATCTTGGCGTCGTAGTAGGCGTCCGTCGGTTGTAGCCGTTCCGAGTCAAGCTCGGTGTATTGGAACGGATACGGCAAGATAAAGAACATCGGCACGTCGACGGACTCGTCCCCGAGCCAAAACCCGAACTCGATCATGTGCTCATCGAAAGCCGCTTTCTCGATCAGTTTGTCTTCCGGGAATGGCTCAGACTTCCCGTAGACGATCATCGACGAGACGTCGAACGTGCCCCAGAACAAGGCTGGTTTCACTTTTCGGCATCGGAGCGGGGCGAGAAATGCCGCTTGTTCCCGCGCAGCGTATTGGAACACACGCATCCCTCTCTGCGCGGCATCGGCATCGTAAGCGAGCGGTGTCTCGTCTCGGTCCAGATATCGCAGCTCTCGCATCTCCTGCGTCTTCGGATTGAGTTCGAGTCGAACGCCGGACGCTTGAAGCGTACCGATGATTTCGGTGTAATACGTTTTGAGCGATTTCCCGTCCTCAAGCGGAAACATCGTACGATTTGATTCGACGTGCACCGTGATGATTCCGGCCGCGACATCGATGTCCACCTCGAACAACGTCTCCCCGCTCCAGAGCGGCCCGGTCGAAAACCCGTTCACGGTGAGCGGCAACGTGACGTGGGCCCATTGCGGTTCTTGCGGGGCGAGTGCAAGCTTCAGTTTCCCTAGAATCTGTGACAAGAGATGCAGCGTGAGCTTCGTGTCGGCCCATTCGGAGTGGCGGATCAGATTCATGAACGTTTCCCCATTTCTTCCTTCGAAAAAGTGACGCAACTACTCTCCTGATTCCCCTTGTCCGGCTCCGACAACCAAAAAAATCCACAGACTCGTGTCTGTGGATTTAGCCTCGCACCTCTTGGAGACGCTCGAGTTGATGGGTCAGCTCGCCAATTGGGACGAACCGGGCCCGCCGGAGCGTCTCTCTGCCGTCGAGGAAAAACAGGACGACCGGTACGGTGAAAATCGAGTAGGCGCCGGCAATTTCCGGTACCTGATCCGAATCGATGGCGACCGCCTCGATTTCGGGGAACTCCGTCAACATCTCTTCAACTTGCGGTTTGAGCGAGTGACAGACGCTACAGGTCGGATGCGAGACGTAGACGAGCAATTGGTCCGAGTCCGCAATCCGGTCTTGTAGCGCCGTGAGTGTCGTGACAGCTTCCATCGAAATTCCTCCTTTTCTCGTTACGCGTCGAGCCAGAGAATGCCGACCGTTTCAAAGCCTGCGTGGACCGCAATCGACGGACAGAAGCGCGTTTTGACGACTTCGACTTCCGGCAATTTCGCTTGAATGAGCGCGACGATATTGTCCTGCATCTCTGGTGCGAGCGCTGTCTGGACGAAGACGCGGTTGTTGTGAATGCCGTTCGCGGCATGGCGGCGTTCGAGCTCGCTCACCATCTCGGCGTACGCTTTCTTGAGCGACCGTGCTTTTTTGAACGGGATGACTTTACCCGTCTCATCGAGTGTGATGATCGGTTTAATGTTCAAGATATTGGCGAGGAACATCTCGCCGGACGAGACGCGACCGCCGCGGCGCATCGTTTCCATGTTGCCGATAATCATGAAGAAGTTTTTCTTGTCGCGCCACGCTTCGAGCAAGGCGACAATCTCCTCGACCGACTTGCCTTCCGCTTCGGCAGCAAGACCGAGACGGACGAGCTCTTGCTGCGCCTCGAGCGCTGCGTGCGAGTCGACCGTATACACTTTGAAATTGGCTGCTTCGGCCGCGGCACTCGAGTTTTTCACGGTCGAGCTTAAGCCGTTCGAGCAGTGGACGGCGATCGCGCAGTCATACCCTTCCTCTTTCAAGCGCTCATAGCGGGCGATGAAGTCGCCGAAGATTGGCTGAGACGTCTTCGCCTCCTTCTTTTGATCAATCATATAGCGGTGCAAGTCTTCGATCGACAAGTCCACTTCGCTGTAGCCGCTGCCGTCGACAATCAGTTGAATCGGGACGATATCAACACCGAGACGGGCCGCCTCTTCCTTCGAAAAATTGGCCATACTATCGGTAATCCATGCGATTTTGGTCATAACAAAAATCCTCCAATGGTCGTTCAATTTTTTCCTTTCTCATTATACCTTATTTTTTGGATTCGTTCCTTTCCGACTGATTCGCCCGAAAAAAGACAGCCCGACTCGTCGTCGCGCTGTCCTCGGCTTCGACTCATCGTGTCGAAATCAGTTTCGTATGGGCAAATTCATCGTGCGGCAATTCCATATCTTTGCCCGACTTGATCTGTTGCAACGCTTTTAACAGCGGCAGACCGAGTGTCGCCGGATAGACGACATCTTTATACAACGTCCGCTTCACAACTTGTTCGAGCGAGAGCGGGCGCCCGTCTTGACTGACGACTTTAATCCCGACGACTTGGTCACCGATCGTCTGGCCATTTTTGTTGAGTAAGAAGTACACTTCCCCGGCCATCGTCACGAGCGTCGGTAAATAGTAACGTTTCACTTCTTTTCCAGGAAACAACTTTTTCCGAATCGTCTTCTCGACGAGTTTCGCTGGGGTTTGAAAAATGAGTTGGTCAATTTGACTGGCAACGGCACGTTTCCAAATCGGGACTGCCACGTTCATCATCCTCTCGTTTCGGTTCTAGGCTTTAGATTCCTCTTTTGCCTTCGCTTGAAACGCCGAAAACGGACAACCCGAACGCGCGAACAAGTTCGGCGTCACAATTTTGTCATCATAATGGCGATGGAACACGTGCGTCGCGGCTGGTGACAGCGGCGGGATGAGCCAGCTCCATTGGCCGGTCACGTCTCGACCTGCGTCCTGCTCGTTCTTCTCGAACCGTTTGAACTGTTTTGCCGCCGTGTGGTGGTCGACGATTGTCACCCCGGCCCGCTCGAACGACTGCAAGACGGCAACATTCAATTCGACGAGCGCCCGGTCGCGCCAAAGCGTCCGCTCTTTCGACGTGTCGAACCCGAGCGACGCGCCGACGAGCGGTAATAAGTTATAACGGTCCGTATCTGCCAAGTTGCGTGCCCCGATCTCGGTCTCCATATACCAACCGTTGAACGGGACCGAGGTGAAGCGCAGCCCGCCAATTTCCAGTTCCATGTCGGCGATGGCCGGAACGGCGTGCCATTTAATCGGCCGTCCGTCGAACAAGTCGTACGCCTCGTGCTGAATGTCGACCTCGAGTACCGCATCGTCCGGCAATTCATAGAGCCGAACGTCACGCCCATCCGTGATGAGCAACGGCAAGATGTCAAACGCAGTCCTGGCCCCGCTCCAACCGAGTCGTTCGGCCTGACGCGTCATTGTCAAGGACAGCGGATCGCCGATGATGCCGTCTTCTGTCTCATATGCCGCATACCGGATGAGTTGCGTGTTCAAGAGACGGAACTCGTTCGGGAGCACCGTCATCGTCGAGCGGATTTTCCCGCTGTTCGTTGCATAGCGCAGATGGTCGACAAGTGCCTCGAACACATCGTCGAACGTCTCCGCGTCACGGGCATCCCGGACGGTGAGCGTCTGCCAAAACAGACGGCCGATGCATCGGTTTGAGTTCCGCCAGGCGAGTTTCGCGCCCTCGGTCAACTCGTCGGTCGTGAGCGTATACGTTCCCGTACGGTCGATTTCTTTCGCAATCTCATCGAGCCGGTCCGTCTGATCGCCTTTTAGTTGTGAGAAAAAGTCTCGGGCTGCCTGAATGTCCATCTCATGTATCTCCTCTTTCGTTCTGTCCCTCCCATCTTAAGGGAAACCACACCCGTTTTCTACCCGGACGCGATAAAAAAGCAGGACGATGTGCGGGCTGTTCGATTGAACAAGCATGGGAATGATTTTTCGGAATCGCACATCGAACCGGATGGACATATAAAAAAACCAGAGGTCGTTTGACCTCTGGTGAACTACTTAACGTTGTTTCACGACGACCGAGCTGTAAGCTGGTACATCGACCGTGCCCGAGACGCGTTTAATCGCCTTCGTGCCCGCTTGTTTCCCATCGACGATGAGGTTCCATTGCCCGCTTGGCAATTTCACTTTGACCGTCTTGCCGTTGGCGTTGTGCGTGACAAACAAGTCTTTCTTTTGGCCTGGCGCTTTGTCATCGATTGAATAGCTGATGACGTTCGCTTCGGCTTTATAGAATTTCAAGTTTTTCTTAACGTCCGCTGCTTTTGTCATGCGAAGACCTGGGTTGTCTTTACGCATTTCGATCAAGCCCTTCATGTACTGGACGTCCGCCTTACGGTCGGCTGCCCGTTTCCAGTCCATTTGGTTGATGCGGTCTGGCGATTTGTACGAGTTGTGGTCGCCTTCTTTCGTCCGCATGAACTCTTGACCGGCATGGATGAACGTCGTTCCTTGGCTCGTCAAGAGGATGCTTGACGCGAGACGGTGCATCTTCGTGCGGTTCGCTTCCGACGTTTCTGGGTTCGTGAGTTCAAGCTTGTCCCAGAGCGTGTGGTTGTCGTGCGCTTCGACGTACGTGATCGCTTGCGTCGGTTCTTTCGTGAAGCCTTTGATGTCGGCGCTATAGTCAATCTCACCGACGATACCTGTCTTGATGCGGTTCTCAAGGCCGGTTTTACCGTTGATGAAGCCGTTGTCCGTGTCGACGAAGACACTGCCTTTCAAGCCGTCGCGGATGTTGTCGTTGAAATGTGCGACGCCTGGCATCTTGTATGCGTTCTTTTGGTTCGCTTTTTTCGCCGGGTCGAGCGGCGTGCCGAGGTCCCAACCTTCGCCGAAGACGAGGATAGATGGATCCACTTTGTTCAACGCCGAACGGACTTGGTTCATCGTCTGGACGTCATGGATGCCCATGAGGTCGAAACGGAACCCGTCCCAATGGTACTCTTGCGCCCAATAGACGACCGAGTCGACGATGAGCTTCTGCATCATCTTGCGTTCAGACGCGGTGTCGTTGCCGACGCCCGTTCCGTTCGCGAAGTCGCCGCCCTCTGTGTAACGATAGTAGTAACCTGGAACGATCTTATGCAAGTTCGACGCCTGCGCATCGAACATGTGGTTGTAGACGACGTCCATGACGGCGCGCAAGTTGTTGTCATGGAGCCCTTGAATCATTTGTTTCATCTCGCGAATCCGGACTTTCGCGTCATATGGATTCGTCGAGTACGAGCCTTCCGGCGCGTTATAGTTCTTCGGGTCATACCCCCAGTTGTACGAAGCATCCGGTTTCGTCTCATCGACCGAGGCCGTGTTATAGTCGTACACCGGAATGAACTGGACGTGCGTGACACCGAGGTCTTTCATATGATCGAGACCCGTCTTCGTGGCTGTCTTCTTACCGTTGACGAGCAGACGCGTGCCTGGCTCGACGACGCCGACATATTTGCCTTTGTGTTTGATGCCTGAGTCGTACTTGTCTGACGTGACGTCGAAAATCGACAAGTCGCGGACGTGCGTCTCATAGATGATGGCATCTGTCCGTTTCGCCAATTTCGGCTTCATCGAGTTCCAACGTTTCGGTTTCGTCTCGTTCAAGTCGACGACGACGCCTTGATCCCCGTTCACACCGACTGCCGTCGCATACGGATCGACCGCGCGGACGCTGCCTGACGCGTGCTTGACGTTGTACGTGTAGCCGATGCCGTCCAAGTCGCCGCGGACATCCGCGACCCATGTGCCGCGTTCGCCACGCTTCATTGAGATCGTCTTCTTCAAATCTTTATCTGAAGCTGGACGCGTTTTCGGCATGTTCCATAGTTCGAGTTTCACGTCTTGTGCCGTCGGGGCCCAGAGGACGAATTGTGATTTTGACTGCTTGTACGTCACGCCGAGTTTGCCGTCGTAAGCGTACTTCGCATCAAACTCCGGTGAGCGGAGCACGTCGCCCGCTTGGAGCACTTTGTCTCCGAACGTCGGGTGCTTCGCCGTGATGACCGCCGCCAAATCGATGTCGGCACTGAAACGGACGGTGACCGACTTGTCGCCTGACTTCTCAACCGATTCAACGGTCGCACCTTCGACCGTCAATTCGCTCAAGAACTTCTCATCGATGACGCGGTTGAGCGTGAGCCCCGCTTGACGGAACGTGTCCGCCTCGAATGAGACGATTTTCGGTGAACGATCGATTTCTGGTTCTGAGTAGTAAATCGTCGAATCCCCTTCGACGAGCCAAATCTCTTTCGCCGTGCTGAGCGCGAAACGGTCTGTACCATCTTTTTCGGCCCATTCGCCTTTTTTCGTGACGAGTCCGATGAGTTTCTTCGCGTCCGGGTTCGCAAACTTCACGTTCGCGACACCGCCGAAGGCGTCCGTCTCATCGAAGTTGATGTTTTGACCGTCGCCACCGTCTGGCCATGTCCAAAGACCCCAGTCCGTGTATGTATTGTCGTAACGGAAGTAATGAACTTTCATATCCACGTCCGTTGCTGCCGGCTCCCCGTCCGGGTTCGACGTATAAATCTTCGAGTCCCCTGACTTGATCCATACTTCGGCAACGCCGTCTTTAATCATATCGCTCGTGATGAAGCGGTCGTTCTCCGACCCTTTATCTTTCTCCCAGTTGTCCGTACGGACGATGAGACCGAGCTTCTCAGGTGAATCAACCGGGAATTCGTAGGCCGCCACCTTGCCGAAATCGTCCTCGCCGTTGAAGGCGAAGGCTTTATTCGGGAAATAATCTGGGTTATTCGCCCAAAGCCATAAGTTCCAATCCGTTTGATTGTCCGGCGCCTCTTGATAGTGAACGACGACGAGCGTCGATTTACCTTTATCAAGAGCAGACGATGACATCGGAAACATTGAGAACACTAATGCAAACGTTAGCACAACTGCCCATGCCTGTTTCCATCGTTTGTTAATCATGTGGGTCCCTCCTTGTAGCATAATTTTAGGAAAACGCTTACACAAAAAATTGTAAACGTTTCCTTTTCGGAATACAATGTTTTTCTAAACAATAGGGAATGACTCCTATCTCTTGCCTTGGACTGGAATGTGATGGCAAAAAAGACGACCTGTTCGTAGGTCGTCTCGGCGTTCCCTTATAACTTGTTCCACTCTTCCAACGCCTCTAAGTACCAACGATAGCTCAACTTGAACTCTTCGTCTGTCACATCCGGCGACCACAACGAGCGCGGGATGAGCCCGGTGAATTTTGCTGCACCGGTATGTGCATAGATATAAGAGACAACTTGTGTTGACATATCCCTCGTCAGAAAACCTGTCACGAACTTTCCGTCCTTACTTTCGAATATGATGTCGAGTCGGCGCCCTTCCATCTCGTCGAGGATCAACTGATTGTATCGTCGATGCGCCTCGTCCTTATGTTTGTACACCATCCCACGTCGTGCGTTATCGTCTCGTTCCCAGCGATGGTCCTTTTTTTCCTTTTCCGTAAAGATTTTATCAATCACACGCGGGTCATCAATCGTTAAGCAACAAAAGATATGGTCATACGACAACTGATCATCGTTAACCAAGTCCATGATGTCTGCTTTTGGGATGACGCGTGCCTTATAGCGGACCATCACCCGACGGACGACCTCCTCCTTCTCAAAGATGAGCCACTGCTTTCTCCGTTCGAACTTCTCATGTAACAGCTTATAGTTCATCTGATTCACCTCATGATTCAGAATACCAAAAAACGGCGTCCGAATGGTCGGACGCCGTCTGTGTTAGTTCCCGTATTTTTTGAATAATTGATAATTCTTGTTTCCGCCTGACAAGTTGTAGACGTCGGTGAAACCGAGGTTACGGAGCACGTTTTGGGCCGCGTTCCCCGTCACCCCGCCATTGCAGTACACGACGGTCGGCTTGTCTTTGTCCATGTCCTTGGCGGCTTCGCGCAAGTTACCGAGCGGGATGTTGACCGCACAGTCGACACATGCTTTCTCGAACTGTGCCGCTTTACGCGTATCGATAATCTGCATGTCTTCACCCGCATCGATCCGCTTCTGCAGTTCGGCTGGTGTGATGAGGCGGGCCGCTTTGTCCATACTGTTCGCGAGCACCATGCCCGTGTACATGACCGGGTCTTTCGTCGTCGAGAACGGCGGCGCGTACGCGAGGTCGAGATGGAACAAGTCATCGACCTTCGCTTTGAACGTG
The DNA here is from genome assembly GCF_018618395.1 of Exiguobacterium sp. s149. Classification (NCBI taxonomy): domain Bacteria; kingdom Bacillati; phylum Bacillota; class Bacilli; order Caryophanales; genus Exiguobacterium; species Exiguobacterium sp. s149. The sequence continues at coordinate 481,064 of NZ_JACSLZ010000001.1, forward strand.
ATGGCCGTGACGAATACGTCGATGCGCTTGTCGACACCTTCGAACCCGACGATTTGAACGCCGAGCAATTGACGTGTCGCCCGGTCGCCGATTGCTTTAATCGTCAAGTCTTTCCCGCCCATATAAGCCGGCTTGTCCGGCTTCGTGTTATGGAGCACTTCGACGTCATACCCGAGCTCGCGGGCCTCACGTTCCGATAGACCGGTCTGGGCGACGGCTTGGCCAAACACTTTGAAGATGCCTGTGCCGAGGATGCCACGGTGTTCAAGGTCGCCTCCTGTGATGAGGTCACCAAGGGCACGGCCCATCTTGTTCGCCGTCGAACCGAGCGGACGCCAAATCGGTTTGCCCGTGACGAGCGAGAAACTTTCGGCGACATCGCCGGCCGCATAGACGTTCTTCACGTTCGTCTCCATCCGCTCATTGATGGCGATCGCACCCGTCTCGCCGATTGTGACACCGATCGATTTCGCGAGTTCTGTGTTCGGACGGACACCGACCGAGAGGATAACGAGGTCCGTATCAATTGTCTTGCCACTCTCCGTGACAACGCGTTCGACATGACCATCACCGACGAGTTCCGTCACCGTCTCACCGAGCATAAGCTCGATCCCGTTCTTCTCGAGGTGGTCCTCGACGCAACACGCCATATCTTTATCGAGTGGTGGCATCACTTGCGGGAAACGCTCGATGACGGTGACGTCGACGCCGCGCAGTTTGAGTTGCTCGGCCATCTCGAGACCGATGAACCCGGCGCCGATGATGGTTGCATGTTTCGGGTTCGTCGCATCGACGAAGTTACGTGTCGCTTCCGCGTTCTGAATGTTACGGATTGGGAACACGTTGTCCGAATCGACACCCGGAATCGGCGGGATGATGCTCGAGGCACCTGTCGCGAGGACCAACGAATCATAGCTGTCCGTGAACGATTCACCCGTCTCAAGGATCTCGACCGTGACCGTCTGTGCGTCGGCATCGACTGCCGTCACGTTATGACGTGTCATGACGTCGATGTTGTACCGTTTCTTGAAGAACGCCGCGTCACGTGGCGTCAAATCGTCACGCGAGTCGACTTCACCGCCGACATAGTACGGAATGCCGCAACCCGAGTACGAGATATCGTAGTCGCGGTCGTAAATCGTAATCTGTGCGTCTTCGTTGTTACGACGTGCTTTTGCCGCGACCGATGTACCGGCGGCGACTGAACCGATGATGATCAATTTCATATTAAATACTCCTTAGTAAAGTAGTAGGCTGATGTATAGTCCAAGCAAGGTAATGGCGAGCGTTGGAATCGTCAAGATGATCCCGACTTTAAAGTATTGACCCCAACCGATTTTAAGCCCTTTCGTACGGAGCACGTGGAGCCATAGCAACGTCGCGAGTGACCCAATCGGTGTGATTTTCGGACCGAGATCGGACCCGATGACGTTCGCATAGATGAGTGCTTCCCGAATCTGACCGGTCGTATTCGTCAAATCGATGGCGAGCGCGTCAATCATGACGGTCGGCATATTGTTCATCACCGATGATAAGATGGCGGCCAAGAAGCCCATCCCGAACGTAGCGCTGAAGGCGTTCACGGCGAACCAGTCGATGAAGTTGGCGAGCACTTGCGTCAGTCCCGCGTTTTGCAGACCGTAGACAACGATATACATCCCGAGCGAGAAGAAGACGATTGCCCAAGGCGCCCCGCGTAGAACGGACCGGGTCGGCACGGCCGGTGAACGGTTCGCCATGATCAGGAAGAACAACGAGATAATCCCCGCGACGAGAGAGACCGGGATGCCGACGATATCGCTTGTGAAGTATCCGATGACGAGAAGTGCGAGCACGACCCACGACAAGCGGAACATTTTATGGTCTTTGATGACCGAGGCCGGTTCAACCAAATTCGATGCATCGTAGCGTTTCGAGATATCCTTTTTAAAATACAAATACAAGACAAGCAAACTTCCGGCGACGGCGAAGACGTTGACGAACACCATCCGCGCCGCATATTCGGCGAAACCGATGCCGAAGAAGTCGGCCGAGACGATGTTGACGAGGTTCGAGACGACGAACGGCAGACTCGCCGTATCAGCGATGAACCCAGACGCCATGACGTATGCCAAAACGACCGCATCCGGTAGTTTGAGCGCCCGCACCATGGCGAGGACAATCGGCGTCAAGATGAGCGCCGCCCCGTCATTCGCGAACAGCGCCGCGACGAGCGCACCGAGCAACGTGATATAGACGAACAGCTTCACGCCGCCGCCTTTGGCGATGCGAGCCATATGTAAGGCCGCCCATTCAAAGAAACCAATCTCGTCCAAGATGAGCGAGATGACGATGAGCGCGACGAATGTGAACGTCGCATTCCAAATGATGCCCCAGACAGTACCGACGTCATCCAAATTGACGACTCCAGTGATGAGGGCAAGCGCCGCCATCCCCATCGCCGAGTAACCGATGCCGAGGCCTTTCGGTTGCTTGATGATGAGGAAGAGCGTCACCAAAAAGATGATACTAGCAATCCACTGCACAATGAGTTCCTCCAATAATTCTCTATTTGTTTAGCAAGTCTGTTGCAAGCCGCGAAGCACGAGGCTAGCGCCGTCTTCCGTCGACTCGACGTCGAGCGTGACGTTTTCCGCCATCGCTTCAGCGTCGTTCGCGACGGCGAACGTGAGGCCGTCAAAGTCTTTGACGTCATCCGTCGCTTCCGGAGCCGCAACGATGAGACCGAGCGTCGGTCCACAGCACCCGGCTTCCGTACAGATACGAACTGATTTGATTTCCTCTTCAACCAGTGCGTCTTTCATAAAATCAATCGCTTCATTCGTGATGTTCATGTAACTTCCTCCTTGAGTAGTTGTGACAGTGCCGGATAACCGACCGGCAGTTGTTCTTGCCATGCGAGTAACGTCGGACGCGGATAGGTGTTCACCCGCTCGAGCCATGCCGCCTCGCTCGCGACTTTCGCCGTCAGCAACTTGCTTGTCACATCGAGCGGTGTGAACGATTGGTTGACGACCCAGGCGAACGGTTGAATCTCGGCCCGTTCCAAGTCAGCGACGAGTCGCTCAGCTTCATACACTGGTGTCGCTTCAGGCAGCGTCGTGATGATGACGTGCGTCTGTTTCGGGTCGCGCAGTTTTGGTAACAGGTCGCGAACCGCTTCCGGGACGACCCCTGTCGACCGTTCGAGTTCGCGATGATAACTCTCGGTCGCGTCCAACAAAAGAAGCGTATGACCTGTCGGCGCCGTATCGATGACGACGAAGCGGTCTTTCGCTTTCGCCACTTGATCAGCGAAGGCACGGAAGACGGCAATCTCCTCGGTACACGGCGAACGCAAGTCCTCTTCGAGCATCATGCGCTGCTCGTCGTTCATATCCCCCGCTTCCCGGAACACATCCATCCGGTACTTCTCGATCTCGACTTTCGGGTCAATCGCATCGACGGTGAACGTATCCGGGACGTCCAGACCGATTGTGAAAGCCACATGTGCAGCCGGGTCCGTCGTCGTCAAATGGACGGCGTGCCCTCGCTCACTGAGCGCGACGGCAACGAGCGAGGCAAGCGTCGTCTTGCCGACACCGCCTTTCCCCATCGTCATAATGACGCTCGGTCCATCCAGCTCGATTTCATCGACGAGTCGGTCAATCGAGCCATAATGACTCGTGTCATAACGTGTATTTGGGACGGTGGCCGTCTCCCCGTTCACCCAGCGTCGGAGCGCCGGGACACCGACGAGGTTCTCGTACGCATATGACAGCGTGAACGTCTCGAGGTCGGCGACACCTTTCGGAAGTTCACGGAGCGCCTGTTGTTGACGCTCGATGAACCGTTTCGTATAGCGGTCAGTCTCTTCGTCTGATGCGACGACGCCGTTGATGACAAGTTGCATCCGCTCGATGCCAATCGCGTGAAGCTCGGTCGCGGCACGCGCCGCCTCGACGTGCGTCGATGTCTCGGGACGGGCGACGAGCATCAATGTCGTCTCGCTGCCGTCGGTGAGCGTCTCGACAGCCCGTTTGTATTGCTGTTGCTTGTCGGCCAGACCAGCAAGCGGACCAAGGCAAGACGCGCCGGTCGTATTCGTCTCTAAAAATTCGTCCCACGCACTTGGCAACGTCAACAACCGTAGCGTGTGACCGGTCGGTGCCGTGTCAAAGATGACGTGATCGTATGTCTCACGTGCCGACTCAGACGTCAGTAACTCGGTAAACTGGTCGAACGCCGCGATCTCAACCGTACAGGCGCCGGACAGCTGTTCTTCCATCGACTGAATGGCCACGTCCGGAAGGACACCGCGATAAGGACCGACCATGCGTTCCATGTACTGCTTCGCCGCCTCTTCCGGGTCGAAGTTCGCGATGAACAGACCGGTTCCCGGGACGAGGCGTGGTGTCTCGTCGAGCTCCATCTCGAACACGTCCTGAAGGTTGCTCGCAGGGTCGGTCGAGACGAGCAAGACTCGCTTACCGCGGTCAGCAAGCGTCAACGCGAGGCTCGAAGCGGTCGACGTCTTGCCGACACCGCCTTTACCGGTCAAAAACATATAGCGCGTTGGTTCGATTGTCGTGAAATCAAAGCGATTCATCATGACCCGCCTCCTTATTTTTTAAGCGTGATGCGGACTTTCGGCTTTTCGCCATCTTGTTTCGCGAACGCTTCGACCGGGAGTCCTGTCAACTCGGCAATCTCCTCGTTCGTCATGTAAGCGCCTCGTTTGACGACGGCACCGTCGACGACCGTGAGTGGGAGCGTCTCAAGGCCGTTCGCGATTTCTGCTTGAACATGGACGTTCTCGACGAATCGGTTTGGCTCGGAGGCGAGATTATAACGGGCCACATCAAAGCCGCGTTGTTTTAATACGTAATGGATGGTCGCAATCCGCGTTAGCTCCGGATCGATTGAAGGACCACAAAGTCCGGTCGGGCAGCACATGGCTGGTTCGAATACTTCAAGTTTCATCGTTGACTCCTCCTTAAATCGCACAGTCCGTTTCGCAGTCACAATTCGCCTCGACCGTCTCGATTTTGTCGAGCAAATCGATGACGATTGAGTAGAATGGGCTCGTCTCGTTCAATCGATAGTGAATCCATTGCTTGTCGCGGCGCTCTAACAGGAGCCCTGCTTGCCGCATCATCTTCAAGTGGCGGCTGATGGCCGGCTGCGAAATGTCGAAACAGTCGACAAAACTGCAGGCACATTGCTCTCCGCCTTGCATTTGTTTGAGCATCGTCAAACGGGTCGGATCGGCGAGTACTTTGAGCACTTTACTTAAATCATCTACCGTATGCATCATCATTCTCCTTCTCTGTATAACAAATCCGTTATATAACCTTTACGTTATGAAAATACCATAGTTTCTCATGCGGAGCAATTGTCTTCTCATAAAAAGTTCGGTATGATGAAACACGTTGTGAAAACATGTGTCGGTCGAACGACTTCTCTCATATAATTCGGTGTTTGATCTTCGTGAGACTCGGAGATCAAAGTCAAAAAATATATAGAGAGGTGTGTTCTTTTGGAAAAATTGAATACGATTAAACAAGATTGGCTCGGCAACGTCCGGGCCGACGTCCTAGCAGGCTTCGTCGTCGCGCTCGCCCTCATCCCTGAGGCGATTGCCTTCTCGCTCATCGCTGGCGTCGATCCGATGGTTGGACTCTATGCGTCGTTCATCATCGCGATGGTCATCTCGATTGCCGGTGGTCGTCCGGCCATGATTTCGGCTGCGACCGGGGCGATGGCGCTCGTCATCGTCTCGCTCGTCGCCGACTACGGGTTACAATATTTACTCGCCGCGGGGATTCTCGCCGGAATCATTCAAATTGCGCTCGGCTATTTCGGCATCGCCCGCTTGATGAAGTTCATCCCGCGCGCCGTCATGGTCGGCTTCGTCAACGCGCTCGCGATTTTGATTTTCCAGGCACAGTTGACGAACTTTGAAGGTGAGAGCTGGATTATCTGGGCGCTCGTCATTGGATCGCTCGCCATCATCTTCTTGTTCCCACGCATCAACAAAGTCATCCCGGCACCGCTCGTCGCCATCGTCGTCATGACGATTCTGGCGGTCACGCTCGGGCTCGAGACGAAAAACATTAGCGACATGGGTACGATTTCAGCAACGCTCCCGGAATTTTTATTCCCGAACGTCCCGTTGACGTTTGAGACGTTGATGATCATCCTCCCCTACTCGATCTCCCTCGCCTTCGTCGGATTGATCGAGTCGCTGTTGACGGCACAAATCGTCGACGATATGACCGGAACAGATTCAAACAAGAATCGGGAATCAAAAGGACAAGGTATCGCCAACATCATCGCCGGTCTCTTCGGCGGGATGCCAGGTTGCGCCATGATCGGTCAATCGGTCATCAACGTCTCGTCCGGTGCCCGCGGCCGTCTCTCAACGTTCGTCGCTGGGCTCGCCTTGTTCATCATGATCATGACGATGAGCGACGTGTTGATGCTTATCCCGGTCGGCGCCCTCGTCGGTGTCATGCTCTTCGTCTCGTATGCGACGTTTGACTGGGGTTCGCTCAAAGCGATGCGCACCGCTCAAAAATCGGATACGGTCGTCATGCTCGTCACCGTGCTCGTCACGGTCGTTACGCACGACTTGTCACTCGGTGTGTTCGCCGGGATTTTGACGGCAGCCATTCTCTTCGCCGCGAAAATCTCGAAAGTCGAGCTCGACCGTAGCGTGGACGGAGACCGTGCCCGTTATATGGTGAACGGTCAGCTCTTCTTCGCCTCGACGTCCGAGTTCGTCAACCAGTTCGATGTGACCGAGGACGCCGAAGCCGGGGTCAAACACGTCACGATTGACTTTACGAATACGCACCTCTGGGACGACTCGGCCATCGGCGCCATCGATAAAGTCGTCTTCAAGTACCGTGAGGTCGGGATTGAGCCGGAACTGTTTAACTTAAACAAAGAATCAGAGAAACTGCTCAATACGCTCGCGCTGCACGTGAAGCAACAAGAAGCCAACGCCGGACATTGATTCGGTCTCCCTGGGAGTGAACATCTACGTTCACTCCCTTTTTTCTATCCATGGCTCTACCATTTCGCATATACTAAAAGTAGATTGTGTGAAAGAGGAGGACGTTTTAATGGGAAAGGTATTTTTAGCGGCAGACGGATCTGCCCACTCTAAGCGAGCACTTGAGAAAGCGATTCAGCTCGCCATCGCATCAGACGCCTCGATTGACATCGTCCATGTCGTCAGCGCCAAGGAATCGAAAGAAGCCGCACTCAACTCGACCGGTAACATCGATCTTGAAACGAAGCGCCAACAGATGTTGCAACCGCTCTTCGATCAAATCGTTGCAGCCGGGCTTGAGTATGAATATATCGAACTTCGTGGGGAGCCGGACGTCGAACTCGTCAAATATGCGAACCATCAACCATACGAGTATGTCGTGGTCGGTTCACGCGGACTGAACACGTTCCAAGAGTTCGTGCTCGGCAGCGTCAGCCATAAGCTCGCCAAGCGCGCCCTCGCCCCGGTCATCATCGTCAAATGATCATCACCCTTTCTTTACGGAGAAAGGGCTTTTTTCTGTTCTATACAGGAAATAGGTCCTATATGTGGAATGGAGTAGTGAACTCATTTATGAAGGAGGAACATAATTGGACATTACCAATGACTCAAATTTATTGCTCATCCTTTTGCCGTTGCTCGTCCTGCAGCTCATCTTGCTCGTCGTCGCCTTGATTGATTTGCTCAAACGGCAAGAAACGAATGGACCGAAATGGGTATGGCTCCTCGTCATCCTATTCATCAACATTCTCGGGCCGATCGTCTACTTCCTATGGGGACGGACGAAGCGATGAACGTCACTCAACTGACGAAACGATTCGGCACGTTCACCGCGCTCGACGACGTCAGCTTCTCGCTCCGCCCTGGCTGTACCTCTCTCCTCGGTGAGAACGGGGCCGGCAAGACGACACTGCTCAATATGATTGCCCGCGTGACGACACCGACGTCCGGACAGATCGTCGGGCATGACGCCATCCGTATCGGCTATCTGCCACAGCGACCGGCGCTCTATCCATCGCTCACACCGGTCGAGACGATTCGCTATGCGGCCGAGTTGACCGGCGTCACGAATGTCGACCCGGTCCATTTGTTGAAACGGGTCGGACTCGAGCCTGTCAATCGACCGGCGGCACACTTGTCCGGCGGCATGCGGCAACGGCTCGGCATCGCCCAGGCGCTCGTGCATGACCCGGAGCTGTTACTGCTCGATGAACCCGTCTCGGCGCTCGACCCGCGCGGCCGCCGGGAAGTACTCGACCTCTTAAGCGATTTGAAACGAGAGCGGATGATTCTCTATTCGACGCACGTGCTCCCCGATGCCGAGGAAGCGAGCGACTGGGTACTCCTGCTCCGGCAAGGACGGCTGCTCATGGAAGGGACTGTGACCGATTTACTCGGCTCGAAGTCCTCGATTCAAGTCCGTCTGTTCAATGACGTCGTGACGGAGGATGAGTGGCGAACGCTCCCGGGTGTCAGCCACGTCACCCGCTCCGGGACGACATGGGAACTTGAGACGGACGCGAAAGACGTGACGGAACGGGCGCTACTGCAGCTGCTGCTGGAGCGCGGTCTAAGACTCCAATCGCTCCATGTCGGGCATCCATCGCTCGAGTCACTCTTTTTGGAGGTGAACGCCTGATGAAACTGGCCATCTTCAAACAAGAGTGGAAAGAGTCATGGCGCAATAAGCGACTCATCTGGGTACCAATCGCCTTGATGTTGCTTGCGGCGATGCAACCGCTCACGCTTTATTTCCTCCCGGACATCTTGGCCTCGGGCGGCAACTTGCCGGACGGGGCGGTCATCGAAATTCCGACCCCGTCACCAGAAGAAGTGCTCATGTCGGCGAGCGAACAGTTGCGACAAATCGGCCTGCTCGTCGTGCTGTTATCCGCCATGCATACGTTCAGTCACGAACGGTCGCTCGGCACGCTCGCCTGGCTCAAGTCGCTCAAGATTCCAGGCACGCGCATCGTGCTCAGCAAATGGGGACATTATTCGCTACTCGCCGTCGTCGCCATCGGCCTCGCCCAATTGAGCGCCGCCTACTATACAATCGTCTTGTTCGATTCGTTCGACGTCACCGATTTCTTGATCGCGACCGGGCTGCTCATGCTCCATTTCGTCGTCCAGCTATCGATTTTCTTCTTGTTCGCGGCGTTGCTCGAGAGCGGCCTCGTCGCCCTCGTCATCACGCTCGCCCTCCACTTCATCATGTCGCTCCTAATTGGGTGGCTCGAGTGGGACTGGATGCCGTGGCGACTCGGCTCGTTATCGGCCGAAGTGCTCATGGGCGAGAGTTTACTCGTTTGGCCGATTGTCAGCAGCGTCTTGTTGATTGGCGTGACGCTCTTCGTCGCCTCGAAACGGTTGTTGTTCATCAGCCGTTCGTCCTGATGTAACAACTTCTCAAAATAGTTCTTTAGCCGCCGAGTCAAGGCGGCTTTTCTCATGTATACTTAATTTACAAAATAATACCAATTTTTCAATTCGATTGTGGAGGAACGCCTATGAAGTGGAGTCATGTAGTGGCCGGTTTGGCCGTCAGTATGAGCATCATCCTCAGTAACGACCACGTCCATGCCGCGGCCGGGTTTCAAACGACCGCAACGGGAACGGTCTATATGACAGAAGACGGCACGGTGCTGATCGGCTGGCAAGTGATTGACAACAAGACCTATTATTTTGCAGCAGATGGGACGATGGCCGTCGGTTGGCAAGCGATCGATGGCGCTACATATTATTTTGAAACGGACGGCGTGCTCGTCACCGGGCGCTATTCGATTGACGGGGCGACCTACTTGTTCGCCGCCGACGGGAAGCAGCTGAAAGGCTGGCAACAACTCACGGATGGTCTCTATTACTTCAAATCGAACGGCGTCATGGCGACCGGCTTTTTGACCGTGGACGGGAAACGCTACTTGTTCTCTCTTGAAGGGAAACGGTTGAGCGGTTGGCAAACCGTCAACGGCGTGAAGCATTACATATTCGAAAACGGAACGATCCGGTCGGGCATGTACACGATTAACGGCAAGAAATACTTGCTCTTGAAAGACGGGCAGGTCGCGACCGGCTGGCAACAAATCGGCACGCGCCACTACTACTTCGGTACAAGCGGTGTACGCCAGCACGGGCTGAAAAAGATTGGGACGACCGTTTACGGTTTCCATGAGACGTACGGCTATCGGTTGGCCGGCGTCCAAAAAGTCGCCTCTCGCTATTACTATTTCGGGACGGACGGAAAACGTCGCTACGGTCTGCAGACGATTGACGGCAAAGTGTACGGGTTCCATCCCGTCTACGGCTATCGTCTGCAAGGAAAACACAAAGTCGGGACTCGCTATTACTACTTCCACTCGACCGGCGTCCGTGAGACTGGTTGGAAATATACGACACAATACGAATATTTTGCACCGACCTTGACGAAGAAGACAGATTGGCAAGTCATCAACGGCAAGTGGTATTTCTTCGATCTGTCGGGCGTCATGTATAGGAACAAACGCATCGGCAACGCCACGTTCGATGCCCGGGGCGCCTATAGCAACCCGCTCTCCACCTATAAGATGAGCGTGCCGCTCTATCGTCAGTTCCAGATGGGCTACCCGTCCGGCTGCGAGTTCTTCTCGCTCAAGATGGCGCTCGAGAAAAAAGGACGCGTCGTCAGCGCCGAGACGCTATATCGGGAGATGCCGAAAAGCATGTGGAACGCCCGCTACGAGAATCGGCTCTACCGCTGGGTCGACCCGAACGTTATGTTCACGGGCGATCCGAAAGGCAAGCTCAGCAAATATCGCAACTACGGGATTTATCCGAAAGGCATGATTAACTTCTCGAGCAAATACCGGCCTGTGAAAGACTTGTCCGGCCAAGGATTAGCTTCAATTGAGCGCGAACTCTCACTCGGCAACCCGGTCATCGTCTGGGCGAGCGTCGACTTCAAACAGCCATACGGTCACTTCAATTGGTACACCGCTTCGAACAAAAAATTCACCGGTTTCGTCAATTATCATGTCATGCTCGCGACGGGCTATGACAAGAATAACCTCTACATCAACGACCCGTACCGCGGTCGCCTCGTCATCCCGAAAAGCCAAGTCAGCTCTGTCATGGGCGCGACGGGATGGAAAGCACTTGCCGTACGATAATCGTCCCTCCATCGGAAAAATCCGGTGGCTTTTTAGGTACAACGAATCAAATTCAGAAATAAAATTTCCTATTTTATTAACTTTATATTGAATTAAAAATACAGAATGGTACACTTTCCAATAAGTAGTAAAGCGCTTACATTCATAAAGGAGGAATAGTTATGAAGAAATGGATTGGCGGCCTCGCCGCCCTCACGCTCGTCACGTCATCTGTCATGTTGCTCGATGCCGATGCCAAGTCAGAGCCGAAGAAACCGAAAGTCGAGCTCGGGGTCGACCGGTTGATGGCCAATCCTGAAATCTTGGCCGGTAAACGAGTCGGACTGATTACGAATCCGACCGGAATCGATGCTAACATGACGAGCATCGTCGACTTGTTCCATAACTCAGATGATTTCGAATTGACGGCACTGTACGGACCAGAACACGGTGTCCGCGGTGATGCGCAAGCCGGATCGACAATCAGTTCATATATCGACGAAGTGACGGGACTCCCCGTCTATAGTCTGTATGGGGCGACGAAAAAACCGACGGCCGAGATGCTTAAAGACGTCGACGTGCTCGTCTTCGACATTCAGGACGTCGGCACGCGCTTCTATACGTACATCTATACGATGGCGTATGCGATGGAAGCCGCAGCCGAGAATGACATCCCGTTCGTCGTCCTCGACCGGCCGAACCCGCAAGGTGGCCTCCGCGTCGAAGGTCCTGTACTCGACCCGGCCTATTCGAGCTTCATCGGTCTCTATCCGATTCCGCTCAAGCATGGCATGACCGTCGGTGAGCTCGCACGCTTGTTCAATTCGGAGTATCAGATTCAAGCCGACCTCGAAGTCGTCAAGATGAAGGGTTGGAAGCGCTCGATGCTGTACGAGGATACGGGACTCCCGTTCGTCATGCCGTCACCGAACATGCCGACGACGGACACGGTCAACGTCTATCCGGCGACCGGTCTGTTCGAAGGGACGAACCTGTCGGAAGGACGCGGCACGACGAAGCCGTTCCAATTGATTGGCGCCCCGTACGTGAAGGCGCATGACTATGCCAAGACGTTGAACGCGCTCGAACTTCCGGGCGTCACGTTCCGCGCTGCCTCGTTCACGCCAACGTTCTCGAAGAACGCGGGCAAACTGTCGCACGGCGTCGAAGTGTACGTCACAGAGCCGACGAAGTTCGAAGCGGTCAAGACCGGCATTGCCATGGTCAAGACGGCACACGACCTGTATCCAGACGAGTTCGAGTTCCTCGCTAATGACTTCATCACGAAGCTGACCGGGAACGCCTACGTGAAAGACATGATCCTCGCCGGGGAGTCGCTCGAGGCGATCATGACGAAAGTCGATGCCGAGCGCGATGCGTTCTTGCCGATTCGGAAAGAGTATTTGTTGTATAAATAAGGAGCAGGTAGGCTCACTTGAGTCTGCCTCTTTTTGTAATCAAATGGTAATAACCATTCTCGCCCTATTCAATATATTATATGGTTATATGATCGAAAAAGGAGCTTCCCATTTTGAAAAAATCTGCCTCAGTCTTGCTCGCTGCCGCCCTCGCGACCGCGTTCACATTTACCCCGCCGCCCCCGCTCACCGTCAATCCGGCCACGGTCGAAGCCTCATATCGTGAGACGGCCGTCAACACGAAAGGTTCCGTTACGGGAATCAGTCAAATCAACGTCCGAAAAACACCGTCAAGCTCAGCGACGAGTGTAGGTAAAATTGTTCGCGACGGCACGATGATGGTCCGGACGTCATTTACGACGAACGGGGCCCGATGGTACAAAATCCAATGGGGCACGGGGTACGGTTACGTTCCGGCCACCTATATCAAGCTATCGACAGCCGAAGTCGCGTTCACGAAGGCGACGTACGTCGCCCCATCGAGCGTCTACTTAAAATCGCGTCCGCTCACGACCTCGTCGAACGTCGTGTTTCTTCGCCAAGGAATGAAGCTTGAGACGATCTCGTATCGTTACACAGGCACGACGCGTTGGTATAAAGTGAACATCGGCACGAAGACGGGGTATATTTTGGCGAAACACATCACGTTCAAAGCCCCGGCGAGCGGTGTCTTGGCCGAGACGAACGAAGAGCGTCAGACGGCTGGCTTATCGGCGCTCGCAGCGTCGGGCGAAGCGAACCGTGTCGCCCAAGTCCGGGCCGACGAGATGGCACAGACGGGCCAGTTCTCGCATCAGCTCCGTGAGAACGGGAGCCCAGGTGACACGCTCGATGCCTACGATGTCAGCTATCGTGGTTGGGGTGAGAACATCTATATGGGGTCGAACGACCCAGGCGCAGCAGTGAACGCCTGGATGAACTCGAGCGGCCACCGCGCCAACATCTTGAACGGGAACTTCACGCACCTCGGTGTCGGTTTCGCCAAGAACGCGCAAGGCTCGACGATTCACGTCCAAGTCTTTTTGACCAAATGAAAAAACGGGAAGTCGCTGTTGTCGCGACTTCCCGTTTTGTATTAGCGGCGTTCGTCTTTCAAGCTTTCGAGGTTTTGTTGGGCTTGGCCGGTCTTCTCTTTGGCCGTACCCTTCACTTGATCTTTCTGGCCTTCACGCTTGAGCGATTGATTGTCCGTCGCTTTGCCGACCGCTTCTTTCGCTTTACCTGCCGCTTTATCGATTAAACCATCAACTTTTTTGTTTAGTCCGTCTTTCATGTGAATCTCCTCCTCGTGGTATCATGTCTAATTCATGTACCACTCTGAGGAAAATTCAAACGTAATGCTCTTTGACAAGAACCCGGAAACGCGGTCGGACGGTCAACTCGATCGTCGTCACCGTGCGGTTCCGGTCCTCGTTCATGACGATCAACAGTTCGCCGTGATCGCGTCGATCCTCGAGCACCTCGACTTTCCCGACCGTTCGCAGCAACTGATAGTACAGCAACTCCCCCGACGCGTCCTTGACGTTCACCTCGAACTCGTGATAGCTCGGGGAGATTTTAAAATAAAATGACTCCGTCCCGTTCGAGAAACGGAACACCGACTCGTCATAATAAAACGGGAGTGTCGTATCCATCCGCTTCGGCTCGACGGTACAAAACAACGCCCACGCCATCTCATCCGGAAACTTCTCGCTCGACTCTTCTTTGCTGAACTGCCACCCTTTCATCGCGATCCCTCACTTCAACTCCCATTAATTGTCTGAATAATTCGACTATTATAATTCATTCGTCATTGGGTTCGGAAGTTCCTGCAAACGGGAACAAAACATTGTATGCTTTTTCACGTTCCTGATCTGAAAGGAGTTGCGTCCACGTGTCTATCATCGCGCTCGACCATGTCACGAAACGGTTCGGTGAGACAATTGCCTTGAACGACTTTTCACTTCACGTCGAGGCCGGTGAACTGTTCGGCTTGCTCGGACCGAATGGGGCCGGAAAGACGACCGCCATTTCTGTCATGCTGAACTTATATCCTGCCGACAGCGGTACCATCCGTATTTTCGATCATTCGATGCCAAAAGACGAGCAAATGATTAAACGGCGCGTCGGTATCGTCCCGCAGCATGTCTCCGTGTACGACCAGCTGACGGTGTTCGAGAACATTCAATTTTTCGCCGAGCTGTACGGGTTCAAACCGGCCGAGGCCAAACAAAAGACCGTGGCCGCCCTCGACTTCGTCGAACTCACCGCGCACCAAAAGAAACGTCCGCCGGAACTGTCCGGGGGGCTCCTTCGTCGTCTCAACATCGCCTGCGGCATCGTGCATGAACCAGAACTTATCTTTATGGATGAACCGACCGTCGCCATCGACCCGCAGTCACGCAACACCATCCTCGAGAATATCCGTGAGTTGAATCGACGCGGGGCGACGATCATCTATACGTCCCACTATATGGAGGAAGTCGAGATGCTCTGCGACCGTGTCGCCATCGTCGATGAGGGACGAATTATCGCCGAGGGCACGCAAGATGAGCTGAAAGATCAAGTCATGACGCTCGATACGGCCCGCATCAAAGTCGACGCCCTCACTCCGGGCCTCTTGGAACGACTCGAATCACTCGAGCGGGTGAAGAAAGTCGATTACGAGGAACCGTTCCTCGACGTGTCACTCGAGAAAGACACCCCGCTCGCCCCGCTGCTCGACGTCCTCCATGACGAGCGGGTTCGCTTCACCTCAATCACGGTCGACCGTCCGTCCTTGAATACCGTCTTCCTGGCGCTGACCGGTAAGACACTTAGGGAGTGATGACGATGAAACTATGGACGTTCATCAAATATGATGTCAAACAGCAACTGCGGGACCGCTCGACCTTGTTTTGGATGCTCATCTTCCCAATCATTCTTATCTTCGGGCTCGGGACGATGCTGTCGGCCATCTTCAATAGCAACTTCTCGCTCCCGGTCACAGACGTCGCCTACGTCGAACAGTCGACGGATGATCACCGGGTGCCGCTCGAGACGTTCCTCGCCGACGACGACATCAAAGCATTCATCAATCTCGTCCCATACGATAGTATCGCCGCTGCGGAAACCGGCGTGAACGATGGCGACGCCGACGTCATCCTCCATTTGGACGGTCCCGACGTCCGTCTGCTTTACGAGGAACCGTCGACGATCGAATTTGACGTCATCGAGGCCATTCTCCGGCAATATACGGACGTCGCCAATCAGCAGATTATGCTCGCTGAGGCAGGTGTTTCCGCCCCGTTCGAGCCCACGACGTTCATCGACAGCGAGAGCATCGACTTGTCGGATCGGACCCCGACATCACTCGAATATTTCACCGTCACGATTTCCATCCTGACGGCACTGTTCGGTGCATTCTACATTACCGGCATGCTCAGTGAGGAGCAGCCGATGACGGGGAGCTATCTTCGGATCCAAGCCGCTCCGGTCAAACGGATCGAGTATCGCCTGGCCCGCAGTTTGAGCCGTTACACGCTCATCTTTTTGCAACTTGTGCTCGTGTTTTGGTTCAGTCACTTCGTCTATCGCAGCTTCTCGCTCGACTACGTTCACTTCAGTCTATTGTTCGTCTCTTGGCTCGCCCTCGCTTTATACGGTACGGCGTTCGGTTTCTTCATCTCGAGCTTACCTCGTCTCTCGCGCGCGACGAAAGACGCGATCGTCAACGGGTTCGTCGCTATCATCATGATTCTCTCTGGCGGCTATGTTCCTGGTTTCGACCAAGTGACGCTGAGCGTCGTGCCGTGGGCTAAGTACGTCTTCATGCCGATTTTCATGCGGGAAGGCATGCTTCAGGTGCTCTTGCGCGGTGGAGACACGTCCGTATTTTGGCAAAGTCTCGGTTGGCTCGCCATCCATCTGCTCGTCTTTGCCGGGATCACCCTGTTGTTATGGAAAGGGGTGAACCGCCGTGGTGCTATTTAGACATGTGGCCAAACGTATGCTCCGGAAAAAAGGGCTATGGGTGTTCACGTTCGTCTCCGTGTTCGGGTTCGCTCTCATCCTGTCGTTCCTCAGTTCGACGTCTGCCTTGAACGCCTCGATTGGTATTCTTGACCGCGACGGCGGAACACTCGCCGGTCGCGTGATTGAAGAGGCGGGACGGTTCGGAGCGGTGACACCGCTCGAGACGGATGAGACCGATGAGGCGTTGCTACAAGGACAAGACATCGTCTTAGTGATTCCGGACGGATTCAGCGAGGCGCTCTTGGATGGCGAGACACCGCGATTGTCGTTCAGTGCGACCGAAGGGAGTGACGCCGCATTGATCGAACAAGCGCTCAATTCACACTTGTCCCGTGAGCGGCAACTATTGATCGCAAGTGAGTTTGACGAGGAACGGTTCACCGAACTCGCCGAACGTGAGACGGAAAACGGCTATACCCTCTCTAGTGAGCCGTTCCAACAGAGCGTGGCGACGACGGCGCGGACGCAGGCGTTCCTCGGCCTCTTGTCGTTCGTCATGATGTCGGCGTTCCTTCAGTTCATCCCGCTGTTCGTCGCCGACGACCGGGACGAGAAAATCTATTCCCGCCTGTTCGCCGCCCCTGTAACGCCGCGGCGTTACATCGGCTCGTTGTTCGTATCGTTCTGTGCGGTCGGTCTGCTCTACGTGCTCATGCTGCTCGCCTTCAGTGCCGTGCTATACCGACAAGACATCTTGACGCACCTGCCTGTCCTCACGTTGTTGTTCATCGTCTATTTGTTCGTCTGTCTCGCCATCGGGTCGCTCATCGCGATTCTCGCGACGAACCGGGAGAAGGCGAACATCTGGCAGACGTCCGTGACGATGGCGGCGGCCATCACCGGCGGCGCCTTCATCAGCCTGACGTGGCTTCCGGAGACGCTCCAAGCCGTTGGGCGCTTCTTGCCGACGTACTGGTTCAATTACGGGATCACCCAAATGTACGAGGACCATTTCCCACTCCAATCCGTCCTCATCATGCTCGGGATGGCGCTCGCTGTCTTTCTCCTCAGCGCCTGGGCGTTGAAGAAACGGCCGCTCACATAAAAAGGAGAGCCATCGCGGGCTCTCCTTTTTATGTGAGTCGATTAACGTTGCAACGTCGGCACGACTTTCTTGAAAAACACCTCGACGAGTTCCGGGTCGAACTGCCGGCCCGCTTCTTCTGCGATGACCGCGAGCGCTTCGTCGAGCGTCTTCGCTTTCCGATACGGGCGTCCCGTCATCATGACGTCGAACGTGTCCGCAATCGAGATGATGCGTGACGCGAGCGGGATCTGCTTTCCGCTGATCCCTTTCGGATAACCATTCCCGTCCCATCGTTCATGGTGGGCGAGCACGATTTCGGACAGTGGCCCATACTCCGGCACCGTGCTCAAGATGTTGTAGCTCACTTCGGGATGACGTTTGATTTCACGCCATTCGGACTCGGTCAACGTGCCCGGCTTGTCTAAAATCTCATTGCTGATCGCGACCTTGCCGATATCATGCAGTGTCGCCGCCGTGACGAGTTCGTTCACATCAGCACTCGTGAACCCCATCGCCTGTCCGAGTTGCCGCGACAGCTCGGCGACGCGTTGCGAATGTGCTTCTTCGCGCGGGATTTTCTCGTAGAGCGTTCGCATGATGAGCTGAATCGAATGATGGCGTCGGCTTTGTTTCTCCGACACTTTATGGTGATACATCCGGCCCTCGGCCAAATTAAACACTTCCGCGATGGAGAGCGCGTCATCGTCCTTCACCGCTTCGCCGAACGATGCCGAAATCGGCAGCCCTTCGATCGATTTGGCGAGGAACAGTTGGCTCAGGCGATCGGACAAGCGGTTCGCCTCTTCAAGTGACGTATTCGGCATGATGATGACAAACTCATCCCCACCGATTCGAGCGACCGTATCCTTCCCTCGAATCTCACGTTTGAGCGTCATCGTCGCCTCAATCAACAAGCGATCCCCGACGAGATGACCGAACGCGTCGTTCGTCAGCTTCAACCCGTTGACGTCGACGACGATTAAGGCGAGCGGATAATAGTCCGGCTCATCGTACGTGATGAGCGCCTCATCGAAGTAACGGCGATTCTTCACCCCGGTCAACTGGTCGTGATAACTCAAATACTCGATTTCCATCTCATATTTCTTCTTCTCGGTCACGTCACCGATATAGCCGTGCCAAAGGACATGCCCTTCATCAAGCTTCTCTGGACGCGACGATCCTAAAATCCACGTCGTCCGGCCGTCGGGCGTCAGGACACGAAACTCCGCATCCCAAATCGTCAAGTTCTCGTACGACGTCTCAATGCTCGCCATCACGTTCGGATAATCTTCGGGATGGATTTTTGAGAACACGAGACCCGGGTCTTGTTTCATCTCCTCGAACGTAATACCAGTCAGCACCTCGAATCCTCGGCTAAAGAATGGGAAGTGGAAGCTGCCGTCCGGGCGCCGCTCGAACTGATAGATGGCACCGGGCACTTGATCGGACAGCTTCGTGAGCAATCGGTCCCGCTCGGCGAGTTCTTCCTCGAGTTGGACGCGTTCCGTCACGTCTTTGGCGACGGCGTAAATATAGTTGCCTTGGACTTTTGAATGCCACTCGATTGATCGATAGTCTCCATCGATCGTCCGGTATCGGTTGACGAAACGGAAGATGTCCTTCCCTTCTTCGAGCAAGGCGAACGCTTCATTCGTCTTCTCGACGTCATCGGGATGAATCAGGCTCGTGAAGTCCATGTTCTCGAGTTCTTCGAGCGGAAACCCGAGCACACGCTCCCACGCCACGTTCAAATGGAAAATCTCATGATTGGTCAGGGACATGATGCACTCCAAGTCGACGGTCGCGAACCCTTCGAACATCGACTCTTTCGCATCCCCGATTTGCCGGCCCGCTTTCGTCATCTGCTCGAGGATGTGCACGATATACAATTCGACGAGCCCAAGGCGGCTCGCCTCTTTATTTCCTTGCATGACAATCGTCAAATCCCCGTAAAAAACCCCATCTTTCTCGATTTTAAACAAGACGACTTGGCCAAGGTTAAAAATCCGTAAAATATTTTTGATCAGTCGTTTCGGCAACACCCCGTCGACGAGCGGGAAAATGTCGTCGAACACGATTGGGCTCGGTGCCTCGAGTAACTTGGACCGTTTCGGGCTCATCGGCCATTTGCGGCCAACCGGATGGAAGCCTAGCACATCGAGGCTGCGCTCGAGCAGTTCATCAATGCCCGAGAGCGCCACGGTCGAGTACGTCTGTCCATCATCATCGACTAAATTGAGCGTCACGGCCTTGGCACCGGTGAACCCTCGAATCTGGTCGAGGAAATGTTGGTTCATCAACAATTCTCGTCCGGTCGTCACAAAGCGGTGCGACACGTTGACGAGTTGTTTCAGCGCATTGTTCTCTTGGACGTGCGGTGTGATGTCGTGGAACAGCGTCGACACATGACCCGGACGCTCGCTAAAGACAGACAGTTCATACCAGGCCTTGTTGCGACGTGAGAAATGTTCGAACGTGATGGCTTCGCCACTACTGACAGCACGCGCGACTTGGACGATCCATTCCCGTTCGCTGTATTCAAAATCTTTCAACTTGTCGGTGATCCGTCCACCGAGAAAATGTTCGCGCTTTGCTTTCATGATGCGCTCGAACGTTTCGTTCACTTCATGAAACTCGTAATCGACGGGCTCCCCCGCCTCATCGTAGAGCACTTTAAACTCGACGTAGCCTTGGGGCATATGGCGCAACAAGGATTGAAATTTGGTCTGGTCTAAGTCTGCCACGTCGGTCCCTCCTCCGTTCAATTCTACTTTTCAGTTTACCTCATTTCTTACAAATTCCCTATATTTTCCGAATCGATTCTCACCAATATGCGCACATTAAGTTTTTGTAAATGACACCTCACGGCTTGCACCTCACCACCACAATTGTTAGTATGATTACGAAAATCGATATCGAAAACCGATATTAAGGAGATGACGCACGTGGAAGACCGCGTTCTTCGAAAACTGTTTCTCGGTTTTATCCATATCCATATCTTACACCACGCCTCTGAGCACCCGGTGTACGGAGCTTGGATGGTCGAGGAGCTCCGTGAGCACGGCTACTCGATTAGCGCCGGCACGCTCTATCCGATTTTGCACTCGATGGAGCAAGACGGGCTGCTCGTCCGGACGAACGAGCTCGTCGAGGGTCATATCCGGAAAAATTACACGACGACCGAAAAAGGCCTCGTCGTCTTGGCGGAAGCCCGTCAAAAAGCGTATGAACTATTCAAAAAAATTAAGGAGTGAAGCACATGTCCAACCAACGCGTAACGTTCAAAACGTTACTTGAGATTTTATTCGTATCGACCCGGCTCGGCCTGACCTCGTTCGGCGGACCGATCGCCCACCTCGGCTATTTCCATGAGGAGTACGTCCGCCGTCGCAAATGGATGGACGAACGCGCCTATGCCGACCTCGTCGCCCTCTGTCAGTTCTTGCCGGGTCCGGCGAGCAGCCAAGTCGGCATCGGGATCGGGATCGTCCGTGGCGGCATCCTCGGCGGGATCACGTCGTTCATCGGGTTCACGGCCCCGTCCGTCATCGCCCTCATCTTATTCGCCCTATTGGTATCGGGACTCGACGTCTCAGACGC
Organism: Exiguobacterium sp. s149; assembly: GCF_018618395.1. Taxonomy (NCBI): domain Bacteria; kingdom Bacillati; phylum Bacillota; class Bacilli; order Caryophanales; genus Exiguobacterium; species Exiguobacterium sp. s149. The sequence goes on from NZ_JACSLZ010000001.1 coordinate 502,265, forward strand.
GGGCTGGCTTTATGGATTGAAAGTCGTCGCCGTCGCCATCGTCGCCCATGCTATTCTCGGGATGGCCGGCAAATTGACGCCGGACGCGAAGACGCGGACAATCGCGTTCTTCGCACTCGCCGGGGTGCTGTTATGGCAGACGACCTATAGCCAAGTGCTCGTCATCTTGCTCGCCGGACTTGCCGGGTTCTTGCTGTTCAAACCGCAAAACCTCGACGTCAAGTCGGCTTCGTTCCCGCTCTCGAAACGACTCGGGGCGACGCTTCTCGGTCTGTTCGGGGCGCTCCTCGTCATCTTGCCGATCTTACGGGAGACGATCGAGAGTCAATCGGTCGCCATGTTCGATAGCTTCTACCGCGCGGGGGCCCTCGTCTTCGGCGGCGGCCACGTCGTCTTGCCGCTACTCGAGCGCGAACTCGTACCGGCCGGTTTCTTAAGTGAAGAGGCGTTCCTCGCTGGTTACGGGGCCGCCCAAGCCGTACCGGGACCGCTCTTCACATTCGCGTCTTATCTCGGGACGGTCATTAATGGCGTGCCGGGAGGTCTGCTCGCCACGCTTGCCATCTTCTTGCCGGCGTTCCTGTTGATCCTCGGCGCCTTGCCGTTTTGGGATGCACTCCGTCGCAACCCGAAAGTCGCCGGTGCGCTCATCGGTGTCAACGCTGCCGTCGTCGGGATTTTGATTGCTGCCTTCTATCAGCCGATCTTCACGAGCACGGTGAACGGTGCGGTCGACTTCGTCTTCGCTGCTTTCTTGTTCGCCATGATCGCATATTGGAAGATGCCGCCTTGGGCGCTCGTCATCGTCGGGGTCATCGGCGGGATGATCATTGGCACGTTATAACACGAAAAAGGGACTTCATTGCGAAGTCCCTTTTGTCATGGTCGCCATTTCCAGCGCATATAGTTGATGAACAGCTTCACGTACGCCAACTGTTCACGGACGACGTACTTCAGTTTTGTGGCCGTCGGCGTTCTCGCATACAGTGCGTCGGTCGAGAGCCCAAAGTACAGGCGTCCGACGAGCCGGGCCCGCCTCACATGAAAGTCGTTCGTGACGACGGTCAGACCAGACTCCCCACTCCAAATCGGACGGCTGAACAGAAAGTTCTCGTACGTCGACGTCGACTCCGCTTCGATATGGATTCGCGCCGCATCAATGCCACGTGCCGTTAACTCCCGGGCAATGACGCGGGCCTCCGCCATCCCTTCATCGGGTCCTTGTCCTCCAGAAGCGATGAGTTCGACGTGCGGATATTGCTTCGCGTATTCAGCCGCCGCTTCAATCCGGTGCATCAAGGCCCGGGACGGTTGAATCCCGTTCACTTTCGCACCGAGGACGAGAACGTAACGATATGTTCCATCTGCAGTTTTTCTCATTGTAGGCTCCTTTATGCTTGAACATGAGTAAAGGACCTAACTATACTTTCCCTAGTCAGGTCCCTTCCTCATCCTATAATTACTTCGGGTTTACTGCTTGATGTCGACAATTCGCCCTTCAACAGTCGGTGTGACCGTTTGAAGTTTCACGAGATAATCACGCATGATTTCCCAGTCAATAATCCCCAAATCATTCACACGACCCTCTTCATATGCCTTTTTAAACTCAAGGTAGTTGTCCCCACCTTTTGCAGCAAAGAAGTTCGTTGCAATCTTATAATTCTCATTCGTTACGACGTCCACATATTGTCCATTACGAAGCACTTGCGCCTTCACAATTCGGTTATTTGCTGCTTTCGAACTATCAAACTCAATCTTCATACCTGACATATGCAAAAAACCGCCACTCTCAATTGGGTAGATGCTCACGCTACGCTCAAGGGCTGATAACAGTTCACTTCCTTGCAACGTCATGACCGCTAACGTATTTCCGAACGGAAGTGTTGTCAATACTTCACCTGCTGTCACTGGGCCTGCATTGATTGACGCACGGATACCACCAGCGTTTTGAATCGCTGCGACAACTTCGCCGTCGACTTGTTTTGCACGATCCAACATGCCGTCCGTAATCAAGTTCCCTAACGCCGTCTCATTTTTACGAACGCTCGGTTTGTTGACATCCCCAGCATCACGCGGGTTGTCAAATGCCGAAGTCGTCGTCGCACCAATCTCGGCGTTACGGATGCTTTCAATTTCTTTTGCAAATGGAGCAAGTAAGCTGACCGCCGTCGGATCAGCGGCATAGCCTTTGATGTCAATCAACTTACCTTGGTGTGCAACGACTTTCCCCGTGTGGTCAAACTCGACATCGAGCGTACCGAGGAATTCCCCATATTGATACGCTTGTACAATTACAGTTGGCTCTTCTCCATCAACCACCACGACAGGTGCGTCTAAACGAGAATGCGAGTGACCACCAATAATGACATCAATTCCTTCTACGCGTTTCGCGAGTTCTAAATCATTATCGATTGCCGGATTGTCGTCGAACCCTAGGTGCGAGACGGCTACGATTTGATCGACACCGCGCTGTTTAAACGCTTTGACGGCTTTCTCGGCTTCTTCAACATAGTGTTGAAATTTGATTGGTCCTGGACTAGCGATGTTCGCCGTGTCTTCCGTCGTCAATCCGAAGAATCCAACTTTCTTCCCGTCCACCACTTTGATGACGCCTTCGTATAATTTTCCATCGTACGGCTTTCGCTCAATCTCATCCGAGTAAAGACTGCTCAAATATTGATCAGCACTATAATCCACGTTCGAACTGACGAACGGGAATTTGGCGTTTTGAATAAAAGTTGCAAATTCTTGGTGCCCCGCCTCTGTACCAAGGTCAAATTCATGGTTGCCCGGTACCATCAAGTCATAGTTCATGTAGTTCATGAGTGTCAAATCAGCTAGTCCTTTGAACTCATTGAAGTAAAGCGATCCCGAGAACACATCTCCCGCATCGATCAACAGACGATCTGCATTCTCTTGTCTAAGTTGATTAATTGCCGTAGCTCGTTTTGGTGCGCTATCAAGCGAGGCGTGTGTGTCATTTGTGTGCATAAGCGCCAACTTATATCCCGAAATTGTATACGGAACTTTGAGTTGGACTGTCTTCCCACGTTTAGAATATGTAGCTGTAGCAGTAAAATTACCGATTTTCGAAGTAGATAAATTCGTCCATCTAACCGGTTGTTTCAATATTTTTCCGTCAACATTGACATTTAAAATCTTGTACTTCCCGTCAATTTTTTCTCCTTGTTTAAATGAAAGTGGGTGAGATGGTTGTAAAATTTCAATCGCGTCCACTTTTTGCTTAGAATTAGATACTTTGGCTGAATCTTTACCTACACTTGCACTAACAGTGAGCGGAAGTAAACTAGCAGTGACTAGAGACGTAGCGATGATACCTCTGAGCACTAAATTATTTTTACAGTTTGACATTCTTATTCCCCTTTCAAAGTTTCCCCAGTTAATTTTCCACACCTTGAGATCATAAATGCATTCTCATCTTCTAATCTATCCAACTACGCACAGAAACTCAATACAATTATGCTTCATTTAAAAATAATATATAAAATTAAAATATTTTTTACGCGAAATAAAAAGAATCCAATCATATCCGATTAGATTCTTCCGAAGTATACATTTTTTTAAATCATTATATTTTATTGATTGCGTACTACATATTATCCTTAGTTTATTTATGTCTCTGATGTGAAAGTACGATTAAATATAACTTTTTGATCTTGAGCTATTCGATTTCGAATAAATATTTTCACTCTATATTGATTTCCAGATTCATATGGAATTTTTGTTTCCAAATCATTTGAATACGGCGTTTTCTTATAAATTTGGTCATTCATATACCAATAAAATGCAACTTCTGTACTTTCATCAGTGACGACATTCATTTTAAATACTATTTGATCATTCTCAACCAAAAATTGCTCATTCATAACAAAGAAGTAGAGCAACGATGATTTAAGTGAGAATTTACGAGAAAAATAATAATCAATGTATTGAGGAGCAAAAAATTTTAATTCAGAGTGGTCTACTCCTTCAACAATATGATAATCGAATGGTATGTCAAGAGATTCCAAGTAGGATACAAACGGGTCCAGATGTTCCAACTTCCGTGAATCTGCTGTTCCAACCATTAAATGAATATAAGGCATTTCATCCCGCTTTTCTCTAACCAAATCGTAAATCAATTGATTCATTTCATATACATGATAAGATTGACTGCCACCGGTCATGTATTCAAGTAAATCAGGATGCTGACTAATCAGGAAATCTCCTAAATTAATTGAAGGTGCTAAACTGACAACCTCGCCAAATCCATATTTTAATGCATAGTATAATGCCACATATCCGCCTTTTGAGGAACCAAATGTTGTGACATGTTTTGGCGTCGCATGAATTCGATGTAAGATGTTCATGATCAATGAAATAACCGATGTCTCATTTCGGAAGGATAAATCCTTGCCTAAATAGTAACTTCCTTTTTCACCAAAATCATCTAAAATAAACAATTGATTTGCAGGATGGTCTTTAAAACTTTTCATATAATTAAAATTGTATTGATGAGGTCTTCCCATTGCTGAAAATACGACAATCAAGTCTTTACTAAATGCTTCATCCCTTGCAGGAATAAATTTATATTTCACTTGATCATGCATCGAAAATGTTGATTCAAACGTTTGAGGAAAAACTGGTCGCATCGTCAAAAAACGTGATGTCCGAATAATCACTTCAAAGTTCTGATTAGGTTCAAAATTAAATACTAAATAACCATCGATTACTCTTACTGTGTTCTTCGAAGAGCCAAGGATTTCAAATTCAAACTGCTTTCGCTTAGCAGAAAACAATTCAATAACACGGTTACGAATATTGTAGCGATAGAATTCAATCGGTAGAAATATCGGCCCCACTTCACCAATAGAAGTTCCTTTTATAATCAACATGGTTTCCTTAATGTCAGTTTGAACATTATGCTTTTCGAAGTAGGGTGTTATTTCATCTCTTAGTAAAGAAGCTAGAAGAAATGAATGATCTGTTGCTTGTGTTTTCATATTTACTCCTTTTCCATTACTTGAAGCAGTCTAAGACTAGCTTCCATAATGAATTCTTTTTAACATCCTTCTGAGAAGCCTTATTTTTATAAAAATGAAGAGCCAATACTTGACGCAGATACTTTGGATAACTTTCACCCAATAGATTATGTCGTTTGCCTGGATAAATATCAAATTCATATGGTACTTGTTTTAAATCTAAATATTCTAAAAAGGGTTCAATAACACCTTTTCTGTAAGGGTCATTCTCAATTGTTTGAATGAAAATTTTAGTTTTAGGCTTACTTCTAAAATCAATTTGATAAATCAGTTGATTTAAATAGGCTCTTTGCAAATCGATATTTTTTTCATATGCTGAAGGAGTCATCGTAAGTCTCATTAGCTTCCGCTCTTCATCATTTTCAAGCATCCAATCACCAATCTGATAAACACTTCCTCCTACAATCAGACCTTCAAAATGGTATTTTAATGCGAATAATGTAGCTATTCCTCCGGCTTTTGAAGTACCTAGCGCAATCATTCTTTCAAACCCAACACCACTCTCGCGAGAAATAGCATGTAAAAGCGAAACGACAGACGTTTCAATTTCGTGATTCCCATCTACTCCAATGTTGAAGGTTCCTCGTTGTCCAAAATCATCTAGTATAAATAACCGGTGGCACGGCTCATCTTGTAGCACTTTTAAATAATTGTAGCGTGCTACCTCGTCCGGTGACATGGCAGAGAATACGACGAGCATTTGTTGGCTTCCCTCATGTGGCTGAAACACGTAACGTATGGCTCGATCTGCAAAATACACATTTTCTCCTTGAAACGACGAGAAAATGGTCTCTTGATTTAAAAAGGACTGAATTGCTTCACCAGTCCCACTCAAAGTTTTCATACCAGGATAATATTTATATTTCCATTCGAACAACTTATCTTCAAACTCAGTGGGAAATACAAAGATAAGTTGTTGCAACATATTTTCTTCATGCATATGTCGAATAAATTGATTAAATACAAAATCGTCCCATAAACTTTTCCCGTTTAACGTTATATTTTTACACGATTTTACGCTTGGATATCGTTCTAAATCCAACTCAATCGTACTTAGCCATTGGAACGAAAACTGTTCATTAATTTGAATTTCATACAAATAATATGTTCCTCTTGAATCCCATTCGAGCAATGTAAATTTAGCTTTCTTCTGGGAATCAGCTTTCCATTCTCGAATTTCTGCTAACTCTTGATCGAATAGAGATTTCAATTTCTGATCAGACATACAATTTAATAAATGAAATTGATTATAAAATAATCCAAGTGATGGATGAGGGTACGATACACATTGATTCGAATACTCCGTCGATTCAAAATTCAAAGTCTTGAATGCCGTTATGATTGTCCCCATAGATTCTCACCTTTTGTTAAAAACACTTCCTCGTTTGAGGAAGTGCTTTTAGATTTTTATGCTTTTCGAATCTCTTCAAGCTCTTCAGGTATCACTGTATTCTTACCTGTTTTTTGAATAATCCAGTCTGAACCCACTTTTGACTTTTCTAAGAAAAGCTCTGGGTTATTATATAGTTCTTCGATGCCATCAGCAATCCCAATATAGTCTTCTTCTCCTGCGAGAATTCCTGTGTCTTCTCTCATAAACTCCGGAATACACGAGACCGCATTCGTAGCTGCAATCACACCACTAGACATAGCTTCACACATCGATACTCCTTGTGTATCCCAGCGTGTCGGGCATAAGAAGATTCCTTTATTACGATGTATTTCAGCAATTTCAGGTTGCGATAAGAATCTTTCGTGGATATGAACATTTTTAAATTGACGTAACGGTTCGAGCAATTCATCAAACTGTGGTCCCATTCCATAAATCTCAAAATCGAGATCATAAAAAAGAGGACGTTTTGAAAGTTCAAGAATCGCCTTCACCGTCAAATCATTCCCATATTTTTTATTAACGAAAGGACGTACAGTCCAAATCTTTTTACGTAATTCTGGATCCTTCTTTTCAAATTTAAATACAGAGTCATCCGTAATATTGTGAATCACTCGATAACGATCATCCGCTAATTGGAATCCAGCATCTTCTTGTGCGACATTCGCAATGAATTCAGAAATGAAAATGAACTGGTAACGATCATCCTGTCGACTAAATAGTTCATGAATAAACTTCATTCGACGGTTGTTGTTACTCGGCAGTGTCCGAAGTGTACGTGCCATCATCCCATTGTTTTCTACGTTGAACAAACGACGTGTCCATCTTTCCGCTTCGACTGCATGAATCCAAACTAAAACCGGGGTATTTGGTGCTCCAATTTCAATCGCTTCATACATGTTTCGATTAATGAAGTGAATCAAAATCTTCTTATAGTTTGTATGCTTCAAAAAATACTCTAAGCTTGTTTGATTTCCTTCAAATACGCGCACTCCATCAAACTCGTACTCATTCAAGAGAGACGACCCTTGGAAGGCAAATACATCTACCGGAAGTTGATCTTCTTGGTATGATTTCACACGGCGATGTACGAAGCCATTGCGATAAAGGTTTTCTGCATTCGGATAGATGTTCGTCAAAACTAGATAACGTTCTTCCGTATTACTCAAGTTCATTCGTTTTGGAATAACAAGTTGTTCATATTCTTTATAGTTTGCAATCCAACGCAATTCAAGATCTTCAATCGAAATCATACCTTGTCCGCTTACCCGCAAGGCCATCTTGATTTTGTTAGTCCAAACAGGAATATGAATAACACCAGTCTCACCAAATTTAATACGGCGCACATGTTTTTTTTCCCCAGCGTCGTTATAGAAAATGTACTGCATGGTCGCTTCAACATTTCCTTCTTTTCTACCCGTAAAAGTAACTAGAAGTTCACGCTGATTCTCAGGAGGTGTGATGGTCGCAGATTCATCTTCTTTAAAAGCTCCATATGCTTCAAAGTGAAGATAGCGATGTGGTACTTTATTCGAACAGTTAATATATACATTCAAAGAATCCGATTTAGAATTGTACATTTCGACTTCTGTTCCTTTGACAATCCAATTCGATGCGTTCTGATATTTATTCATGTAATCCACCCGTTCCATCTGTCATATGTTTCTCTCGTAACGCTTTTGTAAGTCGCGAGACTTCCTCTGACAAGAAAATAACGTCTTTCATATACATATCTAAATCTTCATAAGACTCAGAGTTATCGACTTTGTGAGCAGCGTTCATGATGGCTTCGTCCATTTCTATTTTCGATTCATCATTTCCTAACCGGTTAATCAAGAAGAGATATTCCTGTGATAAAACAGCCAATCTTGATTTATAAAAACGGATTTGCTCTCGAACTTCACGTGGGGTCATATAAAATAATGGTATTTTTTTCTCATTCCAAAGTTTATCACTCAATTGAACATACATCGATTCGAATGTAAAACGCTTAGCCACTTCAAACATTCGTTTTGCAGCCATCTCATAAATTTCAGGATTTTCGACTGCAAGCAAAATGTTTGCCACAACCTCTTCATCTGAATTCGCATAGAGTGGGTAGTCGTCTCCAAATAATCTTGTGTGCATATCAGACTTGTTAAAGATGACTGGCTTGCCTAAAATAGCGTACTCTAGCACTTTTGTAGATAATTCTAATGAGTCATCAAGCTCATGCGAACGATAACTAATTCCAATATCTGATTCTAAAATCAGCTTTTGTGACTCTTCGCGTGAAACGCCACCAATCCATTTGACACCCGGTGTTATTTCAAGCAATTGTGTAACGTCTTCTTTAAAGTTCTCATTTACTTTCGAATCATTAAATTTGTCACCCGCAATGTTAAATGTAATCTTTGGAAGACGCTGACGAATAGTTGGGAATAATTCCAACAGTTCTTGAGACATCCATAGATCAGCGAATTTACCGGCGTAAACAAGAGATGGTTGATTTGAAATTTTAAATGTAGGCTTCAATTCCTCATTCATTGGAATCATTGGATTCAACACATAAACCTTGTCTTTGGCAAAAGGGAACAATTCAATTAAGAATTCTCTCATCTCTTCTGTCTGACATAAAAATCGATTACAGTGCAACAAGACCGACTGTAAATCTTCAAACTCTTGAACTGAGAATTCCTCCATTGAATGTGGGAAGTCAGTCAAATATACCCACATTTTCTTCATTAAGTGTGGATGTTTCAAGAGCGCTTTAATAACAGGATAACCTCGAACAATACAGAAATCGTAATCTTTTTCATTGAAACAATGTTGAATTACCGTTGGTGCGTAACCAGGACTAATATCCTTACGCTTATACCATCTTGCAGTACCTAGCTGCTCACGATGCTTTTCAGCAAACGGATCAATAATTTGTACATTATCTAATTCATATAAAGGTTTTAGTAAACGATCATTATGAACGTGCGTTTTCAAAAGTAAATCTGTTTGAATATTTTCTCCTACCGAGAGCATCCGTGCGACAGACGTCGCCCATACTGCCGAACCGTCTAATAAGTTTAAGTTGACGTTTCCGTAAATTAAAACTTTTAGCTGTTTTGTATCAAGTGAATGATAATTCGTAAGATTCAATTCACCTGCATCTATTGTCATTTGCGCTGATCGCGAAGTCTCTAGCGCATATTTCATTACAGATTTATAATCAATATTTGGAATCAACTTTGCGTTGTTGCGAACACGCTGTGCCGTCTTTCTAATCTTATCGCTTGGAAACTTAAGCATTTACGCTACTCCCTTTATCCTTTGACTTTTTAACAGTTTGATATTGAGTTTGTAACATTTTCTCGCGATACTCTTTCCGTTCTTCCGGAGTCCATCGCTTATAACGAGTTAAAAAATTCCCGTAATTATCTAGCACTTCTTTCGAATCACCATATTCACGGATGACCCCATATTCTAACCACAATACTTTTGTACAGAAGCTTCGAACTTGTGCAATGGAGTGACTGACAAAGACGATTGTTTTGCCTTCTTCTTTAAACTCATTCATTTTATCTAAACACTTATCAGTAAATGTTTGGTCCCCTACGGATAAAGCTTCGTCGATTACCAAAATATTTGGATTGATATGAACTGAAATCGCAAAGCCGAGTCGAGATTTCATACCGCTCGAATAATTTTTAACAGGTTGATCAATAAATCTACCAATGTCAGCAAATTCGATAATATCAGGTTCAAGTTCTTTAATTCGTTTTGGAGTTAGACCTAACATCAGTCCTTTTAATTCAATGTTATCTCTACCGCTTAAGTTCCCATTCAGTCCAGATGAGATTGCAACTAGTGAAACATCTCCATCTGTTTTGATTTCTCCATAAGAAGGTTGTGTGACACCTGAAATGAGATTCGATAAAGTCGATTTCCCAGAACCGTTAACACCGACAAGACCTAATACTTCGCCTTTCGGAAGTTCAAATGAAATGTCATTAAGAGCCACAAATCGCTCTCCATACCCTCCTGGAATGACCAGGTCTAAAAATTTATCTTTCGAGTTTTTATATATTTTGAAATGCTTTGAAACATGCTCAACTTTAATTGCATAGCTCATTTAAATTCACCTTATCTTTACAAGTAGTCTGTAAACGAGTCACGGAACTTCACGTGTAACGCCGCCGCAATCAATAAAATGATTGCAACAAATGACCAAAAATACAACATGTATCCTGGATGTTCCCAGAACCAATGATGATAAAAGAACGTGTTTCTATATCCTTCAATGACGTAGTTGATTGGATTCAACTGTAAAATGGGTCTGATGACTTCCGGCATAGTCGTCAATGGCCATAAAATTGGAGTTACATAAAATAACATCCTCACCATCGACTGCAGAAGACTTTGAAAATCTCGCGCCAAGGTTGAAAATGTTGAAAAGAGTAGTGCAAATGCATAGCTCAATAAGAAGGTAGCCACCAAATAATATGGTAACTGCAAAATATAAATCGAAAATTGAATATCGTAACCAATCAAAACGACTGCGATAATCAATAAAATAAATGCGTGTTCAATAAAGAACGTCAACATCACGTAAGATGGGATAATACTCATAGGGAAGTTCATCTTTGATACTAAATTTAATCTTGCATAAATGGAGTTAGACCCTTGCACAAACGCTTTACTTACGAAGAACCAAAGCGAGATTCCGACAATCATCCAAGGTAAGAACGGGACACCATCCACGTCATTCCCCGAACGTAACCCAATTCCAAATACAAACCAGTATACAGCAATTTGGAACAATGGATTTAAAAACTCCCATACAATTCCTAAGTAGTGATTTGAGTACTGCGATTTTGTTTCATATCGCGCAAGTCTACCTACCATATATATGTTATCAACGTGTTCCTTTAACACTTTTTTAAATGATTGAAACATAATTCAACGAATCCTCTCCATAATCGAAGTAAAGTAGAAATGCCTCTATACAAATTAAAATTGTACAGAGGCACTCCTAACCGTCTTGAATTGATTAGATTAACTCCGCAACATTTGTGTACTTGTAAAGATTGCCGTAGTTAACCACTTCAACCTTACTGTCTGTATCCTCTTTTACAATGTTTCGTGTATCGAAAATACGAGGTGTGTTCATAGTTGCCGTTAATTCATTAAAGTTAAGTTGTTTGAACTCGTTATGATCGACTAACACCAATACCAAATCCGCTCCCGTTAGTGCTTGTTCCGAAGACACAAGGTCAAACTTGTCAGAAATTGAGCGTTCAACATGCGGATCGTGAACTTCAACGTTCACACCACGCTCAATCAACAAGTCGATTATTTCGACCGCTGGACTTTCACGCATATCGTCGACGTTTCCTTTATATGTTACGCCAAATGCAGCAATTTTAGGATTCTCGATTCCTTCAACCAATTTTTGAGCGTGTGTTGCTACATAATCTGGCATTGAAACGTTCGTGTCACGTGACAGTTTGATGATTTTAGCAAGTTCAGGTTGCTTAGCAACGATGAAGTAAGGATCAACAGCTAGACAATGACCACCAACGCCCGGACCGGGACTATGAAGATTTACACGTGGATGTTTGTTAGCCATTTCAATAACATCCAATACGTTAATATCAAGAGCATTGCATACTTTTGCTAATTCGTTAGCTAAAGCAATGTTGACATCTCTAAATGTGTTTTCCATTAATTTTGACATTTCTGCAGTTTTCGCGTCTGTTTGAATAATCTCGCCTTCAACAAACGTACGATATATTTCAGCGCCTTTTTCTGCACATGTTGAAGTAATCCCTCCAACAATGCGGTTATTGTGAACAAGCTCATGCAAAATTTGACCTGGTAGTACGCGCTCAGGACAATGTACCAAATATACATCTTCCCCTACAACGAAACCGGCTTCTTCTACTAATGGTTTTACAAAGTCATCCATTGTTCGTGGAGCAATTGTAGATTCCACGATAATGACGTTCCCTTTTTTAACAACTGGTAGCACACGACGTGTTGCATCCAATACGTATGTCAGGTCACACGATTTATTTTCGTCGTCATTATTCGGTGTAGGTACCGCAATGATAAAAGCATCAGCCGGTTCAACATCGAGCGAGGCGCGGAATTTACCTGATGCTACCACTTCTTTAACAACTTCACCTAAACCAGGTTCTTCAATATGAATTTCCCCGCGGTTTAATTTATCTACAACTGATTGATGAATATCAATACCTACTACGTCTGTACCGTACTTCGCAAAAACAGCAGAAGTCGGTAAACCGATATATCCGAGTCCAATTGTACAGAGTTTCATGTTTTTTCCTCCACCTTAAACTTTACTCACTTACTTTTCATGATTATATATTATTACTAAACTAAGCCATTACTAAAGCACCCTAATCATTCTGTGTTAGGAAGATTGAAAAGATTTAGTAAAGACAAACAAGCAGAATTATACTATTGTTTGTGTACTAATTTCAAGCTTATCCATCTAGATCGACACTCACCCGGATGTTTACGAGCACAGACGTAAGTCTAATATGTTTTTATAATGTAGTCAAATTACATAATGACTACATTTTTATCAACTTCATGAATAATAAAATTGGTTTATGCTATGATGATTTGTGTTGAACATTTAATTCTTTGATTAAAAGGAGATTCTTTATGAAAAAGATTAGAAAAGCTATTATTCCGGCAGCCGGACTTGGCACACGCTTTCTACCAGCAACGAAAGCAACACCAAAAGAGATGCTTCCAATTCTCACAAAACCAACTATTCAATATATTGTCGAAGAAGCAGTCGCTTCAGGAATCGAACAAATCATTATCGTCACCGGTCGTAATAAACGTGCAATAGAAGATCACTTCGATTCTAATCCAGAACTTGAAAGTCAACTTCGCGCAAAAGAAAAGTATGATTTACTTGAAAAAGTACAAGCGTCTTCTCAACTAGCTGAAATTCATTATATTCGCCAACAAGAACCAAAAGGTTTAGGACATGCGATTTGGAGTGCACGTCACTTTATCGGGGACGAACCCTTTGCAGTATTACTTGGTGACGATTTAATCGTATCTGAAAAGCCAGGTCTTCAACAATTGATTGAGCAGTACGAGAAAACAGAATCTGCTGTCATCGGTGTTCAGGAAGTGCCTGATGATCAGACACATCGTTATGGAGTTATTAATCCACTAACGAGTGATGGTAGACTCTATGATGTTAAAGGATTTGTTGAGAAACCAGCTCCAGGAACTTCACCATCAAATTTAGCGATTGTGGGTCGATATGTACTAACTCCTCAAATTTTCCGATTCTTAGAAAGACAAGAGGTTGGCGCAGGCGGCGAAATTCAATTGACGGACGCAATCAATTACTTAAACGGTATTCAACGCGTATTCGCTTATAACTTTGAAGGGAAGCGCTTTGACGTTGGAGAAAAATTGGGCTACGTCGAAACAACACTCGCATTTGCTTTGCAAGATGAATCTATTCACGATGAACTTGCACCAATCCTTACAAAGTATTTAAAAGAAGAATTTTCACGTGAACAATTGGCAGATTTTATTAAAGAATTATCAGCGAACGAAGAGGGAGAATGAGAACATGATTAAAGTAATGACTGTTTTTGGTACGCGACCAGAAGCCATTAAAATGGCGCCTCTCGTGCTTGAACTAAAGAAACACCCTGAGATTGAGCCAATTGTGGTTGTAACTGCACAACATCGTCAAATGCTTGATCAAGTGCTTAAACTGTTTAAAATTACGCCTGACTATGACTTGAACATTATGCAGAGTGGCCAAACTTTATTTGACGTCACTGCAAAAGTATTAAAAGGAATGGGAGAAATTATCTCAGACGTGAAACCAGATATCGTTCTTGTTCATGGAGATACGACCACAACATTTGCCTCTTCACTCGCTGCCTTTTATAATCAGACGGCTGTCGGTCATGTTGAAGCTGGTTTAAGAACTAATAATAAATATTCTCCATTTCCAGAGGAACTAAATCGGCAGGCGACTGGAATAATGAGCGATTTACACTTTGCACCGACAGACGATTCAAAAAACAACCTTTTAAAAGAAGGGAAAGCAAATGAAGTTATTTTCGTAACGGGCAACACAGCCATCGATGCATTACAAACGACTGTTTCAGAAGACTACTCACATCCTCTACTAGATGCAATCAAACAATCTGAACGTAAACTAGTTCTTTTAACCGCTCACCGTCGTGAAAACTTAGGTGAACCTATGAAGAATATTTTTAGAGCGGTTAAGCGTCTAATCGAACGTCATGATGACATTGAAGTGGTTTACCCAGTTCATATGAATCCTATCGTGCGTGATGCAGCTAACGAAATCTTGCATGATGTCAATCGCGTTCATTTAATTGAACCATTAGATGTGTTTGACTTCCACAACTTTGCTGCCTCATCGCACATTATTTTGACGGATTCCGGCGGTGTTCAAGAAGAAGCACCTTCCCTTGGAGTTCCGGTTCTAGTACTTCGTGATACAACCGAACGACCAGAAGGGGTAGCAGCAGGTACATTGAAACTCGCTGGAACAGATGAAAATAACATTTTCAATCTCTCTCACCAATTATTAACGGATACTACTTTCTATGATTCTATGGCAAAAGCATCAAATCCATACGGTGATGGTACAGCTTCTAAACAAATTACGGAGCACATCGTCCGCTATTTTTCAAAGTAAACGTGAAATATAAAAACTTCCGCCAATAAAAACGGCGGAAGTTTTTATATTTCATTTATCATCGTCGCCTGGCCACCTTGCCAAAGCCACGTATCTTCTTGTTTCACATAGACATGCAGCACCCAGAACCGGCCTTCGTAAGCGTTCGTTCCAAGAATGAAATGCTCTTCAAGCAACAGTTGCACGAGGGCGATTTCGCCCGCCACCGTCTCGTCGAAAGTGACCGTATCCTGTGCGATCCACTGGACCGACGCTGGGTCGACGAACTGGTCTAAAAATGTTTCTTTATCGAACTGACGTCCGCTCGAGTCGACGTAACGAAACTCGTCATTCATGATGCCGCGCATCGCGTCAAGGTCTCCCTTGACTTGAAGTGCGGCCCGTTCGTCAGAAAGTTGTTTTAAGTTGATGGTTTCCATTGATTGATGTACCTACCTTTCGCGTCCATCATATCATACTCATAGGCCAGAGTCGTCCGCTTCGATATCCAATAGAAATAAGTTTCCATCCTCATTTTGATGAAACCATATTATTAACTAATTCTCTCTTTACTCCGATTCACAGTTCGCATCTTGACATTCTGACTTCAGCCCGTTAAAGTAACGATAACATTCATACGAACTCGCGATGAGAAAGAAGAGTAGCGTGAAGATTCGTCTCCAGAAAGCCGGTGGTCGATGCGAACCGGTGACGTGTCTCACGTGAATGGGCTTTTGAGCGTTCAGACCGATACGTAGGCTCTGACGGGTCCTCCCGTTACCGAGGATAGCGAATGATTGTTCGCGATGAGTGGGGGGAGCTCCCCAAACGAAGGTGGCACCACGGGTCCCCCGTCCTTCATGTCTTTTTTAGACATGTCGGGCGGGGGACTTTTTTTATTTCAAGGAGGAGATCACATGAAACAACTTATCATCAACGGCGACGAACTGACGCCAGTGGCCATCTTTCATCGATTAGAGGGCGAACGGAAAGTACTGCTCGAGAGCCGCGCCGAAGGCAAGCATGGCCGTTACTCGATTATCGCCTCTAGTCCGGTCGAGACGATTCGCGCCAACGGCAACGAAGTGACCGACGCATCCGGCACGATGCACACGGACGACCCGCTTGCCTTGTTATCAGAACTGGTTTCGCGAGACACGCCGGATGCCCCCTATCCGTTCATCGGTGGTGCCGTCGGTTATATCGGTTATGACATGCAACGCGTCTATGAACCGATCCCGAACACACCTAGCGAGACTCGCGGTTTGCCGGACGCCTTGTTCCAACGATATGAGACGGTCGTTCTCTATGATCACGTCGAGGAGCAGCTCATCGTGATCGACACCGGGGATGATGATGCTGAGAAGCGACTCCACCACGTCAAACTGGCACTCGAGACGGCGAAGACACACGAGCTCGCCCCTGTCGTCCGCACGAGTGAACGCGTATTGACTGGCAAGGATGAGTTCGTCGAACGCGTCTTGCAGGCGAAAGAAGCCATCCTCGCCGGTGAGGTGTTCCAGCTCGTCTTGTCCCAACGGATCGATGCGACGTTCACCGGCGACCCGTTCCACTTCTATCGGACGCTCCGGAAACAGAACCCGAGTCCGTACTTGTTCTATATCGATCTGGGCGAGGCAATCGTCCTCGGGGCGTCCCCGGAGAGTCTCGTTCGCGTCGAGGGCAATCGCGTCTCGACGAATCCTATTGCGGGCACGCGCCCCCGCGGCAAGACAATCGAAGAAGACGTGCGTCACGCCGCTGATCTCATTCAAGACGAGAAAGAACTCGCCGAGCACCGGATGCTGCTCGATCTCGGCCGCAACGACATCGGCCGGGTCGCCAAAGTCGGCTCGGTCACAATTCCGAAACAGATGGAAATCGAACGCTTCAAAAACGTCATGCATCTCGTCTCCGAGGTCGAAGGCGAGCTCCGTGACGACTTGAATCCGATTGATGCGTTACGCGCCTGTCTCCCGGCCGGTACCGTCTCCGGCGCCCCGAAGATTCGGGCGATGCAGCTGATTGACGAATTGGAGACGGTGAAACGCGAAGTATATGCCGGGGCCGTCGGCTATCTCGACGTCCGGGGCGGCTATGATTTCGCTCTCGCTATCCGAACTATGGTCGTACAAGGGGATACGGCCTACGTCCAAGCGGGCGCCGGTATCGTCTACGATTCGGACCCGGTGTCAGAATATGAAGAGACGTTGCATAAAGCCAAATCTCTTTTGGAGGTGTTCGCATGATTCTACTCATCGATAATTACGACTCGTTCACGTACAACGTGTATCAAGATGTCGCCCGGTTCAGCGACGTCTTGGTCGTCCGCAATGATGAACTGACAATCGAGGCGATCCGCGCCCTCAACCCAGCCGGCATCATTATTTCCCCAGGTCCAGGTGGTCCGGCCGACGCCGGTGTCTCGCTCGACGTCGTCCGCTCTTTGTCTGGCACTATCCCCATCCTCGGTGTCTGTCTCGGACATCAAGTCATCGCCGAAGCGTTCGGGGGGACAGTCGGACGGGCCGAACAAGTCATGCATGGGAAGACGTCCGTGATCGAGACAATACCGAGCGTCTTGTTCGATGGGAATCCGAGCGAGGTCATGCGCTATCATTCGCTCGTCGTCTTGGAGACGGATCTCATCGTGACCGCTCGCACGACGGACGGTGTCATCATGGCACTCGAGCATCCCGAACACCCGACATATGGCGTCCAGTACCATCCCGAGTCAATTGGTACACCGGACGGACGCGACCTGTTCGAGCGCTTCGTTGAGATTTGCCATACAAAAAGACCGAGGAACGTATCCTCGGTCTGAGTGTCAGGCTTTCAGGAAATCTTCAAATTGAAAGTCATGCTTGTCGAGCATGATTTGATCGGGCGTGACACCGCTTTGACGCAACGCGGCAATCGTCGCATGCAAGAAATCATCGCTGCCGACCACATAAAACAGCCCATTCCGGTCTGCCGCTAGTGCCTCGACCTTCTGGTAATAGTCTGGACGACTGTCGACAAACTCGGCCGTAAAGGCGTCTGTTGACGCGAATACATCGTTAAACAGATATTCTTTCGAAGAGTCGACGTTCAACGAGTGGAGGTGCGGCACACCTTCCCCGTTCGCCAAATACGCGAGCACGAGCGGGCGGAACGTCGCGATGCCGACCCCGCACGATAACAGATAGACGTTCTTCCCCTCCCGCTTCAGCGGCACGTTCGAATGCGTCTTGAAGATGGCGACCTTGTCCCCAATGTTCATGTCACGCAAAGTTGATTTGAACGTCGAACATTCCGGTTTGACCCGTGTCGTGATGCCAATCGCGCCTTCCTGCGGCAACGTCGAAATCGACATATGGCGAATCAACGTCCGGTTCGGTCGATCTTCCTTGTTAAATCCCTCGAGCGCGAAGTGTGTGTGCGCCCCTTCTTCCCATGTGAAGCCAGCCGGTAGCTCAAGCTTGAACGTGTAAGTGTCTTTTGCTTCCTCTACGACTTGTTGAATCGCTGTCCAGTAAATCTGCATCGAATCCCGTCCTTTCTTTAATAGACTGCGATTGGCCCATAAGGCCCTTGAATAATCTCCAATTTCGTCTCGAAAATCTCAGATAGGATGTCGGCGTCCATAATCTCTTCGACCGTACCAAAGGCGGCGATGTTCCCGTCTTTCATCGCACAGATGCGGTCCGAATATTTCGCTGCGAAGTTGATGTCATGGAGCACCGTGACGATCGTCCGTCCGAACTCGTCGGCGACGTGACGCAAGTACTCCATCATTTGGACCGATCGAGCGATATCGAGGTTGTTGAGTGGCTCATCGAGGAGAACATATTCCGTCTCCTGACAGAGCACCATCGCGACGTACGCCCGTTGGCGCTGTCCGCCCGACAATTCATCGAGATAGCGATGCTCGAGCGACGTCAAGTCGAGGAAGTCGATATATTTCGAGATAATCCGTTCATCCTCTTGCGTCAACCGCCCTTTTGAGTACGGGAAGCGTCCGAAGCCTGCGAGCTGACGAACGGTAAGACGTGTCACGAAATGGTTCTCTTGTCGTAAGATTGTGACGATTTTCGCCAAATCTTTCGATTTCGCGCTCGACACGTCCATCCCTGCGACTTGGATTTGACCCGCGTCTAAATCGAGCAAACGGCCGATCATCATGAGCGTCGTCGATTTCCCAGCCCCGTTCGGTCCAATCAACGATGTGAAGCCGGCCTTCGGGATGTCAAGATTGATCGGTCCGATTTGGACATCATCCGAATACGATTTTTGTACTTGTTCAAGTTGAATCATAGCGACCTCTTCCTTAAAATCACCGCTAAGAAAATCACGCCGCCGAACAGTTCGATGATGACGGACACGACACTCGGTGTATTGAGAATGTGATACATAAAGAAATACGCGCTCGTCAGAACGAAGAAGCCAAGCGCGAACGAAAGCGGAAACACGTACTTATGATCGTACGTCGCTGCCACTTGATAACTGAGCGTCGCCACCAAGAATCCGAAGAACGTCAACGGTCCAATCAGCGCCGTCGATACCGACATGAGGAGCGAGATTAAGACGAGCGTAAAGATGACGCTCCGGCGATGGTTCACCCCGAATGATGTCGCCACGTCTTTTCCGAGTGCGACGACGTTCAAGCGATTGGAGAAGCTATACAACAACGTCCCGACGACAATCACGATTGGGATGACAATCGGGAAGTAGGCGGCATCGGCATGCATCACCGACCCGAACAGACGGGCCTGCAGGACGTCGAACTCGGACGGCGCGAGCATGCGGCGCATGAACGAGGACACCGAGTTCAAGCCGGTCCCGATGATAATGCCGATGAGAAGCATGAGTTGCAGATTGCCATATTTCCCTGACAAGAGCCAGCCATACAAGAGCAGACTCATGAGCACCATGAGGCCCACTTGGGTCAAAAAGGCACCGGTTCCCGAAAAACCGATTAACGCCCCTGCACCGAAGAAGAAGATCATGCTCGTCTGAATCGTCGAGTAGAGCGCGTCGAACCCGAGCAACGATGGCGTGATGATCCGGTTGTTCGTCACCGAATGGAACGCGACCGTCGCCATGCTTTGACAGAGCGCGGCGATCGCCATCGTGATGACGGCGACGACCCGACGCTCGACGACCGGGATGAACGACGGTGAGTCGAACGGGACCGGATTGTTGTAGACGAGCAACCCGAACGCACAGAGCAATCCCCCGACGACAAAGAACGTCAAGAACAGCCAATAACGGCGCTGTTCTCGTTTCGAACGGAACGCCGTCGCACACCGTTCTTCCGTATGCACGGATCGACCATCGACATCATACGCTTCCCGTTGTTTTGTCTTCTCTTCAATCAGTGTGCTCATCGTACCCCTCCCGTCTTCCGTTGTCTCATGAGAATCGCGATGAACACAATTGATCCGACCGTCCCGAGAATGAGTGATACCGGCAATTCGAACGGCATGATGATCGTCCGCGAAATCAAATCGCTGACGAGGACCGTTCCCATCCCGATGACGCACACCCACGGCAAGTTGCTGCGCAGGTCATCCCCGCGAAACATCGAGACGATGTTCGGAACGATCAGTCCGAGAAACGGCAGATTGCCGATGACCGTCGCCACGACCCCGACCGTGAGTGCAATCAGTCCCGTCGCAATCAAGATGAGGCGGTTGTAGTTGACGCCGAGGCTCGTCGCGATGTCTTCTCCGAGTCCAGCGAGCGTCAAGCGATTCGCGAGGATGAAGATGAAGAACGTGACGAGGATGATAAGCCACAAGTATTCATAACGTCCGACCTGCACCGATGCGAACGACCCGACGAACCAACCTTCGATCGTCTGGCTCGCTTGAAAGAATAGACCGAGAAACGTCGACACGGCCGAGACGACCGCCCCGAGCATGAGTCCGATAATCGGGACAATCAACGACGATCGAAGTTTGACCGAGCGCAGAAACCAGAAGAAGACCATCGTTCCGATGAACGAAAAGACGATTGCCCCCGTCATCCGCATCATGAGCGTCGGAGCCGGGACGAGCAGATACACAGCGAGCAGGCCGAGTCCCGCCCATTCGAGTGTCCCGGTCGTCGTCGGTTCGACGAGACGGTTTTGCGTGATCAGTTGCATGACCAGTCCCGACATCGCCATGGCGGCACCGGTCAACATGATTGCAATCGTACGCGGGACGCGGGTGATCCAAAACATGTCCGACCCACCTTCTTGACGAATGTCATAGACGCCGGTCACGAGCGAAAGGCCCGCCAATATGAACACCACAAGCATTGCTACGATAAAGGACTTCGTCCATATGTTAGAAAAGGAGGGCTGAGACAATGTCTCAACCCTTGCTGTCATTGGTTTTTGCACAACGTGACTCCCTTACTTCGAAAGCGCGGCTGCGAAGTCGTTAAATAGTTCAGAATAAGTTTGAATCGACTCGTTGATGTACGTATCGTTTGGCGCATACACGATTTTTTCGTCTGTCACGGCTTTCGTTTTTTGGAGTGCCGGTGCGTTATCAATCACGTCCGCTGCAGGTACAGCGTCTTCCATACTTGTAATCGCCGCATCACGGTCGAGGACGAGCAACCAATCCGGGTCACTCTCAGCAATCGCTTCAACCGATACCTCATCCCCTTGGTGGTCACCCGTCGTTTTCGCTACTTCGAGGGCAGGTGTCCAGTCAAAGATGTCATACATCGGTCCGAAGACACGACCTGTGTTCGGCGCCGAGAATCCGATATCGCCGCCTGAAACGATGACTGACATCACCTTGTCTTCACTATCGTATGCTTCTTTCACACTGTCGATCGATGCTTCGAAGCTCGCGATGAGCTCATCTGCTTCCGTTTCTTTTTCAAAGATTTGACCGAGTGAACGCGTCGTCGTCTCAAAACCTTCCACCAAGATTTCTCCTGGCGTACCCGCATCTTCGGGGAGCTCGATGTCCAAGTTGATGACGGCCGCTTCCGGGACCAATTTTTTAATGTCTTCGTAGTAGTCAGCGAATCGTTGTCCGACGATGACGACATCCGGATCCACGCCAGCAATCGCTTCTAAGTTCGGCTCATTATGCATCCCAACGTCTACGATGTCTTTATCGTTTTTATAAGGCAAGTCCGCTGGAATCAATCCGATTGGTGCCGCGACTAAGTCGATGCCCCAATCTGAGAGCGTCTCGAACGTTCGGTTGTCGAGCGCGACGACCTTCTCCGGGTTGACAGGCACATCGATTGTTCCATGTGCGTCCGTGATTTCAACTGTCTTCGGTGCCGTCTCCGCTTCCGCGCTTCCTGCGTCTTTCGTCTCATCCGTGCTACCGCATGCGGCTAGCGTGAAGACGAGTGATGTGAGCATGACTGCTGCTTTCCATTTCCCCATTCTTTCCATCTCCCTGTGTATCTGTTTTTGAATGACGACCTTCTCAGTGAGTCCGCAACCGTTTCACGATTCTGCTCTATGTATGGATACTGACGCTTTCTCACTGATAATGATTATCATTGTCGTTTTCATTGAGAAGCATAACAAACAAAAAAAGGTTGTGCAATGCCAAATTTTCAAATTGGAAATGGAAATATTATTCTCTCTACCTAATGCGAACAAAAAAAGAAAGCAGCTTGTGTGGCTACTTTCCAGATTAATACGGCTATTCTTTTTCTCGTTTTCTTTTCCGACCCCAAATGCTGTAGGTGATAAATAAAACAAGTGTGTATGTGAATGAGAAGACGATGATTTGCAAAATACCGTTCGGAAGAATTTTTGAGATGAACATGAGTGAGAACAAGATAGACATAATCATATGGGGACCGCGCCTATCTTCTGGCAAATCGCGCCAATAAATCAAGACAAGCGCTAATGCGAGCGGTCCGCACAATGCGAGCAAGATGAAAAACGGAACAGGACGCATCAAAAATGGCACGTTTGATTTATCACCCCTCATGCTTCCGAAATCCCATTAGCAAGCAACAACAGAAAAATCCAAATCGATAGCGGCACGATTAACCCAAGATTCCCAACGAGGCTGAACACGCGTACCATCTTCTCTTTCGAGAATAGGCCCCAAATCAATGTGGCGATCAAGGCGATATCTAAAGCGATATACACCCAGATGGCCGTCATCAAGTACAAATTCGGAAAAAAACGAGCGTTCACAGTGAACAGCGACACGATTGTCAGGATCGAAAGTCCAAACGTTACGTAGAGCGGCGCATAGCGGCGTTGTGTCATGTGGTCACCTCACTTTTCTGTTGAACCATCTGTCGGCAACGAAGGATGCACGTCTCGACGTAACTATCGAGCTGGTGTGGCAAAAACATCGTATACGTCCCTTCCTCTGTTGCCTTCGCATCCCGCTCGACTTTCACGATGAGTTCACGTAGTTCATTCGTCGCATGGTTTTTCAACGAAGTGAAATCGAAGACACCTAGTCGTTGAGCTAGGCGTGCATTATACGCATCAAAATCGGCATAATACATCGCCTGCTTTTCTGGGTCTTTCGTAATGACTTGCTTGAGCCAGGATTTATAGAACCCCTGCAACCAAATCTCATCCGCGACGAGATGGCAATAATAGCCGAGGCGGAACGATTGATTCTCGTCCACACTGTCCATCCAATATTGATTAAGGTCGAGCCGTCTTGTCATATCCTCATGCCGTCCCGCGTAATAGTGAGTGTTTTGTTTAGACGTCGTCGCATCGGGCGCAAGATTTCCCAACAAAAAAGCCGTGCGATCGACATCTGTCAAATGCGCCAACACCTCATTCGCGATGACGAGGTGCATCAAATGTGAACCCATCATCTCTCCCCCCTTTTCCTAATTATCCCATTCATGTATCCATCTCGACAACCCACCTCTAGTCTGATACATTCACTATACTGACCGTTCAGTATAGTGGGAGGAAACACATGAGTAAAAAACAATTGTTACTGCGGACCGCCGCACAGATCATTCAAACCGAAGGCATTCAACAATTGTCGATGGACCACTTAGCCAAACGCGCTGGCATCACGAAAGGTGGCGTCTTATACCACTTTGAAAGCAAGGGCAACCTGTTACAGCAGATGAATAGAATGGCGCTCGATGAATTTAAAAATCGGATCGTCCATCATCAAACCGAGTTGGATGGTCCTTACCCGTTCACACGCGCCTACGCCCTCGCGACGCTCGATTATAGCGATGGTGATGCCGACTTGATTGCCGTCTTCATCTCATCCCAAGAAGATGCGAGCGGAAAGCTTTGGAATGACGCCGCCAAACGATGGGATGAACAGTTCGCCGCGGATGGTCCTGACGCTGATCGCGTGCTCGAGCTTCGACTGCTCTGCGATGGGTTTTGGTTCGCGTTGACATACGGCTATAGCGCTGCGTTCAAAGACCGGGCCGCCCGCATCATCCGACAAAAGTGCGACGCGCTGTCAAAAGGAGAATCGTAACATGGGCTTCGTCTATCTCGTCGGTGCCATCGTCTCTGAACTGTTCGGTTCGAGCATGTTGAAGCTGAACGCGACGACAACGAGTCGCCTGCCCGTTCTCGGTGTCGCCTTCGGTTACGTGACGGCTTTTTATTTGTTGTCGCTCGCCCTTCTTTCCATCCCACTCAGTTTCGCCTATGCGTTTTGGAGCGGGGTCGGCACGGCGGCAACGGCGCTAATCGGCTTCCTTGTCTTCAAGGAACAAGTCCGGGTTCAGACCGTCATGGGCATCGGGCTTGTCATCATCGGACTCGTCTTGATGAAACTATGAGGAGGGGAATCATGAAATCATACGGAATCTTACTGGTATCGATTGCGTTCGAGGTGCTCGGGACGTCGATGTTGAAGCTGTCGGATGGATTCACCAATCTGTTCCCGAGTCTCGTTCTCTTAATCAGCTTCGCCATCTCGTTCACGTTGATGGGCATCGTCTTGAAAACCATCCCGCTCAGCATTGCCTATAGCGTCTGGGCCGGGCTCGGCACGGTCGCGACCGGGCTGATCGGGGTGTTCGTGTACGGGGAAGTACTGTCGACCTTGAACAGCATCGGCCTGATCGTCATCGTACTCGGCGTCATCGTCATGAATCTTGGAAAACGGGAGGAGCAACCACATGCTAGCTGACTTAATCGAACAACAGGAACGGGCATTACTGACGACCGACGTGCGCACATCGCCTGAGCACTTGCACCGTCTACTCACGGATAATTTTTTTTGAAATCGGCAGTTCGGGACGCATGTTATATCGGACGGCATCTGCCGCCACGATGGACCTCGGCGAGATTCACATCACCCTATCCGACTTCGCACTGGAGACCGTTCAAGACGACGTCGTCCTGGCCACGTATCGGACCGAAGACCACTCCACCGGACGCATCGCCTTGCGCAGTTCGATTTGGGTGAACGTGGATGGCCAATGGAAGATGCGGTTCCATCAAGGGACAATCGTTCCGCCTTCTTGAAACTAAATCGTCACCTCAAAAGGGAGTGTCCCAATCGACACTCCCTTTCGTCGTACCTGATTCATTTTTGTACATACCCCTCATGTTCATTTTGCTTATAATCAAGCCATCCGATGAGGTGAAAGGAAGATGAACATGAGTCAACACAAACAACCGCAATGGTTTCAATCCGTTCGTCCGAGGCGTTCCGTAGAAGAACAGCTGGCCCTCAAAAGGTCGCGCGAAGCGAAATTGACGTTCGAGCCGACCATCCCGCTCGATGCCATCCGTAAAAAGAAACCGACCGTCACCGCCCCGTTCACGGTTGGCGGCTTCGGCGTCCATAACGAGTCCAGTTTCTCATTTTTTGAAGATGGCGCGGTCAAACGAGAAGTCATCTGGCGTGAAGAGTTCGATTTATGCACGGCGATTCCCCGTTCCGGTTGGTACAACGAAACAGATGCCTTCCGCGTCCATGAGCGATTCGTGTCGCTCGTCTCACATCGCTGGCCTGAAGTATTCGAGGAAAAAGGGTGTTTCACGATGGACGGGACGCAATGGAACTTCACCGTGAACCGTCACGGCAAACTGTTGCATCAACATGAGGGCAGCAACGCCTATCCTTCCAATTGGAAAGCTGTCATCGAACTGTTCGGGATCTCTTGAACGAAAAAAAATCACCCACAGCGGGCACTCTCCATTCAGAGGGCTTGAATCATCTCGACTCGATTGCCGAACGGGTCGCGGAACTCGAACCGGTCGAATCCAGGAATCGGGATGCCCGTGAGCCGCTCAATCCCTTCCGCTTCGAGCTTCTGTCCCCATTCCGCCAAATCGGTCACGGCGTAGGCGACGTGTCCTTTTGTCGACAGTCGGTCAACCCCGTCCTCGGTGCCGACGTGGACGCTCTGGTCGCCGACCTCGAGCCAAAACCCGCCCCGTCCTTGAAGTGACGCCGGTTTCTCGATTTCTGGAAGACCGAGCACGCCACAATAGAACGCACGGGCTCGTGTTTCCTCTCCTTTCGGAATCGTGATTTGCACGTGATGGATGCCTTGAATCATGTCGTTTTCCCCTTTCGATACGTCAAGCCGACGAACTGAAGTTTTTGGTTGAACAGGCGCGGATACGCCAGATAGCCGACCATGACCGCCGAAATCGATGCGGTCGTCAAGATCAGGAATAAGATGAGCAACTGATACAACACCGCCTCCATCGGGTCGGCCCCGCCGATGATGAGTCCGCTCATCATACCCGGTAGTTGTACGAGCCCCATCGTCTTCTGCGCCTCGACGGTCGGAATCATGCTCGTGCGGATGGCGCTCTTCAAACTGCGCTCAATCGCTGCTTTCGGTGTGCCGCCGAACGACAAGATGAGCTCAATCACTTCATCGCTCCGCTCGACCTCGTCTTTGAACTTGTTCAAGAACAGGAGCGACAACACCATACAGTTCCCGATGACCATGCCGCTGATTGGGATGACTTTCTCCGGCTCAAACGGGATGATGCCGAGTCCGAGCATGAGGCCCATCGTCAGCGTCTCGACCGTGACGAGCGTGAGCAGAATCATCCATGTGATGCCAGGGATACCGTCCCCTTTCTTGATGATGTTCTGTGTCGCCGCTCCAATCATCAAGAGAATCATGAGCAACATGAACACCGGGCTGTCGCTCTCGAAGACGAACGTCAAAATGTAGCCGATGATGAGCAACTGAACAATTGACCGCACCGTCGCAATCAAGATGTCGCGTTCGAGCCCGAGTTTCAAGAACAGCGCCAAACCGAGCGGGATGGCGACGAAAATCAATGAGGTCATCAGGTCGATGAACGTCATAGCTCTTCCCCCCTCACGAAACGACCGATCATCGGATTGTCGGACTCGTCGATGAACGTCGCGTCGCCGAATTCAATCAATTCCCCGTTTCGCAAAAACCACATGTCATCACTGACACGCCGGGCCTGATCCAAGTCGTGCGTTATCCAGACGACGGTGACCCCGAAGTCTTTTTGCAGTCTCACAATCAACCTCTCAATCTCTTTCACAGTCCGATAGTCGAGGCTCGCCGTAATCTCGTCCAACAACAGCACGTCCGGCTTGTTGACGAGCGTCCGGGCAATGGCGACACGACTCCGTTCCCCGCCCGACAACGTCTTGATCGGTTGGTCGAGCGAGATTCCGCCCAAGTCGACTTTCTGTAACAGGTCCGCCGCCCGCTCCCGTTCGAGCGTCTCACCGAAGATGGCTTTCGGCAAGTTCATGTTGTCGTACACCGTCCCGTCAATCATCGGCGCGCTTTGAAACGCCATGCCGATTCGCTGGCGCAGTTCGATAACGTCAATCGAATCGATGTTCTCCCCTTTGAAGTAAATCGCGCCGGCGTCCGGTGATAACAGACCGTTGATGTGCTTCAGGCACGTCGTCTTGCCGGCACCGCTCGGGCCGACGAACGTCGTGATGCGTCCTTCCCGGAAATAACCGGACACGTTATGTAAAATGTCTCCATGACTCACGTTTTTGAATTCAATAATCTGCATCGGTGTCGTCCCCCATCATGTCATGCTGTCTGTCTCAAGCAATGAATACATATACAAATCGTCATATTTCCCTTGCGTTAACTCATACCCCCGTAGCAACCCTTCTCGCGTAAATCCGACCCGTTCGAGGAGCTGTTGTGACGCGGTATTCGCCGGCTCGACGAGCGCCTCGATACGATGGAACCCGAGTTGTGTGAACCCATGACGAACGACCGCTCGGAGCGCCTCACCAGCAATACCTCTTCCCCAATGATCCGAGCTGAGCTCAAACCCGATTTCTGCCCTCTGGTGCTTCGCTGAAACGTTCAAAAATCCGCAACTGCCGATGACCTCGTCTTGCCCGGTCAACGTGATGCCCCAGCGGACACCTGTCCCTTCCTCGAGAATTGAGTCGTACCAGGCAATCTCTTCTAACGCATCCTCTAACGACGTGAACGGGTCGAGTCCCATATGGCGGACGACTTCAGGTTTCGATAAATACGCCAACAGGTGCGGCGCATCGTCCGCTATCACCCGCCGTAACGTCAGCCGATTGGTGCTGAGTGACATCACGATCGGTACCCTTCCTCGACGACAACATCACCATTCGCATCGAGTAGCGGTGTGATGCCACCACCTGTCCCGACCCATGTCTGGATATAGTTCACGCCGGTGGCCGTATCAACGAGGATGGTGATTTGCCCGAGTTCCGGCAGTTGTTCCGTCAATTTTACTTGAAACCGTTTCGTTCCTGCCGCTTCTTCTGCTGTTTTCTTTTTGAATAACATCCTACCCCCACCTTTCTACTTCTAACTGTACGCAACATAGCTTCTCGTTTCAATGAATGAGAGACATCCATGGCTGCCGGATGCGAAACCCCTTTAATCCATACAAAAAAACACGCCAGACTGTGGCGTGTTCAAGAATAGCTCCGCTCGATGACGAAGCTCGTCTTATCCCCTCTAAAGTAGGAACGTGAATATTCAATCGTACGTCCAGAGGCGTCCTCGGTCACCGTCTCGATATAGAAACACGGCGTACCGAGTGAACAGTCGAGCAGCCCACTCACTTTCTCATCAGCGAGGGCAATCTCGAGCGCCTCCGTCGTCTTGGCGACATGGACGTCATGGACTTGTGACAACGTCTGAAAGAGCGAGTGCTCGGCCTGGTTTTTCGTGATGCCCGGTGCGACCTGCCATGGGATGAACGATACTCGACCGCGCTTCCCTTGTACGGCGATGAACGGTGCCAGCCGGCTTGGTAAAAGCGTTCCGTACGATTCTGGTCTTGATTGAGCTCGCCAATGAGATGGCCGTAATTTGCCCGGACGCTTGGCTCGTTAACTTTACGAATCTTGCCGTATCGTCATCAAAATTCACCTGACGACGCCGTCATCACGAAGTCAGGTCCGCTTCCAATCACCATCGGGTCACTCCCGCTGCCAATCAAAGGATTCATCACAAATTTGAAGACGTTTGAACAACTCGCGATTCAAGAGATTATCTCAGGTTCGCACCACGACGCCTGTCCCGCCGGCTTGATGAATCCACTCATCCAAGATGAGTAAAGATTGATTCAGCTATTCGATGCGTATGAAGCGCGTTTACCACAATTCAACTTATTTAGGCGATGTTTTTCGCATCTCTAAGCGTCTCAGGACGCGTTCTACGGTGACGGCGTCACACGAGAGACGCTCGATGCGATTCAACCTGGAGACTCGATTGAGGTCATGGTCCACCCGGCCGATCTCGATCCCATACTCCCGAGCGTCACGTCTTACCTCGATGCACGTCTCGTCGAGAAAGACCTGCTCACCTCCTATCACCGCCCCGATTGGTGGGCATAACAAAAGCGAGTCCTTATGCGGGACTCGCTTTTGTCATAGCTGGAAATGTTGTTTGATTCGTTCAGCGACCGTCGCCGCATCGAGATGCGTGTTGTTGATGCGCAAATAGTTGTCGACGTCGAGTTCCCCGTGCTGTGAGTTCAATCGATAGAGCGTCGCCGTCTGCTTCAACTCACCTTCCGACCAGGCGATATCCCGCTTCGTCGGCTTATGTGTCAGCCGGTTCTCCGTTTGGTTGCGGATCAGCCGCTCTTCGATGTCCGCCTCGAGCTCGACGTAGTAGATATCGGCCCCGTTCGACTCGAACAGGTCGGTCACTTGTTTGATATACGCCCAGTCCTCTACTAAATCAAACGCCCAGACGAACGTGAAAATCATTCCGTCCAAGTCACTTTTCGCGACCGCTTCGAACAATTCGTGGCGGAACAGCTGGACGAGGCGGCGGCCTTCGTCCGTCCCATAACTGAAGAACGGACTGACGAGATCAATCGTCATATGGTTATGGAACAGCTTTAAACCCGTGATGCTGGCGAGCTCTTGTCCGACCGTCATCTTGCCGACGGCTTGTGGACCGAATAATACGACGAACTTCATATCTAATCCCATCCCTACTGTCATTTTCAACAGCATATCATATTGCTCGACTCATCGAATAGGAACGGAAGGCACGGGTCGTCCAAAAGGGCTGCATGTCGGTTTCCCCTTTCTGAAACGTTACTCTAACCCATTCCCGTTTTAAAAAAAGTCAGTCCAAATCCAGATAAATGTGTGTGCCCCAACAAATATTTGTTTACCCCTGCTTCATATGAGGAATAGGCATATCATCTATGTGTATGAAGGAAGGTGTCATCCCGTGACTTGTCCACGCTGCGGAGCGAAGACCCGCTCGAAAACCACTGTTTGTCCGACGTGTGGCCATCGCCCACGTCGCTTGAAATGGATTGCTGTCCCCATCGTCATTGCACTCATCGCATTCGTCTCGTTTTTAACGAACGCCTATCTTACCGACAGCCCGCGCTCGAGTGATTCACTCGCCGACAAAGTCGATTTGAACATCACGAAAGACACGGTCTCAGCCGATGGTGCCACTACCGTCGACCTTGAGACGATGCAAGATAGCCTGTATACCGTCGGCACGGGTACCGGGTTTTTGATTAGCCCGCAAGATGTATTGACGGCGGCCCATAACGTCGCCGGCATCACCCGCGTCACGATGAAACATGGTGACAAGACGGTGAATGGAACGGTCATCGGCCGGACTGACGCCATCGCCGTCATCCGCATCGAAAAAGTAAAAGCGACCCCGTTCTCGTTCAGTCACGCGATTGTCGGACCAGACGAATCGGTGTTGACACTCGCACCGGACGAACAGATTGAAGGAACGCTCACGTTCGAAGAAGACAGCTATCGCCGCGAATTCGATTTACCGAACCGCGCCATCGGCAGCCCGATCGTCACGGCCAATGGACGGGTGCTCGGTCTTCACTTGGTGACGAAGACTCTCCCGGTCGCCTTGTTCGAACAAGACGTACTGTCGTTCCTCGAGTCAGACACACCGGCCCCGCCACCGACGACAAAGCGCAGTGCCCCGGCCGCTGAACTCGCACCGGTCGCACCGATTACACCGGTCCCGAAACGTGAGGACCCGGTCGAACCCGCTCCGGCGCCTGAACCGGAACCAGCGCCCGAACCGGAACCGGAAGCTGAAGCAGCGCCAGACACACCGGAACCGATCGAGCCTACAGTTGAAGAACCGGCACCGGTCGAGGAAGAGCCTCCGGCCGAACCGGAACAACCTGCTGAAGAATCGGAGGCCCCTCCCGTCACGGAGCAACCGACCGAGCCTGACGTCCCCGTGACCGAACCGGCCGAACCGGTCGAACCGGAACAGCCGGCAGTTCAAGAAAAAGAAACGGAGGCGGCACCAGTCAAGAAACAAGACAAGCCGAAAGCCACCGCTAAACCTGACAAGAAAGAGACGCCGCCCGTCGTCAAGGAGAAACCGGTCGCCGATGACGCGCCCGAAGAAGCCACAGACGAGCCGACTGCAGTTGAAACTGAAGATGAAGAAAGCACGCCATCGGAATGATGACGTGCTTTTTTACGTGTCTTTTCGCGTGCGCCGCTGCAAGTTGCCGACCGCCGCCCCGAATAGGAGCAGGATGATGGATAACATCCAAAACGGCATCACGTCCTGCAACAACCAGACGATGAGCGCACTGATGGCGATGACGACACCCATCCATAAGAAATTTGACTGTCCCATTTCGTTCACCTCGGTCTCATCATAGCACATCAATTCGATGCGCCGTCGCCTGGGGCGGCAGCGAGCGGGTCATCTTTTCATCGTGCTCGACGCGGACATATTGCCCGACGGCGAGCGGCGTCTCATCCTCTCGAAGTGGCTCTTCCCAGTGAAACACGATGCCATCGAACGGCTCGGCATCTTGATTCGGCGCGACCCGCATCCACGTCGGTTCGAGTTCGACAATATAACCCGTGAACGTGACCATCTCCATCCCTCCATTTCCTCGGAAATCCTTCCCTATTCTTTTCCCATTTTTTGAAATAACTCTACTCGTTCGTCCGAATGCTCGGTATAATGAAGCAACACTCATTTACGCCGGGAGGGACCCTCATGAAACACACCATCGATTTACACCATCCAGACTTTCAACGCACCTTCCTCGAGATGATGCTCCTTGAAGAAATGATTGACGACTATAACGCTGAAGCGATCGAGTCGCTCGTCGTCCGCGGCGAGACAAACTTTCCGGACGACCCGTTTTTTCCGGCGATGCGGGCATATCCGCTCATCCGTGAAGGCGAGTTCGGTCAGGCCCGCGACGTGCTCGAAGCCGCGAGCGCAAAAGGCGACCATTACATGATCCACTGTCTCCATGGCATCTTGAGCGACGATACGAATTTCTTGTTCGAGGCCGAGCAACATTTCCTTCGGGCCGTCGAACGCTATCCGGACGTGCCAATCGTCCAACGCACCATCGCCGTCCATTACTTCAATCGTAAGTTTTATGGGGAGGCCGGTCTCCATTTGATGCATTACGTCCGGCTCGCCGGGTTCAACGAAGAGACGGTGCCGATGTTGCTCGAATTCTTCCAAGTGTATGATGAGATTCCACTCGAGATGAACGATGAGCTCCTCAAGGTGGCCATCGGATACTTGAACGCTAACCCGCGCAACCCTCGCGCCCACTCGCTTTATGCGTCCATCTGCAGCCATCGGGTCGAGATGCTCGTCAAACGGTTACCGGAAGACAACCATCAGCTCGATGACGAGACAATCGCGATGTTGCTCGAGGTCGAAGAGCACGGCATGTGGAGTGCGACGTATGACGACAGTGAGGACCACATGTTCCGCGCCATGTTCGCCGATTATATCGACAACGTCGTCTTGCCGAACACGTCCAAACTGTATGTATACCGTTTGCGCCTCCGCTATTGGTATCACCGGCTCACGCACCGCTTAACCGGGGGCTACGGGGATTCGATGCGCTCGTCTTGATTAAATCTGAACAGGGGTCCTGCCACCACATGTCGGTGACGGGACCCCTGTTTGTTTTTTTGTTTGACTTGATCACATATACGGATGAATCGGTCCACGCAACTCGAACGAGTAGTCCTCGTGGTTGACGATGCCGACGACTTGATCGCTTTCGAGCAGTTGCACTAAGAACCCGGCCATCTCTTCGGCCGTATGATACTTCTCGACGTTTTGGCTATAGTCGAAGTCGTCCTCTTCGCGGGCACGGTTGGCAAAGCCCGTCTCCGTCGCAGCCGGTGCGAGCACTTTCGCCCGCAGTTTGTCTCCATCGTTCATGAGCTCGCGGGCAAGCCCTTCCGTATACGCGCTGACGAAGAATTTGGTCGCGCTATACGTGACGCCTTTTTTGGCGATGTGATAGCCAACGACCGATGCGACGTTCAACAGCGTTGCCCCTTCGACGTTATGATAGTCGCGGACGTATAGGCTCGACAGCACCGTCAACGCCTCCACATTCAAGCGGATCATGTTCTCGATTTTCCCGACCTCGACGTCCTTCACGAAATTCGAGTCCCCGAACCCGGCGTTGTTGATCCACGTCTCGATGTCGAGATCGGCGAGCGATTCATACAGCCCGTATACGTTCTCGCTGTATGACAAGTCTTTGGCCTTGATGATGACATCGCTCTTCGGTGCAATCGCCTTGATTTCGTTCCGCAACTTCTCAAGCTCGTCGTGGCGGCGTGCCACGAGTACGAGTGACTTCCCTTGCTTGGCGAGCAATTTCGCTGCTTCATAGCCAATACCTGAACTTGCTCCTGTGATGACGGTATATTTCATAATGCGTCCCCTTTTCATGTTAGTCGAGATGTTGTCTCTCTCCCGCAATTCCCGTAACACCCTCTCGTCAATCCTGACAACACGCAAAAACCGTCCTTTCCCTAGAACAGGAAAGGACGGTCCGTCTTATGTTTGGAAACGTCCGATGAGCGTCTGCAAGTCACTGGTCATATTGCCGAGCGACTCGGCGACGCCGTTCAACTCTTGAATCATCGCGAGCTGGGCGTCGGCCGTCTCTCCGACGCTGCGCATCGTCTCGGCCGTGCCTTCACTGTCACTCGCCATATGAATCGCAGCTGTTGCGACTTGTTTCGTTGTGATTGCAATCTCATTCGAGGCGACACGAATCTGTTCCGTGTTCTCGACCGAGGCGTGCAATTGCCCGACGATCTGTTGGAACGACGCCGTCGCTTCTTCGAGCAACGTCGTGTTCGTCTCGACGCGGCGGGCGCTGATGGCGTGACGCTCGAGCACCGCGGTCGACTGGGCTTGAATCGATTCGATTAAGCCGGCGATTTGGGACGCCGATTGTTTCGACTGTTCCGCAAGTTTCCGTACTTCTTCGGCGACGACGGCGAAGCCTTTCCCTTGCTCACCGGCGCGAGCCGCTTCGATGGCCGCGTTCAAAGCGAGCAGGTTCGTCTGGTCGGTGATCGACTGGATGACCTCGGTGATGAGGGCGATCTCGTCCGACTGTTGTTTCAACGCTGTGATTGATTGTCCGGTCGTGACCGTCTCCGATTCGAGCGCGAGCACTTCTTGCTTCGCTTGTTGAATCGTCTGTTCCCCACGTTCGGCGAGCGAGAGACTCGTCTGGACGTCTTGACTGATCGTTCCGATCGATGTGGCAATCCGTTCGACACCTTCATCAGCCGCTGCGACCGCATGTCCGCTCTTCGAGGCAGCTGCTGCCTGATTGACCGTCTCACCGACGACTTGTTCAATCATCCGCGTCGTCTCCTCTGTCTGCGAAGACATCTCTTCCGTGCTCGCGTACAGCTCTTCCGACTGGGCCGTGATTTCTTGGGCGTTCCGGCTCACCTCATCGATGAGTTCGCGAAGATTGCCTTTCATCTGGTTGAAGCCAATCATGAGTTCGCCGATTTCATCACGCGTGAGTGCTTGAAGGTCGGCGCGCGTCAAATCGCCGTCAGCGACGATGCCGACCTCGTTCGATAATTGACGGAGCGGTACCGTCACCATGCGCTGGAGCATATAGCCTGCCCCGAGCGTGAGCAACAAGATGAGGAGAGCAATCCCTGCCGAGTAAAGGAACGCCTGTCCGCCGAGCCGCTCGAGCTCTTGTTGTTTCTCGACGATCGTCGCTTCGGTCTCGGCTTGCAACCGTTCGCCTGTCTCCGAAATCGATGCCGTCACGTCCGGCATGAGGCGGAGTGTGAGGCGATCGATATTGTCCTGATCTTGATTATCGGCCGCGACGATGACTTCTTGCGCCAAGTCGTCATAGCCGTTCGCGTAAGAGAGCATGCTCTCGAGTTCTTTCGTCTCGGCATCTGTCTTCGACAGGGCGAGCAATTGTTCGAGCGCCTCTTTCTTTTCTTTGGCGCCGCGTTCAATTTGGGCACGGCGTTCGTCATCTTGGACGAGAATATAGCCTCGGATGCCGTACGCTTGACGCGTCATCCCAAGCGATAAGTCGTCGGCGGCTTTCATCTTCATGACATCATGACGAATCATCTCTTCATATTGGCTCGTCATGTTCTGCAACGTCCATAGGTTATAGCCCATGCCGAGCGTGACGAACAGCAAAATCAAGCCGATGCCGCTAAACAATTTTTGAGTCAATGACAGTTGATTGAATCGTTTCATAATCCTTCGAGGAACGCGTCCTCTCCCACCTCTATCTCTCTTTTTTTGGAACTACATGGGTTTTATCGGATTGCGCAAACGGTTTTCCAATCTTCTCGCACATTTATTTGAACATTGACCTCATTTCCTAATTTCCACTCCACATTTTTGCCACAAAAAAGACCGCAGCATGGGGCTACGGTCTAGCTTCATAACTTGAACTGTGACACGCGATTCGATAGTTCGACCGCACGTTGTTCGGTCTCCTGCATCCGTGCCTGCACGTCGTTGAAACGCTCGACGGACAGTTGGACTTTCTCCGAAATCGATTGGGTCCCGTCCGCCCCTTCGGTCACGGTCGTCGCGACTTCTTGGATGACGTGGAGGATGCTATCGGTCATATGACGGAGTTGGAGCGCGTTCGTCTCGAACGTCTCTGCCGTCTGGCCGAACACGGTCGCATCTGCCTCATATTGAGTGGCCGACTCCTCGAGCCGGTCGTAATCCGCGATCACTTTCGTGTCGAGGAACGTCAGCATATCGGCCGAGCTTGTATTGAGCCGGGCGACCGAATCGATGACCTTGTGCGATACCGCTTGAATCTCGTTCACCGTCTGGCGCGAGTTCTCGGCAAGCTTTCGAATCTCCGAAGCGACAACCGCGAAACCACGGCCGGCATCTCCGGCCCGAGCCGCCTCAATCGATGCGTTCAAGGCAAGCAAGTTCGTCTGGTCGGCGATGGTGAGAATCGCGCTCGTCAAGACCCGGATCTGTTCGACCGACTGCGCCCCTTTAATCGCCTCGTCGAGTTCGATGCGTTTCTGCTCGATGATGGCGTTCGCTTCCGTCTTCGATGCGACGGCTTGTTCACGCATGGCGTGGGCGCGACGTTCGACGTCGCCCGCTGTCGCCGCGCTGTCGTTCGACAAGTCAACGATGGAATCGATGGAACTGCCCATCTCGGTCGTCGACGCGCTCATCTCTTGTGAAGATGCGGCCGTCTCTTCCATACCCGCCGTCAATTCCTCGACCGTGCCTGACGTCTCTTCCATGTAACGGCTCAGTTCAATGACTTCCGCCGCCACTTCTTTTGACGAGACGAGGACGACTTTTGCCGTCTTGTCGACGTCGATCATGATGTCGCGTAGCGTCGCGAGGAACGTGTTGAACGAACGGCTCACTTGTGCAATCTCGTCGTTCGACGTGACCGGGATGGCCATCGTCAAGTCGCCGCCTTGTGAGGCCAACTCGTCGAACTTCTCTTGTAACACCCGCATCGGTTTGATGATTGAGCGCAATAGACTCAGTCCGAGGAACAACAGAAGTACGACCGCACCGATTGTCACCGCAAGTAGCGCGATGAGCGACTGTTGAAACTCACGTTCCATGTCGGCTCCGACACGCTGCGATCCTTCCGAGTTGTAGTCGACGAGCTCGGTCAGGCGCTGTGTGAAGTTATCGTATGTCGATTGGGACTGGGCGTCATAGTACGAACGGGCCATGCCGTTGTTGCCGGACGTGCTGAAGATGAGCATGTTGTCCGACACACGTTGATACATCTCCCATTGCCGACTGAAGTTGGCGAACAGCTCTTTGTCCGTCTCCCCTGTCGCCGTCTGTTCATATTTAGGGGCGATTTCATTGATGCGCGTCCGAATGTCTTTCATCGCGGTCATCAATTCTTCTTTCGCGGCCGCATCGTCCGTCACGATATGTTCGAGTTCGAGCGCGCGATAGTTCGCCGCGAGCGTGTTCAGTTCGTGGGCGTAGTCGAGCCCTTTGTTCCAGTTGTTGACGATGTCATCGCCTTGACGGTTCGCATCGGCGAGCGACAAGAGCGAGTAACCGCCGACGCCTGCCACCATGAGGAGCGCAAGAATGACGAGTCCCCATAGTTTTTGACGGATAGTCAGGTTCTTGCCGGTCACTCGTTTTCCTTCACGCGTGCTCGGCTTTCGTCGTTTCGGTTTCCATTGAAAGCGCCGGACGTTCAAACGGTTCCGAAACGCTGTCCACTTCTGTTTCACTGACATATGTATATTCCCCTCTCGCATGCAACGTTTCTTCCTATATCGTCTTGACGTCGAGGAATCTAAAGGGGATTGACCAAAATAAAAAAAGATGACTGAACAAT
Organism: Exiguobacterium sp. s149; assembly: GCF_018618395.1. Lineage (NCBI taxonomy): Bacteria > Bacillati > Bacillota > Bacilli > Caryophanales > Exiguobacterium > Exiguobacterium sp. s149. The sequence goes on from NZ_JACSLZ010000001.1 coordinate 540,448, forward strand.
CAGTCATCTTTTCAACTCATTATTGGACGTTTAACACGGTCTGTGTGCCTTCAATCATCTTAATCTCCGTCCATTTGACGACGCTCTTGCCGAGCGGGTCATTGGCGACCATGAAGTCGGCGAGCGCTTGCACTTTCAACGCGTCGACGGGTTGTTTCACGTTATTCAAACGGAAGCGCGATACTTTATTGAACATGTCCAAAAATGCGATTTCTACTTTAGTGTCAGTCATGGGTTAGTCCTCCTTGGATGTAGGTGTGATTAGACGAGATCGTATTCGCGAACGACCGACACGGTGAAATCTTCTTGCTCAGTCAAGTCGAGCATGAGGTGACCGAACGCCTCGGCATTGTCAGCCGTGAGCGCCGCCCGAATCGGACCGAAGCGCTGCGTTTTCTTCGTCGGTTTCAAACTGTTCAAATCGTGGTGCGTCGTCAAGACGAGCGTGGCTTTCTTTTCAGTCAATACGGCCATGGGGGATGGCTCCTTTCGGGGATGGATTACAATTCAGATGGATAGGTCGAGTCGAGACGTTCGAGCAGTTGAATCATGCGCTCAAGGCGCGTCTCAATCCGGTGGAGCAGATAGAGCGAGACGACGATCGGGAAGCCGAGGTTCGAGATGAGTTCGGGCCAGCTCATAAGCCCACCCGCTCATCGGACACGGTTCCGGCGGGACGCTTCGGTACACGCATCAGGGGTTCCTCCAATTAGAACGTCACGTGGAATTCACGCGACACGACGTATGCGGCGGATTCGACCGCGAGAAGCGGAATCAACAAATCACCGAACTGCTTGATCTCCTCGGTCTCCATCCGCGCACCGAGTGGACCGAACCGGACGAGCTGACGTTTTTCCTTGCCGTCAACGAGCCGCTTCGTGTCGAGATAAAAGACGCTTGCGTATTCTCGATACACTGCCATATGTCTCACCTCCTTCGCCCCTATTAACCGAAATTGGTGAATGTTTGCTCATATTTCTTGTAACCTTTTCGTAACGACTATGGACCCATTATGAATGAAGACGCATTCATCGTTACAAATCGGCTTTATTCCTTGAATTAAGATACCAACTAAGGTATCTTAATAGGCGTCAACCAAATTTTGAAAACACGCCTAAAGACCTACGAATTCATTTCCCCACTTTGAAAAAACTGACAGTTAACCGCTTAAAAATGGGGTACTATACGGAGGAGGGCATTTTCAAAATGACCAGTTTGACTTGAAGAAGGAGATACTCTAGATGAACAGCTTAGACTTCGCACTCAACACCTCTATTCCTTCCGCTCAACTCGACTTCGACCACACCGACCTGACGTTTTACGCGACCGACTGGGATGATTATCTCCCTGAAAACGCGAAGCCGTTCCTGTACAAAGAACGCCCCTTGACCGTCTATCCACTCAAAGAACTGAGCCGTGCGTTTCATGTCGCCGGGATTCCTCGCAGCCAGCAACAGCTGATCAAATGGGAAACCGACGGCGTCTTGCCACCGACCCCGTTCACGATGGGACGCAAGCGCTTCTATACGGAAAATCAGATTCGTACAATCGTCGACATCGCATTGGAATGCGGACTCCGCCCCCGGACGCACGTCAAAAAGACGAACTTCTCCGAGTTGGCTCATAAAGAATTATCGTACATACTCCAACTAGAATTGAAAACCGAACTCCCGCATGAATGAGCGGACATAAGACAGCCCTTCCTGACGATTCGGGAAGGGCTGTTTTTGGATTGTCTTATAATTGTTTTCGTGCCGCCTCCGGGACGTCCGCGACCGATACTTCATCGTATGACGTGACCTCGTCCTTGCTTTTGACATACAGCTTCAAGTACGCCCCGCTCTGAAGCTCTTTCGCCGCCGTGAACGTGACCGCTTGCGGATCCCCGTCCTTCGTCAGCGCCTCTGTCGAATAGACATAGCGGCGGACGACGTCGCCCGAATCGAGTGTCGTCTCTTCCACTTCCGTCACCTTCCCGACTTGTACATAGAGATGATCTTTCCCGAGCCGTTGCCAGTCGATATTGACGAGACCGATGATAGCCACGATGAGCGCGAGGCTCGCAATGATTCCTTTTTTCATCCTTCTCTCTCCCTTATAAAATTTGTTTCGTGAACCGTCGTACGGTCAACGCGTAATAGAGCGCATAAATCGCACTGTACACACCCATCCAGACGAGAACCGGCAGCGTGAAATTCATCCCGAGCAACCGCGAGAACGCGACGAGGGCGACCGAGGCGTGCACGAGCCCCAGTGAGAATGGTGCAAGGAACACGACGGCAATCTGTTGGCGGACCGTCCGTTTCACGTCCCGCTTCGAGATGCCTACTTTTCGAAGTACCGCATACTTGGCCCGGTCTTCCTCCGCCTCGGTCATTGTCTTGAAATAGATGATGCTGCCGGTGGCAACGAGGAAGACAAGCCCGAGGAAGCTGCCGACGAACAACAGTGCACCATGCACGGCAATCGCCTCGCTATATAAGGCGGTCGCGCTCGAGAAGTTCGTTTCATTCGATAACGACTCGGACAAGGTGGTCTGTTCTTTATAATCGGCGACCGAGACGGCTTGATACGTCGTTGCCGGTTCCGGCAGTGCCATGAACACGTCATCCGGTGTCACAAGAAGCAAGCCGCCGAACGTCATGACGTTGAGCGGTGTCTCGTCGTAGCGAGAAGCGACTTCATGCGTCACGCCATCGAGCACGACCTCAGTCACATTTTCTGAGAACCTCTCGTCGTAGAACGGATCGATCAAATACACTTGATTTTGTATCAGTGCCGGTGGTGTATCCCAGCCCATATCAGACGCGATATCACGGAACGTCGACTCATCGATGACGCCATATTCGCGTTCTCCCATCTCCCCAGCGACCCGAACCGTCTTCTCGAGGACGGTCGTCTGATGAAGCACATCCGCATCGATATCACGCGCCTCACCTTGCCAGGCGAACGTGTACGGGGCGTACGATGTGACTTGTTGCTCGGCGTAATAATAGACGCTGAAGATGGCACCGCCGGCCGTGATTGCCGTCGCACTGATGATGCTGATGAGCGTGAGCGTCTTGGCGTTACCACGGATTCGGTATAACAACTGTGACGTCGTCAACAAGTTGAGCCGGCGCCATGACCAGCGCTCATTCGCTTTCAAGCGGCCGAGGATGAAGATAAGGACACTATGGAACAACAGACCCGACCCGACAATCGTGAGCCCGATGATGAGGAGCGGCATCGCCGCCGTGAGATATCCCCAGAGCGGCGACGTCGCCAAGTCTTGCAAAGCGAGCCAGTAGGCCGCTCCGAGGACGAGCAACCCGAGGAGTGCCATGAACGGGCTTGCTTTCGGGACGTCCTCACCTTTTTTGTCGGCATGGAACAGTTCAATCAGCTTGAAGCGATAGATGACCCGATAACCTTGGAACGACGTGAACAAGAAGATGGCCACGAACACGAGCGTCGTCTCGATGAGGGCCGACGTCGCGACCGTGAAGCCGATCGACAAGTCGCTGTTCATCAAGCGGAGCAACAGCTGTAACAGCGCATTCGAACCGAGCAAACCGAGCCCGATCCCGACGAGAAGCGACACCGCGCCGATGACGAGGTTCTCGAACAACAGGAGCGTCCCGATTTGTTTCTTGCGTACCCCGAGCAGCGAATAGAGCCCGACCTCTCGTTTACGCCCTTTCAAAAAGAAGGCGTTCGAGTAGGCGATGAACAAGGCGACGAAGACGAGCAGAATGAACGTCGAGGCGCTCATTAAACTTCGAATCTGTCCTGACGTCTCGGCCATGCCGCTAATCTCATCGCTATGTTTGAGCGTCGCGAACGTGAAATAGATGATGATTGAGAAGATGGTCGTCCCGACGTAGAGCGCATAGCGCGACAAGTTGCGGGCGACGTTCTTCTTCGCGAGATCAAATAGCGTCATCGGACGCACCGCCTTTTAGCTCGTCGAGGATCGTCTGATAGAAGGCGTCGCGCGATGTCGTGCCGCGAATCAGTTCTTTCGACAACCGTCCGTCCTGAATGTAGAGCACCCGACGGCAAAAACTCGCGGCGTAGGCATCATGCGTCACCATCATGATCGTCGTCTCGGCCTCGTTCAACCCGGCGAGCGTCTGGAGCAGATCTGTCGCCGACTTCGAGTCGAGCGCCCCCGTCGGCTCGTCGGCAAAGATGAGCTTCGGATTGGAGATGAGCGCGCGACACACCGCCGTCCGCTGCTTCTGACCACCCGAGATTTGGTACGGGTATTGGTCGAGGATCGCCGTAATCCCGAACCGATGTGCGAGCGCATCGACGCGTGACCGTGTCTCGTCGATCGGCGTCTTCGTGACGGCGAGCGGGAGCAGGATATTTTCTCGGACCGTGAGCGAGTCGAGCAGGTTATAGTCTTGGAAGATGAAACCGAGATGGTCGCGTCGGAAGTCCGAAAGCGCCTCTTCTTCGAGCTTGGCGATATTCTCTCCGTCGACGAAGATGCCCCCGTCCGTCGGTGTGTCGATCGTCGCGAGCACAAACGCCGAGACGCGCCCCATCGACCGGCATTTTATGAAACGGGCGCTCCTCAACTTCTTGTATAACGCCCTGCTCCATAACGATGAGGCGGTCGCCGTCCATGTGACGGTCTCGCAGGATGTGATCACGATTCAAGACGACGGTATCGGCATCGATGCGAACGAACTGCCGTACATTTTGAACGCTACTACCGGGGCACGAACACGACCGACGCGCTCGGCAGCGGGCTCGGTATGGCGATTTCTCGGGACATTATCAAAGCGCACGGCGGCACCGTCACGGTGACGAGTAAGCGTGGGACCGGGACAACGATTCGCATCGAGTTACCGGCATAACAAAGAAGGATTCGCTCAACGGAGCGAATCCTTCTTTGTTGTGTCATAGTCTTCAATCCACGTCTCGAGCTCGTCAATCGGGAGCGGACGCGAGAAGTAGTAGCCCTGCATCTCATCACAGCCGAGCGAGCGGAGCGTGTCGCGCTGGTCGGTCGTCTCGATGCCCTCGCACACCGTCTTCAAACCGAGCCCGCGGGCGAGCTCAATAATCGATTGGACGATGACGTTGCCGGTCGGGTCGTTGTCCGTCACTTGGATGAACTGCCGATCGATTTTAATCTCATGAATCGGATAATGCTTCAAGTAGACGAATGCCGAGAAGCCCGTTCCGAAGTCGTCAATCGAGATCGAGAAGCCTTGTTCCCGGAATGCGACGAACCGCTCGATGACGTGCTGCTGATTCTCCATCCCGACGCTCTCGGTGATCTCGAACGTCAAATAGTTCGGGCAGACGCCCATCTCCTTGACGATGTGGGCCAACTTTTCGACGACCCCGTCCGACAGGAAATGACGGGCCGACAAGTTTAAGGCGAGCTGATACATCCGGCCCGCGTCGTGCCACGTCTTCAATTGGCGACATGCCGCCTCGAGCGCCCACTCTTCGAGCGCGATGATGACGCCGGTCGATTCGGCGAGCGGGATGAAGTCGAGCGGTGGAATCAATCCTTGTTTCGGATGAATCCAGCGCATCAGCCCTTCAAATCCTTTTAACTTGCCAGTCGACGCTTCAATCTTCGGTTGGTAATAGAGCGTGAACTCGTTCAAAGCGAGCCCTTTCCGCAAATTCATCTCGAGCGTCAGTCGGGCCGTCGCCTTCTCGCCCATCTCTTCCTCGTAGAAGGCGATCCCCCCGCGCTGCACGTGGCGATCATTGGCCGTGATTCGGGTCGTGTCCATCATCTCGAGCGTCGAGCGTGACTTGTCCTCGATCGAGATGAAGGCGCTCATCGTCAAGACGACGTCGAGTTCCCCGACCGCGAACGGCTCGCTTGTCACCGTCTCACAAATCAAATCGGCGAGCGTCTTCACTTTGATGCGGTCGCCGTAAGGCGTCCACAGTAGAAAGCCAGATTGAGAGACGCGCGCCAAGAGCGACGCATCGACGACTTGTTGGAGACGTTCCGCTAGTTCGATGACGATGTCGTCCGCGCGCTGGATGCCGATTGCCGTCTCGACGGAACGGAATTCGTCCGCCCGGAGATAAATCAATGAGCCGAGCTGGTGCGGTGCCTGTTCGCGGAGCGCGTCCACCCGCTCGACGAACCCGTTCAAGTTCATGAGCCCGGTCTGTTCATCCGTATAGGCGAGCTTCGCGATGTGTTCATCAATCTCGCGGCGGTCGAGCCGGAGATAGAGGATGGCGATAAAGTCGGACAGCGTGCTGACGATCAGCTCCTCGATGAACGTCCATTGCCGCGGTGCGAACGTCTCGCAACAGATGACCCCTTTCGCCTGATTGTTCGCATAAATCGGGGCGTCGAGCATCGAATAAATCCGTTGCCCTTCCACGAAGTACTGTTGATACAGATCCTTCACCCACTCGTGCGTCCGCACGTCCTCGAACGGGAGCACCCGGTTCGTCCGCAACGCGTCGAAATAGACAGGTGCGTCCCCACGCATGACCGTCAACACCGGTTCGCTCGGCCCGTTCTCTTTCGAATAGGCGACTTGGCAGGAAATCGAGGCGTACGATTCGTCAAAATGCCAAATCGAGACCGTGTCGACGTCGAGCATATCCGAAACGACCTCACACATGTAGGAGAGCGCTTGTCGCACCGCCGCCTCCGTCACCTCAGGCATGCGGACGAGTTCGAACAGTTTCTCTTGATGTTTGCGATATGATTGTGTTGAAAAGTTCCCCTCGTTCATAAGTCCCCTACTCTCGTTCATACGTTTTGCATTCATGATAGCATGAAAAGATATATGTATAGGTTTCCAAAATTCAACAGAAAGTCAATTTTCGATTCCCCTGTTTCTTTAGTACAGTTGATCCGTCCGTGACGAAAAATATTGACCTCATTTTTAACGGAATCCAAGGATTGAGCCATTTCCACCATTGCTTGCCGTTTCTGTAAACCCTACAATAAACATGTATTGCTTCACCTGTCGATAATTGTCAAAAGCACTCATAGAGAAGGAAGTGACCCAATGTCCCCTAAGTCCGGCCTCATGTACTCATTCGCAGCCATCGCCGCCGTAACGATCGTCGCCCAGGCCGACGAAGCCGCCGCAGCCAGCTCACACGTCGTCCGTGCCGGTGACACGCTTTGGTCGATCAGCCAACAGCACAACGTGTCACTCGCTAATTTAAAAGCTTTCAACAACTTGAATTCAGACCGTCTCGCCATCGGGCAGACGCTTAAATTGAACGGGAACGCCCCAAGCGCGCTCAAACCAGCGACGACATCGAACCGCTCTCACGTCACGTCAGCTAACTTGAATTTGCGCTTCGCTGCCGGCACATCACATAAAGTACTCGCGACAATCCCGAAAGGCAAAACGCTTAACGTGATTCAAACGAGTGGCGCCTGGTCAAAAGTCACGTATAACGGCAAGACTGGTTGGGTGCATAACGACTACTTGACGACAACCGCTACCCCGGTCGCACCGAACACGTCGACGCCGCCTACCGTATCGGCAACGTTATCGAAAACGACCGCCAATTTGAACCTTCGGGCCTCGAAATCGACGAATTCAAGTGTTCTCGTCACAATTCCGAAAGGTCAAACGGTCACCGTATTAAAAGTCGAGGGCAACTGGTCCCACGTCAAGTTCGGCTCGAGAACCGGCTTTGTTGCCAATACATATTTACAGAAAGCGGCCTCGACACCCACACCGGCTCCAAGTCAACCGACGACGCCGGCAGTACCGAGTGCGCCAAAAGAACAGAGCATCAACCAGTCGTACGTCACGACGGCCAACTTGAACGTTCGTCGAGGTCCGGGGATCGGCTACGCCCTCGTCACGAGCATCCCGAACGGCACAACTGTCAAAGCGACGAAGCAGAGCGGCACGTGGGTATACATCACGTATAACGGCAAGAGCGGTTACGTCAGCACCGGTTACTTGAAACAGACGACGACGGCACCGAGCGCGCCGGTCACACCGAACGCCGGAGACGGCGGTGCCGGCAACGCCTCGTTCGACTACGTCGTGAATACGCCATCGTTGAACGTCCGCACGTCGGCCTCGACGAGCTCGGCCATCATCGGCCGTGTCACGGCCGGGCAGACGCTCCGCATCGTCCAGACGTCGAACGGATGGCATCAAATCTATATCGGGAATACGACCGGTTTCGTCGCGGCGTCTTACGTCAAAGCGGTGCCGAAAGGGTCTACGGTAAACCCGACTCCGACTCCGTCACAAGGTGCCGGCCTCGCTGCCATCGCGGTCGCCAAGAAGTATGTCGGCACCCCGTACATCTGGGCGTCATCGAACCCGGCCAACGGCGGATTCGACTGCTCTGGACTCATCCATTACGCCTTCAACCAGGCAGGCTACAGCGTCCCACGAACGAACGTCGCCACATACTGGGCCGGGTCTTATTTCGGAACACAGCTCAGCAAGACGTTCGTCCCGCAAGCGGGCGACCTCGTCTTCTTCGAGAACACGTATACGGCCGGCCCGTCACACATGGGCATCATGATCAATTCAGACACGTTCATCCACGCCGGGACGTACGGCCTCGGCTATAACACGATCAGTAAAGAGCCGTACTGGAAGTCACGCGTCATCGGCTACAAACGACCGTGACCTTTGGCGCATTCATTGACCCGACCTTTGTCGGGTTTTTTTTCGTGGGGCAGGATTTCCCTCGAAAGACTCGAACACGATAGAATGGGAAGAGAAAGAAGGAGGTGTCCGATGGGAAGCAATCGATTCGCTAAAATTCCGTACCGGATTTACACGATGGCCCTCGCCGTCGCTTGTCTCATCGGCGTATTGTTGTTCGGGCTCGGCCTGAGCTATTACTGGAAAGAAAAGCACGTCGCCGTCGACGAGACGGTGCGCGACTTGGATCACGCCTCCGACTTGGCCGGCGTCGAGTCGTATCTCGTCTTGCACCACGCGGCCAAACTCTACGAGACGAACTCCGAGCAACCGACGGCGCTGCTGTCGGCCCCATACCGCGAACGGGCGCTCCAATATAACGCGCAACTGCTCGACGACTTCGAGACCGGGGTCGACGAGCGCGAACGGGAGGCGTTGCTACGCTTCTCGGAAGAACTTAAAGACACATTGAACGAGGACGGATCGAGCCGCTTCCAAGCCGTGCCGTTCGACGTCATCGAGTCGATCAACCGGCGCTGGCTCTATCAAGGGCTCGAACGGACCGCCCAAGAGAACACGGCCTATGAATTGACCGATGCCATCATGCGCATGCAGATGGCGTTCGTCGAAGGTGTCACGAACCTGCTCGCCGAGACACCGGATCAAGACCAGCTCGAGTTCGAGGTCTCGACGATTGCGAACGAGGCACGTCTGATTGAGGACATCGTCGCGACCGACCCGTCTCTCGGGACGAAATCGGTCGACGACTTGATTGAGAGCGCGCTCGCCCTCGGTCGGGTGACGGCCGCCAATTCGACGCTCGAGGCCCGTTACGTCAACGGAACCAGCTTCTATGAGGATTCGCACGCCGCGCTGCAAGCGGTACGCTCGGCGGCTGACGACACGCTCATGACCGAGCGTGACCGTTACGGCACACTCGCCATCGCCGTCCTGCTCATCACGCTCCTCTTATCAGGCGCGCTCTTGTTCGCCCTATGCTCGACACGCAAGATGTACGCCCACGACTTGAGCCATTTGAAGGCACGCGCCCTCGCCATCGACCCGAGCACGGAACCGGTCGAGGATTCGTTCCCTCCGAGCCACGACTTCCGTGGCATCGAGGACGAGCTCCGCGAGATTGCCGCCAGTGTCCATTCGACGGTACACACGCTCAAGACAAAATCGAACGACTTGCTCCGCTATCACGAGCGCTGGTCGTCCTTGTTCTCCGAGACAGGGCTCGCCATCGCCTTGATCGACGACACATACAACTTCATCGAACGAAACGATGTGTTCCGCCAATTTTTTGGCGAACGGAACCTGTATGAGATCAACCAGCTGTTCACCGACACGGGCCGCCGCCTGTTGCGCGAGGCGCTCGCCGGGGTGACGGAGAATGGTACGAGCGCTCAGTTCATCCTGCATTTGAAAGGTGAACACGTCCGTTTCTTGAACGTCAAAATCATCCCACTCAAGCGCGGCGAGACGCTCACGTATTACCTCATCCTCGAAGATGAGACCGAGCGCGTCGAACGCGAGCGTAAGGTCGACCGGCTCGTCCGGTTCGACCTCGCCACCGAGCTATATAACGAGTACGGCTTCCTGCGGGCGTGGGAGAAACAGGATATCGATGGGACGTTCCTCTTGATTAAATTGAACGACTTCCATCACCTCGTTGACTGGTACGATCCGACGTACGCCGACCTGCTCATGACCGAGTTCGCCCGTCACGTCGAGGACCGGCTCGAGAAGTACGCACACCACTTGTTCGGCCGTTACCGGGACGACACGCTCATGCTGTATGTGAAAGGGCTTCGCAACGTCGACGAGACCGAATTGTTGGAGCTGTTCCCGACCGAGCTATTGATTAACCAGAAACGCCAGACCGTCCACCTTCAAATCGGGGCGACGCATACGACGCCGAGCTTTAACGATTGTCTGTTCGAGGCGACGAAGGCGTTGCAACACGCCAAAGAGACGCGGAACCCGTTCGTCTGGTACGACTCGAGCATCCTCGCCCAGCTCCAATGGGCCGCCTTGATTGAACAGGCGCTCCCAGAGGCGATCGAGCAAGGACATATCACCGTCGCCTATCAGCCGCAAGTCGAGTTGAAGACGGGCCGGGTCGTCGGGGCCGAGGCGCTCGCCCGCTGGCAACACCCGGACATCGGCAACGTGCCACCGAACGAGTTCATCCGCATCGCCGAACGCTCGGACCAGATTCTCTGGCTGTCGCACTCGATTCTCGATTTGGTCGTCGAACAGCTCGTCGCCTGGCGCGACACGCCGTTCGCCGATATCTCGTTGTCGTATAACTTGTCGGCCCATTCGGTCGACCCGTCCATCGTCACCAAGCTGCGCGACTTGATCGCGACGTATCCATGGCTGCCCGACCGGTTGAAAATCGAACTGACCGAGTCGGCGGACATCATGTCGCACACGAACGAGCTCGAGCGGCTCGAAGACATCGCCGATCTCGGCTATTGCCTCTCGATTGACGACTTCGGCACCGGCTACGCCTCGTTCGAAGCGATTTGGCACTTGCCGATTCAAGAAGTGAAAATCGACCGCATGTACGTCAGCGGCAAAGCGAAGGACAGCACATCATTCCTCCGCGCCGTCTCCCGCTTCGCGAGTGAACAGAAATTGACCTCGCTCGCCGAGGGCATCGAGACGAAACAGGACCTCGAGCGGATTATCGCGGAAGGGGTCGAACTCGGGCAAGGCTATTATTACGCCCCGGCCCTCGACGCGACAGCTTTTGAGACGTGGGTGAACGACAAAAGAGGGCATTTCGCCTGAGCGAGCGCCCCCATTCGACCGGTTGACACATGTCAGCCGGTCTTTTGTTTGATAAGATTGAGGACGAGCTTCAACGCGATCAACAGTCCGATGACCGGCAAGATGACCGGTAACGACCCGCGCGGCAACAGCCCGAACACGATGAACGCCGTCATCCCGATGGCGAAGAACAGCTTGACGCCCCGCTCATGACCTTCAAATCGTTCCCAGCGCCAAACGAGCAAAAGCAGCGTCAACGGCGCGAACAAGAACGTCAAGAAGAAGAACGGCATGTGCCGTGTATACCAAGGTTGTGTCATTTCAGTCGTACCTCCTCATAGAACGCTTCCGTCGCCTCGTTCGACTCCACGTTCACATAAATCGGTTTGCCGCTCCAGTCGATGCGTACAGCGGCCTCGATGTCTTGGTCGAGGTAGACGAGCACGTCCTCCCCATCCGTCGTCCGGAAGTGGCCGGTCAATCGTGAACCGACGGCGGCACCGTTCGTTCGGCGGTCGAGGCTCGGCCGATACGTCAATGTCACGGTCTCGATTTCATCATACGGCACCGTCTCGCCGTAGCTGCCCTCGATGACGAGTGCCGAGTCGGTGAGCGTCACCTCGGTCGGCTGACTGAACCAGAACAGAAGACCACCGACAAAGCCCAAGATGAGCGTCAGGAAGAGAACGAGCGGGATGAGTTTCTTCTTGCCCCCAGGCCGAAGTTTCCCATGTTCATCAAAGATATTCCCGTCATACTTTTGGGCGCGCCAAAGCGTGACGACAACGAGCACGACGATGAGCAGAAAGAACGGCTCGAGCGGAATGTCGAGATGAGACGCATCGATGGCGACGATGACGAGAAAAATCGTTGCGATGCCGTAACACATGAAGCCGAGCAACCGCGCCACTGCCTTGATGTTGACGCGTTCCTTATCCTCGCGCTTCATCGTGTTATAGCCAGAGATGAGGAAGTGCCAGCCTAACCGATGGACGGCAAAGCCGAGCACGAACAAAATGAATGCTGCAATCACGAGTCCCCACATACAGGTGTCCCCCTTTCTACTATAGTCTACGTGAAAACGAGACCGAACGTTTCAAAATCGTGAATCTGCGTCGTATACTCAGGGTAGAACGTTCAAGGAGGAATTCGATGTATCGCACGAAAGCAGATTTTTTACAAGAATGGACCAAATCATCGACCGGCACGCTCGACGTGCTCCGCGCCGTCACGGACGAGGCGCTCGGACAGGAGATTGTCCCGGGCCATAACTCGCTCGGCTGGATCGGCTGGCACGTGACGACCGCGCTCGGCTATTTCACGAACTTGCTCGGTTTCCGCTTGTCGTCGCTGAAGAGTTTGACGCAACCGAGCGACGCCAAGGCGATCGCCGATCAATACGAGCGCTACGCCGACGAGATTATCCAGGCGGCCGAACAGTTCTCGGACGACTACTTGTTAGAAGAGGTCGACGTCCACGGTACGAAACAACCGCGCGGTGCCGTCTTGCGCATGATGATCGACCACCAGACGCACCACCGCGGCCAGATGACGGTGTTGCTCCGGCAGGCGGGACTCTCGGTCCCGGGCGTCATGGGACCGACGAAAGAACAGATGAAGGCGTGAAAAAAGGTGAGGCCCCGAGGGGTCTCACCTTTCGTCATGTCGATGACGGCGTATTCGCCTTGTTTTGCATCCGGCCGACCCCTTCGTACTGGACGGTCCCCGGGTCGCGTGCGTATTTCCATGCGTTACGGGCATCGATTAACCGCTTCGTCTGCATCCCGTCGAACGCTTCCGGCGTCAATGCGACGAGCTCGTCCCATTCCGTGACGAGGATGGCGACGTCCGCTCCTTCGAGCGCCGCTTCGACTGTCTCGGCTTGCGGGAAGTCCCACTTGGCGAGCGGGTCGTAACCGATCACGTCGACTCCACGCACCGTCAACAGTTGAGCGAGTGTGAGCGAAGGCGCGTCGCGCATGTCGTCCGTCCCCGGTTTGAAGGCGAGGCCGAGGAAGGCGACTTTGAGGTCGCTCGTCGGTTCGACTTTCGAGGCGACGTACGCCATCTGGGCGTCGTTCGCGTGCATGGCGGCTCTGATGACCGGCAAGTCGAGCTCATTCTCGCTCGCGACGTTCAAGAGCGCGTGCATGTCTTTCGGGAAGCACGAGCCCCCGTATCCGAGTCCGGCATTCAAGAACGAACGTCCGATGCGCGGGTCGAGCCCCATGCCGTCGGCGATCGTCGTGATGTCCGCTCCCGCCTTGTCGGCGAGACGCGCCAAGTCGTTGATGAAACTGATTTTTGTAGCGAGGAACGCGTTCGAGGCGTATTTGATGAACTCGGCGTCAATCGGTGACGTACAGACGATTGGCACACCGAGGCGTCCATAGATGCCGGCGAGTTCCTCACACATCTCGAGGTCGTCACTGCCGATGACGACGCGGTGCGGTTTCAACACGTCGGCGAGGGCGCGCCCCTCTTGAAGGAATTCGGGTACGACGGCAAACGTATGGGCCGGGTACATGACCGACAGCATGTCGGTCGTCCCCGGCGGCACCGTACTGCGGATGATGATTTTATGTTTCGACGCGACCTCGGACAAGGCTGCGTCGACGAACGTCAAGTCACAGCTTCCGTCTTGCTTGCTCGGCGTCCCGACGGCGAGGACGAGGTAGTCGACCGTTTCTGTATCGGCAATCGAGTCCGTAAATGTGATTGAACCGTGATGATCGCGTAACACGTCTGCCATGCCCGGTTCGTGGAACGGGGACGTCCCCGTTCATGAGACGGAGCAGTCTCGGTTGATCTTTCTCGACACCGATGACTTCATGCCCCGCTTTTGCTAGTCCACACAGGGTGGCCAGCCCGACATAGCCAAGGCCGATGATTCCAAATCTCACGATAGTTCCTCCTTCAATAGTCTTCTATTAACAGTACAGAAAAGCGGCATGCAAGGGAAGGCTCTAACACTCTCTGAATATTCTCTGCTATAATGAGTCAAAATGAGGCTAGAAAGGAATAACCGCATGGGATTGCTCGCTTTCTTTTTGATTACGCTCTTCGTGTTCTACTGGTTTCCTATTCGAGGTGGACTTAAGACTTTCCTGCTGATTCTGATCATGATTAGCGGATGGCTCTCGATTTTCGAACTCGTCTCCATCATCGAAGCCCGCCCTTGGGTTGCGGCCCCCGTCCTCGCGCTAATCGGTTTGTTCGTTTGGAAATGGCGCAAAGACAGACGGACGAAACAGAACAAGCACCAAGACATTTGACACAGGTCGAATGTCTTTTTCAATTTCCGTACAATTTTTTTGATAAATATGGGAAAACAATTTTTTGATGCTATCATACTGTCAGTACATGGTTTTTTTGAAAATAAGGGGAGACAATTATGAATTTTTACGGGCTCGACATCGCACCTTGGATCGAACCACTGGCCCAATTCGTGTTTTGGTATCCGTTCTTCATGGCGCTATTTTGGATTGCTGGCGCTCTCTTATTCAGCTTGACGCGTGAGAAAGAGGAAGAACTCGATTTGAACGAGCGGGAATGGCCGCTCATCAGTATCCTGATTCCTTGTTATAACGAAGAAGAGACGATTGCCGAGACGATCGAGTATTTGGACCGTCTCACCTATCCGAACTTTGAGATTATCGCCGTCAACGATAGCAGCCGGGACAAGACCGGCGACATTCTCGTCGGACTCGCCGACGAGTACGAGCGCTTGCGTGTCATCGACTGTCATGAGAACCGAGGCAAGGCGAACGCGCTACATATGGCCGCCCACGCCGCCCGCTCGGAATATTTGCTTTGCGTCGATTCGGACGCTTTCCTGAGCGAGGAAGCGCCTTACTACCTCGTCCGTCACTTCTTGAACCGCGGCGAGCGCGTCGGTGCAGGAGCTCGGTTTCGAGCAGGCGTTCATCTTGAGCCCGAACCCGATTACACCCGACAACGCCCCGTTCTTCACGAACCGTTACCTGCTCGACGCCGAACTGTTCGAGTTATTCGTCAAACCGTATTTCGAGCGTCTATGAGATAACCCCTCGTCACTGCGACGGAGGGGTTATTTTAGTCTTCCGGGAGTTCGACTTCGTCGCCTGCTTGAATAGTGCCGTCCATGATTTTCTCCATCTCTTCTAAACTGAACGCATCGACGAGCTGGATGCCGTCGACGTACACCGTCGGCACATAGGCCACACCGAAGTCGCGCGTGAACAGCCGTGAGTTCTGGATGCCGATATCGACGTGGTTCTCAAGCAGTTCGTCCACATTCAGGTTGAACTCAGAGGCGATTTTTTGGACATGGGCTTCCGTCCCGAAGCCGTCCGACCCCGAGTCGTGTCCGATGGCGCGCTGCACTTCATAGTAACGGTCCGGGATGAGCCGTTCCACATTATAATCCACGTTCGCGAGCAGTTGTGACTGTTCGTTCAACAGGACAAGCGGCTGTCCTTTGAACGTCGCCTCGCCCGTGTCAATCCAGCGCTCCTCGATCTCCGATAGTACCTCTTCCATCCACTTCTTGCACCACGGGCAACTGTAGTCGAAGACGAACACGATCTCGTGCTCTCCTTCCCCGAGCGCGACCTTGTCCTCGAGCGAGAGCTCGTACTTCGTGTATGTATGCTGTTTCGTCGAGTCGACGGCCTCACTTTGGCTGCAGGCAGAAAGAATCAGGATGAGTCCGACGAATAGTAGATAAAATCGTTTCATATATAAACCTCCATATGCTCAATTGTTCACATTTTTAGTTATATCATGTCTGACTATCAGACTCGAGTGACATTCTGGTGAAGTTCATCAAAAGAAATGACACACAAAAAAACGAGCGGACCGTATGGCCTGCTCGCTCTATTTGACGATGTTTGTTACCTTCTCATTCCCCATAAACGCCTCCATCGTCACCGCCGTATCGGACGAAATCCCATCCTTCTTCACGACTTTAAGGACCGTTTGCAAGATAATCTTCCAGTCATTAAAGAACGTGACGTTGTCGACATATTGCACGTCGAGGCCGAATCGGTCCTGCCAGGACAGCCGGTTGCGGCCGTTCACTTGGGCAAGTCCCGTCAGTCCAGGACGTACATCGTGACGTCGGCGCTGCTCCTCGTTGTATCGGGGCAAATATTCGACGAGCAACGGACGCGGTCCGACAATCGCAATGTCGCCTTTGACGATA
The DNA here is from genome assembly GCF_018618395.1 of Exiguobacterium sp. s149. Taxonomy (NCBI): domain Bacteria; kingdom Bacillati; phylum Bacillota; class Bacilli; order Caryophanales; genus Exiguobacterium; species Exiguobacterium sp. s149. The sequence continues at coordinate 557,035 of NZ_JACSLZ010000001.1, forward strand.
TTGAGTAAGCTCGGTAACTCATCCAGACTGAGCGATCGAAGTGTCTGCCCGAACGGAGTCAAGCGCAACTCGTCCGGCAACAGTTCACCATGATCATCCTGCGCGTCGGTCATCGTCCGAAATTTCACCATCTCGAAGATAACGCCGTCCTTGCCGGGACGTTTCTGCTTGAATAACACCGGCCCACCGATTTTCCACTTGATGAGACCAGCGATCGTCAGAAGAACAGGACTTAAAACGAGTAAAGAAACCGTCGCAAGAATTGCGTCTTGTGGACGCTTCATCAAACGTTCGTACATGGTAACCCCTCCTATCGGAACGAAGAATACATCGAATCGTGATAGGTTTGATACGCACCAGATACGATTCGTTCAATCCATTCAGGATGCTCCACGTACCACTGAATCGTTTCGGCGATTCCCTCTTCGAATTGATATCGTGGGGTCCACCCTAATTCATCGGCCATCTTGGTCGCATCGATGGCATAGCGTCGATCATGCCCCGGACGATCTTTGACGAATTGAATCAATTCTTCTGACTGACCGAACGCGTTGATGATGATTTGCACGAGCTCCAAGTTCGTCTTTTCATTATGACCGCCGATATTGTACACTTCGCCGAAGTACCCATGTTCTCGAACGACATCGATGGCTTCACAATGATCGCTTACATGAAGCCAGTCTCGAATCTGTTGCCCGTCTCCATAGACTGGCAATGGCAGATTCGACATACATTTATGAATCATGAGCGGGATGAGTTTTTCCGGGAATTGATACGGCCCGTAGTTATTGCTGCATCGGGTCGTCTTGACCGGCAATCCATACGTCTCGTAATAGGCTCGAACGAGTAAATCAGAGCTTGCTTTCGAGGCGGAATATGGACTATTCGGGGCGATGGGTGAGTCTTCTGTGAAATAACCGGTCGCTCCGAGGGATCCGTACACTTCGTCGGTCGAGACATGGACGAAACAGACGGATGGTTTATAGTCACGACTGTATTTATCATCGGGGGCCACTTTCCAATGTCGCATCGCCGTGTCGAGCAACACTTGCGTCCCGAGAATGTTTGTTGTCAAAAATAACTCAGGCTCGGTGATACTCCGGTCCACATGTGATTCTGCAGCAAAGTGAACGACTTCATTCACATCATATGTTCGAAACAACCGTTCGATTTCTTGACGGTCACGGATATCAACCTTTTCGAAATGATAGAGCGAATCGGCTTCGAACTCGCGCAAATTTTCCAAATTCCCTGCATAGGTGAGCACATCGACGTTAAGAATGCGGTACGTCGGATGTTTTGCCCGTAAGTGTTTTATGAAATTTGAACCGATGAACCCGGCTCCGCCAGTCACTAGAATCGTTCGCATCCGTTCTCTCCCCTTCCTCGACGAGTGATAAGAGATATTGTCCATAATCCGTCATCTTGAGCGTCAAACCAATATCTTTCAACTCATCTCGTGAAATGAACCCGCGGCGCCATGCAATTTCCTCGAGACAGGCGATGTAATAGCCTTGACGTTCTTGAACCGTTTGAACGAACACAGCCGCTTTAATCATGCCTTCTGGTGTGCCGGTATCAAGCCACGCCATCCCGCGGCCGAACAAAACGACGTTCAACTCTCCGCGTTCCAGATACATATTATTGATTGACGTGATTTCGAGCTCTCCTCGTGCAGAAGGCTCAACACGTTTGGCGAACTCAACGACTTGATTGTCGTAAAAATATAGACCTGGGACCGCATAATTCGATTTTGGTTCGGCCGGTTTCTCTTCAATCGAGACCACTCGATTTTGTGAATCAAATTCCACGACACCAAATGCTCGTGGATCTTTTACCGGATAGCCAAAGACCGTCGCTCCTTGTTTTTTCGATTGTGCATGTTTCAAGAATCGCGTTAAATCCGGTCCATAAAACACGTTGTCACCCAAGATGAGACAGACCGAGTCGTCCCCGATGAAGTCAGCTCCTAAAATAAACGCATCTGCCAGTCCAACCGGCTTAGTCTGTACTTTATACGAGATGTCGATACCGAGTTGATGCCCATCCCCGAATAACCGCTCGTATCCGCCGATATCTTGTGGAGTCGAAATGAGTAGAATCTCCCGAATTCCCGCCAGCATCAGGACGGACATCGGGTAATAAATCAACGGCTTGTCGTAAATTGGTAACAGTTGTTTCGAGACGGCCTTCGTCATCGGATAGAGACGCGTTCCGTTCCCACCTGCTAATATGATCCCTTTCATCACTTCATCACCCTTTCTTGAATCGTGGTACAAATCCGGGTTACGTCTTCTATAGTGAGGTCTGGATAAAGTGGGAGTGTCAACACCCGCTCGGCAATTTCACGAGCGACTGGGATGCTGCGGCTCGCAAACCGGTTCTGATTCCACGCATAATCCGTCACGAGCGGATAGAAATACTTCCGGGTGAAGATGCCTTCCTGCGCTAGAGCGTCATGCAGTTCATCCCGCCGATTTTCCTCTGACGTCATGATGATCGGATAGTAGGAATGGTTCGTTTCAACGCCCGGTTGTGGTTTCAGGATGCGAATGCCATCGAGACCGCTGAGCAGCGTGTCATAGAGTTCACGTACTTGCTTCCGCCGCGCAATCGTCTCATCGATATGGCGCAGGTTACATAGACCCATCGCTGCTTGAAATTCATTCATTTTGGCGTTCCCCCCCGTCACTTCCACCGTTTCCGGTCCGGTGATGCCAAAGTTTTTCAATTGGTCGAAACGATGTTTCAGTGCCGGGTCATTGTACGTCAGAGCTCCTCCTTCGATGGTATGGAACACTTTCGTGGCGTGAAAACTGAACATTGAGACGTCACCGAACGTTCCGATTCCTCGTCCGTTCACTGTGACGCCGAACGTATGGGCCGCATCATAAATCACTTTCAGGTTGTGTCGTTTGGCAATCGCCTCGATGGCCTCAACGTCACATACATTTCCGTATACATGAACAGGAAGGATGGCCGAAGTTTTGGGTGTAATTAAATGTTCTAATTTGGTAGCATCGAGCGTAAAGTCATCGGATCGGATGTCTCCATAAACGGGTGTTAGCCCTTTACGAATCAGTGCATGACTTGTCGAAGCAAAAGTGAAAGGCGTCGTAATGACCTCACCTGTCAATCCGAGAGCTTCAATCGCCGCCTCGAGCGCCAAGTGCCCGTTCGTGAATAGGGATAAGTGTTCGACCCCCAAATATTCGATCAACTCCCGTTCAAGTTGCTGATGTTTAGTGCCGTTGTTCGTCAACCATCCCGATACCCACAAGTCACGAATCTCATCCGTGTACTCTTCAAGGGAAGGGAGCATGGATTTCGTAACCGGAATAGCTGTCGGTTTGCTGTCAGGTTTGTTTACTACTGGATAAGACGGGAATGCTGCGGATTGGATATCGACGATGTGTAGCATAAGGCACCTCCTAGGTCACTTGGCGATTCGAGACGAGTGCGTAACGTTCAAGAATGAGCTGGATTTCCTGTTTGGGACAATGCATCATCACGTCGATGATGGACAGATTCGCTTGAAACGGACATGATCCTTGATGGTAAATGATCGGTTCGGTCTCGATGAACGATAAATCGATTCCCGCCTGTTTGAACACCTCGGTATCGTACAAGTCCATGCCGTTGATGGCATTCACGTAATGCGTCGCCCTCAAGTGCCCACATATATTGAGGATTCTCGCTTGCCCCTTCAATCCAACCCCAGCGTTCAATTCTGACGAGAGAATGAATGTCGTTGAGATACCGAGGTATCGAGCGACTTCCTCGATGCTGTATGCCAAATACTTCCCGACGTTTCGCTCAGGATGACGAATCACGCGTTCGAGTAACGGGAAGACGTGTTCAAATTGAGGGGCTTTGTAATAGGCGTGTCGCAACAACTTCAACTGTTGTTCAACGATTTCGTCTGGTTGCGAACGCTCATGGTCGCAAATCAAACGATTCTGGCTCATCTTCTGAATGGGTAAGGTGATCGGATGAGGACTTCCGTCAATCAGAATCCGATTGCGATGAATCCAACCTTTTTTGATGAAATGAACGTCGTCATACACAACGAACGTATCGACCGCATGAATCAATTGGAAGTACCCGATATATGGGAAGAAGTAAGGCTGCATAATGGCCACGTTCATGACATTTCTCCTTTACGAAATAATCTGTTTCGCGCGCAACGTGTCATAGTACCCTTTGGCTGTGACATCATTACGGTGGAACTTGACGAGTTCTCGCGATAACATGCCATGTTCGATGAGACGCTCCGGATGTTCGAGGTATTGTTCAATCCCTCGTTCAATCGATTCGACCGTGACACCACACATATAGCAATTTTTACCGTCTACGGAATGATGGGAGACGTTGTTGATTTGATCGCTGATGACGACCCCCATGCCCGAGGCTCTTGCTTCGATGATGGTCCCGTTCCCGTTCGAATACGTTGCCGGCAGTACCAAAATGTCCGCTTGCTCATACACTTTCGGCATCTCATCCCACGCCTGAATCTCATCTAAGAAGTAGACATTTTTCAACTCGTGCTCGGCGATATATCCTTTACACGCCTCAAGCTGTTGCCCCGAATTATTTAAATAGAGTTCGAGGGAATAGCGTTTTGATAAGTTCCGATACGCTTCTAACACGAGTAATGGCTGATAACGTTCGACAAGCCGATTCGCAAACAGTAGTTTGAACGTATCGCCCGGTTGCTTCCGTCTCAAGCCGTGATCGAAGTACGCATCGATGTCCTGGGCATACGTCGCATGTACGACTTTATCAGGGTCAAACCCGAGCTGTTGCTTGAATTGCTCCACTGCTACCGTCCCCATCCCGAAGTAGAGGTCAGCGTCCTTGAACATCCAGTGTAACAGCTTCGTTTTGTATGGATTATCCTGAGGATTCGTCAGCCGGTCAGACGGGTCGTCGTCATTTTGTAGCGGTCGAAGCGGCTCACTCATAATGACAGTTTTGATGCCGAACAGCTTAGCGATTCTCACGATGGCCGCATGTCCCGCCATGAACCCGCCGAGTAGAATGACGTCCGGTTTGAAACGAATCAACTCTCGGATCAAACCGAGTGATAGGTAGCCAATCTTCGGAAACCACTTCGAATATCTCAACACTTGACACTTATCACCGAGCGGGATTTTCCACCAGTCTGGTCGATTTTGATCGAGATATTCGTAAAACCAAAATTCAGAGTCAAAGTACTCTTCCAAGGCGTAGCACAGCTTCACCTGATAAGGGGAAGCGATGTTTCCGATAAAAACGAGTTTTTGTTTCATCGTTCACCCTCCTTGACTGTTTGACGTGGATCCGTTGTACCTTTCCATACTTCGCGTCGGACGTAGTCCGTATACGAAATCAAAATCCGCACTACTTTGTCAGAGACGTTCGGCATGCTGTAGTCACTGACGATGCGAGGCCGCTCTTGTTCCATGACGACCGATAACCCTTGCAAGATTCGCTCTGTTTCGAGACCGACCATCAGCACGGCCCCTTCTTCCATCGCTTCCGGCCGTTCGTGCGTCTCACGGATATTCAACCCTCGTAATCCAAGAATCGAGGACTCTTCGCTAATCGTCCCACTGTCACTGAGCACCGCCTTGGCGTGCAATTGAAGGTGATTGTAATCGACAAATCCGAGCGGCTTGAGGAGTCGAACCAATGGATGAAACGAGACGTTCAATTCATCGATTCGTTTCATCGTCCGCGGATGCGTGCTGACGATGACGGGCAGTCCGTATTGCGCTGCGATCGCGTTCAAACTGTCGACGAGTGCCAAGAAGTGTTTGTCGGAGTTGACGTTCTCTTCACGATGGGCCGAGACGATGAAGTAGTTGTCAGGACTCAATTCGAGTCGCTCGAGTACATCCGAGTTTTCAATCGCTTCCCGTTTCGACATCAACACCTCGAACATCGGGCTCCCCGTCTTGATAATCCGTTCCGCCGGCAGCCCTTCGCGGAGAAGGTATTCGCGGGCGATATCGCTATACGTCAAATTGACGTCCGCCGTATGGTCGACAATCTTTCGGTTGATTTCCTCGGGAACGCGCTGGTCGAAACAACGATTGCCCGCCTCCATATGGAAAATCGGGATTTTCCGTCGTTTGGCCGCGATTGCCGCGAGACAGGAGTTCGTGTCGCCAAGGATCAACACCGCGTCGGGACGTTCGAGCTCGAGCACCGGGTCGACTTGGATGAGGATGTTGCCAATCGTTTCAATCGGACTGCCCGTCGCCGAATTGAGGAAGTAGTCCGGTTTTCGCAAGCCGAAATCTTGGAAGAACACCTCATTCAATTCGTAGTCATAATTTTGTCCCGTATGCACGAGGACGTGCTCGATGGCCTCCGTATGTTCGAGCTTATGAATGACGGCCGACAGGCGTATGATTTCGGGACGCGTCCCGACGATGGTCATCACTTTGAGTCGTTTCATCTTGCACCTCCATAAAGTATGTGTCCGGCTTGTTCGAATCATAGGCCTCATTCACCCACATGACGGTCACCAAGTCGGTCATTCCGATGTTTTCAATATTGTGCGTATAGCCGGTCGGAATATCGAGCACGCGCATCATGTCTCCTGTCACGTGATACGTATGGACCTCGCGTTCTCCAACTTTACGGAACCGGATGAGCGCTTCGCCACTGACGACAAGAAACTTCTCGTTTTTCGTATGGTGCCAATGGTTGCCTTTCGTGATTCCCGGCTTCGCCACGTTGATGGACACTTGTCCTCGATCCGGCGTTCGAATAAATTCGGTGAAGGAACCACGCGCGTCTTCATTCAGCTTTAAGTCATAAGCGAACTGGTCAACCGGCAAATAACTGAGATACGTGCTGTACAGTTGTTTGGTGAACGGGTCGTCCAGTTGCGGAATCCCGAGGGTAGCTCGACTGTTTTTAAACGTCTGTAACAACTCGGCGATGCGTCCTAAGGCGATCGGCTCATGAACCGGTACATGCTCGTAGTAGACTTCATTCGCTTGCTCCCGGAACGTGTCGATCAGACAGACCAGCCGATGGATTGCATCATCGATATAAGCGAGTCGGACCTTTCGAGTCGGGTCATGAATCTCGATGGGCAGGTTTCTCGCCATGCGATAGCAGAACGTTGCGACCACACTGTTATAATCCGGACGTCCCCACTTTCCGAACAGGTTCGGGAAGCGAAAGATGTAGACGGTACGCCCCGTTGTTTGATGTGCTTCCATCAAGAGATGCTCGGCAGCTAGCTTACTCAGTCCGTACGGATTGTCCTGCGTTGCTTGAATCGAGGACGCGAACATGATTGGTGCCTCATTTTTAGTAGATGCCAATGTCTCGATTAACCATCTAGTGACCCCGGCATTCCCTTCCGCAAAAACGGCTTCCGATTCCGAACGGTTCACACCAGCCAAATGGTAGACGAACTCCGCAGCCTGACAGCATCGGCGGAACGTGTCTTCCGTCGTATCGCGCCCGACCGAGAATACGTCATGCCCGCGTGCTTCTAATTCGGCGACTAGATTTTGGCCGACGAACCCTTTTGCGCCTGTCACGAGAATATTCATGATACTTTCACCCAACTCGCGAGTCCTTGTTGAATGTAGGGGAGCGTCAGCAACAATTGCTTCACTTGTTCCACGTTCAACTGCTCGGTGTTGGCCGAGTTGTATTCGCCTTCGACGGTGAGGCGCTTGCTACCCTCGTTGAAATACTTATCGTAGTTCAAGTCGCGTGTATCAGCTGGGACCCGATAGAACCCGCCCATGTCTTCTGCGACGACATTCTCTTCCCGGGTCAGCAGCGTCTCATACGACTTTTCGCCGTGACGCGTGCCGATGACCTTGATCGGATTGTTCGCACCGAACAGCTCGAGCAACGCCTGCGCCAACACGCCGATGGTCGAGGCCGGCGATTTTTGAACCATAATGTCTCCCGCATGTGCGTTTTTAAAGGCGAAGACGACGAGTTCGACGGCATCCTCAAGACTCATCAAGAAGCGGGTCATGAACGGATCCGTCACAGTGAGGGGCTCGCCACGTTTGATTTGGTCGACGAACAACGGAATCACCGAGCCTCTTGAGGCCATTACGTTTCCATAGCGCGTCCCGCAAATCAGTGTCTGCTCCGGACCGACCGCTTTCGCTTTGGCGACGAACACTTTCTCCATCATCGCCTTGGAGATTCCCATCGCGTTGATCGGATAGGCCGCCTTGTCCGTTGATAGACAAATGACTTTTTGGACGTTCTGTTCAATCGCTGCGTTCAACACGTTGTCCGTACCGAGCACGTTCGTCTTAACCGCCTCGAGCGGGAAGAATTCGCACGATGGTACTTGTTTCAACGCCGCCGCGTGAAAGACGTAATCGACACCGTACATCGCGTTACGGACGCTGTTAATATCTCGTACATCGCCGATATAAAATTTAAGTTTGTCGTCATGATAGAGCTTCCGCATATCATCTTGTTTCTTCTCATCCCGCGAAAAAATGCGAATCTCTTTAATATCAGTTTTCAGGAAACGCTGCATGACGGCGTTTCCGAATGAGCCTGTGCCCCCTGTGATCAATAAAGTTTTATTTTTAAACATTGCGAATCCTCTCCTTTGTCGTGATGTCAGTGGCTTCTAAAGGTGATAGGAAAATTGAGTGGGAAACAATTGCAATGATGGTGATACTATCGTGTTACCCGTCTCATTGTGAGAATAGGAAAGAAATGTTTATCATTTTTTTGAAAGATGACATGTCTAATGTTTGTGCTCCACGAAAAAAGACACCCCGTTCAGGATGTCTTTGATGCATGACGGACAAACCCACGCAACAGTTCTTTTTCATCATCCCGAAACGTGAAGATCCATAAGAAGAGAAAGTAGGCGCCACCTAGTGCAATCGCTTTAAACAGGAAATGGACGAGCGACTCGACAGGCAAGTACCTTTGGAGCAAGAAGCCGAGAATTCCTAGAAACATCAAAGCCGGTGCAATCTTCACATGACATTCATAGAAAAATTTCCACATACTCAATTTTAAAACGCGGACATACACGACGTTCATGAAAATCACAGTGCCAATCAAGTTACCGACCAATATGGCACTCGCAGCACCGATTGCCCCGTAATGCGGAGACAAGAGCAGTGACAAAATCACACTGACCGTTGCGACGATGAGCGACGCGAACGCCCGGTATTTGATTTGATTGACCGCAATCAACGTCGTATAGGCGATTTCTTGGGTCAGCGTGATGATTCCTGGGAGAATCAACAACAGGGCGACCGTATAGGATGGGAAGAAGTCTGGACCAACCCAAAGTCCGATAAACTCTCGGCCCATCGTCGCAAAACTGATGATAATCAAGCCGACGATGAACAACTGGATGCGGCCGACACGAATCAACAGATGGTTTAATTCCGACTGGCGATTATAGGTCGTCATGCGTGTAACTTTCGGCAGGAACAGCGATCCAATCGCTGATGAGATAGTCCAAACGTATCCTTCGATGACCATCCCGATCGAGAACAAGGCGATGGAGGCACTGCTCGCCAAAGCCCCGAGAATGGTCGGGGTGATGTTCAAGATGAAGCGTTGGGCGATGGCGATGACGGTCGTCCAAGAGGAGAACGTAAAGATGTCTCGGTACATCGACCGGCTGTTATGCAAAAAGTCAATCGCCGTCTCGGTTTTACGAAGCAGGTAAATCCCTTTCCCGATGATAATGGATAGACCGACGATGGCGTTGACGAAGACGAGCGCATATAAGCCGAATCCGAACAAGAGCGCCCCGACCATCAAGACGACGGTCGACACTTTTTCCATCAAGTTGAACCAGTTGAGGACGACGAACCGTTCATTCGCGATAAAAATTCCGTTGAATGGTTTGGTCGGGAACAAGACGACGATGTAAAAACCGACCATGATGTACAACACTTGGAGCGTCTCCACTTCAGCGGGCGATAAACTTGCGTAAATCGTGTCGATCATCAGATAGACCCCGATCAGAACGAGGCCAATCAACACCGCAGTCCCGATAAACAGTTTGAAGGCGACACCGAGAAAGCGAGACGCCCCTTCTGAATCCCCGAGCGCGTGGTATTTTGATAGGAATCGCGACACCGCCGCCTCTAAGCCGAAGTCCATGGCGAAGATGCTGACGAGTGATAGCGAAAGCATATAGAGTCCGTAGTTCGCCTTCCCAATCTCTGCAATCATCCATGGTGTGTAGAACAGACCGGCGAGAATATTGAATCCGATGGCGGCGTAAGACATGAGGACGCCAATCTTGATTTGACGTGAGCTTTTTTGTTCATCGAACTCCACTTTCGTCGTCATCAGATTCCCCTCCCCTTATTTCTGTTGCCAAAAGAACATATAAAGCGGTTCGTTACGGACGAACAAGAGCAATAGCATCGTGATGGCCACGTAATAGACGAGCAGGCGCTCCCGACGTTCGAAAGAACGGAGCAGTTCTGGGATCAATAGCATGACAAACACTGAGAAATACTGGACGATTCGCATCATCGAGGGGTTGATGAACGTAAGCGGCAGAAAGCAAAGGGCGAGCAACAAGGCGTTCAAATAATGGGTCACATTCGGGTTGACCGCGATCATCTGTTCACGCCGCCAGAGTGATACGACCGTGATTAAAATCAAGATCATCGAGAAGTTAAAGGTACCTGACCCCGTGTAGTACTCATATTCTTCATAACCGCTGATGGTGCGGAAAAATTCGAACAGTTGAACCCGAAAGACGAACAGGAATGGAATCAACGCTCCCATAAACAGCAGATAGCGTGATGTGATCGTCTTTGTGGCCAAAAAATAGAATGGAAGGAAGACGAGAGCGGATTGATGAATCGTCGCCGCAAGCAATACGATCCCGAGAAAAGGCCAAAACCGTCTCGTCTGTATAAAGTAGTAGCCAATCAACACGGCAATTGCCGTCGCAATCGTCTGGCGGATGCCCGTGATGGCAAAGAAGGCGTAAAACAATGTCGAAAAGATCAAGAAGCTGAGCAATGGCTCCGTCGAGTTGCGATAAATCCAAACTCCGAACGGAATCAGGAACAAGAGCGCGACCGCCAAGAGGTACCATTGGTAGTTCTCGGTCACGAGTTGAATCGTTTTTTGTAGTAAGTAGTAACCTGGATCGCGTCCGTCCCCTCCGCCGAACAAGACGTTAACAAAATTGTCACCGAGCCGTTTCCATGAGATGCCTTTTGTCTCGTCGAACATCCATTTGTATTGCATCGTGTCAGCACCGACGCTAAAGTGACGAAATCCAGACAATAAAATCCATTGGCATGTCGCAATCGTCACAAACAGCAACTTCCCGTTCTTGATTCCGTCATCACGCAAAAGGAGGGCCGCCCATGCAATCAGAAGCAACATATTGATCAGATAGATCCACATTTCAACTCCTCCTTTTCACGTTTATCGATAGCGAAGATTCATCATGCCGCGATAAAGCGTCAACATCCGATGATAAATGATGGCTGACAGATTCAATCGTTTCTGTTCCATCCGACTCAAATGACGGTGCCCATCAAAGCGCTGCAACAGCTCCTCCCTCACTTCTGGGTCAGTTGAGCGATATACCGCCTTGAACACCGTTTTGATTTGTGGCGTGGTTGTACTGCTCGTGGCTTCGAGTCGCATCAACAGCCGTTCAAAAAAGCGGGCCGTCTCGATCGGTGCGAGGTCGGCGATTTTTTTGGTTTGTTGCTTCGCGTGGATGCGCGTCTTCGAATGCGGTGCCGTCGTCACTTTGAACTGATATCCAGCCGACGCCAAGTCGACCCAACATACCCAGTCTTGAATGTATCGATACGTCGTCGGGAATCCACCGACTTGTTCAAGCGCACGTTTCGGAATGAGTAGTGCACAGCCGCTCAAACACGCTTTCAGCAACAGGTAATCAAACATCGCCTCATCTGTGTATACACCTTTCAACTGTCTTCTAGGACGGTAAATAGGCGCACCGGCTTCATCAATCAACGTCGTCCCACAGGATAAGATGTAACGTTGGGCCTGATCACCTAGTTTTCGGAGTTCCTCGACTTGATTATTCACTTTTTCCGGTTCATAAAGGTCGTCATGACTCAGCCATGAGAACCACTCTCCTCGCATCTTCTCAATGCCTAGATTGAGCGCCGTTGATACTCCGCCGTTTGGCTTTTCATAGTATCTGATCTGACTCCCAAAGCGACGAGCAATCTCAGCGGTCGCCCCGCCATCGGTCGACCCGTCATTGATCACCAGCACCTCGATTCGCTCATACGTTTGAGCAAGGGCGCTCTCGATGGTTTCTTTTAGATAGTCCGCTCCATTGTAAACGGGGATGACGATTGAGACGAGGGGACGTTCCATGCTAGATTCCTCCTTTTATCGTGAACAAGGCTTTCATAAACGTATAGATAATCCATGACCCGCTCTTCCATTGAAAAGGAGGAACGTGCATGTTCGACGCAGGAATCCGCATAGTGTTCCTTGCCGAGTCGCCGAATTTTTTCGATTGCGCCCAATATATCCTCCATGCGATCGGGAGCTACGACTTCACCACACGTGCTGGGGACCAGCTCTGGGTTCGCTGTAGCATCAAGTACAACGACCGGCGTCCCCGAGGCCATCGCTTCCGCGGTCACTTTCCCGAACGATTCTTCGACCGATAAGTTGAGGAACACATCTGCGAGCGCATAATAGTCAGCCAACTCCTCGATACGATTCGTCGAAGGAATATGAATCACATTCACCGGTAACCTGATGTCGGAAATGTCTCCGACGAGCAACAAACGTGCTTCCGGCAACGCTCGTGCCACTTTTAAGAAATCAGACAACCCTTTTGAATCGTCCCAGGAACTAGCGACGCCTAATAGAATGAAACGGTTTTCGAACCCAAGTGCCGCCCGTATTTCCGACGTGTCCCGAGGGTAGAAAATATCGAGGTCGACCCAGTTATGAATCCGCTGAATCACTTTCGCATTACCGAGGAGCGAAAATCGCGCCTCCATCGTGATCCAATCGGAGACGCCGATGACGGCGAGTCGTGAGATATTTTCGAACCAGCGTTGTTTGTCGTGCCACATCTCGGCAGTCCGATCAAGACCCCAACTCGGATTATCTAATTTGAGTCTTGGACAGCTGCCGCAGCCATCACGCCAACGTTCACAACCGGTCCGTGTATAATGTGTGCACTTCCCGGTGTAAAACCAACAATCATGGAGCGTCAATACCGTCGGCGTGTCGGTGTGACTGAGCCAGTTAAACAAGGTATCGAGATGGATGTAATTGGAGTGAAGATTATGCAAGTGTACGACGTCAGGCTTGTACGATTCGATAAAATCGATGAGTTCAACCGTCGTCCCTTTTGAAAAATAGCCTTGTTTCCCGCTCAAGCGGGACAAGAAGGCATGTCGTTTTTGATCAAGGGATGAACCGATGCGGAACCCGCTTCCCGTATCTGGACCTGTCGCATAAGCGACGACACTCTCATGGCCATGGGCAAGCGCTACGGACGAAATCTCTTTACAGATTCGTCCTGTACTTTTTTCTTCATGGATGGCATTGATGTGTAAAATCCGCATGGTTCTTCCTCCTTACTCATACGTATAGGCGTAGTAGGCGTCCTTGCCGCCTCGTTCCCGCTTGTTCATGACAATCCCTAGCATGTGGGCACCAGACAAGACGAGCTGTTCTTTCGCCTTTAACACGAGGTCTCGGTTTGAATTATCACAACCGACGACGAGGATTGTCCCGTCGGTCTCACTCGCAAGCAGTCGGCTGTCCGCCACGTGCATGAGCGGCGGCGCATCCAAGATGATCAAGTCGTACTTTTCCTTCACCTCATCCAACAGTTGCTTCATCATCGGCGATGCGAGCAACTCCGACGGGTTAGGTGGGATTGGACCCGCTGCCAACAAATGAAGCTTCGGTACTTTCGTCATTTGAACCGAACGATCAAACGTTGTCCGTTTGGCGAGGACAGTGGACATTCCCGTTTGACCCGAAAGCTGAAATGTGAAATGGACCGTCGGCTTGCGCATATCACAGTCCATAAGTAACACTCGTTTTCCAAGCTGGGCATAGACGATGGCCAAGTTCGAAGCCGTCGTCGATTTCCCTTCGCCTGGTGAAGCCGAGGTGACGACAATCGTTTGTAACGTGGCCCCAAGCGCCGTGAACTGTAGGTTGGTCCGAATCGTTCGATATTGTTCGGCAATCGGGGATTTAGGATTGGCTAACGTGATGAGTCTGCGCCCGGAATCACGATGTTTGTCTTGTTTCTTTGACAGGTGGAACATGCGGATCGTCTCCTTTCGGCTCTTTGCCAGCCTCAGCTTTTGGTTTTACTACCTTTGGGTTCATATCACGCTTTTCAATGATTGGGATTGAACCGATGACCGGCATGGACAAAATCAGTTCTGCCTCCCGTTCATCATGAATCCGTTTGTCAAACGTGTGACGGATGAGGGCGAGCACCCCTCCAACTATAAAACCTGCGACCAGGCCGAGCGCGGTGTTCATGACGACACTTGGTGCAATCGGTTCGCCTGGTACGACGGCTTCCGATAGGATGCGAACATTGTCGATGTTCATCAAGTCTGGAATTTCATTCGCGAACACCTGAGTGATTACGTTCGCGATGTCAGTCGCCACGACTGGATCGGCGTACTGGACGACAATATTGATGACTTGAGACTCTTCCTCACTTTCAACGAGCAAGATCTCGCTGATATCCGTCGGTGCTTGTGCCACTCGCTCTTGCACTTCATTCAAGATGGCAGGGCTGCGCATGATGACCCGATACGTGTTCACCAATGACAGGGATGATGACACTTGGGCGCTGTCGACGACGTTCGTGCCCGCCTCTTCCTTCGGAACGATCAACACTTGTGTCGAGGCCTCATAGGTCGGTGCAATCACATATTGGCTTAAATAATAGGCGGCACCACCACCGATGAGCATCATGAGCATGAGGAGCAGGACGTTTTTCTTAAATACATTAAATATTTCTGATAATAACATCGTTTGACTTTTCACACGTAAACCCTCCTTCAGACGAAGTTGCCTATACAAAACTCAGACGTGATGATGAGGTCGATCTCTGTCTTACCTTCTTACCCGCCGTTCTCTGCAAATCGAAAAGAAAAGGTTACCATCTTTTCATGAACTATCATGTCGGCTTATCTTGGATAAATTGCGAGTAGATACGCCGCATCTCGTTCTTCGAGCATTCCACATCGAACGCTTTGACCGATTCGCTGTTATGCAAGCCCATTTGATGCGACAAATCAAAGTCAAGTTGCATCGTGCGAATGGACTTGGCGAAACCTACCACATCTTCCGGGGAGCATTTGTAGCCGGTCACCCCATCAATCGAATAGTCATTGATGCCGTGGACGTTCGACGTGATAAGCGGAAGCCCGGCGGCCATCGCCTCAAGCGCGGCCATACCAAGACCTTCACGTTTCGAGGGGAAGACAAAGCAGTCCGACGCCTTCATCACTTCAATCACGTCATCTCGGAAACCGAGCAATCGGACTTGTTGTTCGAGTCCAAGTTCACGGACGAACCGGTCGAGATGATCCTTATTCTCCCCTGTCCCGGCAATCAAATAATGGAGCGTCGGCTCGTTCAACGTGGCAATGGCCCGGATGATCGTTTCGTGGTTCTTGTTTTCATTCAACTCGCCGACCGACAACAAGACGAAATCCGTGTCGGTGTCGATGCCGAGCGTTCGACGTTTTGCGGGCCGGTCGATCGTGACCGCCTCGATTTTCTTCGTGTCGACCCCGATCCCGGGGATTCGGAACGTATGCGACGTTTTGAACGTTTGCGCCCGTGAAAAGTCCTCTTCGTTGATGGTGACAATCGTATCGGTCATCCGGGCAAGCGTTCGTTCGACCGGATAATAGAGCATCCAGTTGAGGGATGGGCTGCCTTTGAAGAAGTGAAAGCCATGGGCCGTGTACATGCACGGGGTATGCGTCTGACGCGCGACGAGCCGCCCGATGACCCCGCCGATCGGCGAGTGACAGTGGATGAAGTGATACCGGTTCGCCGTCATCACGGCCTTCAACTGTTGATAGGCCCGGACGTGGCCGTTCATCTTCTTGATGTCGCGCTCGAAATCGATTTGGAACAAAGTGACCCCGTTCGCCTCTAAATCCTGTTTGATGCGGGCTATCTTCTCAGGCGAATACATGCTGCCCCACTCGAAGTTCGTGGCGACATGCACTTCGTAGTTCATCTCTTGGAGCATCCGGATGTTGTCCCGGTTAAAGCTTTCGATCATGGAGACGACCGAGGCGACCATGAGTACTCGTTTCATCACTCTCTCCTCCTCACACGCGTTTCCGTAAGTAGTCGACACCACGCAGCATCAAGACGAGCGGGACCGTTTTTTCATGTTTACAAAGCTGAAAGAACGTCCGCCACTTCATATCGAAATATTGCATGTCCATCTGCGAATAGGCTCGTTTGTACTCTTCGTTTCGGAGCACTTGCTTGAGGGATTCGGCTTGATCGATAAACGACTTTGGTGCCGCCAGTTCATTTAGCCCGATTCCAATCATACTGAGTGCGATTCGATTATAGAGCGCCCGATTGTACTCCTCTCCGAGCTGGTGCGTCTCAATATAACGCATTAAAATACGGAAAAACTGTAACCGTGAGTTGATAAGCTCTTTATTGTAGGAACTGGTTTCCGAATCCGCATTCGTTTTTCGATAGTGGTAGACTGGATAGTCGATATAGATAAATCGCTGGCAATGCTCCAACGCCTGGATTTGAAAATATAAATCGATGAACGTGCCGTATGGGCCGCCAAACGACAAATGTTTGATGAGGTCACGATGATAGAGCGTGATGCAATTTGAATTGAGCGCATCCACGGTTTCTGGATGAGCGAGCTCCTCACCGACGAGTCCGAACAGACGGCGATGGACATAACGTCTCGTTTCCTCTGCGTCATACGACAAAAAGTCCGCTTCAAAGATTCGTTTAGGAAGTGAACGCCCTTCGTATTCGCGCACATACGTCCCCATGACCGCATCGGCACGTTCAGCCTCCGCGTGCTCGACCATTAATCGAATCGCATCTAGATCGAGCCAATCGTCGCTGTCGATAAACATGATATACTCGCCCGATGCCATTTGAAGACCTCGATTCCGGCAAGACGAGCATCCTCGATTCGTCTGACTCAGGACACGAACCCGCGGGTCCTTATCGTAGCTCAATGCAATGTCGAGACTGTGGTCCGTACTGCCGTCATCGATACATATGATTTCGAGATGAGGATACGTTTGGTGGACAAGGCTATCGAGACACTGTCTCAAAAAGGCGCTTGTATTGTAGATGGGTACGACCAGGCTGATGAGGGGGGTAAGGCTTGGCATGTGGGTCACTCCTTCTAGGTTGTCGTTTCATGATGTGAGTGAAAAGCGGGTGTGATTCTATCATCGTTGTTCCCGTAAGCTCTTTCAGGTAACTCACAAACGGAATGAGCCGTGGATAATCTTTTTGTGAAGTATAAAAAACGAAAAAAGCCGACCCTCCGGTCAGCTTTGCAAATTACTGTAACTGTTCTTGTCGCAAGTTGTGAAAGATGTTGTCGAACAGTCGCTCGTTTACTCGATCCGACACGTACGAGTTGTGTGGGGTGAGCGACACCCATTCGAAGTTATAGAGCGCGTGATCGGATGGTAGTGGCTCCGTCTCGAAAACATCCAAGGCGACCCCGAAAAACTTACCTTCTTCGAGTGCGGCGATGAGCGCCTCCTCGTCGATGATTGATCCGCGCGCGACGTTCAATAAGACGGCGTCTTCCTTCATCGACGCAATCGCCCCTTCGTCAATCACATGATACGTGTCATCGGTGAGCGGCAAGGCGACGACGACGACATCGCTTTCCGCCAAGACGTCGTGCAGTTCATCCATCAGCACGTAACGATCGACGAACGGCACCTGTTTCTCACGATGCCCGACACCGATGATTTTCATATCAAACGCCCGGAGCCGTGTCGCGACCGCCTCTCCGACATGACCGAGTCCGAGCAAGGCCACGGTCTTTCCGGTCAATTCACGCAATCGGCGCTCTTTCTCCCAATGCCGGTTTGCCTGCTTCTCCCGGAACGCCGCCCCGTGCTTCATGAAGTCGAGCAATTGCCAGACGACCCATTCGGCCATCGGCACGGCGTACGTGTCACCGGCATTATAAATGCGGATGTCTCGCTCCTCGAGCTCGTCGAGCGGGAGACGATCGAGTCCGGCGCTGACGGCTTGGACGAACCGTAGCCGTTCAAAATCGTCGACGTGACAATACTGAAACACATTATTACAAATCAAGCCCTCGACTTCGGAGACGTCGATGTCCGTCACGTCCGCCTCTTCGCGGAGCGTCGTCACCGAATAGCCGAGTTGTTCGAGTTTTGCGAGTTGTTCAGGAGCCAACCGCACTCCTGTCGACAGCAAATTCATGACAAAATTCCTTTCCGGTTCTGGATTTCCGTCGTGATGGCGAGCACGGTCGAGACAAGGTTCAACCGGTTCAATTCCAGCCACTCCGGAGTCGCGTGTTCGAGCTGTTGCTCGTACGCTCTAATTTTCCATACCCCTTCTTGGAAGATTTGTGCCTGTTTAGCATCAAATTTCCCGATTGCCCCAATATTACAAAAACTGCGCGATAGGATGGCGAGCGACGAACCGAGCCTCACGTGTTCCCCAAGCACCTTCTCGGCTGGAAGCTTTCCTTCCCCGACGCGAGCGACGCCGCCGAATCCGTATGGGATTCCCGATGCTTGAATTTGACGAGTGACTGCCTCGACTGTCCCATCGGCAAGCGGCTCGAATAGGAAACTTTGACCGTAACTCAAATGGAGGTCGTTCAAGCCAATATGGATATAATCGATGCCTGGTAATTTGAGAACGTCCCGCATGCAGGCGACGGCCTCTTTCGTTTCGCACAATAAACAGACCTTGGCCCTCTTATCGACAAGTTCGATGAACATCGCGACTTCGTCGACCGTCTTATAGTACGGCAACATGATGACGTCCGCGCCGCGATTGACGACTTTATTGATTTCATAGCGCGAGCCTTGAAAAATCGGATTGACGCGCACGAGCAGCTCGGCATGCTTCAAGACCGCACGCAACCGGCCTACATCACGAATCGCGTGGCGTGAGATGACCGTATCGAGATGACCTTGCCGTTCCTCTTTCCCGTTCAACTCTAAATCGACGAACACCCAGTCGACCCCGTTCTGTTCAGCGAGCAGCGCGATCTCCGGCTGGTTCGTGATATACATCAGTTTCAAAGGCATGGCGAGCACTCCCTCCGTAGATAGATTACTTTAGGAAAATAGCCCGTCTAATAAACAACAAAACGGAAATGTAGATAATCCTTTTGCAATCCAAATCACGCTGTTTCGAATTTTAGAACGTGCGTCATTATATGAAGGCATTCGTTTTCACTTCGAATATACTTTGATATCAAACTATGTTCGCAACTTCTTTTTGATTTTGTTTTAAATGCGGAGAATCGGAAATAACTAACGTACAAGATAAAATTCGACACGTTTCGGCAAAAAAAGGGGTGGCCAATCATGGAATGGATTGTAATATTTGGTGCAGGCGGTCATGCGCAAGTGTTGATTGATATTCTCGAATTGATGGGCGTCTATCGCATCGCAGGGATCTATGATGATAGTCCATCTCTTTTAGGAAAGTTCATCGCAGGATACCCAGTGTTGGGATTCATGGATTCGAAGATAGTGGTTCAAAGAGGAATCATTGGTGTCGGAGACAACGTCCATCGTGAGGGTATTGCCGAAAAAATTAAGTACCATTACCCAGACTTCAAATTCATCAACGCCATCCACCCGAGCGCCGTCATCGGCAAGAACGTCACCCTCGGCGCAGGGACGGCCGTCATGGCTGGTAGCGTCATCAATCCGAACGCCGTCATCGGCCCGCACAGTATCATCAACACGATGGCTTCGGTCGATCATGACTGTGTGCTCGACCCGTTCGCCTCGGTCGCCCCGGGCGCGCATCTCGGCGGCAACGTCCATGTCGGCACCCGGACGTTCATCGGTATGAGCGCAACTGTCATCCACAACGCCCACATCGGGCACGATACGGTCATCGGGGCCGGGGCCACGGTCGTCAAGGACATCCCGAACCACGTCGTCGCTTATGGATCACCCGCTAAACCAATTCGGGGGCGGGTCATGAACGAACGCTATCTGTAAGCAAAAACGAGGTCACCCCGCGCCGGGTGACCTCGTTTTTTCATTTCAACTCGCGATGCAGTTCGCGGTCGGTGATATAATCCGGTTCGAGTTTCAAGATGACCCAGTCGAAGGCACGCTGGAAACCAAACATCCCCATGCAGAGCGCTGCGAACAAGATAAAGAAGGACGAATCCGCCGAGCCGAAATCGTACCAGCCGAGGAGCGCGTACAGCATGATCAATCCGCACAACGTCAGCCAAAACGGCAACCGGACGAGCCGTTGATACGTCGAATTGTCGTTGAACGAGGCTCGGATCGTGCCAAGTTTCCATTCGCGAATGGCCAACGGAATGACGCCTAGAAATCCGATACCGAGAACGACGAATTCGTATTGAGACACGTACTGGACGAGCGTTCCCGTGATGATGGCCGAAGCGGCCCCAATGATGAATGTCTTTGCATTTCCTTGCCGTGCGTAATCGACGAGGCGGCGGATATGTTGTTCACGTCTCATGGTCAAAGCTCCTTTAGTTAGTGTTAATGTATGTACGAATCCTTCCCTACGTTGGTTTCAATTCAAAATAATCCCCGTCTATAGAAGTAAAAAAATCTCATTTGTGACAGATTAAAGAAATCTGAAAATTCCTAAATGTAAGCGTTGACATTTTGTTTTGGCACGTGCTACATTTCAAGTATCAAATAACAACTGAACGGTCTCCTGCGCAGGAATGTTACCTTTAGTGGGCATAACCTGACTCGAGTCAGATGGTAGACGTGATTTCACGTATTTCATCTGACACGGGTCAGGTTTTTTATTTGACGCAAACCAAAAATCCAATGAAAAGGAAGGTATGGACATGAAGTATGAACAGCTCGCACGCGACATTATCCAGCAAGTCGGCGGCAAAGAGAACGTCAACAGCGTCGTCCACTGTATCACCCGTTTGCGTTTCAAATTGAAAGACGAGAGCAAGGCCAACACGGAAGCCATCAAAAACATGGACGGTGTCGTCACCGTCATGAAGAGTGGCGGTCAATACCAGGTCGTCATCGGCAACCACGTCCCGGACGTCTATAAAGCGGTCGTCGAGGTCGGCGGCTTCCAAAACCAGTCACCTGTCGAAGAAGAGGACGGCCCGAAAGGCTCATTGTTCAGCCGATTCATCGATATCATCTCTAGCATCTTCACTCCTGTCCTCGGTGTCTTAGCCGCGACCGGGATGATCAAAGGGTTCAACGCCCTCTTCGTCGCAGTCGGTTGGCTCGACGCCACATCCGGTACGTATCAACTGTTGAACGCCATCGGCGACTCGCTGTTCTACTTCTTCCCGATCTTCCTCGGCTATACAGCCATCAAGAAGTTCGGCGGCAGCCCGTTTATCGGGATGGCCATCGGGGCGGCGCTCGTCTATCCGACGCTATCGACACTCACGGCCGGCGACCCGCTCTACACCGTCTTCGCCGGCACGATGTTCGAGTCACCGATTCATATCACGTTCCTCGGTGTCCCGGTCATCTTGATGACGTACTCGACATCCGTCATCCCGATCATCATCGCAGCGTTCTTCGCAGCGAAACTCGAGAAGTTCTTGAAGACGGTCATCCCGGACGTCGTCAAAATGTTCATCGTTCCATTATTGACATTACTCATCATCGTGCCGCTCACGTTCATCTTGATCGGACCGATCGCGACTTGGGCCGGTATGTTGCTCGGTAGCGCCACGGTCGCCGTTTACAACTTGAGCCCGCTCATCGCCGGGATCTTCCTCGGCGGTCTCTGGCAAGTGTTCGTCATCTTCGGTTTGCACTGGGGACTCGTCCCGGTCGCCATCAACAACTTAACGTCACTCGGGGCTGACCCTGTACTCGCACTCGTCTTCGCGGCCTCATTCGCGCAAATCGGTGCCGTACTCGCAGTCTTCCTCCGAATCAAAAATCAAAAAATCAAAACGCTCTCGATTCCGGCCTTCATCTCAGGCATTTTCGGTGTCACTGAGCCAGCCATTTATGGGGTCACGCTCCCACTTAAAAAACCGTTCATCATGAGCTGTATCGGTGGTGCCGTCGGTGGTGCCATCATGGGTGTCATGGGTACGCAAGTGTATATCATCGGTGGACTCGGCGTCTTCGGTTACCCGTCGAACATCTCACCGGAAGGCATCACGACCGGCTTCTACGGTTCACTCATCGGGACGGCCGCCGCCTTTGTCGTCGGTTTCGTCTTGACGTACTTGTTCGGTGGCGTCAATAAAGCGGTCGCCGCAACGCCACAACCAGAAGTCACACCGGTCTCACAAGAAGTATCAGCGACAAAAGTCGGTCAAGAACAGATCCTCAGCCCGCTCGCCGGGAACGTCGTCAGCTTGAAAGACATCTCGGACGTCGCCTTCTCATCGGGCTCACTCGGTCAAGGCGTCGCCATCGAACCGACGGAAGGCAAGCTCGTCGCCCCGGTATCTGGGACGGTATCCGCTCTCTTCCCAACGCATCACGCCATCGGCATCACGACCGAGACGGGCGCTGAGGTGCTCATCCATATCGGTATGGACACGGTTCAACTCGAAGGCAAACACTTTAAAGCACACGTCACGCAAGGCGAATTTGTCGAGAAAGGACAGCTGTTGATCGAGTTCGACCTCGACGCGATCAAACGCTCTGGCCGTGCCCTCACGACACCGGTCATCGTCACGAACCGCAAAGTGATTTCACCGAGCCGCGCCACAAACGTTCGCTCAGGCGAAGCCTTGTTTGTCATTAACGAATAAAATGTGGGAGGGATCGTCCCTCCCCTATCTTAGAAAGGATGGATTTGATGAGTTTTCCAAACGGATTTTTATGGGGCGGCGCCATCGCCGCGAACCAAGCTGAAGGTGCGTACTTAGAAGGTGGCAAAGGCTTGACGACGGTCGATTTGTTGCCGACCGGCAAGAAGCGGTTCGACGTCATGTTCGGCGACTTACCGTCACTCGAGCCGGTACCAGGCGAGTTTTATCCGTCACACGAAGCAATCGACTTCTATCACCGGTATAAAGAAGATATCGCGCTGTTCGCCGAGATGGGCTTCAAGGCGCTCCGTCTGTCAATCTCATGGGCCCGTATCTTCCCGAACGGTGACGACGCCGAGCCGAACGAGGCCGGTCTTCAGTTTTATGATGACGTCTTCGATGAACTGTTGAAGCACGGCATCGAGCCGGTCGTCACAATCGCCCACTTCGACGTGCCGGTCAGCCTCATCCAAAACTATGGCAGTTGGCGCGACCGCCGTGTCGTCGACTTCTTCGAGACGTATGCGACGACGCTGTTCACCCGCTATAACGGCAAAGTGAAGTATTGGATGACGTTCAATGAAATCAATATGCTGCTGCACTTGCCGTTCATCGGCGCTGGACTCGTCTTCGAAGACGGCGAGGACAAGCAGCAAGTCAAAATATCAGGCTGCCCACCATCAGCTCGTCGCGAGCGCGAAAGCAGTCAAGGCGGCGCACGCCATCAACCCCGACATGCAAGTCGGCTGCATGCTCGCGGCCGGCCAGACGTACGCCTACTCATGTAACCCGGACGACGTCTTGGACGCGATGGGCAAGGACCGTGAATCGTTCTTCTTCATCGACGTGCAGTCGCGTGGCGAATACCCAGGTTATGCCAAACGTTTCCTCGACGAAAACGGTATCACGCTCGAGATGGAAGACGGCGACCTTGAGCTGTTGAAACAGTACACGGTCGACTATATCGGCTTCAGCTATTATGCGAGCCGGACGACGAGCACGGACCCGGAAATCAATAAGACGACGCAAGGCAACATCTTCAGCTCGCTCGAGAACCCGTTCCTCGAGAAGTCGGAATGGGGCTGGACGATCGACCCGACCGGCTTCCGTATTACGGCGAACCAGCTGTACGACCGCTACCAGAAGCCGTTGTTCGTCGTCGAGAATGGACTCGGTGCCGTCGATATGCCAGACGCGAACGGCTACGTCGAAGACGACTATCGCATCGACTATATGGCGAAACATATCGAACAGATGCATGAGGCCATCAAGGACGGCGTCGAGATTCTCGGCTATACGAGCTGGGGCCCGATCGACTTGGTCAGTGCCTCGACCGGTGAGATGAAGAAACGTTACGGCTTCATCTACGTCGACAAAGACAACGAGGGTAACGGAACCCTCACCCGTTCGAAGAAGAAGAGCTTTGATTGGTACAAGCAAGTCATCGCGACGAATGGTGAAGAAGTGACCCCTCCCCTTAAAACCACATAACCATGCGAATCGAACCGGTCCCGTTGACTGGTTCGATTTTTTGTTAAAAATATTTTCACCGTAAACGCTCGCATATAATTTTATGGTTTTCCCCTTACGGTGTTGACATATTGAGACTTCCATTAGTCAGATTACTGCGCGCAACGAGACAAAAAACATTCAACTTTGGGCTTAAATTGATAAGGATAATTCTAATGAAAGCAAGCCACTCGATTGAAATAGAATAGTTTCCATACCTTAAAAATTAATAGATTCGAGTAATCTTATTTTTTCTTGTCTGTCTAAACGATTTACTTTTCACAAATAAACATATTAAATTAATAGCAATCACAAATGAGAAAAAATAAATCGTGTAATGCATAAAGGTAATATTATATTGAATAAAACTAATACCATATTCTGCATTGGCATTAGATAATGACTCTATTTCAT
Source organism: Exiguobacterium sp. s149 (assembly GCF_018618395.1). NCBI lineage: Bacteria > Bacillati > Bacillota > Bacilli > Caryophanales > Exiguobacterium > Exiguobacterium sp. s149. The sequence continues at coordinate 581,936 of NZ_JACSLZ010000001.1, forward strand.
TTCTATAATCATGTATCATAGAGAATGAAATCACTATCGGAATTAATGGGTAATAACTTTTATTCTTTTTTTGCAAATAAAAAAGCAATAATTGAAATATGAATATCAATATGAAAAAAATCAAAACATCTGTTAAACCTATTTCATTATAAAATGCATTTCCTGCTGATGCTCCTATCATAATGAGAATTAAGCCAAGAATGATACTCACTATTAAATTAAGTTTCTTACTTTTACCATTGTTATATGAGAAAGATATTTTGTTCTTTCCTTCATTGCTTTCGATTAGTTGTCCGCATGTTTCACAATAATTAGCATCATATCGAATAATTCTTGCACAATTTTTACAATATATTCCTCTCATTATTCATTATCTCTCCTTGTTTACTTTCTAATACTTAATTATTGATAATTTTTTGTTGCTGTAACCGGATACTGAGAGTACTCCCACTTATGGTCTTTTTTCATCTCAGCATCAGAAATTAAAAAGTAATCGTAAGTCGGCTCTCCCAACCACTTAAACGGTCCCATATACACGGGGTCGTTCCACGTTGTATCGAGGTGATACCATTTATCTTCTAACTTAACCAAGTTCCAAGCGTGTAATTCGTCTCCTACCTCGCCTGTCACGTATAAATTTTCGATTTGCAATGCATATAAGAGTAACCACGTTGCAAGTGTGTAACCATTACACACACCTTCCCCATTCATTAAAACGCTATAAGCAGTATAAGGACTTTCTTCGCTCTCTAGCTCATAAACAGTGTTGTCTACGACATAGTCATTCACAAATTTGACTTTTTCATAATCTGATAAGTTTTGAGGCATTTTGCTGAGAATAGTCTCTACATTTTGATAAATATCATTTGCTTGGTCAGCCGTAATTGAATAAGTCATTGAGACATCAAGTTCAATATGTGTGCCATAATCCATGTATTGTAGAAAGCCATCTTCATAAAAACTCATAAAATACGCTTTCATGCTGACTTAACCATTCCCAAACATCGTCTGTCGCTTGATCAAAAATTGCTGGATCTCCAGTAAATTGGATTGTAAACGACTCGTCAAATAACTCCATATGATAGGCTATGGCCTCACCTAATTCTTCAGTCGTCGCTACTTGAGTTGGGTACGTATTTATAGGGAGTAGATAATGAATAGATTCGGCTTGTACATCACTCTTTTTAGTTTTTGGAGTTTTGACTTCTTCAGGCTCTTCTTTCGGACTAGGTTCAGGACTCTTTTCTTCTTGCGTTTCTTCCTTTCCTTGCACCTTGGGAACACCACCCACAAGATCACGTACTGCCTCGTCATCTAGCGTCCCTTTAAAACTTTGAGTCAATTTTTCTACAGATAAATTCTTGAACTCTGTTATGACTTGTTCAACCCCGTATATCGAAATAAAGAGCATTGCAACAATCATAATCACTTTAAAAGATTGAAACACCTGATGGACTCTCGCTCGAATTGGATATTTAACTATCCGATTGATTTCATCATTAATCAATTGCTCCAATTTACTACGCTTCATTTTCAGTTTCGGATAGAGTTCAAACAAAGCAGTGGTATAAATCGGCTTCAATAATTGAAATTGTCGATCTGGTTCACCTTCCCAAAATCTTAACTTTTTCTCAATAAGACTAATCTCGCATCTTAATGTTCGTCTCACAATTCGGACATTTCGATAGTTTTTCCATAGATTCCAGGATATATGCGAAGTGATAAGAACGATTAAAATCGAAATTAAGAAATCCATCATCCTGCTCTCCTTTCGTACTTTTAAATTATGTGAAATAAATTTGACTCACAATTGCTAATAACAGCTAGACACATTAAAAAAGTAGCTCCAAGCAAACTGCTGAAGCTACCTATACCTCTTTCACTTTAAATCAGTAATGGCTGTAAGATCTGACGTCACCTTTTGAAAACTTTTTAAGCAATTTGGTGTTCACGATGTACCATGATTGATCATCATAATCGTATTCGAGAGAATAACGGAATACACTTGGCTCTGAGTCATCAAGCTCCGCGAACTCTTGAGTATCTTCATCATAGTAATCGCCTTGATAAGAAGCTCTTGCTTCAATCGTCGCTTTTAAAGGGTTAGTTTCCTCAATGACAATCGAATCATAACTATAATCGAGACCTAGATAGTCACCTTCCCAATACCAATTGTTTTTATCAAGCGTCTTATAGTACGACTCTTGACGATCATAGTATTCAGAGAAACGGATTTTTGAAAAATAACTTGTATCCTTGTTGCGATATGCATTGAGCCAGTCGCTCGCATTTGTATCGATTGTGTCGACAATATCCTCTTTCACTTCATCACGTACAGGGTCGATTCTCCCTTTCGATGTATCAGACAACAACTTCCGCTCATCCACTACCCAGTCCCCGCCTTGATTAACAAATGTTAATTGCCACTCAATTCGAGCACCTTCAGGCTCGTCCCTTAAATATGGTGAATACGATAGCGAGGAATAGTCTGTGTTCACTTTTGCGACAATTCGATTTTGACCTACTTCAACTAAGTCCCCTTTATGAATCGGAGCCGTCTCAATCTCTCCTTCAAAAATGACATTCGTATCTACCATCTTTGTCAAAGTTGGTTGAAACTCATTTCTGAATTTTGCTGTGGTCATTTCCATGTTACTCGTTGAACGATTTGCTAATGCATACTGGACTTCATAAAAGAATGTCGGACTCCACTCATTGACGAGCTCAATGGCTTCTTCTTTTTGACGTTCTTCCATTTCGCGTTTTTCCCGTTCTTCTCTTTCTTTAGCTTCCGCTTCTTCTTTAGCGACCTCAGCATTTTCTGTCTCTTCGTCGACAGCTTCAATCGGTTCGCTAGACTCTGATGACTCATCTGCCGAGGCATCGGTTTCTGACTCATAGACATACTCATTATATTCCGTATCCGAGTTCATCCAATCACTTAGCCACATTCCTAGTAAAAGTGTCGCAATAAAGCCTAAGACGATTGGCCATTTCCTTTTCTTTTTAAAAGGAATCACTTCCGCCGTCTTTTCATCGATTTCTTGATGAGCAATTGGATCAGCGGTAGAAGGTGTCTCTTCTGATTGGTGATTTTCATTTACCGGTGAAGCACTGACTTTGCTACCAATCGCATCACGCTCCGCCATGATGTTTTTATAAGCTTCGTCGACAAGAAGGCGTTCTTCTGGGTGCGTATCTTTTGGATAGCGATTGCATAATTCTCGATAGGCCGCTTCCAGTTCCTCTTGTCTAGAGAGAGGCGTCACATTTAATAACTCATAGGGGTTCATAGTATCCTCCTTTCTTTACAATGCATTGATAAACCAGTGACTGGCGAAACGAGATTGGATTTCTGCAGCAAGTTGGTCAGCAGTACCGTTACGTTTTACGGATACCACGTAGTATGAGAAGTACGCATCGCCTAAATAATCTGAAGTTGGATACTGGGATTCGAATTCATTCAGAACATCTCTTGATTGGGCACCGGTCTTATATTCGGCCATCAATTTATAGAAGTCGATGGTTTCTTGATTGTATAAACCGATTGGCTCCATTTTCCCCAGCAATTTGACGGCTTCTTCATATTTCCCCTCCGAGTAAGCGGTAAACCCGGACAATTCACCGTCAGACAGTGACACTTCTTCTTCAGCTGTCAACGCAGCGAGCTCTTGCTCGTACTTCGTCTCTAATGATTGAATCGCATCTTCTTTATCTTTCAATTCTTGTTTCAATTGTTCAATTTCTAAAGTACTAGCGGCACCCTCTGCTTGCGCTTTCTCAACTTGAGAAGCCATCGACAACACATCGCTCTGTCCCTCTTGATAAATCCAGTAACCGGCTCCGATCGATAAAAGTAGCGCGGCAGCGACAGGCAAGATAGCCGCTGACTTCTTCCGCTTTTCGATTGGGGCTGTTAAAAGACTTTCAACTTGAGTCCGAAACGGATGTTTTATCGGTAATTGGTACAATAGATGTTCAACCATCTTCTCGTCATTTTCTAATACTGCGACAGCAAGACGTTGCATTTGAAGTGATTCAGGATAGATCAATTCAGGCAATTTTTTCGAAATTGCTTGCGCCTTTCCTAAATCACTAGAAAGATGAGATTGAAACTCATCAAGCATCGGTAGCGCCCGTTCATATTCTGCAAGAGTTTGCGTGATAGCCTGCCCCAAGTCGCTGTCTTTTAATTCATTCCGACGCAACAAATCGTACGCTTGAAACGGCTGCCCAGACAGCGATAATCTCGAAGCTTCTTGTAAATAAAATAATGAATGTGTCTCACTCGACATGGTAGATTCCCCTTACATCAAGTCAATCAAGACATCTGTCAACTGCATCTCAAGTTGCTCTGCTCGATCAGCGTCGTTACTGAACATCGCATCTTTTAACTGTCTCAACAACGTATCAATTTTTTCACGGTCATTCCCGACAGCAGTCTTCAACATTTGCTCAGCCCGGATGATAATTGGCTTCATTCTAGTATATAGCTCGGTTTTCGTGACATCTGTCTCGAGCGTAGCTGCTGCTTCCTGCGTTTCGAAATACGTCATTCCACTCTTCGGTTCGACCGTCATCTCTTTTTTGATTCCAAAACCTAGAATCTCCGCGGTCACTTCCAAAATACCGTTCATGTTGTATTTGAAGCCAATCTCAATTTTCACTTCTCCGGCACGACGAGGCGGTAACCCTTCGATAATGAGAGGGCGATTGCTCAATTGAACGATTCCAGGAGAATGAATCGTTTCCGTGCCTGTATACTTCTCCGATTGATAGATGTCAATCTCAACCATCTCTTGATTATCATGCATCGTGTAATAGACTTTATTTTTCACTGTCGGAATGGTCGTATTTCGTGGGATGATCTCATCGTAATAAGTCGTCGAATCATGATGCCCCCGTAAAACTCCCGTTCCAAGTGAGTAAGGACAGACATCGATGACCATCAATCCGCCGTTCGTATTACGTTTTAACGTCTCGTCTTGGGCTTTTAATCCCATTTGTACAGATGCACCGAGCGCTACAACTTCATCAGGGTTAATATCGACACGAAGTGGACGGCCGTAATATTTTTGAACTGTTTCGCGTACAAGTGGAATTCGAGTCGATCCACCGACCATGATGACGTCTGTGATGTCTGTTAATTCAAGTTTGGAATCTTTAAGTGCTTCGTTAACCTCATTGATAGTGGATTCGACTGATTTTTTAATCAATGACTCAAATTCTGCACGTGATACGTCTACATTTAAAGAAAGCGGCACATTATTATGAAGTCCGATGAACGGCAAGACGGCTGAACCAATCTCTTGTTGTGATAACTGAATTTTCAAGTTTTCAGATGCTTCTTTAATACGAAGGAAAATAGCTTCATAGTCCGGTAGACTTGATAATTCGATTCCTTGATCTTGTTCATATTTTTGAATGATATATTTTGCGAGCATCTCATCGAAGTCTTTCCCGCCGAGGTTATTGTTCCCGGCACTCGCTTTGACTTCGACCATCCCGTCAAACACTTCGACAATCGAAACGTCAAACGTTCCGCCACCTAGGTCATAAACGAGCATCGTTGAGTTTTTATCTAAATTTTCGAATGCGAATGCGATGGCTGCTGCTGTCGGTTCGTTGACGAGTCGCTCTACTTTCAATTTTGCAATCTCAGCAGCTTTTTGTGTCGCACGGCGCTGCGTATCGTTAAAATACGCCGGGACAGTAATAATTGCCTCATCTACTTTTTGGCCAGTCCGTTCTTCGGCACTTCGAACGAGATACTCGAGTACACGAGCCCCCGCCTCTTCAGGTCGTAACATCTTGCCATTCACTTCAATTTTTGTATCTGTACCCATCAATCGTTTAGATTCATTAACGACGTTTTTTGGCATAGATACGGCCATGTTTTTAGCTTGTTTTCCGACTGTCGTATTTCCCTTGTCATCGATATAAATCACGGATGGAGTCGTTCGTTGCCCTTCTTTATTTTCAATGATAACCGGCTTGCCATCCTTGATATACGAAATGGCCGAGTTCGTTGTCCCTAAATCGATTCCTACTTTAATTCCCATGATGTTTGCTCCTTAGTTAAGTACTGTAATGACTTGCGCTTCTCTGATGATGCGATTTGTCTTTAAATCTTTAAAGCCTTTTCGAATTTCGTCGTAGACAATGTATTGATCTAATCCATTTGCTTCTACAGATGAAACTACAGCGACACCTTGCATGAAAGTAGGATCAATTTTTTTACCAATCGCATGAAGTGCCTCTAAATCAATTTCTCTTAACATGAACTCCATACGTTTTAATTCTTTTGAAGTCGCTGCAAATAACTCTCCGTCCCCATTTGTTCTGAACATCCGAACGAGATGGAACATGCTGTCGTATAATTCAATAACTGTACTCACGAACGTTTCACGGTCTTCAGAGACAGCAACTTCCTCTTCAACTCCAGATGCTTCTAACACCACTTGTTTGATTTCTTCCGCTGTTTTGAACGTCATTCGTTTTGCTTGTTTTGTCTCATTGATAAGTTGCTCGAGCTTTTCGACAACGTCTTGATCGACGGAAGAGGAACGATGAATAACAGGAGGTGATTGCATGCTCATCTCCAAATAGTTTTGGCACACTTCTCGTAGTTTTTGCGCAGGAGATAATGATTTCATGTCATTAACTTGTCCTTTCTGACTTAGATAATATGAATATAGTGAAGGTGGTATTAAATTTAAGAGATAACGCATGATTTCATTCTCGAGCTGAGGTTCGAGCTCAATAAGCTTTATCGAAACAGAGACAATATCGTTGAAAAATGTGATTTCTGCTCTTTCCGTAACCGCTATCAATAGCGCGTTTAGTTGACGAGGAGTGCTGAAAGGTATTTCGTCAAAAAGATTGTTCTCCAACTTGGGACTAATAGATAATGCTTTCCTCGCTTGCAAATAAAGATTTTCTGATTTCGATGTCACTGTACACACATCTAAAGTAATGGTTTCCAGATGCTTTAGGGTAATATCCGTCGCCTTTTGACTCAGTTGACTGACTGATGAGAAATCAATGATGTAATTTCCTTTGCGATGACTATTGATTCGACCATACATTGAGTTGTAGTAACGATCAGATGAATCATTTGGAATCGACCACATATCTGTCAACTCTTTCATTAGATTGAGGAAAGGTTTTTTTATAAGTTTACGAGACTTTTTTTCTGTAGGAATTTTAGTAGACTTATCAGTCGTAAAGATGTTGATATTTTTAATGATATTCATCGCTTCCAGTCCCTAATCACCTGACTGAGCATATCCTCCGTTATCAGTTGCAGATCAGTTGAGGCATGCGTCACAGAATGAACCGCTTTACGCATAATCAGAGCTTCCACAAAATTTCGAACGAGACGTCCGTTTCCTTGATGACCTCTCTCTAAAAATAAAAGCATCTTATTCTTAGCTCGGTCCTCGAGCACGTATTGGGACTGTCTCAATTGAAGCTCAGCAATTTGCATTAGTTCGTCCACATCGTAATCCGGAAAATCAAAATAACGGGTAAAGCGCGATTCAAGACCAGGGTTTATTTTAATCAATTCCTTCATTTCGTGTCGGTACCCTGCCAATATAATGACGAATTGGTCGCGTTTGTCTTCCATCCCTTTTACAAGTGTATCGATTGCTTCCTTTCCAAAATCAGTGTCTCCACCTCTAGCCAATGAATAGGCTTCATCAATAAAGAGTACACCACCTTGTGCCAGGTTAATTTGCTTTTGAGTCTTCACGGCTGTCTGACCCACATATTCTGCAACTAAATCTTGCCGCGATACTTCAACCATATGACCACTACTTAGCAACCCCATCGCTTTCAACAAACGACCTACTAAACGGGCGATGGTCGTTTTGCCTGTACCCGGGTTACCTGAATAAACCGTGTGCAGAGTGAGAGGTTGTGTCTTGAATCCCGCCTGTTTTCTCAGCTTGCTAAATTCAATCCAGTCCAACAAATCATAAATTTCTTGTTTGATTGAATCTAATCCAATCATTTGCTCCAGTTCTTTCAAAATGGACTCTTTCGTGTCTTTTTTCTGTTGGTCAAAATGCTCAATTTTTTCAAACTCGCGGATTGTAAGATGAAGCCATTCCAAGGTTTTCTGGACGTCCACATTTAATTGAGATGCCAATTCCGTTATTTTATAGGTTCGCTGTAACGTATCGTACAAATCCTTTAAGTCTGAAACGGTGTTTAGTTCGACATCATCACCGACACGAATACCTTTTTCAGCCAACGTGGCTTGGACATATTTCATCGCTACGTCACCATCTAAGCACAAATAAAAACTATTCAAATAAGTCAGTGGCGTTCGTACAATCTCGAGGTCTCCTGCTTTTTCAATGAGTCGACTGTAATCTCGATCCATTCGTTCATCCAATGTATGTAGATTTTTCTTTACTTTAATTCGTAGCAGTCGAATCATCGCATCTTCAATATCGTTGTCTTCATACTGGGAAAGGTTTTGATTAATCGATTTTGACATCCATTCATACGCTGAAATTTGGTTGCCCATCCCCTCACCTCCAGTCTATTTGTTCGAAACAAAGATCATACTTTTTCTTTAAAAATTGATACGTCTTCGGATAAAGTAACTTAAATTTCATCACGTACGCTCTATTAATTTCGTCTTCGTTCAACCACCATTCTAAAAACACAAAATCGTTCACATGATTCTCGTCCTCTTTAGCAGTTCCTTTGATTTCTTTTATGTAGGTGTAGACCGGATAGAAAAACTCTAACGGAATGTTTTTTGCTTGATAGGCTACGTCCATTTCCTCATGAACGCCACCTAGTTCACGCACCGCATTTAAGTAATCAGGATCGATTCCATCTAACCGAATCCACTCCGTACACTCATCTAATAATATTTGCATGGCGTCGTGCCGCTCATATTCTTCTGCACGAATGCACATACTGGTCAAATAGTCCCGAGCTTGAGCATCTTCTTCTTTGTTAAAACGATTTTGGAGCCAAAGAAGCGGCAACTCATAATCCTCGCGTCGTCCAAAGAAAATCGTACATTCCATCCACTCTTTCCACACAATCATTCGTCGTTCTTGGTGGACTAACATCCATTTTTCAAACCGTACCTTAGACTCGTTATATTGTTTCGCTTGCATTAGGAGGCGACCATATGAAAGAAGCGTATCTAACACTTCTTCATTTTGCTCAAATACAATCAATTTGAATTGACGAATCGCTTCATCATATTTTGAAACAGCTCTTAAATTGTACGCATAGTATTCTCGTAATTGGGCGGTGAGGCTGTTGGAACGCTCTAAATGTTTAGCTAAATCAATCGCCTCTTCAAATCGGTCTAAGAAATAGCAGGACTGTAAAGCCGCTGCCGCTACACGTTCCGATTGGTCGGCAAATGGTATTAACGGTTCGACGTCTTTCCAAACCACCTCATCTGGAGATGTATTAATTTTTGATTCAAGTGCTTCCAATAAGTTAAGTCGTCGATCGCCTAACGCTAAACCCTCATCATATGATTTACGATTTAATGGATCGATGAGCACTTCATAAACAGCTCGAATTTGCATGAACATTTCAGGGTCTGTTTCGTTCTGATGACTCTGCATTTTATTACGATAGGCCCGCTTGATTTCGTCTTGTGTAGCGGATTGATTCACATCCAGCATTTCATAATGATTCATCTGTTTATCCTCACATCTGCAATATTTTTGTGATTATGGACCTATAAACAAAATTAGTACTTTTATAATGTTCTCTACTTCATTTATAGTATAAATAAAAGGAAAAGTAACTATTTTTTACCTTACATTTTACAAATAATAAGTTTTTTATACCTATTTACCCAATTTAAAACTTTTTAGTAGACAGGATGAATTCTATGAACTATTACGAGCTTTTAGGAGTCGAAGAAACCGCATCGAAAGATGAAATTAAACGAGCTTATGTAATCAAAGGTCAAAACAATGGAAATCAGCCTTCTAAAGAAATGAAACAAGCTCTACTGATCTTGACCGATCCGTTATCACGTATTCAGTATGATCGTGTCCTTGCATCCGAACAGACGACTTCGTCAGTTTTTCCTTTACATGAATTAAAAAAGTTAAACTATTATGAACGTCTAAAAATCAATGCATATGCAAATCAAGAAGCCATTAAAAAATCGTATTATGAACAAATTAAAATCTTTTCGAATGAGCTTTATCCAGACCACTTCATTCTGATTCGTGAAGCTTACGAGGTTTTGTCTGATCCAATCGAACGCAAGAGATATTCATCTCAGATTGAACGGGAACAATCAACTCAGTCGTCATCTAAGAACCAGGACCATCAATCTACATCATCACGTCCACCCATCTCATTAGAAAAGTTAAAAAAAATGAACTATTACGAGCGTTTAAACATCAATAAGAACGCCCTTCAAGTGAATATCAAAAAAGCGTATCACGAGCAGATTAATGTTTTTTCGAATGAACTATATCCGGACCACTTCATTCTGATTCGCGAAGCTTATGATGTACTCTCTGACCCAGAAGAACGAAAGAAATACAGAGCACAAATCGAAGGTGGACACTCACATCAATCATCGTCCAAAAACCAAAGACATCGTTCACCTGACTCAACCGCACCGATTTCTTTAGCAAAACTGAAAAGAATGAATTATTTCGATCGACTAAATGTGAATCCTTATGCATCGACTGAAAAAATAAAAGAAAGTTACTACAAGCAAATCAAACGTTTTAATAACGAAGTTTTTCCTGAGCATTTCCTTCTCATCAAAGAGGCGTACGAATATTTATCAGACCCTGTAAGACGGAAGAACTACTTAAATGAGTTAAATCCTACCACTTCTAATCATCAGTCCGAACGATCAACCGAGACTCACTCAGCTCCTGAATATGATGAAGAGAGTGACGGTTACCCTACACTCGGCTGGATTATCGCCATTTTTGGTTCATTTATGTTCACGCCAGTTATTGCTATCCCTTTAGGCATAGCAGTAGGAATGGGATTCGCTCGTGCATTTAAAGCTGTCGGAACAATAATTGTCATCGGACTCGTACTGTTGTTTTTCATTGCACTACTGATAGGTTAGTTTGTTAACTTTTGTATTTTTCATGAGGATGAAATGACATTCCAACGCATGCTACGTTATCCAATGTCGCCTTTAAGGCGACATGATTCATTTATTTTTTGAACTCTCGCTTCATCGTGGACACCATCGATATTTAAACGCAAGTTTTTAGAATGTTTCCCAGTCCAACAAGTGGAAAAACGTATCGAGCACTCCATCCCCCAGAAATTGTTTCTTTTTCAAAGTAAATGAAGACATCGTCCTTCATCCGATGATGAGGAACGACGTCTTTTTTATGGTGTAACAATTTGATTCTTTTGACTAAGCCAATTTACTAAGTTCACGCCTTGTTCGACTCGATCCAAATATGACCATCGTGAAAGTTCAGTGTGTAACTGCTCTCGGTCGACATCTCCTTCGACAGTCCACTTTCCTTCTTGTAAGAATAGTATGACGCCGTCTGCCGTCTCCAACTTACTGAACGCTTCTGTGAAAGGATAAACTGCATCACCAAGCTGTCGATGCATTTCCGCATAGATTGGATTGATAAAGTATTTACCGACTCTTGAACCCGACAACCGCTCGACAATCAAGTTATCTTCGTCCGGGAAAGTAAACATATGACCTTCATCCGTCAAAGTTCCGTCATACTTGAGAAAATAATAACGCCACTCGTTGGCGCTCAACGTACAATTCTTTATGAGATCCTCAAGACAATTTTCGATTGATTTTCCTTCATTCATCACGGAATCAAATAATGTGTCCAAAACGGGCTGTAAGTTTTTTTTGAACTCTTCTTTCTCACTTACGAGTTGATGTGTCCATACGAATCGGGCGTATTTTTCCCCGCCGAATATGTATCGCTCACTATGAGACGAGTATCCGTCAATCAAACCATAATCTCCAATCGCTAACATGGCTCGTGTCCATAGGGATGGCCGTGTTCCGAGCAATTCCTTGAATCGTTTCACAAACGGCTCGCCATACACCTTAAAAGCAGGAAACACGCGATGTGTCATCCCTTTCAACATATCCAGGTCCTCTAGCTGATGGAGGGCTTCTTTCATCGTTTCATGCGCTTCAACGTAACGGCGTTTGTCAATCTCATGCTGAACTACACGGGTAGGAAAAACGGACATCATAGACCGTTCAATCCGTTTCGACAACAAACCATGATCTGCAATCAATGCATCAATCGCCTGATAGATGGAACCAAGACGCTCAAAGCGGATGTTCGAAGTATACCCGCCTTGCTTCTTTTGACGAACACCTTCTGCCAAGTTGCGCACCACACGCACAAGGTCAAGCTCCTCAACTCCATGTTGTTTCATTCGTAAGATGGTGTAAATCACGATTTGGTCATCGTAAGACAACTTAAACAGGTCTACTTTCAACAACCGGTCTAATAAATCGGGCGCAATGTGTGTAAGTTGACTCGTATAAAACTTAAATGTCGTCTCAAGGTCAGTACTGTCTGTCCACATGTCGAGCACAGAGAATAAATCGCGAACATTTTGAGGGGACTGATAAATTGACGTGAACCGTGAGGGAACAGTCAGGCTGTCCAGAAATTCTTTCTGCTCTTCTCGTCTTTCAAAGTCCATCTCTTTGAGTACGATCGCGCTCGTCCAGTATCGAAAAATATTTAAAAACACATTATCGATTGTTTGTGACGCCTTATCCCGATATGGCCACAACAAATCGCCCCATTGTATCTCGACTTTCTGCTTATACGCTTCCCACTCGTCTTTCATATCGCTTTCAAAAAGGTGTTGCTCGAATTGCGCTTTAAAGTTATCAAATGGGCTCAACGGTTTTCCGCGCGAATTCATTTTAATGTATAGCGATTCGTCTAAATCGTATTTGTCCAAGTCAAGGAAGTGAAACGATACGTCAGGCTCTTGATTAACCAAATCTGGTAACAAATCCGTTTCGACATCGCGAAATGCAAGTTCTAGCTCGTTCAACATTACAAGCGCGCCTGCGATTGTTGGGTCAAGCAACCAGTTCGTCCGAAACCATTTTTGATTGCAAATTCGTTCATGAATGGTCTGAGCTTCTCCACCTAAAATCGGGAACTCGACTAAAGCGTGAAAAAAGTCTCGAGCCGTGATTCGTGTTTCATACGTGAATCGCTTTAAATACTCCGGAAATTCTCTTCTTCGATAACCGATGTACCAGTAAAGCAGATATAGTGACGTAAGACGCTGTTGCCCATCTAACGGCCGCAACGTGCCATCCTTGATTGCACCATAGATAAAATCTAAGTCTACGGGTGTCCCATCGATTGTTGCCGCTCTCAATTTCCCGACAATCGATTTACGGATTGTTGTGACCTCAGTACTCAATCGTCCTTGCGCATAATCGCGTTGAATCATTGGAATCACAATGGAATAGTTACCAAGTAACGTTTTAAGCGTATGCATGTGGCGTCTCCTCTTCGGTAAACGTATGAATCGACTGAATGATTTGATTCACGTAAGCCTCTTGGTCTTCCGACGTCCAAAATTCATAAGTTGTCGGCTTATTCGTGTAATATTTCCAAAATGCTTTTCGTGTCGCAGCCGGTAAATAGCCACCGTTTCGTTCAAACGTTTTTAATGCGTCAAACTTGATTGGATAGTAGTGATTACTCAATGATGAGTTCAAGCTTTGGCTTAGAAGCACCAAATTTCCTATATTATGCAATCTGTCTCGATTCAAAATCAGTGATTCACCGTTTCGACTGATGATGCGCTCTTCTAACTTGCTGACAAACATAAAGAATTCACGCTTTGAATAATCTTGAGCCAGTAACTCACGAATTAACTTTTGGTCATCATATAATTTGTGGTTTCCTAATAAACGCTCTGTCTCATGTAACCAGGCATCCCATTGTTCTTTCGATGTCAATTCAGCTGTGTTTTGGGCATGGATGTGCTCGAGCGACCATTTCTCTTGTTTATAATAATGGAACGGGAACCGACTCGATCCATGGTCCGTTTGCATTTCTTCAGCTAAATTAAACAATAACAGCACTTGTTTAATCGCATCTTTGTCTGATTCATAGTCAAATTCATTCAATTCATCGAGGTCCTCAGGCAAAGTCTTTCTGACGATTCCCCGAAGTGCCTTTATAAAGTCCGTCTTTGATTCAACGTTTTCCGAATGATAGAGATTTAATAGTTCTGGTACCTTTTGTTTTTGTTTAGAAGTATGCGTCAAATAGCCGATGAAATGATAGATTGAGCGGTCCTCATACCATTCATTTAAACGAGCGTATAAATCACGCACCTCTTGCCAAAAAGTTGGTCGATTCAAGACCTGGTAGAACGTATAATAACGGTCATGGTGCTTGTCCAAATTGTCCACAAGTACGTCAAATAACCATTCGATTCGATTTTCATACATCTTTTTAGACTCTAAGAAATACCAGAACCAGTCGTCTTGTAGCCTGCGTTCCATCGCTTCCCATTCTATGGACAGCTCGATTCGCTCATGTTCACTACATGGTTGAAGCAAGACGGCTTTAATCAATTCTGCGCTCGTCAATTGAATCTTTCCGACGTTCAATTTTAAAAATAAATCGTATGCGTTGGCAGACTGATCAACTTCATACCAAATAACTTTGACTCGTTCAGCGAGGGTGATGAATAACTTCATACTAAGCGACATGTTTTTCCGACTATTTTCTTTGATCCAAGTTTGGATGGTTACATAAGCCTCTTTAAAATAATGGTGGTCAACATTGGAGGCAGACTGCGTCGCATAGTAATCGATTCGTTCAAGCATGTCTTGGCTATCCGGTCGTGATTCATATGTGATTTGGTAAGCCGGTTGTTTGAGACTCCTTAATAAAATCGCAATCGTCGTCAATCGTTGTTGTCCGTCAATGACTTCAAATCGCTCTTCTCCAATATTTCGTACGACGACGGGTTGAAGACAATAAAAATCTTCATTGCTCGAGTTTTCCATAAATCCATGTAAGTCATCAAGCAAATTCAATATTTGGGTCTCGTCCCAACGATAACCTCGTTGATAGGACGGAATGAAAAAATGCGCGTCCACGCCGATTTCATTAATGCTTTTCAATTCAAACGTCGTCATGTTACTCCTCTTCTCCTATGCAAGACATCGTTCACTCGATTTTTTACCACCTTGCAAATGCTAATTATATTTAGGCGTCAACTTTCTGATACCGCTTTAATTTTTCAATCAAACCTTCTTGAACTTGCAACGCTTCCTGACGCTCGACAGCTCTCGATTCCAATAATTCTTCTACAACATCAGACAGCTTTAAAATCGCTTCTTGGAACAAGCCAATTCGATCATTGAAATGGTTAGACATAGCTTTCATATCTTCTTGAGACGAACTGAACGCCTCGCTTGATTCCTCCACATTGTCATTCACAGTATCAATTTGCTCATTCATGTCTTGAAGCAATAAGTATTGATTTTTTAATGCTCGTGTTAATTTTTGACCAAGATCAGACTGGTCATCCATATATGTGTTTTGTTTTTCAAAGTGACAATGCAGACTTTTATGGATTTGTTCTGTTTTCTCTTGATGCAAATTAAGTGAGGATAAGACACGATGACCCATATCTCCTGTCTGTTCCTGCTGTTCATTTAACGAAGCAAGGAGACGTTGGACAAATTGTGATAGCTGCTCTTGATTCAATTGAGATTGTTTCGTTTGTTCTGTCTGGAAAAATTCCTGACGCTCTTGCATTTCCTGAAGTCGACGTTCATTCTTCTGTTGTCGTTTTTCATCGGATGTCAATAGCTCATCAAACCTAACAACGAGTTCTGCTTGAACACTTTGTATTGAAGTAACCACTTCCGTTTGTACTTGTTCCGCTTGATTTGAAAAAACTTTCTGCCATTGATTCAATTCTTCCATTAACAATTGCTGATGTTCTTGTCTTCTTGTTACATACTGCTCCAACATTTTAAGAACGGTACTTCCCATCGCGAAGACCGCTATGGCGAACAGCGCTGTCAACGCCCACTTCACCCAGTCTGCTGTCTGCATCATCGCCGCAAAGGACCCTGCTGCTACTGCCATGGTTGCTGGCAATTGATATTTCTTCATACTAATTCCTCCATTTCGACTGCGTCATACCATTCTGGAAGCGTCTCATAGAAAAGTTCAATCGTTTCGATTGATACGCTTCCATTCATGTGTTGTTTAATTCGCTCCCATTTTTCAAGAGCTTCTTGTGGATAGACTATATCTAACAAAATCGTCGCCATATCATCTAGTCGCTTCGTCCGTTCGACGACAGATAATTGCTCCAATGTTTCACAGTATTGGTGCCATTCTTTGAAGCATTCAGGACGATACGCTCTTATAAACTCTGAAAGGTTTACTTCGATGTTCCGACAGTTTTCATCAAGCTGATGAATCATCTGCTCGTCCCCACTTTCTTAATACGTTTAACCATTCCGTCACATCACGTCTCTCGTAAAGATTGATTGTCCCTAGCCGTTCCAGTTGAATCAATCGTTTCACGACTTCTTTGAAGTAAGCACGAGGAGGGTACGCTTGATAGAGCCAAATCTCATTCAACATATCCATTCCGAGTTGCAACCACTCTGTTTGCCAATGCTCATATGAAACGGCAGCTTCTTCAATACGCAGACCTGCATGTTTCATATAGGACATTTCAATCGACGGTAGTGTTTGATTCATATATGTCATTTCTTTTGGTAACAAATCTGAGTAAGTAAATGCCTCAAAGGTGACTTGATGAATCCATGACCACATTTCCCCTTGCAGCAATGTTCGATTTGCTATGATGGTCTGACATTGTCTACGATCAAATAATGGTTTCATCCACAGTTCTAATCGGTCATCTGCGACCACACTGACAGGTTGATCTGTCGGCCATGAACTATGATTCCAATCAGAAGGGGTCACATAATAAACATCATAAAATTTAGTCAACGTGAAAGTCGATTCCTCTTGAGAGATAAGTGCTGCTGTCTCGGTCACAGGCATTCCTAATAATCCAGAAACGAGGTGCGGTTCCCCGGTGACGACCAATTTAACTTTTTGAAACGTGAAGGCTTGCTTTGGTTCACGGCTTAACGCTTGCCAATACGAATATTCAGAAGTAAGACGGGCAGCATCAATTCGCTGCCCGAGCATTATCATACATTTCACTTTTGTAAAATCTCCGCTTTTAACTGAGCGATGTAGGTAATCTGTCGTTCAATGTTTGATTGTGTTTCGTCACGCTCGCTTTGACTGACCGCTCCATCTTCTTTTAATTTTGATAGACGTTCTTCCCACTCACCTAACTCTTCACGATAATGGCGAGGCAACTCTTCTTCCATGACACGTTGAATGTTTAACGTCTCTAATTGCAACCATTGTTCGAATGCCTCGTGTTCTTTCCGCATCAAACCGTTCACGGTTTCGTCTACTTGATTTTGCATGTATTGGCGCTCTGCTTTTTTCATTTCTTCGACTTCTTCTTGTTTCAACTGCTCAAGCTGTCGTTCACGCTCTTCTTGCAATTGTTGACGCTTCTGCTCAATTTTTTTCGTCAACGTTTCTTTTTCTCCAGCTTCGCGAAGCATATCGTCCAATAGCTCTTGTTTTTTCGTAAATGCGCTCATGACCTGTTGACGTTCTGCGTTAAAACGGGCTTGATGCTCATAGTCTAGACGCATTTCTTGTTTGCGATCGGCATCAAGCGATTTGCCGATATGAACAGCAATGGTTTCGAGAGGACTTGTAATTTGATCGAGTGTTTTCCACATCGTTACATCTTTCGTAGTCGATCGTTTCGCAGTTTCTTTTACTATTGCTGTTGAGATGACTTTTGCTGTCTGTTTCGCTTGTTGACGAGCCGCTGCCTTCAACGCTTCTTTGGCTGCTTGCTCGGCCGCTTGCTTCGCGCCCTCTTTCAAAACTGCCTTCCCTGTTGCTTTACCGACCTCTTTCGCTGCGACCTTACCACCAACTTGTGCTGCTGCAGTCGCACCACTTGTCATGACGGCTAATGCGACCGCTGCACCAATATCAGCGACCCGTCCTACTATTTTTAAGGTGTTCTCCATCTTACGCGGGTCAAACGACTCATCTACGACGTACACCGGTTCATAAGGCTGATGAAGCATGTCTTGTAAGTTTGCGAGTTCGTCACGTAACACATGGACTGCCTCTTCAGAAGAATCTGACTCCACATTAGCAAGCTCCGCTAATTTTGCATCATGTTCTTCCACTAAACGTTGACGACGCTCATCGTAGGCGTTCTGAAACTCATCAAACGACCAGACATTGAATGAAACGGTCACGTCCCCTTCAATCGGTTGTAACGTATAGCGAATACCGCTTAACAGTCCTTCCAATTCACGCTTCACCATATCATGGACATTTCGCCGCAAATCGAGAAGTGCTTCTTGTACAATCGTCTCATCTGGCCCAGCAACCAACCGTTTTTCTAATTGTTGTTGCGTCTGTTCGAGCTGTTGAGCAATGCTATCTTTCATCTTTTTATAGACACGTTTAAGTGATTGGTGGAATTGAGCCAATTCATCTTCAACTTGCTCATTTAACTGGTTTCGCTGAAGGTGAACCCGCTCCATCGCTTCTTGCAATTGCTCACCTGTCTCATCCGCGCTAATCTTTTGGAGGTACAACTCTTGCTCTAAACGGACGATAACTTGATCCAACCAGTGGATGACCGCGTGGACAAAACGACTTTCTTTGAGAGCTAACGTATTCGAAACTAAATCAGGGATTAACTCGTCCGTCACTTGTGACAAACCTGCTCCTGTTTTGGCACTGACCGCAATGATCGGGTAGCGCTTCCCAAGTTCTTCAGACAGTTGTTTTGTGGTATGCTCCATCACTTCTTGAAGCGATGCCTCGGATAAATGATCGATTTTGTTGATGACAAAGTACAAGTTAGGCTGATACGGCATGAGCTGTTTTAGATATAAAATATCTTCTACCGTCAACCCTTGCCATGACATAACGTAAATGGCCGCATCACATCGGAGCATAGCTTCTTCCGCCATACTGATATGGTGAGCATATTTCGTATTACGTCCCGGAGTATCGACAAGTTGAAGCGTCGGTTGATTCTCGAGTTCCGGCGTCGCGATGTGAATGGATGACCAATTCTTCTGTTGACCACTGGCAACATAGTGACGGAAATCTTCCGAGTTGACCGATTCAACTTTCCCTTCCGTTGTCGTAGCCAAGATGACGTCGTCTCCATAACCGATGGTCGTTAAAATTGTCGTCGATTCATTCGTATGGGTGGGCAACAACGGCATACCGATGACTCGGTTCAATAGTTCCGACTTGCCGACACTGAACGAACCAAACACACCGACTCGAACAGTATGATCTTGTAATGAGTGCAGAAGTGATGTGAACTCTTTTTGCTCATGTTCTAAAAGTTGGAGCTGTTGCCCCACCGTCTCGATAAAAGATTCATTCATTAAGGTAGCAGTACGTTCAACTTGCATTCTTGTAACCTCTCTTTCGCTTCGTTAAGGGTAGTGGATACACGGCTTAATTGATGATGGATACGTTTTTTCTCTTCCGATGATTCTTTCATAAGGTTTTCCATCGCCGTTTGTTCTTCACGTAAACTCGCCAACAAGTGGTCTTGAGCTTCTAAATGTAAATCGATTTCTTGTTTTGCGATTTTAAGGGTGTCACATTCTTCAAAGAACGTTTCAAACTCGGCTCGTTGTCGTCTTCCGTTGCTCTTAACTTGTTTAATGAACCGTCTAATTTCTTTCATGAGCATTTTTTTATCTGCTTCATTTTGAGCTTTGATTTGCTCGAAACGGATTTTTTTCTTTTCTTTCTCCAACTCTTCTTTCGCTTTTCGCCACTCCTCCATTGAATCGAACCGACTGTCTACCTCAATAAGACCGTCTGTCTTGTCGTGGTGACGAGACGTTAATTCTCGAAGCGCTTTACGAAGTTCGGCTTGTTGTTCGACCAAGCGTTTATACTCTGGATTATCGACCATGACTGTATGTACTTTATCCGATAAAATAACACGTTCTCGAATAATCGTTTTACCAATACGAGCCGGATTTTGACCTAGCAATTCTGCGTTGTATTTCAGTTCTTGCTCTAAAAGGTTCCGCTCCATGTCGTATTGAATTTTCTTTTCATGCTTCGTCCCTTTAACTTTTCTTAGCTCAATCAGTTGTTGATAAGCTTCATCCATTCCTGCTAACTTTTGCTCGATGTCTTCCAATTCAATTTGGGAAGTCACATGTTCATCAACTTGTTGATGCTTTACTTTCAATGAGACCGGCATCGATGAAATGGCCACTTCTTCAGTAAACTGAAGATCAAATTGCTCGACATACTCGCTCATATCTCGTTTCAACGTTTGTGTCAGTTTTTGTAATGATTGATTAAACAACTGCTCAAGTTGGTTCGAATAATCTTCCATATCCTCTTCAACGTCCTCTAAATCACCAAGCCACTCAAGATTATTTAACGTTTCAATTAATTCTTCTTCGAGGTGAAGTGCTTGCGAGTTCAAGCGATCAACACTCACTTCAATTGATTGGTCGAACTTCTTCTTGATGTCTCTGACCTGTTGACTCAATTCCGTCTGACGGACATCATAGCGCAATTTAAGCAATTCGAACTGTTTGGCCATCTCTTCGACATCAACAGATTGATTCAATACATTTTCGATTTTCGTCAACAGTCCGCCCATTCGTTTATAATATTGTTCCAAATCAAAGAACGGGGATTGTAACGCGTCTCTCGTCTGTTCGCCGTCAAACAAGTAGCTTTCTAACTTTTCTTCAAACGTCTCGAAGCGTGAGGCAGTCCGTAAATCTTCAATCGACCAATCCGCATATTTGTCCGGCTCGACGTTTGTATCATGTGCTTTCAAAGCTTGGAGTGCGCTGACAGGATAGACGTTAGCCCGTGAAATTTGACAATAATCGTTTTGTCGTAAGGCCGTCTCAAGTGACTGAACCACTTCTTCAATCTCATTTTTCGGAATACCGTCTAACCGGTTAGCCACAAAGAAAATACGGTCAATCGAGTCTGATAAGTCTTTTAAAAATTCGAATTCGGTCCGCTTCCCAGGTTGCTCCATGTTGAACAACAAAATACTTGCCTGCGACGTTCGAATCTTGTCTTTCGTGATGCGTTCATGTTCTGGATTGAGCGCCTGTAGCCCAGGCGTGTCGACAAGAACGACGCCGTTTTGAAGGTAAGGCGAGTCAATGAATAAATCAACGTGCCGAATCGCGTTCGATACGTCTAGCAACTTGCTCATCTCCGTCACGTACTGATCAAGTTGGTCAAAAGATACTTCCTCTTCTTTACCATCGTAGTAATGAACGACCGCACACTCGTTACCCGGTCCTTCTGTAAGGTGACGAATGAAATTGATGGTAGCCGTCGTCGGAGTGACACGTGATGGCAACACTTCTTTCTGCAACAACGCGTTAATGAATGTCGATTTACCTGTGGAGAACTCACCCACGACGACAATTTCAAACCGCTGTCGTAAAAACTGTTGTTGTTGTTGTTGCAATAATTCAATCCATTCTTTGATTTCTTGATAATCAGGAAACAATCCGAGTGCTTCTTCGGCCGTTTGATGGGCTTCTTTAAAAAGTTGACTGATGGTTTCAAGTTGTTCATTGAATTCTTTACGCATAAGCTTCTCCTTTTAGCGAATCACGTGTAAATCACGCAACGCCTTCGCTTTTTCTTGATCGACGTAAGCCTTGAAATTTGATTTGAACTGTCTCAACGTTTGACTCGTCGCTTCCTTTACGTCTTCTAACGCATCGACAACGGTTGCATGAATATCGTCAGCTTGTTCATCCATAAATCGAATATCAGCAGAGCTGAAACGAAGCAACTCTTGAATTTCTTCAATCGTATTCGCCTCGTAGTCGGCCATTTTCTTTTCATGAAGCACAATCTCTTCTTCAAGCTTTGCCAGCGTATCCTCAGCCTCTTTCAATTGCTTGGCAGATTGATTAATCAGTTGTTGACGGGTCTTTTCGTGCTCTCGTTTTAACTCTTCATGCTTTTGTATCCAATCATTTCGAGCAGTCGAGTCCCTGCGTACGGTACGTTCTTTGAAGAGGAGCCATTTCCGCTTCTCACTGACGTACTCCTCCACTTCAGGCTTTGTTCCAAGCGATTCTTTTTCAAGCTTTAAATCCTCATCGATATGAGCAATTTTAGATTGGAGTTGTTCAGGCATCTCTTCAAGTTTGAGACTTGTACGCTTAGAAGAGTTGAACAACCGAGTGCGCCTGCTTTTCAATTGTTTCATTTCTTCTGTCCGGTTTTCGACCGTTTGAATCAGATCTAGTTTTTCTATCAGCTGTACATCCCGCTTTAACTCAATTTGAGCGATATCCCAATCCACTTTATGTTCCAAATCAAATACTTCCATCGCATGGAAAAATCGAGACAGCTCCTCTTCAATGTTTAAACGGCGTCCATTCACATGGTCCATAAACATTGAATCAACTTCTTTATTCCAGTGCTCTAGCAAGTCAAGACACCCGGTTTGATACGTTTGATACTCTGTCATGACCCTTTTGAAGTTTGACTGATCTAGGCATTTTATACTTCTTTTTTGAAACTCTCGCCGAATTTGTCGCTCCTCTTTATTTTTTTGAACTTGGATATTTTTGAGCTGAAGTAAAAATTGTTCGCCTGCTGCGTCCGTATCAAACGTCAACTCTGACAACATATTGATGCCATACGCTTCAATATGTTCATAGCTTTCGGCAATCAATTGTCTAAGTCTTCCTTCTCGTAATTGACGTTCTTTTTCCTTTTCAACTGAGGCGACTTGATTCATACTCTCGTACGCCTCAATTCGCAACGCCACTTCCTCGAACGCATGTCGCAGGCTGTTCAACTCCGCGCTCTCATACGCTTTCGTCTCCATATATTTCGATAGGGCGCGTTCAAGATCAGCGAGTCCCGATTGGACGAGAAGCTTCTCATTCGCTGATTGCTTTGCTTCCATCGCTTGAAGTGAAGCGACAGGGAAAATCGGTGGGATGTCCGCACAATAGGTGGCTAATCGTTTTTCCACGTCGCTTTTAACGTCCTCCCATTGAGCTTCACTAATCGTGTCATAACGGGTCCCGACGAGGATGACATGCTTTCCTTGTCTGAGGAAACGTTGAATGAGTTCATCGTCAATCACGTCAATCCCTCGAGGTGCTTGGAATAAGTAAAGGACGGCTGCGGATGCGAATAAGATATCTTCTGTCGTCTCAAAAGCTTCAATCGTTCTTGAGTTGGCTCCCGGCGTATCAACTAAAATTAGTTCTTCATTTAAAAATGGAACGTCGATATAAAGATCTAAATACTGTACTTCCTCATGCACGTCCGCCTCTTTTTGAAAAGTTGTATATTTTTCCACTTTTTCAAAGTCGATGTCTCCTTCTTCAATGATGTTTCCATGGATAGAAACCGTTTTGAAGGAAGGTGTTTTACCCTCTGGCAAGGCAAAGATGCGAGTGATGGTTTTAGTAGTTTCATTCGTATGGGCTTTTAAGTATGTATGACCAAGTAATGCGTTCAGTAAAGCTGACTTTCCGGCGCTGAATTGACCTACCGCGAGGATTTGGCTTCGTGTATGCGCATAGTGTTCTTGGATGTGTCTAATATCAGTGGACATAAACGGATCATTTGCGTAGCGATCCGACCACTCGTCAATCGTATGTTTGATTTGTTCTTTACTTATTGAAAGCAACTTTTTATCCCCTTTCTTTCCCTTTGTTATTATAAGGAATTGAAAAGACGTATGCTTTACTTTTTTTGTTAATGGTGGGCATGATTTATGGTTTCAGAAAAATATTTGTCATGGATTCTAATTTGTAATCCTTTCTAAAATGTTTATATTAGAAAACCACCACGCAATAATGCGTAGTGGTTACATAAATACTTTACTTTGACTCCACCCCAAACCGATAAACCGTCCTCGAGTGATACAACTCCTCGGGTTTCAGTTCAATCGATGTGGCGATGTCTGGATGGTTCGGTGCGTCCGGGAACGCCTGTGCTTCTAAACAAATTGCACTATGCTTCTGTCGTCCCTCGAGCGTGACCGGTGTCTCTTCACTGAGAAAGTTTGCTGTATATACGACCATGACCGGTTGGTTCGTCTCGACGTCCATGACGCGTCCGCTCACCGGATCATGTAAACGGGTCACCCCGTCCTTCAAGATGAACGGGTGATCCAGTCCCCCAGCCTGAACAATCGCTTCGTCCTCCGACGAAATCGCCTCACCAATTGGCTTCCCGTCACGGAAGTCGAACGGGGTCGCATCCACCTCAAGCAACTCGCCCGTCGGCAACGACTCGTCATCAAGCTTCGCGACGTGCTCGGCCGGCAGCGTCAACACATGGTCATGAATCGTCGGCCGTCCGCCGAGATTGAAGTAGTTGTGATGGTTCAAGTTGACCCACGTCCGTTCGTCCGTCTGGGCCGTCATCGTGACGACGAGCTCGTTGTCGTCCGTCAACTCATAGACGACTTTGAACGTGACGTTACCGGGATAGCCTTCTTCCCCATCCGGACTGAGATAAGTAAACGTAATCGCCTGCTCCTCGACGTCCATGTCCCAGTGCCGGGACGTGATGCCGTCGTCTCCACCGTGGATATGATGCGGGGCCTCGCTTGGGGTCAAGGCCACACCATCAATCTCCGCATTGCGGATCCGTCCGGCAATCCGTCCGACGACAGAACCGAGATAGACCGGGTTCTCAAGGTATTGCTCGGGACTGGCATACTTCAAAATGACAGAGTCCATGTTCCCGTCACGGTCCGGTGCCGTCAACTCGGTCATGGCACATCCGTACAAAATGGCCGACAAGCGCATGCCGTTCTTGTTTTCAATCGTTGCTTCTCTCAACTGGCTCACCTACTTCGATTCGTTTACCTGTTCATTCCCGTAGTCGTCGTCCCGTACTCCACTTTATCGACGTGACTCAAAAACGCGTTCATGAATGCGGTAAAACTCGTGAACCCCCTTATCCTCGTCCGTATCGTTTCACATTCACCGGATATTCATCGATATCCGAGATGGAATAGCGCCCTTATTACACGTAAGCCTAGGGCTTGATTAAAATATCGGCTTACAATAACGAATGGAGTCGGAAGGCGAACGTACAGCAACAACCAATCGTCGAATATCGATGACTATACTCGAATTAACCTAGGAAAATCAACAGAGCGCTCGGAAATGAATTGCCACATGAATCAAATCGATGATCAAATCCACGAATGGGAACCGATGATTCACTACGTCATCCGCCACCTATCGATTCACCCGAACGAACAGGAAGACTGTGCCCAAATCGCAAGGATCGCAACTATGGGAAGCGTTGAATCGCGGCTGCACGCTGTCCAAGACGTATTGCTTCCAGCGCATCCGGGGCGCCATCCTGAATCACCAACAAAAGAACGCCCGCCATTTAAAGCACGAGGTCGCGGCCGAACGGATCCCGGAACAATGTATGACGTCCGAGCGCAATCTCTTCGACTGGCTCGATGAGCAGCGGTTGTTGCTGTCGCCCCGCCATTTCGAACTCCTCTGCCACTTGATCGATGGGACCGAACAGACGCTGTTTTATTCTCCGAGTCGTTTGCGGGCATATAAGGCCGACGTCCAACGGGAACTGAAAGAGGCAATCAACTTGAAGGAGTGATTGACATGAAACACGTGTTACTGACTGATGCGATTGACATGTACTTGACAGACATGAGAGAACGAAAAGAAGCACCCGAGACGACGCTGAAGAGCACGCGCAATTCGTTACTGCGCTTTGCCCTCTATGCAGCCGAGTACGGTGCGGTGTACATCCAAGAAATTAACGAGACGAACCATGCAATCCCGTACAAGAAACACCTCAGCGGGATGGCCGACAATACGGTCAAATCCTATATCATGCGCATCCGCGGGCTGTTCACGTTCGCCATCGAGCAGCAGTGGCTGCAACATAATCCATTTGGTCGCATCGTCACACGGGAGGGTGTCAGCGAACCACCAACGATCATTACACGCGACCAATTGAACACGGTGTTGTATCACGCCCGCAACTACACCCTCTATACGATTTATCTCGTCGGGGGTGATGCCGGATTACGAATCAGTGAGATTCTGAATTTGGAACTCGACCACATCAATTTCGAGGATCGGTTGATGACGGTTCGAAAAGGAAAAGGGGATAAAACACGTCATGTCCCGATGACGCCCCGACTCACCACAGAATTAAAGAAGTATATCGTCACGCACCGACCGAACGTCGGGAACTCGAATCGTATTTTCTTGATGCCAACCGGACGCATCGTCCAACCCGGCTTCGTGAACCATGATTTGAAGAAAATCGCGCAAGAACAGTTCGGCGTGAAGCTGACGAGCCATATGTTACGTCACAGTTTTGCGACGACATTGTACAATAAGAGTCAAAATATTCTCGGTGTATCCGAACTCCTCGGACATAAGTCGATCAATACGACTGAGCGCTACCTTCATGTGTCTAGAGAACAAAGTCGTAAGTTGATTGATAGCTTGAATGAATAAGGAAAGTAGATGAACCTTGATGCGAATTACTAACTTTCACGCAGACTCGTGCCTTTCAAATAAAATATCCTCAACTAATCTATCGGAGTTCTGTTCTGATTTTTCGGCAATAGTGTAAAATCGTATCAAGCAAAAACTTTCAATTTTATTCTAGCGTTCACACCCTGTCCCATTTGCCCAATCTTTTGCGTTCTCCGGGATCTGGTCGACGTAAAGCCTATGATTGTCAGGCATGTGGTCAAGGTTGGTCGATAATTGTCCGAAACGTCCGATTATGTGTTTGTGTGAGGCCATCCGCATATCGTTAAAACAGGCCTCGACCAACTGTTCTGTCAGTCGCACTTCGACCTGACTATGTAGTGCAAAATAGGAGTGCAGGATTGTGTACGTTTCCGTTGCACACTTTTGCACTCCTGTTTCTTTAATGAAATCAGTCATAATATTTATTACAATGCTTGAAAGCAAATACAAAGAGTCACTATGGACGGTCTTGTGAAAAATGAAATTGCACACAAAGATTCAGATACAAAGAGCGAAATTAGCCACATTTTTTATATTTTTACAAATCTCTAGGAATACTTCTCTGAGATACGTGACTCTGAAGTCGTTAAAGTATTCGCAAAAAACAATGAACATCCCTGTAAATGTATAATTGAAAAACTACACGCGAAATCTTCTTAAAACTGAGTTTTACGCTAAACTTAAAGCCTCTTAGTAAAAAATGCAATACCATGTGCCTTGTATATTTTCACTTAATTACTATATTTTTTATATAGAGTTGTAATCACTTCCATGTAAGTCTGAAGATTGTCTAGCTCTTCTGATCTTTTTAGAGATTGATTGACTTTTTCATTATAATAAGCATCGTTCTGCAATAATTTAACAACCTCTTCAATATAATCAGGTATTGATTTTGTTAAAAGTCCGCACGAATCATTTACAATTGTAGGCAGTCCCCCTACAGGATGCGCTATTACTGGTTTCCCTAAAACCAATGATTCTGCAGCAACTAAGCCATAGCCTTCCCATTTCGAAGTCATACATAATATTTTACTCTCATCTAGTACCATATAAGGGTTAGATATGAAACCCAGCATCTCAATATTACTGTTTAATCCTAACTCATTGATTATTTTCATACACTCATCTTTAAGATGGCCATCTCCAACCATAGCCACCGAGATATTTGGAATGTATTCTTTTACCTCTTTTACAATTTTAATAAATGTAAAAGGATCTTTTTGTTCACTTAGTCTACCAATAAAAATCAAATCATACGCTTTATTAACAGATGAGATAGATTTTGACTTTTGTATAATTTTTTTTCTATCGATTGGATTTCCTACATTAGTAAATTTTTGTTTTATTAATTTTGAAAAAACGTATTCATTTATTATTGAAGGAGACACACCTAAAACTGTTTTAGATCTCAATGAACTGAATAAAAACACAAAAGAATTTATAGTAATCTTTTTTAACCATGGAACATTATTGTGTATGTGTGAGATAATCGGAATTTTTATAGTTGCTAGAGAGGCTACAATACTTGCAGTAAAGTCATGCGCATGTATAACATCTGGTTCAATTTGATTAATTACCTTTGTTATCTGACTAATATTCATCTCTTGAAAAGCAACAAAATTTACTTGGTTTTCTTTCATTACCTCTCGGATACTACCATCCAGAGAAGCGTAATAACTAATATATTCTTCATTATTTGTATTTTGTATAATTGTAAGTGCAACATTTTCTGCTCCCGAGAAAGATCCAGAATTCAAGAGGTGCAAGATTTTTTTTTTCAATAACAATACCTCCGTATATTTTATTTCGAATTAGCTTAGCTGTTTCAGACTATCTAAACCAATCCTCGCCTTTGTCAAAATAAATATGTAATCTCCTTAACTCATTTTCATCCAAATCCCACCAATCCTTTAATCCATTACGATTTAAAAAATTAATTTTTTCTTCAGAAAATCTACTTCTTATATATTTTGCAGGTACTCCAGCTACAATACTATATTCGTCCACATCTTTAGTTACAATCGCTCCTGCTCCAACTATAGCTCCATTACCAATTTTTACTCCCTGCATCACAACAACATTATTACCTATCCAGCAATCATTACCTATAAAAGTCTTTTTAGAGTAACTTTCAAAAGTAGATTTATACCCAAACATATTTCTATTTATTTCATGCTCACTTTCATTATAAGTAAATGGAGAGGTACTCAAAAAATTGATAGGATGCTCAGGTGCGCCAATTGTACAATTAGAGCCAATAGAAGTAAATTTTCCAATATAAGCGTTAGATACAATTGAATTAGAGTTAATATAAGAATATTTATCAAGTTCACTTCTATGAATTTCTGCCCCCCTTAAAATTTTGTTATAGCCATTTAACGAGGAAATTTTATCAATATGAGAAGAAAGAATAAAACTGTTATGATACTTAAATCGATAAATCAAAATTTTAATTTCATTCAATATAAATTCTGGAAAGTATTTTCTTAACATCTAATTACCTCGTTTTTTAAAATTTATTATTTAGTTAGGTAACAGTTTCTTAGACTAAATCAATTAATAATTCAGTCATTTATTCATTAATTATTTTTTTTACATATTTTATATTTTTATTCAGGAAATTAATAATAAAGAATAGTAATAGAAATATGATTAAATTAGAGACTAGCAAAATCGCAGGATGTTTATCAGCCAAATACAGTTCTTCAAAAAGCTTAGAAATATAAGTTGAAACAATACTACTTAACAGTATACTAACAAATAATTTCACACTATTTTTGTTCAAGAGAACAAAATTATTCTTACTTTTGAGATAGTAACCGAGAACAAAAACTGCTATAAAGTTTGTAACAAAACCCGAAATTGGAATTCCATAAATCCCTATATAGTTCGATAAGTATAAACTAAGAGATACGTTAACAATAAGAGTTAATATTGAAAGATACATTGCAACTTTAGAATTTTTTAATGCAAAAAGTGCTTTATTTAAAACTTCTCTATATCCGATCATAACTAATGATGATATATAAAGTGATAATAAGAGGGACATAGTTTGCCGCTGCTCAAACGAAAACGAATCACTACCATATATGATTTTAATGATACTTTCAGTATTCATAGTAGAAAAAATCACTAGAGGTATACAAATAAACGACATTATATCAATCGATTTCCTTAAAAAAGCATTAAATAATAAATAATCACTACTGATTTTAGCTAATTTAGGAAAAATCAATGAGATTAACGTCACAATAAATAATTGTAAGAAAACTTCGCTTACTTTTTGCGTGTAATTAATTAAAGATATACCTCCGACAATTACTTTAGAGGCTATTATCTGATCAATAAAATAAACTACTTGGGCACTTGAAGCGCTAATCATAATCGGTATAATCAAAATTGAGAATTCTTCTAATTTTTTGTCCCTAAAATTTATATGAAATTTAAAATCCAATTTTTTTTTCTTGCTCATATAAACCAATACAATAATAAATTGAAACAAGTTTCCCACTACGATACTAAGGGGTAAAAATAGTATTGAATAACTTTTACTTAAATAAACGAAAAGAATCACAATTAAATTAAGGATCACACCACTAAGTGGAATAATTAAAAAAAGGTTATGGTACTGTAATTTCCCAGTCCAAACTGCTAATATCCCTGTGAAAAATAGTACAAATGAAGTAATTCGTAAAAATAAAACTGCCATCCTTATTTCTTGTTCGCTAAAATTCCCACTAAATAACCCAATTAATTCATAAGAAAATAGGAAAATTAAAATGTAAAAAACAGGTACAATAACAAAAGTTACAATCGTAATCAGATTTGAAGTAAACATTTCAGCATCATTTTTGTTTTTTTCATTTAATGTGCTATAAACAGGTAAATACGCAGACAATAAACCTGCACTAATAACTCCGAATAAAGTCCAGGGGATTGCCAAAGAAATAAAAAAGGCATCTGTGACAGCTGAAGCTCCATATAAAGTACCAATAAGTACTTCTCTAAAAAAACCGATTACTTTAGAAAGAATTGAACTAAGAAAAATAACAATTGCGATTTTACCCATTGCATATCACTCACTTTTTATCGACACTTAATATACATAGATTATAAACAAACATATACACAGGAAAACTAGTGTATTTCCAAGTAAGGCCTATAATGAATCGTATAATTTTCTGATTTTAAAAACCATATCTAATACTGAAAAACTGTTCAAGAACTCATCATAAATATCATTTTTATATTTAGGAAAATCTTCGTCATAAATGAATTCATTGATTTGATCGACAATATTTGAATCACTTTCATTTAGCTTAAATAATTGAGTAGCTTCGCTTTGTCTAAAATCAATATGTCCGTTAATTTCACTTAAAAAAAGAGGTTTCTTATAGGACATCGCTTCTATAACAGAAAAAGGAAGACCTTCATATTTTGAAGTAGACATATAAAGATCAATTTGATTAAAAAATTTTTCTTTGTTCACCATGCCCATTAATTGTATATTACTGTTTTCTTTTTCTTTATTTACCTGTTCTTCAATGTAAGAGATATTTTTCCCGGATCCTCCAAAAATAAATCTCACATTCTTATTGCTATACTTTAATCGAAAAGCATGAGCAATCTCTATAAATCTTTCAACGTTCTTAGGCTCTTCCGCTCTTGCTAAATATCCAATAGTTATAACTTCATTGTTAGCGAGATTATAACTCTCTTGCTTCGGAATTTCGGTTCCATTAAATATAATACTAGAAGAATCTGATATTTTATTTAAACTTGCATGAATATTTTCTCCCTTAGATACATGAATGGTTTGATTTTTTTTTCAATAAATCTTTCTATTAAAACAATTATGCGCTTTTTAATGAAGGAATGTTTGCCTTGTGAATAATATCCATGTGGAGTATACACAAATTTCAACTTTCTTCCATAAATCATTTTATAAAATTTACATAATATACCAGCAATAGTGCTATGTGAATGAATAATGGTTATTTGATTTTCATTTATAATTCTATTCAACTCTTTTAAATTTTTATAGAAAGAAAAGATATTTTTAAAGTTACTTAATTCGTTATTTACAATGCAATTTACCAATGAATTAGATTGATTAGCTTCAAGTCTTTTTTCACTAATATAAAACAGAATCTCATAATCATAAAACTCCTGTTTATATTTGCTAATTAAATCAAAATGGGTTTTAATTCCTCCACCATACGCTTCAGTTATCATTAACACTTTTCCCATATCTTCATCCCTCTTCAATACTCAATATACTTAAAAACACTGGAAAGAGCCCTATTTGATGTTTCAGAATAGATCCCATATCT
Organism: Exiguobacterium sp. s149; assembly: GCF_018618395.1. Lineage (NCBI taxonomy): Bacteria > Bacillati > Bacillota > Bacilli > Caryophanales > Exiguobacterium > Exiguobacterium sp. s149. The sequence continues at coordinate 613,928 of NZ_JACSLZ010000001.1, forward strand.
GGTTCAAAAATTGCTTGAACAAATACAAAAGAGACTAACAAAGCAAAAGGAGCAATAAGATGATTTCTATTTACTACTTTTTTTACTTTTGAGTACAACACACTAATAACTATTACTATCCAGATGTAGTAGACTAACTCATTCATCGAGTTTAATCCGTCAAGTGGTATGAATATATTACCTAACCCAAATAAAAAATTTCCTACATCATGAATAGGGTTGATAGTAGTAAATGGATTCAGTAATATAGTATTCACATCTCCAGTAAACATTCTATACTCATTAACTTGGTATCTATAAGAAGTTAAATTGTCATTAAATAAGATGATATGAATTACTGACATTAAAAAAATCCCAAAAAAATTTATAATAAATAGTTTAATTAAATTTATTTTTTCTGTCTTAGTTAATATAAAATAGTTAATTAAAAATAACACACCTATTAATAACCAATATTCTCGAATATAAAGTCCATATACTGTTATTAAGAAAGTAGCTAAAAGAAGGTTTATTTTTCCACTACGAAATATTAACCACATCATAACTACGACTAGGGTTTCTTTAGAGATTTGTCCAATATAAACACTATAAAACAATGTAATTAGAGCCAGAAAAGCAAAATAATGAATTCTCTCAATATAGCTAGTTTTACCACTAAAATATGAAAAGATAACGATTAGATACATAATCCAACTCAAAGACAACTGAGTTAAATTAGAAATGGAACCATCTATTCCAACGAGTTGATAAACAAAAGCAGTTGCTGCATAAGAACTCTCAGTTATTATCGCAAAGTTGTCTTTAATTGGAACATTTAAAAATTCTTTCAATGTTATACTATCGTAATAAAAGTGCTCTCCAACAATTTTTCCTGACACTAATAAAAGAACCAAAGAAATTAAACTAAAGAAACTTGCATATATATAGTTTTTCAAACTAATTGAATAATACATTTGTCACCTCTATTAATAGGCTCGCTTAAAAACTAGAGACAAAATAGTTTTGAAAATTATTACAACATCGAAAATTAAAGATTTTTTTTGAATATATAACAAATCAAGTTTTACCATTCCTTTAAAACCTACATTATTTCTTTCAGTAGCTTGCCATAATCCTGTACACCCAGGAATAACAATTAATCTTTGTTTTTCATACTCTGTATAAACTTCTACTTCTTTAACAAGAGGAGGGCGTGGACCGACAAGAGACATATCGCCTTTTAAAACATTTAATAACTGAGGTAACTCATCAATGCTTGTTGCACGAATAAATTTTCCGATTTTTGTAACCCTTGGATCTCCCTTAATTTTGAACATTGCACCTTCAGCTTCATTTAGATGCAGTAAATCATTCAGTAAAACTTCAGCATCTGTTACCATCGATCGGAATTTATACATACGGAATCTTTTTTCATTTTTCCCTACTCTTTCTTGACTAAAAAATACAGGAGAATGAATATCTTCCAATTTAATTAATACAGCGGTAATCAAAAAGAGAGGTGCTAATATAATTAGTCCACTTAAAGCACAGATTATATCGAACATTCTTTTATTCAAACGGTAAAATTTCGATCCTTCTGATAAATATCGATTGTATTCGCCAACATCGACAACGCTGGTGGATATCATCTCTTCTGATTTTAAATCTAAAACAGTAGTTGCAATTTCTTCATTTGAACCAATTTCATTCACTTTTATAGCCTCCTTAAAATTCAATTTTTTACAGATTCTTCTTCCAATAACTCTATCATTATTTTTCTTACATCATCTGATAAATCCTTTCTTGCTAGTGCAAATTCGAGTGTTGTTTTAATAAAGCCCAATTTCTCCCCTACATCGTAACGCTTACCACTAAATTCAAATGCAAATACTCTTTGCATTTCATTCAATCTTGTTATTGCATCAGTTAATTGAATCTCCCCACCTGTACCAACTTCTTGTGTTTCAAGATACTTGAAAATTTCAGGCGTAAACAAATATCGACCTAAAATCGCTAAATTTGAAGGGGCCGTTCCTAGGGATGGTTTTTCTACAAAAGACTTTACTTTGTGTAACGTTTCAGAAACACTTGAACTTAAATCAACAATTCCATAACGTTCTGTCTCTTCATCTGAAACTGGTTGAACACCAATGATTGAGCTATTTGTAATCTCATATTGTTCAATCAATTGACGTGTACAAGGAACTGTAGCCTGAACAATATCGTCTCCGAGCATAACTACGAATGGCTCATTCCCTACAAATGCTTTCGCCTGCAAAACGGCATGTCCAAGTCCCATCGGTTTTGACTGACGGATAAAATGAATATTGATATTCGTTGTCTCTTCAACAAGTTTCAAAAATTCAGATTTCCCTTTTTCAATCAATGTTTGCTCTAGCTCTGGAACCGAATCGAAATGATCTTCAATCGCTCGCTTCCCTTTACCTGTCACAATCAAGATGTCTTCAATTCCAGACTCTACGGCCTCTTCAATAATGTATTGAATCGTCGGCTTATCAACGATTGGTAACATTTCTTTCGGCATCGCTTTTGTTGCCGGTAAAAAACGTGTGCCTAAACCGGCTGCTGGAATTACGGCTTTTTTTACTCGTTTTGTTGTCATCTTCTACACTCCTCTTTGGATAAATATATATTATCTGTCTGATTAACAGAAAAAAGGATTTAACTTACATTTTTTCAAAATTATAAATTAAGATTATCACTTTAGACCTAATATAAAAACATACGAGGAGTAAAATAAACCTAAAATCGTTCGACAATTGTCGACAAATAGCCTATTTACAAATTATTAAGTCAATGAATTTAAGTTAAATCCAGAACAATTCACTTTTTCCATTTGCCTCGCCAATTCTTCGTAGGCAATGTCGGCGGATCGATGAATACAAAATCATCCTTGATGACTGCTTCTGCATTGATGACATAATTCTCCCATTTGTCTGCGCCAAGTTCATCGCCTACGACCTTTTCAACTTCTGTCCAATAAAACGTTCGGCGCCCCGTGCTATGCGCATCCGATGCGATCAAATGGCTCAAACCGTTACGAAGGAACGCGAATGCGAGGTCTTTGACGTTATTTCCGAATGCTCCGGTCAAGCTGCTCGTTGTAATTTGTGACAGCGCCCCAGACGATACAAAATCCATCAGTCGTTGCGGGTTCGTTGCGAATTCTTTATTCCGTTCTGGATGAGCGATAATCGGTGTATACCCTTCCGTTTGAAGGCCAAAGAAGAGCTGTTCCGCATAAGCTGGTACCGTGTCACTCGGGAACTCAACGAGCACGTAACGAGATCCGGCAAGTGATAGTGCTTCTCCTTGCTCTAACGATTCAACGAGGTCACCGAAGATCCGAATCTCTTGTCCCGGATACAAATCGAGATTAATGTTTTCTTGTCTGAGTACGTTTTGTAGTTTTGTCACAGCACTTGCGACATCAAGCTGACTTGTATCAAACTGCGGCTGAAACGCATGGGGGGTGACCACGATTGCAGTCACCCCTTCACTTACTGCGCGCTTCGCCATTTCGACCGCTTGTTCGACTGTTTCCGGACCGTCATCGACGGCCGGTAATAAGTGACAATGGATATCAATCATAGCGTGCTCTCCTTCTTATTCGTATGCGTAATAGTAATAATGATCGTCGCTACCTTGTGGTTCGCGCTTGTTCAAGACGACGCCGAGGATATGTGCATCAGCCAAAATGAGTTGTTCTTTTGCTTTGACGACCATTTGGCGGTCCGACTTATCACAACCGACAACGAGGACGACGCCGTCGACTTTGCGTGCCAAGAGGCGCGTATCTGCCACTTGCATCATTGGTGGTGCATCTAAAATGATGACGTCATAGTTTGCTTTTAATTCTTCTAGCACACGATCCATCATCTTCGACGACAATAGCTCTGATGGGTTTGGTGGGATCGGTCCTGCCGCAATCAAATCTAAGTTCTCGATTTGTGTCGTGTGCGTCGCTTTATCGACCGTCGTTTTTTTGGCCAATACTGTTGATAGACCAATCCCGTTTGACAAACGGAATGTGAAGTGAGCCGTCGGACGACGCATGTCACAGTCGACGAGCAACACTCGTTTTCCTTGTTGGGCATATACCACCGCGAGGTTGGATGAAGTCGTCGATTTCCCTTCGCCGGACGAGGCTGATGTAATGACCATCGTCTGCAACTCGTCATCGACTGCCGTGAACTCTAAGTTCGTGCGGATCGTCCGATACTGCTCCGAGATTGGCGACTTCGGTTTCAACACTGTAATCAGCTCACGACCTGACTTATCGTATTGGGTATGCTTCTGTTTTTTTCTACCGAACTTAAACATGGACTCGTTCACCTTTCACGTTAGCTTGACGTTGTTGACGCATTTCGCCTTTATCGATGACAGGAATCGATCCGAGAACCGGAAGTTCCAAAATCGTTTCGACATCTTGTTCTGTTTTAATTCGACGATCGAGCACTACTCTCAGGAATGCCATAGCCACGCCAATCATCATCCCAAGAACTGCCGCAATGGCCGTGTTCAATAAGATATTCGGGCTAACCGGGAACATCGGGACCGATGCGTTCGAGAGAACTTTGACATTGTCGACGCTCATCAATTCTGGTACTTCTGTCGAGAAGACATCGCTGATCTCGTTGGCGATATCGGTGGCGAGCACCGGGTTCGTATGTTGAACTTTAATGTTGATGACTTGTGAGTTTTGTTCACTGTTGACCGTGATTAAGTTTGCAATATTATCAGGGGCACCAATTACATTTTCCTGTACCTGTTCTAAGATGGCTGGACTTTGAATGATGACCCGGTATGTGTTTACTAAGTTGATCGAAGATTGAACTTGTCCTAAATCAATCGATTGTTCAGATTGTTTTGGTGCGACAAGAACTTGCGTCGATGCTTCATATGTTGGACTAATGACGAATGAACTCACTAAAAAGGCGATGAGCGCCGCGATAATCGCTAAACTTGCGATGAGCCATTTGCTCCGTTTTAAAATGGAGAATAGTTCTCCAAGGGAAATTGTTTCTTCTTTCATCTTCGTCTGTTCTCTCCTCTGTTTTTTAAAGTCACTACTGGAAAATTTCCGCAGATAATATTTAACAGTGCCAATACCAAAACATTATAGCAAAAATCCTCACAGTTGATGACCCATTTTTTAAAATTTGGGGTTTTTGGTATGTAAATCTGATAAACTTTGTTAGGAAGAACTTAACAAAAGGAGGAGACAATAGTGCACGTTAGTGAGCGCCTACTCCAGTTGTACGCAGATATGAATGCGACGACACGTATCAAATTGCAAGATGCGATTAAACAAAATTTAGGGGACGGGAAGTCGTTGACCGTGTCCTTCGAAGAATTGACAGGGACAACGAATCCAACGTTTTCGACCGAGACCAAATCGGCGGCCGACTTCGCGGCATGGATTAAAGATGGGAAGAAAGATGCCACGTTCCTTCCATACTATGTGTCTTTACTAGAGATGCACGAAGACGTATTTCATAAAGAATCGACAGTGCCAAAGTCAGCACCTGTTGACAAGACATCGGTCAATGAGGCACCGCATATGGATCAAACCGTGATTCCCGCTCCTGAACCGACCGTAGTGAGAACGCCAACACCAGAAGAGAAACCACCCGCCACAAAACCAAGGTATATGCCGGAAGCCCCGGTCCCTTCGCGGGCAGAACGGGCAAAATACCATCGGACAATCGAACCGGCACGACCACGGCGGAAGTCCGGGAAATGGATCGGTATTCTGTTCATCCTTGCCTTATTCATCGGAGGCGGCTATATCGGGTATCCCTATGTCTTGGACTTGTTAGAACCAAAACAAGAAGCCCAAGTCGTCGAGGAAACACCGAAGCCGGACCCTGAACCGGTCGTCCAAGAGCCGGAGACGAACTATGTGTGGCTCGCTTCAAAAAACGTCAATCTCGTCTCGGAACCGAACGGCGCGACGGTCACCTACATAGGAGATATCGGCGACCGGTACGAAGTTGTGAAGGAACAAGATGAGCACGTCGAAGTGAATTTGGACGGGACGACAGCATGGGCCCCGCTCGACGCCGTCACGACCGACTGGCCGACGCGTGATTTGACGGATAGTGCCTTACTCGACTGGGTGAACACGAATTTGAACAACGAGTGGCTCGGTGAGTCGATTCCTGATTTCTTCGCCATGAACGAAGCGGCACTCACAGAGACAATCGGCGCCCCGTTCGGCCGTGAGACGGATGCGTTGAACGCTTACGTGTTCTATAACGGTGGGTTTTTCGTGATTCAAGACGACAAGGTACACGCTATCGACTGGACGAACACCCAAACGACGCGCGAAGCCTTCAGTCCGCTCGGCGAAGCTGTGCTTGAGACGGACGATGCGGTGGTATATGAGAGTGAAACGTACTCACTCCGCTTATTCGAAGGCACGAACGGCCAAACACGGGTACGCTTGACAGAAAAATAATCAGTACAGGATTTATTGGAAGGAGTTAATTATATGAACATGATTTTAGTCACAGGGGGTGCCGGTTATATCGGTACCCATACTGTCTTGCAGTTACTTGAAACTGGCCACGACGTCATCGTCCTCGACAACTTATCAAACAGCCGTCGTGAGGCGCTCGACCGCGTCGAAGCGTTGACCGGGAAATCGGTCACGTTTTATCTCGGTGACCTCCTCGACCGCGAACTGCTCGAACAAATCTTTTTGACTCATACGATTGATGCCGTCATTCACTTCGCCGGACTGAAAGCTGTCGGCGAATCGGTGTCCGAGCCGCTCCGTTATTACGAGAACAACGTCGTCGGGACGACCGTCCTGTTAGAAGTGATGAACGCGTTCGATGTGAAACGAATCGTCTTCAGCTCGTCTGCAACCGTGTATGGCATGCCGGAACGGACACCGATTGACGAATCATTCCCGCTCAGTGCGACGAATCCATACGGTCGGACAAAACTGATGATTGAAGACATCATGCGCGACATCGCTGTCGCCGACCCGTCGTGGAGCATTGCGCTCCTACGTTACTTCAACCCAATCGGTGCCCACGAGTCGGGCCAAATCGGTGAAGACCCGTTCGACATCCCAAACAACTTGATGCCGTATATCACCCAAGTCGCCGTCGGGCGTTTGAGCGAGCTGAGCGTGTTTGGCGATGATTATGACACACCAGACGGGACCGGCGTCCGCGACTATATTCACGTCGTCGACTTGGCTGAAGGTCATTTGAAAGCACTGGACTACGTCATGAATCATACTGGTGCCGAGGCGTTCAACTTAGGAACCGGAACCGGCTATAGCGTCCTTGACCTCGTTCAGGCCTTCGAGGCCGAGAGTGGAAAAACTGTCCCGTACCAAGTGACGCCACGTCGGCCGGGCGATATCGCCATGTGCTTTGCCGACCCATCGAAGTCAAAACGTGTGCTCGGCTGGGAAGCGAAACACGACGTCCGCGCCATGTGCCGCGACGCATGGAACTGGCAATCGAGCAACCCGAACGGTTATCGCTAATACCAAAACGAGTCCTCATCTATGTCGATGAGTGGGCTAACCTAAATTTTTGAGACAATATAAAAACACCTTCGCAGTGGTACACTTAAAAAAAGTGCTAGCATCGGAGGTGTTTTTGCGT